>PSPT01000028.1 GCA_004195635.1 Methanobacteriota archaeon
AACTAATTGATTCGGATAAGTTGCAAGGGGTCATCCGAAACCCCTTCCAACCGAATATGGTAGTTTGATGGGCTTTGCGTGGGTCGGTTTGCTCGCTAGCCTTCCAATTCCCGTCAATACAGAGGGGGCCCTTCCGAATAGTTTATCAAATACAGCATTAGGGGTTGAGTTGGAATTGGTGCACATGAGGCAAAAAAATAATATTGCCTTGATGGGTATGGCCGGGGTTGGCAAAAGCTATATCGGTAAAAAAATAGCAACAATTTCAGATTATGAATGCATGGAGACCGACGAACTCATCGTAAAACAGGCGAATCAGGAGGGTAAAAGATACCACGACCTTTCTGATGATAACTTTTTGAGAATCGAGAAAGATGTTTTTATGAAACTGAGTGATTTGTCAGGTAAGGTGATTGATACTGGTGCTAGCGTTATTTACGATCAAGATGTAATGTGTAAAATTGCAGATATTGCCCATGTTGTCTATATTGAAGATAGTATTGATGTTATTGAGGACCGTTTCATTGCCCGTGGCCCTGTGCCTTTGATGGGAATTAAGGGTAAGACATTCAAGCAGTTATTTGCTGAGCGGCAGCCGTTGTATGAAAAGTATGCACAATTCACGGTAACTCGGAACAGTTTTCGTAAAAATGATGCGCGTCTGGTGGCGGAGCAAATACTTGAACTTGTAAGAGATGATAAATCTTAAATTTTGACTTTGAGAAAATATCTCTGAAGAAGAAATTGTAAATTAGTTGATGGACCTGATTGGTCAATAGTATGCACAATTACCACATATTCATCTACAATATCAACAATAATATTGCTTGCCAAAGGGCAGTTCAAGTCAAAAGAGCGTATTATCACTCAGCGCCGAAGAACTGCCGGAGCATTGGATGCATTTCCATCGCTTGCTCCTTTTGAATTTGCTCATAGGTACGTAATATAATTCCAACAGCCAGCAGCAATCCCGTTCCCGTGGCATTACCTACCGTTCCGAGTAAATCTGCACCTGCAGCCAAAAATCCTACGAAAGCACCAGAGAATGATGTAACTGGGGGGATATAACGGTCAAGAATCTTCTCCAATACCTTCGGATTCTTCCTAAATCCAGGTATTTGCATTCCTGTACGCTCAATCTGCTTTGCAACATCTTTTGCGCCCATGTTAGTTGTTTCAATCCAAAACTTAGCGAAAACCATTGAACCGAGTGTCATTATTGTCACATAAACGACCACGTGAAGCAAAATTTGCCAAATTGAGTGGCCATATATATCGCCAGTTTGATCGAGAATTGGCAACAGCCATGAACCAACTCCACTCACCATACTGGTGTACCAAGCAAGTCCGTCCGAGGGCGAACTTTGACCCGGCTCAAACACACCGATAAGGTGCGACTGCGACCACCAACCATTACTTCCCAATATAGGGAATTTAGACAATGTCGGGTGACTCCAAAAGAGTAGGGTAAACATGTTGATGTTTGCGAGTAAAGCAGCCATCAAAATGACCGGAATGTTACTTGCGTAAACCAAACGAATAGGATATTGCCCTCTTTGCCCACGTACTTTTCCGTGAGTCAATGGTAATTCCAATTTACTCGATTCAGCATAGGCAACTACGATGAATACTATCACCGAAGATACGAGTGCAATAATTGGATTGACGTGCGTCAATAGCATCATCTCGAATCCATTATTTGCAACCAGTTCAGAATTTGTTGCAGTACGGAACAAGTAGAAAATCATCGGCAGGGTACCTGCTGGAGGGTTTTGGATGGTGTAAGCCCCACCATTTGTGGAAAGAGGAGATAGAGTACCCACGAAAGTGGACTGAGCAACACCTGCTGCAATGAACAGAGAGATACCTGAACCAATACCCCACTTGCTGACCAATTCATCAAGCAAGAATACAAGATAAGAACCAGCAAACAACTGAGCAACGATAACTGCATTCGCCCAGCCTAATCCATAGTTTGCAATCAAATCACCAGACGGGTCAAGGAAACCATAGGTTTGAGGAATAGATTCAACTGGAATCATTATTAGAACCAGTAATTTCTGCACACCTTGGTATAGTGCTTTGTCATCGGAATCTTGAAGATCAAGACGGATGATTTTTGCTCCTGCGAATAGTTGCATTATAATTGAACCTGTAACAATTGGTCCGATACCTAAGTGCATGATGGTACCAGATGCTCCAGCCATAATTGCTCGGAATCCACTGAATACGTCCAGAGCAGTTCCTGAAAGACCCCAAATCATCACATTTGTCATGCCGAAGTAAAGGATAAGGACGAAAGTTGTAGTCCATAATTTACTGTTGAAGCGAACGTGACCATCGGGTTTTGCAATTGCTGGGTAGACATCTACGAAGCGGCGCAGAGCATACAAACGACTGCTTTCTGGCCCACTATACATTAAAGCAACAAGTGAAGCAGTTGCTCCGAATCCCATTAGAATAACTCCTACGAAGAGATATCCTACTGCGTCAACATCGCCACCATTTGGCCTTGCGTACCAAGTACAAACCGCGACAATTCCGAGCCATACGAGGAGTTTGAATCCCTTTCCAATAATTGGAATGCTCTTTATTCCATCAGGGAGGTCTTTAGTGAAACACCATAGCAAATATGCCATGTGGATTAATGCCATTGCTAAGCCGAAGATTGCTCGGTCTCGTGCTACTTGCTCAATGCCCTCGCCAAACAGCTCATCTTGCTGCCAATATACGAGAATACCGAAATACATGAGCCCAATGAGGGTTACTGCCCAAGATATTGGTCGTCGATTCATTTATTCATCTCCAATTGATTAGTTATTTGATGAGATTACTCATCTTCCCATTCTTCATCGTCGCCTTCGATGCTGACTGAACCGCCTGCGGCTTCGACCTTTTCAACGGCCTTGGCGCTTGCGTGAGCGACAGTGACATTGATTGCATGTTCAATGCGGCCGGAGCCAAGTAACTTAGTAATACCGTGTTCAGACAAGTTGATACTGTCGGATTCACCGGCTAAGTGGTTAAGTTGAGAGACATTAACTGTAATGTGAACAGTTCGCAAACTTGGGTCACGGTTGAATCCATGCATACCCCAATGATTTGGCATATACTTGATTCGAGTCATTACTCGGTGCTTGTTTATTCCAGCATTTCCACGGCCACCGCGCTTTCCAGCACCACGGCCTGCTTTCTTTCCACGTCCGTGATAACGGCTACGTCCTCGGAATTTTCCAGTTCTACCCATAATAAATCACCTCAAATCATTCGCTCTACTAGAGCCTCAATCGCGTCACCGCGTGCACCTAAAGCTCCGCCAACGACGAAACTTCTCTTTATGCCACCCCAGCCTTTTGCACCGGTTGGTGGTTGTAATCGGAAAATTCTCTTTAAATCGGTTAGATCCTTCATTACTGCATCACCGCTTGCAATTGCTTCGGAGAAAGATGCGATGTCAGAATACTCTGTTCCTTCTGAAACGATTTCATCAGTAACTGCTTTGTCGCCAACCATTCGTCCACGCTCAGAAATTAACTTTTGTGTCATTTCAGCTGAAACTTCACCCCAAGTGAGGTAATCTTTTGCCTTCTGAAGCATTCCTGCATATTGCGGGCGTTGAGGAATGATGGTTGCATGATTTACACGGGTTAAATTGAGCATATGCATAGTTTCCTTTATGCCATGTTCAACTCCAACGTCAGAACGTACTCTTACTACTAGCCAACTCATTCTAATAACCTCCCTTTTGCAATAAACAAGCGATTCGCTTGGTCTTTTGATAATCGAGTACTGTTTAATGCGCAGAGTGCATTATAGGTTGCGAGAGCATAATTAATCGTGGTGCGAGTTTGTCCTTTTGAACGGCTGATAACGTCAGTTATTCCGGCCAATTCAAGAACACGCTTTCCAGTATCCCCAACGACTAACCCCTTGCCGGATGGCGCAGGTGAAAGAGTCACACGGGTTGAACCTGCTCTTCCAGTAGTTGAGAAAGGAACACTTGTACCAGGTCCTACGCTTGATTCCCAAGAACCATTTCCACGCATGACTGGAATAACATTCAGTTTTGCGGCAGTGATAGCCTTGCTGATAGTTCCTGCGACTTCCTTACCTTTTGCCATGCCAAGTCCAACATAGCCATCATGATTACCAACGCAAGCCATGACATTAAAGCGCACACGGCGACCACTGTCGGTCATTCTTTGAACCATGTTTACCTTGATGATTTCATCAGTTAGATTTGGTAATAGAGCATCAATGATTTCAACTTCACGAATTGGTATCCCGGTTGCAAGTGCTTGCTCCATGGATACGATTTTCTTTGAAAGAACCATGCGACCCAAGCGGGTGCGTGGAGTCCATTCACGAAGTGCCTTCATTGGATCTGGCCCTGCGCCACGTCGTCGTGGGCGGCCACCTTCTTCTTTGGCTTCTTGAGGAGTGAACGCAAGGATAAGTCCTGGCGCAGCCCCTTCCATTGCAGGTGGCACCGCTTGAACTTCAACAGGCATTTCTGTGGTTTCAGTAGTTTTTTCATCACTCATTAGAATGCCCCCTCAATTTTTGCTTTGGCTGCATCGACTGCCTTTGAAACATCACTACTAATGTGTGAGCCACTAATTCTTTCATCGTCAGGAATAACGGATTCTCCGTGTGGAATATCCATTCCTGCATCAACCATACCCTTTACTGCTGCGAAAACACGAGCACCTGGGGATGAAGCAGAAAGTCCAATGTCAAGAATGGCATCTTCATGTCCGGCTGCGAGCGCAGACTTTCCGAGAGCAAAACCAACTAGATATGCTGCTGAAATTGACTTCTTTGACATGTCTTCAGGCCATCCATACTTGCCAACCAATGAATCACCAGTTGCTGAGGCGACTATTTCATCACCCTCTGAATTGTAGATTGCTAGCTGTGCACTAACTTGGGTGTTTGAAACACGCACGACTGCACGAGGTGCTCCCTTGCGTAGTAACTTCATGCGTCGGCGATAGTCGGTTTCGCCAGTTCGTCGGCGTCGGAATGCATTTCGTTGTTTTTTGCCATGTGCCATCACTCATCACCTGCCTTGAAAGTAATACCCTCTAATTCCATTTGAGTGCGCATGTGCGCAATTGAACGGTATGAACCACCCTTTGCTTTGCGATAATATCGGCGGTATTCTGAAGGGGTAAGAGTTTCATCTTCACGCATAACCTTCAATACGCGACGCTGAGAACGAATGAGTGACATCCACTTATTCTTTCGTGGTTGACGAGCATTGGCTGTACCCGAACGCTTTCCGTGTCCTTTACGTCGTCCTTTGGCCTTTTGTGCTGCAATAACACGAGCACGAACTCGGCTTGTGCCTTTAATTGGCATTGCTTTGATCCATCCATCCTCAATGTATTCACGAATATCGTCCTTCTGAACTGCTCCAGCAATCTGGTCAACACGGTGGGGGTCAACCCATACGCGATTAACTCCGCACTTTAGTAGGCGAGCCGCCATTTTCTTTTGATTAGTAATCTGCATCAAACATTCCTCCTGCGATTTAGAACACGAATACCTAATTCATCAGCCCGAGCATGAATTAATTCACGCTTTCGTCCACCAACAGTAGCACCAACACGGGCTGCTTCAAGTTCAGGGTTCATTTCTTCGAGATCATTTGGGTTCTTCACAGCAACTTCACGGAAACCACTTGAGTGGAGTCCACGGGCTGCAGCAACCTTACCATGGCCAATTCTAACAAGAGAGCCACGGTACTTGAGGTTCTTGCGCAATTTATTGTCCATGCCATTTGGATATCTCCAGCCGGATTTTGATAATCGCTTGTATCGGAACCATTCGGTTCGGCGGAAGGAAGGGGTCTTTTTCTTCTTTTCAGCACGCATCTTTAGAGCATCTTTCATTTCTTGGCTGAGAACAGGTTTCTGCTTGACCACATATACGTCGTCACCGGCATCCTCGTCCCAATCATCTTCATCATCCCAATCTTCATCGGAATCATCGGCTGCTTCGCTAGAAACAACTTCTTTCTCTTCAGCAGAATCACTCAAGCGAGCGATTAGGTCGGATTTCCTTCCAGAAACAGGTAGCCCTGCTTCCTTTAGAAGTACCTTCAATTCAGCAACAGTCATGTCTTCATATTCTTCACTCATATGACCAACTCCTTTCACTCCTTACCTACCAAATATATTCCATCCTGGAATACACGGCGGTCTCTGTTCTTTACTGTGCAACTGCGTTCAATATTTGCAGCGGTTTGTCCAACGACTTCTCTGTCCATGCCAGACACAACAACCTCTACTTTATTTTCAATCTTGACGGTTGCACCATCGAGAATTTCTGCTCTTCGGGGAACTCGTTCTCCGAAATAATTGTTTACTACAAAATTATTTCCTTCGACCTTTAGAGTCATTGGAAAGTGAGAGTAAACTGCTTTCAAACGGTAAGTAAAACCATCTGTCACGCCTTTTACCATGTTATTTAGGTGAGCATTCCAAGTTCCAGCAATGGCCTTTTCCTTTCGTCGAGGAATGTCTACACGAACGATAAGTCCTGGACCATCTTGAAGAACTGAAATCTTCGTATGGATGAAACTTCGAGTAAGACTTCCACTTGAACCGGTTATTGTAATATCTCCATCTTCGGAAAGATTAGCACTCACGCCATCTGGTAAATTAACCAAATGATCTATTCTATCTAATTGTACCATCATAATCACCTCAGTAAACATAAGCCACTAAACGGCCACCAATACGATTGTCCTTTGCGTCATAGTGATTCATCACACCTTGATTGGTTGAAAGAATCAATACTCCGAAATCTTGAGCTGGGAGGTAACGGCTTTCCCACTTGTCGTAATCCTGGCGCTTTACCGAGTAGCGAGGTTTTACCACACCACAGCGATTGATTGTACCACGGAGTTCAACACGGAAACTTCCACCGCGTCCATCATCTGTAGTATCATATTCCCCAACGTATCCAGAGCGTTGCATAATATCAAGGACTGAACCTAGCAACTTACTTGCTGGGCTAATAACAACCTCGTATTTTCCTGCTTGCTCTGCATTGTAAATCTTGACTAATGCGTCATTTAATGTATCAAATTGCATATCTCATCCCTCCATTCAACTGTATTTTTTGAAGCCAATCTCTGGGGCTACATCTCTAAAGCACTGGCGGCATAACCTTAGTCCGTGGCGGCGAATCATTCCTCGCTTTCGGCCACAACGACGGCATCCATCAGTTCGTCCAATATCCATTCCATGTTCTCGTGCCATTTTCACTCCTCCATGATATTCAAACCATATTCGCTCTTAAACCACTCACGGGATTCGCTTGTAGTTACTAAATGACTTCCTGCGACCTTTCTACTACGTCGTCGTCGACGACTAACACGGTGGCCTGGTCTTTCTAATACTACTGAAATATCCATTCCAAAGATACCGATGTCCGGATTATACTTCTGGTCTGGGAATTCAGTGTAATCACTGATGCCAAAGGACAAATTTCCTTGGGCATCAAAGTTCCAAGCAGGAATTGTGTTTTCACGAACCCAAAAAGCATCGGTAAGGAATTTCTTGATTGTTTCTGAATCTCGCATGGTAGCCTTACAACCGATTGGAGCACCTTGGCGAACTTTAAGTTCGCGATTTTGAATGCGTCCAAGGGTTCGGACAGGAGTAACTCCTGAAACGAGTTCGAGAACTTTCTCAGCGTTTTGCAAACGATTTCCACCCTCGCCGACTCCGATGTTGATGCAAACTTTGGTGATGCGAGGTAGCATCATTGGATTTGCTGAATCACTCATACATTCACCTCCTTAAGTGGTAGAGGTGTGTCATCATTGACTATGAAAACATACTTTGCAATAGTTCCAAAGTCCTCAAAGTTGACTTCGTTTGGCATACTTGAGCGCTTAATGATGTACTCTTTTATGATTTCATATACACCAACGTGAGAACCACCAGTAAGGTAAGCCCTTGCACCTTCAGTGAAAGGGAGGTGGGAGAGAATTTTTTGCTCAGGAAGAGAAATCTTCAAGGTATCTCCAGTACTGAATTCAGAAGCATCTTCAACGAGAATATTTCGTCCATCATGTAGACTAATTTGGGTAATTCCGCCCTTGAGGGTTGACTTACCATTAATGCGACAAATTTTCCACTCTGCATCAGATGAAGAAATCTTGTTGTAGCGAAGACGGCCATTGGTGTCAATGACACAACGGTAATGATCTTCACCAAGAGTTAGGACATCCATGAAACCAACACCACGGCGGGCATCGGTAACTATACTTCCATCAACCTTTACTTGGCGTGAATGTAAAATATGGCGAACTTCACGTTGATTTGTTGCAACTCCAACAATATCTCTCATAATAACACCAAGAGACATACTCATTTCGAGAGAATGGCTTCCTGCGCGTGGGCGCTGAACCCAAGTTAGTACCTTTCGTGGCAAAGCCCAACTTCGCGGCATTGCAAGTCTTTTCAAGTGGCTACTAGATCCCATGTTATTCAACTCCTATTCTCTGTGAGGCGAGTCAAGCGCCTCGGGTCTGTCTCATCCAACTTTGTTACAATAACATTGGATGCATTTACTGGAGTGGCCTCTTCTTTGTTGTCAGCAGTGGTAATTGTTAGTCCTTCTAAAAACAAACGGTTGGTATTTGAATCTACACGAATTACACGTCGTGAGTTCTTTGATTGTGCTACGCTCTTTCTCTTTCCACCATGGCGCTTGCCACCGTGTGCTCCATCTCCACGGACAATCTTGACTTCATCACCGGTACGAACTGTTACGGTTCGAACAGATGCGAGTCGTGGGTCATCACTTTGAAGGCGGGCGCGAACACGCTTACGCTTGAGATGGATAGGTGCATTTGCTGCACTCTTTCGTTGCTTTCCTGGCTTCTTACTTTGTACCATAATTTACACCTCATACTATTTGCTTGGCTGTTGCTGCAATACGCGGCCAGCGCTCGGCCGCTTCACGGGAAACTGGCCCTTTGATATCTGAACCTTGCACTTCACCACGTTCATTGGTGATAACACAGGCATTATCTGCGAATTGAACCCAAGTTCCGTCAATACGGCGGAATGGGCGGCGCTGACGGATGACCACAGCATTGTACATTTGGCGTCTAGTTTCGGGAGTACCTTTCTTAACTGACACTTTGATCATATAGCCCACACCTGCAGAAGGCAAACGGCGTAGAGTAAGACCCAACTTTGGAACATTGATTATTTCAACAATCTTTGCACCTGTATTGTCGGCACAGATTAGGCGGGCTGCGGTTGGTAAACCACGGGTGACTCGTCCTGGAATTCCCTTCATTTCAAGCACTCTCCTGAGTAGATTCTACAACACAAAACGAAATGGTTTTTGATAGAGGGCGGCATTCCATGACCTTTACTCGGTCACCGACATTTAACTCGCCAATACAACTTGGTAGGTGAGCTGAAAGACGGCTGGTTCGCTTCTCATATCGTTCATACTTTTGCATGTAACGAAGATTTGCTCGCTCAATAACAACTGTACTGGCCATTCCTGTTTTTGCAACTGTGCCTTCTAGGATCTGTCCGCGAAGTCGCAGGCTACCATAGAAAGGACAATTTCCGTCCCCGTCCCATTCACCCGAAGGCATTTTTACATCAATTCCGATATCACGCATATTTTTCACGCTTCCTTACGATGAACTCTATTCTCGGAGCGAACTAGATAGTCCGCGCCGTTGATGACCGAGTTCGAGTCATCAAGTAGGAATTCAATGGCAGCCTTAGCAAAGGTCACCTTGTTTTGATTCTCCAAAATGGAGATTGTATTCTTTGTTTCATCCACAACGAGGCCGCTGCGACCGACGAGAGATGGGTCAGTGGAGTTGTAAACACTGAGGTTTCTACCTAACCAAGGCATATGTATATCGCTTACCATATCACCTCACCTCCACTACATATCCGTTCTTCTTGAGAACTTCTGCAGCCTTCTTCTTATGATCTCCTTGAAGTTCGATTACTCGACCTTTGACTGTCCCGCCAGCTGCGCAACGAGACTTGAGAGTTTTAGCCAACTTGTTGATGTCAATAGCAACATCATCAATTCCCTCAACAATTGTAACGATTTTACCATAACGACGGCGGGCGGTAGAGATGAAAGCTCTCTGTTGTTCCTTGGCAATTTCCTGACAAATGCATAGCTCGGAAGGGAGCCCACACACATTACACATATTTGCCATATTATTTCACCTCGTTATTTTTAGTATTCTCATTATCAATAGTTCACTCTTTCATATGAGTTAGTAGGCGGGCAATACTTCGGCGAGTTGCCTTGTATGCGCCGGGATTGGAAGGGTTTCCACCCAGTGATTGTTCAGCACGAAGTTGGAGCATTTCCTCACGGAGTTCCACTAAACGTGCTTTTCGGGCGCCAGAACCCATTGCCTCAATATCTCTATTTGACAAGTAGGTCATGCTTCTGCCTCCACAATTTCTTCAGATTCAACTTCAACAACTTCGGTGTTTTCAGAATCCATAAGAGGCGCCTCTCCCTTTGCATATACTGTGATTTCGTGAGGAAGGACTGCATCGGGCTTCATGATAGCAACTGAACAACCGATTGTTCCCAATTTCTTGACTGCTACTGAGTAGCCGCGGTCCATTAATTGAAGTGCGGTCTCACCACAAAACTTGATGTGGCCTGCAATAAACTTCTCAGTTCGGTTACGAGCACCGGTTAATTTGCCACTAAGAACAACTAATGCACCTTTTGCACCAGCATCCATGATACTGACTACAGTGCTGTGCCCTGCCCGGCGGAAGTACCATCCACGCTCAAGACTGCTAGATAATTTCTGAGCCATGATTTGTGCGTTTAATGCTGGATTTTCAACTTCAGCAACCTTCAACTTTGGATTGTCCAAGTTAAACTCATCATCTAAGCGACGTTGAAGTTCATTGATTATCTTACCTTTACGGCCAATAACCATACCTGGGCGTTCTGCCTTGAGTGTTACTTCAGTACCTTGAGGAGTACGGCGGATATCTAGTCCACCAAAACCTGCTCTCTTGGTATTGTCAATCAAGAATTCCTTGACTAAGTGACGCTCTACATTGCGATTAATGATTCTACGAATTGTTGTATTTCCTGCCATAATTCACGCCTCCTCAGAATTCATCCTCATCATCTCCGGCGGAGAAGTCTTCGAGGAAAATCTCTAGATTTGTCCTGTAGTGATTTTTTGGTGTGGCTCGACCACGGGCGCGAGGCATGAATGCTCGCTTCTGTGGACCACGGTGTGCTGCGAAATGAGTGATGATCATGTCTTCGGCTTCAATGCCCTCGTGCTCGTGACGAGCATTTTCCATTGCGCTAGTGATCAACTTGATAATTTCTCCAGCAGCCTTTGCTGGGTAACGACCAGGTCCCATCTTGCCTTTGCGGTGTCCGACCATTGATGGACCTGAGCGCTTTCGGCGCTTATTTCCAGATCCCTTGACGAAAGGAATTGCTTTTGCTTGGCGGCGGATATCAGCACGAGGGCTATCTATCTTCACTACTTGCTCGAGCAATTCAACCGCATGACCAGCAGTCATGTTCTTCACATGACGGGTGATTTCAATGCAGTGCTTTACGTGCATGTCAACATTGACTGCGCGTGCGGTAACCAAACGACTACCTTGCAATAATTGGGTGTATCCTTTTTGACTCTTTGTTCTGTCTCTACTCATTCATCTCACCTCACTTTAGTGGTACGTGCTTAGACGACTTTGTTGCACCAACACCTGGACCACTATGGGTCACGCTGCGGCGAGTCATTGCGTACTCACCGAGATAATGGCCAATCATTTCAGCCTTTATAGCAACATTAATGAACATTTGACCATTGTGAATGCCGATGGTACGGCCAACGAATTCTGGAAGGACAATCATGTCACCACGGTGGGTGCGAAGTGCACCGCTACTGCGGCGAGTACGGTCCAAGAATTTTTGATTTTCAACTGAAAGTCCACGGCCGAGGGAACGGCGTGCGCGAGCAGATAATAGATTCAAAATGCATTCTTGTCCGGGGTTTTCCTCAGAAGCATATAGAGGCATAGCCTGCATTTCTTCAGAAGTTAAGCCA
Organism: Methanobacteriota archaeon; assembly: GCA_004195635.1. Lineage (GTDB taxonomy): Archaea > Thermoplasmatota > Poseidoniia > Poseidoniales > Poseidoniaceae > PSPT01. The sequence continues at coordinate 12,113 of PSPT01000028.1, forward strand.
CGGTATGTGAATTCCTTCTTGCTACGCTTACTTGTGCGTGAAAGCAACTTACGGGTTCGGCGGCGGGCCGCCTTTGGAGTCATGACATTCTTCTTCTTCCTTCGTGCCATATCAGCTCACCTCTTCCTTCTTTGCTTTTCCACCACGACCAGTCTGGCGTGGAGCAATATTTCCTACCTTTGAACCAGGTGGAGCGCGTCGAGATACTGAGCTTGGTCCGTGGACCGCTTGGTGATTTCCTCCACCGTGAGGGTGATCTACAGGGTTCATTGCAACACCGCTAACACGAGGATATGCTTTTCCACGTGCCTTTGCCTTGTAATGAGCAGTTCCTGCTTTCATCAATGGCATTTCACTGCGGCCATGGCCAGCAAGAACACCGATTGTCGCACGGCAAGAACCTACTATTTCTTTGAGTTTACCACTTGGCATCTCAATGCGCACCTTACCATTATCTAAGCGGGCTACCAACAAACATGAGTTGCCAGCAGTACGGGCGATTTTTCCTCCGTCTCCTGGACGAAGTTCAACATTGTTGATTGGAGTCCCTTCTGGAATCTGAGACAATGTTGTCACATTTCCGGGGCGAATTGAAACATTACTACCTATAGCAATACTGCTTCCAACAGAAACACCTTCGGTACAAACAATAAGAGTTGTGTCACCATTATTGAACTTTACTCGGGCGAGAGGGGCGGTGTGAACTGGACTGTGAACCAATTCTGTAACCTTGCCAACTTCACCGTCAACACGAGGGATTCTACTGGCGCCGGGGAATCGGTGACTAGAAACCTTGTATCGAGGACTGCTACCTTTACGTTGTGCACGAATTCGCTTACCCATAATATCACCTCAATTAGAATGCTCCCAACTTCATTGCAGCATCACTTGCATCATAACCTTCTGAAAGTTTGACACTTGCATGCTTACCGTGCTTTGAAATACGAGTATTGACTTTTATTACCTCGACGTCAAATAGAGTTTCAACAGCCTTGGCTACATCAGCCTTGGTTGCGGTTTTATGAACCAAAAATTCCAACCGGTTTCGGCGGTCATTATCGGAATTATTTCTTGCTTCCATGGATTTTTCTGTGATCCAAGGTCGTAGGATTACGCTATACGGATTCATTATTACTCACTTCCTTGTAGAGACTTAATTGCTGATTTAGTAAAGACGGTTAATCGGCCCATGTCGCCACCAGGTGCTAAATCTTCAGCACACAAATCCTTGGCTGCAACACAATCTACACCAGGCAGATTATTTGCTGCTCGGGCTAAACCTTCTTTCTGTGAAACTACGATAAGTATTGATTTTGGAGTCTTGTAGCGTCGTCCGCGCATTGTACCCTTACCTGGGCGAACTTTACGGCCATTCTTAGCACGAGATAAATCATCACCAAGTCCCAATCCCTCGAGGATAGTAACCAATTTGCGGGTTGAGTGCTTAGCGGAGAAAGTCTCGATGTCCATCTTTGTGGATTTACCATCTTCAACTTCTGAATAGTCTCCGAGAATAATTGGTAGAGCCTTGATTTCATCAACGAATTTATGTCCGCGGGCAGAAACGATTTCTACATCGGTAGTTGCGGCCAATGCACTATCGCGAGCAGCGTTTTTCTCACTGGTGTTCATTTTCTGAGTCCAGTCCTTCTCGACCTTTGGGCCATGAGCCCGGCGTCCACCTTGAGTGTGTGGGCTTTGAGCCGCACGACGTGAACCGGTTCGGCGCATGATACGAGAAACACCACGGCCTTTACCCCACCATTCAACGGAGAGTTTCATACCGGGCATTGGATTACGCTTTCCGCCATGTACGTGTGAACCATAGGCTTGGCGACGATTTGCACGAGCAGAAAGAACTGCACGACGAATTAAATCTTCACGGATTGGGCTATCAAAGGAATCCGGCATCTCTACCTTTCCCTTCTGAGCAATACTGATGTCAAAGACTTGGGCGAGAGGCCCTGCTTCAACTTCTTCTTGAATGATTTCTAGAGTAATATTGTTTACACTTGCCTTCATCTTCAGACCCCCTGCTTGGATGATGTACTAACATATGTGATGTCAATTGGATATTCATCCTTGCCTTGGGCACGGACTGCATCGCGGAAACGAATCAATCTCTTTGCTGGGCCGGGTATACTTCCACGCATCAAAATATAATTATTATTGACTTCACCATAGTGAAGGAAACCACCATCAGGGGTGATTTCATTATCTTCAGGATTTGAAATGCGCATTACTTGTTTGTTAAATTCAGTACGCTGATGGTAACCAGTTTGGCCACCCTGTCGGATACTCTTTCGAACATATCCGTCACCGAAAGCACCCATGTTACCGTGTTGTCGGCGTTTCTTAGAGTTCTTGTGAGACAGTAGTTTACCACCGAATCTGCGAATAACACCTTGCCATCCATATCCCTTGGTTACGGCGACAACATCTGTGTATGTGCCTTCACTAAAGGCATCTGTGAAATTGAATTCTTGACCGATTTGTTCACGTGCCCAGATGAGTTGTTGTACTGTGTCCCCACCAGAGAGTCCGATTTCCATTACTTCTGGGGTTTTAGAGGGGGTTGCACTTACCTTGCTAGGCATTGTTGCTGCAATAAGACGAACTGAAACGAGATCTTCGCTTTCAAGTGCTTCAAAATGAGCATCTGCATCGTGGTTCTTACGCATTGGCATACGACGACTGAGTTGAGGGAAAGACTCTGCGAGTTCTTCGCTTTGAATCCATGCTTCGCCTGCAGTTTGAAGACCATATGCGGTCGAGCGGTATCCACGGACACCAAGAATATACATTGAAGGAACTTCAATTACGGTCACTGGGATTCTAACTTCTTGACCTGCGCTCTTTGACTTCGGATTCGTATCTTTTGCGAGTACGTGAGTCATTCCTGCTTTCCAGCCAGCGAATCCTTGGATACGAACTTCGCTACCTTCACCCTCTGGCCATGACTTGACGCGCCCGAAATGACGTGAAGCGCGCTTGCGCGGGCTAAATGCCATACTTCCTCTGCGTGGATGGTTTCTCTTACCCATGTTTTTTTTCCTCCAGTTTTTACAGCGCGGGTGCCTACAATGCAGGGCCCGCACAGGCTCAGAAAGCGAAGGAACGGCCGTGACGCCGGCCTTTTCCCACAAGTGGGGAAGAGGTTCAGGGATTCGTGAGAATTGCCCTAAGCGTCTGGTCGCTCACCTTCTAAGCAACCCGCCGACCGACCGTTCCTATATGAAATGAATGGTTCTGGTGAATGTCAATAACGGCACATAGAGCCTAAGTTTAGCCGCTAATTAATGACATTTTAACCTTGCCTTTAATCGACAAAAAGTGCACAAATATTGTTGTATTTTCCCATAATAAATACTGGGAATTATTTGGAATTATTGACTTGGGAAAAACTATAGCATCCTAGGCCGGATAAATGAAAGTAAAGCCTAGTCGATTTAGGAGTGCAATTTTATTGCAAAATCAAAATTACTTTTGTGAAAGTGATGTCACCCCCCTCATCAAGGCTTTTGAACTGTGGGGACAGGAGAGGAGATGATGGCCCCTACAGTTGACCACCCGTTTCTCAAGGAAGGGGTGGCGGAAGCTAGGGCTTACCAATTGGATGCAGTGAGGTCAGCACTTGGCGCATTCACACTTCTTGTTTTACCAACTGGGCTAGGAAAAACTCCAATTGCTTGGATGACCGCTGCCGAAAGGTTACGAATCTCTGAAGGGTGGGTATTGATGGTAGCCCCTTCAAATCCATTAGTCAACCAGCATTTCAATGATGCAATAGAGTGGCTCAATATTGCTGAAGAAGATATCTTAACTTTGACCGGAAGCATTAGTCCGGCAAAGAGAACTTCGCTATATGGTACTGCAAGGGTGATTATTGCTACTCCACAAATTATTCGAAATGATGTTGCATCGGGAATTCTAAGTTTAAGTCAATGTTCATTGCTAATTGTTGATGAAGCCCACCACGCAACTGGAAATCACGCCGCCGCACAAGTAGGCGACCTTTACTGTGAAGCGGCTGCAAACGGACTTGTTTTGGCATGTACTGCAAGCCCAGGGTCAAAAGAAAAGCAGGTAGAGGAAGTTTGTGACCGACTTGGAATTGAGAGAATAATCACAAGACGAAATGATGATTACCTCGTCAAACCATATTTACAAAAAATGGATATTACCGAGATAAGAATTCCCCCCAATGAAAAGATTACCCAAATGGCAGAACCTTTGCAACAATTATTGAATAACTATGTTGAAAGCCTGAGGCGCCAAGGTTTCTTAGTTACTCAACACGGTGTTTCGATGGGAGCACTTCGGCAAGCACAGGCGCGAATTAGTGACGCAATAGACAATGGACGTTCAACCGCATATACCGCGGCGAGGCAAAATGCCGATGCACAACGCCTCATGAATTTGTTATATCTCCTCAAAGGACAAAGTGTTGGCTCAGCACTTAGGCATCTCGAAAGATCAGATGAGAATGCGGAGGCAGATAGCACCCAAGGGAGATTTTTGGCCCAGCCGCAAATAAGGGCATTAATCGGGCAACTTAGAGTATGTGAAATCACACATGAAAAATTGGCCAAAGTTTGCAGCCTTGTCAAGAAAGTAATCAATACAGGTGACGATAGTCGGATTATTGTATTCGCATCTTGGCGTGATAGCGTTTCTGAAATTGAATCAGAATTACAGAAGATCAAGGGCGTTAATGTTGAACAATTTATTGGACAATCAAGCAGAGGCGGACAAAAAGGAATGACGCAAAAGCAGCAAATATCGTGCCTGCAAAGATTCAGAGAGGGGCATAGTAATGTGTTGGTTGCGACTTCTGTAGGAGAGGAAGGTCTAGATGTTCCTGCTGCCGACCGAGTGATTTTCTATGAACCTGTTTCCAGTGAAATACGAACCATTCAAAGAAGAGGGAGAACTGCAAGACATCGCCAAGGAGATGTATTTGTTTTAGTTAGCGAAGATACCCGTGACGAAGGCGTAAGACATGCCTCGGCTGCGAGGGAAAAAAGAATGCACTATGTCATTAGTAAAGTTAGGCGAAGAAGGAGGGCGCCACGTATCCACCCTTACCCTGACCGATTTATTGAATCATTCATTGTAGATACTGCTGGAGAAAAAATGCCAGCAGCCGAATTTTTATTAGCAGAAGAAAAAAGATTGCAGCCCGAATTAGGTAGTAAAGGACATACTATTGGTGGCTTACGCACAGATGGTGGCGAAAAACCAGATGTGCCGAGGACAAAAATCATCGGTAAGAGCCCAGCAACTAATTCGGCATTAGTGCGCCCAAAACATCAAAATTCAATCTCAGATTACTTGAGTTCTGAACAATTAGATGCGCCGCCAACACCTCCCTCCACTCCATCGCCCACACCTACCTCCCTCCACTCCATCGCCCACACCACAATCCAAACCGGCGAAATGGAGCAACCCTGTCTTGAATGCAGCAATAGAAGCGGCTGAGGATAATGTGCAATCACATATTGAGGACCCGGGGGAAGGCCAAAATGGCGAAGAGGGAAAAGTCTGATTGTACGGCTTGACCATAGAGAGATGGCGAGTTCAATCCTAGCAAATCTACGAGCGCTAAAAATTGACGTAGATATTGAAACCTTAGCAGTCGGCGATATTGCAATTGGAGATCTTATCATTATTGAAAGAAAAACCAGCCGCGATTTAATAGATTCATTATTGGATAAGAGAATATTCAGACAGGCAAGAAGACTGATTGCCTGTGCACCACAGGCCTTGTTGATAGTTGAAGGTGCAGATTCAATGTCCAGAGCGGTTCATTCAAATGCAATTGCCGGACTATTAGCCCATCTTTCTGCAGACATTGGACTGACAATTATTCCTACCAAAAACACTCAAGCAACCGCGCGAGTTGTGGCTATGCTGGCAAAAAAAGAAAAACGACGGATTGACAAACTTGCAAAGAGACTCAATTCTCGACTAGTTAATTCAGAAGAAGAGAGAATTGAAAGAAGACCAAAATCTGCTTGGACCAAGCACCATGCTAGCGGGAGTCTTGGAGTTGAATCAAATATGACTAAAGGACAAAGTGACACTAAGGCAGCAAAGGAGAAATTTGCTAGAGGCGTAGAAGTCCTACAAGCATTCCCTTCAATAGGGCGAGTAAGGGCGAGGAAATTGATGCTTGAATTCGGCAGTCCGGCTAAAGTATTCAGTGCAAGTGAAGATAGATTGGCGAGGAATGGAATCTCACCTCAAAGACTTGCACAAATGCTAGAAATACTAGGATGATGCTACAAGTTAGCCCTTCTATAGAAATGCAATATCCGATAAAGGAATTTCCGAGCCAAGTCATTTGGCAATAAAAAAACAAGGATGAAAAAGACCAATAATACAGGTTCCTCTGTTTCAGTTGGGTGCTTACGCACCGCCGTCACATTTCAGTTTCCAATAACCAATACTCGTGTACGTAATTGTGCGAAACGGTCAACATGGTATCCAAGAGCAAATGCAACTAACTCTGGCAGGTGAATAACAGGCATGCTTGTGTCCTTTCCACTCACACGGCCTGCTTGAACTTGGTAAGTATCTAAGTTAAAATGAGATAACGGGCAAGCACTTGCCATAATTCTGGCTCCGGCTTGCTTGGCTTCGGACAAAACTGCACCAGTTTGACGCATTGCGGTTTTTTCTTGGTGTAATAATGCAGGGAATCCGACACTCTTTACTCGACCGTCATATTCGACTGGCTCGCCACCGAGGGCACTAATCAACTTCTCAAAATAAGTCGGATTAAATGAATCATCATCTCCATTTGCATCTCCTTGAAGCATTGGTGCACCATAATATCCTGCGACAGGGAAATCAATTGGATTTAGAACTTTATCCTCTATTACATCAAGACCAATATCCTCTACAAGGACATCCAAAAGATGGCGCATGCGCAAATTACCTTCGAATCGCATGCCGCAAGTCCTTTCAAGGACATCATTTATCTCGCCACGTAGAACTTCATCATCAAGGAGCATTTTCAGATCTTCATGCATGTTACCTTGACAGGTAGCACAAGGAGTCAAAACATCCAAGCCTTGCGACTCAGCAATAGCAAAAGTTCGGGCATTCAAAGCCAATTGTAGTTGGTGATTTGCCTGCTTCATTATCCCTGCACCACAACAAGCAGCACCTGGCATCTCAACAAGTTCAATATTCAAACCTTTAATCACTGCTTGCATTGCATCCTCAATTTCACGAGAGGAACCCTTAGCAACACAACCGGGGAAATATGCGAATTTTACCATTTTATCACCTCAGAACCTCTTGTCAAATTCATTGAAAATTGCAACGACCTGATAATGTGATTGGTCGGGTAGAGAAAACATCGGGGGCATCTTTCCAATACTAGCAGGAGGAAGGAAAAGGGCTTGCTTATCCCTCATTAGTGGGCCACCTGTACGAGTGAATCCAGTTAACATCCGTAGGACTTGACGGCCGTTTGCAATCATTCCGATTGGACCGGTTACAAGCGCAGGAACTAATGTTTCATTGACTTCACCGGTCATCTTGATGGTTCGGCTGAACCATTTTACATGCTTGCCATGCTTACCGGTGAATTTGTTGCGGCGCAACAAGTCTGCTCGGCATTGATACAGGGCTTTGGCCATTGTTGCGCCATCGGCACCTTGACGAGTAATTGCAGAAATATCGGTTTCACTCCACAAACCACCCTTCGCTTCAAGACGATTCATCGAATCTTCAACTGCTGCCGCGGAAGTACGTGGGTCAGAAGCGCGACGCCATAGACTCAAGCAGACTGCAGGGCCGAGGTAATTAGGGGAATAAGGTAGGGCATCGGAGTATGCTTGAGCGGTTTCAAGACTTGAAATATTGGACATTTGGTATATATTCAATGCAGCTGTTGGCTCCATTGTACCAATTGCAATACCATTGTCTGCATATTCGCCCATTCGGTCGCGAGTGCGAGCCCAAACTTTCGCGCTAGAACGACGATTGTCATAGGTATCAGTAGCGACGATTAAATCACGCAGAACTTCATGACCAGGTAGTGGTTCTACATTGAGATAGAAACTGCCTTGCACACCGCCAACCAAATCGAGAACACGACACTCATCGGCACGAACTACCCTTCCATTTACTAGAAGACCGGAAAGTTTCCCAGAACTACGGAAAGAAATACTACCATCTTGGGATTCACGAATTGAATTTAATACTTCTGAAATTGATAAATGCCCAGGTACGGTGCAATCGTATGAATCCCAACCTCGGCTGGCTTCGGCAGGGTCATAGCGGAAAATCTTGACGGTGAGGTCAATATCTGCTTGCACAATTCCAGCAGCAGAAGCAACTGCACCTGCTTTCTTAGTAGGTGAAATAAGTTCTGCAAAGGTAGCGATGAAATCTTCATGCATATTGCCACTATCATCAATACATGCTAAGTTTGCAAGAGCGGCAGTTGACCAAGTCTTCCAAACTTGGTCAAAATCAACATCGCAATCAGCGCGGTCAACTACTCTCCTTGCGCCGAGTTCACTAAGACGGGTATCCCATTGCTTTCCGGCTTCACAGAACAAATCGTAAGACAAGTCGCCAAGGGCACAAACTGAGAAACTAACACCTGACAAATCTGCACTACTTGCACTTGCTGCTTGCCAAAGGTCTTCGGCATTATCTGGTTGATCGCCTTCTCCCCAAGTTGAACAGATGATGAGCACGCGGCTTGCCGCAGAAATATCGTCCATGCTTGCACTTGCCATATCCTTCAAAGTTGCATTGAGGCCAGCATTTGCTGCAAGTTTCACAGTATTAACTCCTAAATCCTCTGAATTACCCGATTGAGAACCGAATAGAACCAGTAGGCCACGATCGCCTTCGGTCAATTCAGAAGGCAATTCCACTGCTTCTTCCACAGCAGGTGCGGCTTCGACTACTGGAGCTTCGGAAACTTCATCTCCACCAGCGAGTTCAGCACCAACTTTAACGTATTTGATTACATCAACCGGACAACCATCAACGGCATCGAGGATATCGTCATACATTGAAGAACCAATCTCATCCTTCAATGCAGATTTTGTGGATTCGTTGCTATCAAAGCCGCCATCAACCCTTGCAGCGGCAACAATAAAGCTTGAATCATCTTGAACTTCGAAGACATCTGGGGCGATTTCTTGACACGCATCACAAGTGATACATCCATCTTCAACCCAAACCATTGCTATTTGTGACATTGGCCTCACCTGCCGTGCCTTTACTGACCGACAAGTTACTCGACAGGCAAAGAGTCTTTCAAGGTTACCAGCCACTCATTACCGAGATAGAGTTTGAGATAATGCAAAAAGCATCAAAAAGCGGAGGTAGGAATACCTCAAATCACATCATGCCGGGCATGCCGCCCATGCCACCCATGCCGCCCATGTCATCCATTCCCATTTCGGCGCCACTCATTCCCTTTGAGGAAATAACATCATCAATTCGAAGAATCATTACTGCAGTTTCAGTTGCGGATTGAATAGCTTGCTCAACAACCCGAAGAGGTTCGAGTACATTGGCTTCACGCATGTCCATTACACCACCTTCGTAAACATTAATTCCAGCATGAATCTGATTTTCAGAATGAGCCTTGCGTAAGGCAATGATTGTGTCAACTGGGTCAAGGCCAGCATTTTCAGCAAGGGTGCGTGGTACGACTTCAAGTGCAGTTGCAAATGCTTCTATTGCCATTTGTTCACGCCCACCAATACTTACGGCGTAAGTACGAAGATCACGTGAGAGTGCAGCCAGAACGCTGCCACCGCCAGTCAAAACCATTCCATCTTCCCAAGCAACGCTAACTACTCCGGCAGCATCATCAAATGCACGGCGAATTTCATCAACAACGTGTTCAGTTCCACCGCGAAGAATCACACTAACGCTTTTTGCTTCGGGACAACCAGTAATGAATGTCATATCGGAGTCGCCAATCTTGCGCTCTTCAACTCTCTCGGCAATACCCAAATCGCTTTCAGACAAGTCTTCAATATTTGTGATTACACTGCCACCAGTTGCCTTTGAAAGCGCTTCCATGTCACTTTTCTTTGCACGGCGGATAGCGAAAATTCCCGCTTTAGCCATATAATGCTGGGCTAGGTCGTCAATGCCTTTTTGACAAATAACCACAGTTGCACCGGATTGAGTAATAGTTGTCACCAAATTACGCAAATAGGATTCTTCCTCCTCCAAAAATGCTGCCAATTGACCGGGGTCGGTAATTTGGATTTTGGCATCAACTTCGGTTTTCTTGACTTCAATTGCCGAATTTATTAATGCGATGCGAGCATTTGAGACACCTCTTGGCATTCCCGAATGCACTCGCTCTTTGTCGAGAATTATTCCATCCACTAAGGCGCTATCGCGAATAGAACCGCCTTGCTTTTTCTCAACCTTAATATCATCAAGATCAATTAGACGTTCACCATTATCAATCTGACCAATGGCATTTACTGCGTTAACACAAATATCTGCGAGGAAGGATTTGACTGCACCTGCACTTTTACCGGTTAAAGCGGTCTTTGCCACTTCGGCTAATACCGCATTATCTCCCTCTGTCGGTATTCCATGTTTCTCCAATAAAGCAATTGCTTTTTCTGCAGCCAAACGGAAACCTTCACAAATAACTGTGGGGTGAACATTTTGTTCAATTAAATCTTCACTTCGCTTGAGGAGTTCACCAGCCAATACTACAGCGGTTGTAGTTCCATCATAGCAGTGTTGCTCTTGAGTCTTTGCCACTTCAATAATCATCTTTGCAGCAGGGTGTTCGATATCCATCTCTTTGAGAATAGTTGCACCATCATTGGTAATTACTACATCTCCCATTCCATCAACCAGCATTTTATCCATGCCTTTGGGCCCAAGAGTAGAACGGACGCTATCAGCAACTGCTTTAGCAGCAGCAATATTGTTGCTTTGAGCACTTCGCCCACGTGTGCGATCAGTGCCTTCTTTTAGAATAAAAATGGGCGCTTGCCCGCCTTGTCCACCATACATCAGTAATCACCTGCACTGGGGCGCAGGGTGAACAAGGCTTGAACCCTACGCTTGAATAAATAACTAATAATTCATCAATATTGGAGGTGAGACGAATAATATTAGAGGTGTGAAGGGAGGATGTCACTACGAATAATTGCGAAAATGAACTGAAAAAAGGCAGAAGATAAGAAGACGCCATGAGATGCAGGTAATGGATTGAGATGAAAAAACATCTTTACGGAGGCAAACTTTAGCATGCCGCCAGTCAGTCAATTACAATTCTTGCTGACTCAACCATTGCTCGCCATAATGTTCCCACTGATCCATTGACCAGCCAGGTGGTAATCCTTCAGCGGGCACAGGCGGTGGACCGGCTGGAGCGGAGGGCGTAGGTTCGGGAGCCACAACAGGAGGTTCTGAAATAACACTACCATCAATATTCGGAGTGATATCAGTGGCGACCTGTGTTTCAGTCGAAGGGAAAGACGGAACATCCTTCACGAGAGATGCTCCAAGCATTGAGGTATCTGGACCAAGAGGCATTGGGCTGCCTCCGATACTTGAGAAGTCTGAAGTCATGTCGGGTGCGGCTTGAACCTCCCCATACATGGAAGCGCTTGCACTTTCATATCCATCCATATCTTCCTCCTCAAATTCTGGTTTTAAGACTCTGATTAAGGTGACCAATAAGGCAATGATAACCAATGAACCGAAGCCGATTGTAAGAATATTAATCACAACACTTGATGAACCTCCTTCATCATCAACTTCTGAACCACCAGTTGGAGACATCCGTTGCAAGGTAATTTCCATTGTTGAAGATTGAGCATCTTCAACTGTATTTGATTTAGCCCAAAGAATGAACGAAACGGTCACTTCTTCCGAATCCAAGTTAATGAGAGTTCCTTCACTTACTTCAACGGTAACATGGATTATTCTTTCATCACCAGGTGCACTTGTTTCAAGAACAACAGTTCGGTCTTGCTGATTTATTCGAACTGTCATGTAATTAGAAGATTCGCCGGCGGTGTAAGAAATATCCACGCTTTGAACTCCAGTGTATTGATTTCTCAACACGAAAAGTAACTCCAATTCTTCAGTTGGCTCAGAGATTGTAACCGGAGATGGCTCAATCAAACGAAGCCAGTTTTGGCTACCAACACTAAAAATTGCAGTTCCAGAGCCGCTTTGAGTCGGGTCATTTACACTTGTCGAAACTACATCCATAGAGATTTGACCAGAAATGTCACTATCAAAAGCAAACTTAACAGTCACGTTTGTTGAAGCTCCAGGGGCAATAGCAATAGTCGTATTATCATTCAAACTGTCAATGAACGCACTCATTCCATCGGGGGTCACCAATGAAAGCTCAAAACTATCATCCTCATTACCGTCATTTCGTATTTCAAACTGAATTGATTTCTCGCGGTCACCGGGAATGTAGGACTCCTCGGGGTCTTCATCACTTACCCAAGGGGCTGATGTAGGCAAAACCTCAACAGAAATTATTGCCGAATCATAAACACTTGGATCATCAATGGAGGCAACATTAACTCTTGCACTGTATAATCTAGGAGGCAACATTAGAGGCATAGGTAAATTAAGAGTTATAGAAGTTGAACCTTCCCAAGCATCTAAAACAGTTGTTTCGGAAGTTGACAATACACCCCTTAAAATCCAATCTGACTGGACTAATTCAACAGAAAATTGCTCATCATCATTGCCCAAATTGAAGATGTCAATATTGATGCTTTGTGCAACACCATTTGCACTTGCAGTAACTGACAAAGTATCGGCAACAACATTAACGAGGCGCAATTCCGGCACATTGATATTACGTATCAAAACATCATTTCCGTGTACTGTCCCTACACATGAGGTGCAGGATGCACGAATTGAGACAGAGGTAAGACCAGGTGCGGCATCAGCGGCAGCTGTAATATTAACAACGAAATCAAAAGACTCGCCCTTTGAAAGAACAATTGGCAAAAAGGATGCACCAGTTTCATTTTTGAAAGCGGTAGCCCACCCTGCAGAAGGGAAACTCGGAAGTAAATTATACTCGGCATCTAAGTTCCCTGAATTTTGTAAGCGCATAATAATTTCACCAGATTCACTTGGCAATAAATCAAGTGCCAATAATGGTGAAAAGGAAGATAGCATGACTCCATATTGCTCTGACACTACAACAGAGGAAGATATACTACCTTTGACATCGGCATTTTGAGGAGTGCCTTCCTCAAACCAAACATTCCATGTTACTGATTGAACGTCTGCACCAGGCGGGATGCTGAGATTAATCCACATTTCAGTGGTCTCACCGGCGGGGATTGCTGGAAGAAGAACTGCATTTCCATGCTGATTTTGGTTCGCAGAATCAATTCGAAGCATTGGATTCATAGGATCCATCCAAGATTCATTTGAAACATTGGTATTAACTTCAAAAGTTTGTGATTTGTATCCATTATTGGTAACCATACAATGTAAACTGATAGTTTCGGCTGGAACTGCAGTATAACCTGCTTCGGGATTATTACAATTTGTAGTCAATGTGTATTCGTCAACTTTTTCAACGGCGAAAATAATCCAATCATCTATGTGTAATCCTTCATCAGCAAACGCAGAATCACTTGAGAACAAGAGACCGTATGACCATGTCTGCCCTCCCAATTCAACAGAAGATGGCCTCCAAGTAATGTTGGACCATTGGTCATTGCCTTGATTGGGTGAATAATCGGTTAGATTTTTGACAAGACTAGAACCGCCGGTACGCCATAATTCGATAGCCACTTCATCACCAATGGACATGGTACCCCATGTTGAAAGGTGGAAGTCGAGTGAAACATATTCAACAGTATACAATTGTCTTTTACAATAATAATAACTGTAAACGAGAGGAGCGCCTGGCTCTTGAACATCTTGGTTACAGCCACCACTTTGAGGTGCAGTAGCAGGCCAATATCCACGAACTAAGCGATCTGCATTTCGTCCACTGGCATATTGACTTCCCGGGTCGGAGTGACGCCAATGCTTTGAACCAACAACACCACCATTGTCCTCTTGCCATGCACCTACTGCTTCTGCATCTCCCCCGCCTTGGTATCCGAGAGGGAGGAAGGTAAGACGGTCAGCAGACAGTTCAGTTCCATCCATCACGTCTGAATCAAAAGCAACTGGGATTCGAGATTCAATGACGTCATCATCGTTTTTAGTATCAGCAAAATAGTTGATTGATGCGCGGATAATCCAGCCGCCTTCTAGTGAATCATTGATCAATTCCGAATGTGCTGCCGAAGGAGTCCACAGATATTGATTTGAATCCTGTTGTCCACCATACAAATCAGTTGCAGTCCAATTGACCGACCAATCAACATAGCCAATTGGATGAACCGCTTCAACCATCACCAATGCAGATTGCGGAGTTGCGGAGGTACCTGCGCGTTGTACTGTAATAGTTAGAGGCAATGTCGTTCCAGCGAAAATAAAAGGCACAGGAGTTCCATCTGGATTGTACCAAGTATCGGTATGAACAGAAGCATTACCTAGTTCAACAGAAACGATGTAAAAATTGTCATTAGTACCGCCTCGAGCAGAAGCCGCATCGGCGAGTGGTGCAGTAAAAAGCACGCCAGCGGCTTGGCCGATAAGGATTGCCAAGAGGAGGAAGGATACTGCAGTTCGCGAGCGCATATCATTGCCCAGCATTCAATGGGTGATAAGTATTCACCACTATTGCGTAACCCAAAAAGCCCGCTGCAATCAAGCCCAAGCAATTTCTCAGCACTCATCGTAAAATTAAACTAACGCCAACAACCAACTAACCAACGTCTCATCCAATACGCAATTATTGCAAAGAAAACTCTCAACCGTGGGGTTAGTCAAACCTCTCAAACAAAGACATCATTACCTCAGAACCAATCCCGCCATCACTCAAATCGCTTCCACCTGAACTTTCGGCAATGCCATCGCCAAGGCCTGTGCCCTCTGGCTCAAAACTCAAATTGGAAACCATCTCTGCCGAAGCCCCCCCAACCGCTTTACTCGCAGCCCATGCAGTTCCGGCAACAAGACCAGCACCTGCGGCCATACCGGCAGCCATATTGGCTCCTTTACTGACAATACCTTCCGCTTCAGCCCCATCGGTTTCGACGGGTTGGACGCCACCATCTTCCGCCGAAGAATAATAAGTATCATCTCCGAAAATAGGATTATCTTCGTCCTGTGAGGAAACAGCCTCACTGCCGCCAAGTATCCCTCCACTTGCAATCCCATCACCGGTTGCACTTCCATAGCCACCATCCTCGTCTTCATCATCATCCTCTGGACTCTCCCAACCATCCCCCTTCTCAAGGTTCATCCATACCGGAAGAGGGCCATTTGCTCCTCCTAATGTAGCCAAGGTAGTAAAAGCGGAAAGAGGCATAACCGCCAGCGCTGTAAGCAAATCTAAAAACGAATTTTCTGGCACCGTGCCAATTCCCAACCAATCTTCAAACAGTGCTTTTTCTACTGCTATTGATGCACCAATATCTGGTCCTATCCATGTCACTACGATGACACTTGCCATTCTACCCAATAACCAAAGAACTAATATTGGAGCCAACCAAGACAAACGAGTCATTGATTTTAGCCATCTGCGGGTAAATGCTGCTGCAGTTACGAATTTTTTTGCGAATTTGGGGAAAATTTGCATTACAGAAATGAGAATTACGACATAAGAAACAAGGGAAAACTCCAGCATAGTATTGGGCGCCATCCAATCCTTTGGAATAAAAAGTATTGTCGCAAGTGGCACTACTACCATGATTAACTGAAATGGTATTGCTAACAGCACAAGACCTCCGTGAATTGACAAAATATGATGCCCTGCTTCCTTCCGATCACTGACTACTCTAACCATCTTACCTTGAGGCGAATGATATGCTTTCAGTTTCGCACGTAATACAGCATCCGACTGCCTCCTTCCTCTAATCAAACCTAATGCTCTCAACCATCCACCTTGCAAGGTGACGAAACGAGGCACAAAGCCGCCCATTAGAAGAGCCAAAAAGAGGGCGAGCATTCCATAAGCGAGGGATGCAGAGATAATCCAAGGAATCATTGATTGCTGGAAATTAAGTGAAAAACCATCAGCCGTTTTGTCAAATTCAAGTAAATATGTAATCGAAAAGGCGACAATAGGAGTGATAATTATTTGTCCGATTACAATAATTGTCAGCCACAAGCGGGCAATTAATGAACTCCGCTCCACCGACACATGCTCCTTGCAGTTTGCTTTGCTCTTGAGTCTTGGCCTATTTTCTAACAATAAAAAGGCGATTAGAATCTACTTGCATGTTGGCCAGCATCAATTTTGCTGCATTCTTCACGACGGCCCGAAAACTCCGCACTGAATTATACAATTGGCTCTCCATCCGTAATCCAAAGTCGCAAAAAACCCATTATTTTGCCATCACTGCGAGGGCGACCAAGGTCTGGCCGTGATTTTTGAATTATTATTTCCCTACATGAAATACAACGCACAGCAGTCAACTCCCAATACAGAGAAGGAGAGGAACAACAGGAATCCTCGGACTCAGAACGGTTAATCTCAATTTGTAACTCCTCAGCAACTTTACGGGTCCAAGGTGAAGAAGAAGTAGTAAAGATTCGCATAGGCAAAACCCAAGAGAGCAAAGTCCAACCACCGGCCAAAAATAACCCCATGCCAAGTGCTGGCTGACCATAAGTCAGCATCATTATTCCAAAACCAATAGGAAATGAGGTGAAAAGCACGCCTAATCTGCGTGCCAATTGCAGATGTAATACGCGGGCAATAAGATGAGCATCTACAGGAATTGCCCGTGGGTGTTCAGGGAATTGCTGATTTACAGATTTCATTCGCGTCAAAATTATCTGTGGAACACGAGGGATTATTTGACCAATGAAAAGCCCAACAAAAATCAATCCTAAACTTGCGAAAAAACCCATCGGATCACTCCGCTTGTAATCGCCTTAGTACGGTTTCCACTTTATCCATCCCGCGGGAAATATCCTCCCGTGAAATCGTATAGGCAAAGCGCAGGTGACCCTCACCCGATTGACCGAATGCAGAGCCAGGAGAGCAAAGTACACCGCCCTCAAGAAGAGCTATTGCGACCTCCTCGGAGTTCATCCCTTTCACCTCGACCTTGGGGAACACGTAGAACGCTCCCTTTGGCACATGACAGGAAACCCCCGGCATGTCATTTAGGCGGGAACAAATGAGGTTGCGTCGAGCCTTGAATTCAATCGCCATCTTTGCAGGATAGTCATTTGCTTTATCAAATGCCGCCAAAATCGCGTACTGCATAGCGTCGTTTGAACAAGCGGTAATGTAATATTGAATCTTAATTATTTGTTTCATCGCTTCTAAATCAGGAGACAATATATAGCCAATTCGCCAACCAGTCATGGCGAAAGTTTTGCTAAAACTATTGATTAATAGTAGTTTGTCATAGCCACTTCCAAGGAAGGAAACATGTTTTTCTTCAAACACAATTCGGTCATATACTTCATCCGAAATTAGCCATAAATCGTGTTTGACTGCAAAAGCCAAAAGTTCATCGCGTTGCTTATCATTGAGCATTGCTCCGGTCGGATTGGAAGGGAAATTGTAAAGAATTGCAACTGTATTCTCATCAACAAGAGATTCCAAAACATCTATTTGAGGAATAAATTCATTCTCAAATAAACACGGATAAAAGCGCGGCTCACCATCACAGAGTGTAACATCCGGCCCATATAAAGGGAAGTATGGTTCAGGGAGGAGGACATTTTTTCCTGCATCTACAAGGGTCATAAAACAGTTCAGCAGGGCATTTGTACCACTCATCGTCATACAAACATTGTCGGAAGTTAGACCCTCCTGATATGGAGCCCAAGATTCAGCAATCCGCTGACGAAGTTCAGGTAGGCCGGCAGTTGTAGTGTATTTGTTATGACCGCGGCGCATTGCATCGGCCATCGCCTCAATCGCGACCGCAGGGGGTTGGAAATCAGGTTCACCCAAACCAAAGGAAATTGTGTCATCACCAGCCATGTCAAACATCTTGCGCACACCCGTAGGTTGAATTGCAAGGGCTCGTTTTGAATAATCACCCATACAACCACCCAACATGAAGGTTCATTTCAACCCAGCGGCGAACACCCTTCGTCCTTCGTAACGAAAGAGCGCTCTGTCCTGTGACTCATATTACCTGCCTCAACAATGTTCGTAGCCCTTTGAATAATTGTCTTGACGGCTTGTCAACTATGCTAGTCAACAATGCTAGTCAACTATGCTAGTCAACTATGCTAGTCAACTAATTCGGCTTCCACTACTTCATCAATCATTGATTTTGCGGTTTTGGCTTTGCTGGCCTTGGCTTTGCTTGTTTTGGCTTTGCTTGCCTTGGCTTTGCTGGCCTTGGCTTTACTTGCCTTGCCTTTGGCGATTTTTAAGGTGCCTTTATTGGAAGTTGTTTTGGTGGTTTTTTCTTCTTGACTAATGGCCCTAACGAGCACATCTGGTTGGTCAATTCTAGATTGATAGAAAGCATAAGCCCCAGCGACTCCAACCAGAGCAATCAGTCCGAGCATGAATGCCAATGGGCTACTTGCTTGCCCACCTAATCCCCCGCCAGTCCCCATTACAGTCAGCAATACCGGCAAACTCTGTCCATCGTCACCATTTGAACGGATTTCAATAGATTGGTTTCCAGAGTTCACTTTGGATTGCAGAAGTGAAATTGACCAGTTGAACGGCTGACCTGCAACCATTTCTTCTAATGGTATTTCATAAGTCACTTCTGCCCAGTCGCCGCCTTCAATGCTAAATTCAATGCTGTTGACAATACCCGATTGTGACCATGCATGACCAGAAATTGTTATCACACCCCCGCTCGTATTTACGTCGATAATATGATTCTGCAATGTCACATCAATGTCAGAGGAAGCCACACCGCTTTGGTTAATTTGTAAGGCTAATTCAACTGCTGCTCTTGCATCAATCATGCCGTAACCGAAGTCACGATTCCAATATGGGTCCACATCCGGCACACTTGCTTCTCCTCTACGTTCAGCAGTTTGCTTGAGAACTTCCTTGATGACCATTGGATCTAAATCGGGGTTAGCCTCCATGATGAGGGCAATGACTCCAGATACTGCGGGAGTAGCGTATGATGTTCCAGAGCCTCTTCCAGTGTATGTATTTCCAGAGGCATCTTGGCCGATATTATTGTTACAACTTCCTGTGGTAACACAACCCTCTGCTTGAATAATGTTTGAACCTGGGGCTGAAAGTTCAGGTTTAAGTTCATTGTATGGGTTACCATCGCCATTATCTCGGCGTGGTCCACGAGAAGAGTATCCGGCGATTGTATCATCACTTCGGTCAATGGTGTTTTGATCATCTGTTGCAGCGATTGTCATTGAAATAGATGATGAACCCATGCCGGAAAGGCCATCATTATCTGGGCCGTCATTTCCGGCAGCAACCGAAACGGCAACACCTGCTTCAGTTGCCTCGTTGAGGATTCTACTGTGCATGTCTTCACCATCAGAACCACCAGCCTCATGGCTGGTTATTCCCCAAGACAGAGAAATAATATCAATGCCAAATAATGACTCATTAACACCTGCCCATTCGGTATCCTTGTGGTCAATAATCCATTGCAACCCATTCATGGCCGACTCATAGAATTCTTGACTTAGGAAGTAATTTTCGAATGGCCCAGCGCCGGCATCGGTTCCGATGCGCACATCAATTAGACTTGCATCTGGTGCACTGCCATAAAACTCGGATTGGCTGCCATCGGCTTCAAGACCCGTTGCACTTGCCATGCCTATACAAGCAGTACCATGCTGGTTTCCATCATCTGGGTCAAAAGAGCCATCATCTTCGCGGGCACCAAAACCTGCAAGAATACATTCAGGAATATCCGTATGAAGATAACAAACCGCATCATATCCGGCAACGAATTTGTCAACAAGACCGGGGTGTTCATTGTCAACGCCGGTATCGGTCATGGCGATATTGATGCCTTTGCCTGTTACTCCAAACTGCCAAGCACCATCTGGATAAACCGAAGAATTTCTCGCCTTAACCGCTTGAGTTTGCACATCGCCATAGAATACTACTTCGCCATATCTCTCGACCATTACTACTCCGTCAAGTTGAGCAAGAATCGGTACGAGTTCAACACTGATTCGCCCCAATAGCACCGCATCTATAGATTCTATTACATCAACAGGGCTTAATCCCAACCCAACTAATATATCGAGGTCAGCATGAGTTGGCAAGTGATCATATGAAAGTCCAACTCCGACCAATCCCGAATAAGTCTCCAGACTGTCGTGAATTGAATTTCGATTAGAATCAAGAGCGGTATAAGTCCACCATGGACCAGCATTTGCAATCAGCACGGGAATCTGTTGCGGGATTTCAAGCGAGTTACCAGACCGCAATAATTGAGCATCATATAATCCACCCACAGAAGAATAATTTGTAGGTGAAGAAGGAACTAATGTACCGGTTAACGGAACAAGTAATATCAAAATAACAATCACGGCTGCCTTACGCATAGTCTGCCCTCAAACCACGCTGAGAGCCGCCTCATCATCAACATGACGCACACTCATGCCGCAAGTATTCGCTGGACGCAAATGGCAAAATGCAGGTCCAAAATTAACATTATATCCCCCTATAAAGCATTTAGATGCCTTAATGTAATAGCAATAGTTGGGGAGGGCGAGGCAACTCTATGAGCGAAGCACAGACTTACTATAACGGATTAATGACACAAGGATATACTGCGGAACAAGCGCAAGAATACACTGCGCAGCATTACCCCGGATTTGCACCGTCAACCGTAGCGCCTGTTATGGCAGCGCCTGTTGCCGCAGCGCCTGTAATGGCCCAACCTATGGCCCAACCTATGGCCCAACCTATGGCTCAACCTATGGCTCAACCTATGGCTCAACCTATGGTTGCTGCACCAATGGTCGGAACACAAGTAGTAGTTGCTGGTGGAAGCCAACCCAATACACTCGTTGCATACCTACTTTGGTTCTTCCTTGGTTTCTTAGGGATTCATCATTTGTATATTGGACGCGGAGTTGGAATCTTCATTCTTGCATTAATTACATTTCAAGGACTTGGCATCTGGTGGCTAATTGACGCACTCCTTATCCCAGGCTCAATTGCAAAGAACAACCCAGTTGGGCAACAAGTAGTCATGATGTAAGGCTTAGTCCTGCAATCATCACACCCTTGTTTTCCCTTCATAGGCAATGTGAGGCACTGAATACTCAACCTCACAAATGTAGTGAACATAAGACTTGATTAGAATCAAGCCTGCCAATTGTAGCAAAATTTACGAGTGTATTTGTAAGCACGACTTTCTACGATTCTTAAAAACCAAAATCAAAATGATTCAAGCAAAAAGGTGGGAGCACAGGGTCTGAGCACTTGACCGAAAAACATCAATAAGAATTAGAGGGAAGTGCGAACTTTTCGATTAATCAAAATGAATTGAAAAGCACTCGCTCAAGAGTCAGTATTATGCGAGTGGGCATGTGCTCACATCTTTCGCTGAAATCAAACAATAACTTGAGATTATTGAGTCAATACGATTCCATATGATTTAAGCAAAGAAAGGTGGGAGCACAGGGATTTGAACCCCGACCAGCGGATATCTTCTGATTGCCGAGACACCAAAGGGCTTCGGCTCGAGATGCTTCGGGTCAGCGCTCCAGTTGATCATCAACTTCAGCGTTTTCCTTTCGTCATTCCCGTGCAACTGGAGCCCGCGATACTACCAGGTTATACTATACTCCCAGATTTATTCTCCACTGCGTGATTATTGCTTTGCTTGACGGCGAGCACGCTTTCGTCGGCGTAGTTTCTTCTTACGCCACTTCCAACGCTGGTTACCAGTCTTTTTCCAAGCACGTGAACCTCGCTTCATGGTGAACATTCCGCCGACCGACTTCCCCTATATGAGCACATCGTCCGAATAAGACGGTTTTACGAAGTGAAAATGAAATGGCCATTGCGCCACCAATCCTCACTTTCACAATAAGGAGATTATGAAAATTGGACGTTACGGCAACAAAGGCCTTAAAATGACTAATTATTTGTTGCCTATGTCCACCATTGATTGTTAATGATGGATTAAATGGTGCATCTAAACTCTTGAAATAAAGGGGCCCTTTGATTCACTTTGAAATAGAGAGTATTTTATCGAAATTATTGTTTTTTTCCAAAAACAGCGCCATATTTGCGCCTTATGCGGCAAAAATGTTATTTTTTTTAACCGAAAAGTATAAATACTACCACTTCCTTGTCCCTACAATGGCGGCAAAAACGGGAGTAGTGGCAAGTGTGATTGGAACGATATGTGATTTTTACAAGAGGCCGAAATTTATCCTTTGGCCAAAGGCTGATTCTTGTTCAGATGTCCAAGCGTTTATAGACGCTATGTGTGAAGAATATGATGTTCCTTATATTGAAGTTATGGTTAAGTCTAAACAATGGGTAGAATGGTTTGTTGGACAGAAAGCCTGTGCTTGTGCATTTTGGTCAGAATTGGAAAAGAAAGAGGACTCGGTAAGATATATTGCATTTGATGGAGAAACTTGTAGGATTTCTGGAAGAGATAGGAATACTCCTATTAGGATTGACCATAGATGGCAGGTTGCAGAAAAAATACACACTATTATTCATGAATTCATCCATCATTATTTCTCTCACCACCATAATATGGATACTAAGGACCATTGTAGGAAATTTAGGAAAATGGAAAAGAAAATTAATGCAAAATATGGAATATACTTTATTTATGTATATACTAAATTTGGAAAACATTTTCATAATTTTTGGGGATGGCCTTATGGATACTCTAAACCTACTGCAAAAGATAGAGGATGGCTAGTATAAGAGAAAGAGGTGAATGAATGACAATGAATGATGTAGAAAGAGATGAGGATGAAAGAGAGAATGGAATGAATGATGTAGAATGGCTTGTTGATGAAGAAGATGATTGCAAAGAACAAGAGATGACGACCAAACCCAACTCAAGGTCTTGTGAATACGAAGGTTGCTCAAATGAAGCTGAATTCGAATGCGAGGGAGTTTATTGTGATGGATCGGGTAGAGTTTGTAGTTTGCATTGGAATTGCATTGATACCAATTATCTTGCGACTGGAATGGGGTGTGCGAAATGTTGGCAGGAAGTCGGTGTAGGAGAGGATACCTGGGTGGTGACTGTTTCCGATAGGATAGTGCCCCCCTCTTTGGATGAGGGAAGGGTCAAGTGCTGGAATGGTTGTAAGGATGAAAAAACCCATGAATGAAAAAAGTCATGATTTTTGTACCACTTGTTGTACTGCATGGTTAGTATCAGGATTAGTTGAAGGAGAGAATTAAGATGAAAGAAAATAATGAAAATAAAAAAGAAAAAAATGAAAATGATGAAAGCGAAAGATATGAATATTGTTGGCAAGGATGTTATGATGAAGAAACTGATTGGATTGTTGAAACTACAATTCTTGAAGTTGAAGGTGAAGGCTATGAAAAACTTGTTTATTGTCCTAAGTGTCATCAAACTTGGGATATAGACCATGTGCAAATTAAAAAGTATCCTAGAAATCTTAGACAAAGAGGAATTTCAAGCCAATATGAGGGGTGATTCAG
>PSPT01000005.1 GCA_004195635.1 Methanobacteriota archaeon
ACGAGATGTAGTTGCATCTCAATTGCCATTACTCATCACCAACACTGCGAGAAGGGCTTTGGTTTTATGTTTCATGGAGAGGGAGTTGTGAGAATTCCCCGTCTCCTACATGATTTAACAGCAGCCTCGAAAAGTAAATGAACGTATTCAAGAGCAGGGTCATCCTCATCTGTAAACTTTAAACTCGCTTTTCCCTTCCATCGTTTGTGAAGAATTTGCGGCATATTATTCATAATACTAGGGTCCTCATATAATGACATCATGTACAAGCCAACGTGCTTTTTTTGTACAACAGTTGCTGCAAATGGTCTTTGTGGTAAAGTCCGCAAACCATTAATTCCACTTCTGCGAGGTGTTTCATAGCGATGATAACCAGGCTCGTCTTTGACCATTATAAGCAAAGGGGCTAACTTGGTCAAAGGTTCCGTGAGGCGAAACCACAAAACTGCTAACTCGGGGTTCTTCACAATAATACCGAGAGGGATAGATGGTTTGAACATCACCCAATAATGTCCCGATGTTGCGCCGGTTTGAAGAACCCTAGACCAACCGCCCAACACGAGGAACAAGTCGCCAGCAGTAAAAGACGCAGGCGCAAATGGGTGTGAATGGATGGCTACAATCAAGGAACAGATTGCTGCCATCCAAGCAGAAATTGATAAAACTCAGAAAAATAAGGCGACTGAACATCACGTCGGGCGCCTAAAGGCGAAGATTGCCAAACTAAAAATGCAGGAAGAAAAAGTCCTAGCACATTCAAAGGCTGGCGGGCCGGCGAAAGGGTTTGAAGTGCGAAAATCCGGTGATGCTTCAATTGCTTTAGTTGGATTTCCAAGCGTAGGTAAATCTACTTTGATTTCAAAATTAACCGGAGTAGAATCTGAAATTGGATCATATGAATTTACTACTCTTACTTGTATTCCCGGACTAATGCGTCATCGCGGCGCCAAAATACAAATTCTTGATTTGCCGGGTTTGATAAAAGGTGCATCTGAGGGAAAGGGTAGAGGTAAGGAGATTCTCAATGTCATTCGTAATTCAGACATGGTATTGTATATAGTTGACCCTTTTCAAGGTGCTCACTTTCGGATATTACACCGTGAATTGGAATTGGCTGGAATGCGCTTAAACCAAAGAAAACCACCAGTCTTTATTCATCGAACTAACAAAGGTGGAGTTGATGTTCGTTCGACTGTTGAACAGACTCTTCTTACTAATCCCGAAATAGCAGATATTATTCGCGACTTCGGATATACCTCTGCAGTCGTTACCTTGAGGGTTGATGTAACCGCCGATATGCTTGTAGATACTTTGGCAGGAAGTAGAGTTTATTCAAAAGCGGTAGTAGCAATAAATAAAATTGATTTAGCAAAACCCGGTGACATTGAGAATACAAGGAGACATCTTCCTCAAGATTGGCCGGTAATGGAAATATCTGCTTTTCACGGCACCGGCCTCGAAGATATGAAGGATTTTATTTATGACAATCTTGGATTTATGTCAATTTACCTCAAACCACAGGGGCAGGAAGCAGACATGGAGGAACCTCTTGTGGTAAAGGATACTTCAACAGTAGAGGAGATTTGTAGGAATTTGCACCGTGACTTTGTACGCAAATTCCGTTATGCCAAGGTCAAAGGCCCTTCGGCAAAATTTGACTGGCAGACAGTTGGCCTTGATCATCTATTGCGGGATGGAGATGTACTTACTATTATCATACGACGCTAATCTCAAATAATTACCACAATGCCCATGAAGCCCAACCTCCACTGAGAGGTTAGAGGAGGTGGGATGATGAGGCTGAGAACTTGGGCGATTGCTTTTTCAATAGTAGCCTTGATACTAGCCTCCATTGTTTTAGTTTTCCAACAACCACCACAAGAAGTAGTGAATAGCGGAGAAGGGAGAGATGATTGGCTCAATGGAGAGGCAAAGGATCTATCGGATTATATTGTTCAGCGCCAGCAAAATGATTTTGATTGGGCTAATATGACTGAAGCGCCAACTTGGAGAATCGGCGACAAATGGACATATGATGGCAGATTAGATGCCTCATCGGTTATTGATGATGCAGGAGTAGAAGGGGCTGCAATAAATGACCTGCTAACTGGAGACAGTTTTTTACAGGTAGATGACCTTTCAATCATGCAATTTTCAGGAGAGGACACACTCACATACTCTCTTCATTTATGGGGTACTTTTTCTGGCCTAGCGACCTTTCCAGTTCCGCTATTACAAACTTATACCGATACACTTGTAGTTCGTTATGACGCCTATGAATACATACGAATGTCTGACTTAGCAATCATGAATAAATCGGAGAATTTGCAAATCGAATTTGAACATCCCTTTGGCGTTGAATCTATTGCAGATATTAGTATTGAATCAACTTACAACCCTCCCCTTGAATGGTGGGATTTTCCACTCGGACTAAATGAAACTTGGTTAGCAAATCAT
The DNA here is from genome assembly GCA_004195635.1 of Methanobacteriota archaeon. Lineage (GTDB taxonomy): Archaea > Thermoplasmatota > Poseidoniia > Poseidoniales > Poseidoniaceae > PSPT01. The sequence goes on from PSPT01000005.1 coordinate 2,458, forward strand.
GAAATTACCGAGATTTATTCTGGTTCATCTAATTATGTGGATTTGCCGACTGAAGATGAAAAGGAGCAAAATAATTGGCGCTTTATTAATATTGAAGAAGGATTTGGAAAGGACCAAAATAGCGATTGTAATAATTCACGTAATGTTACTGCATTTAATGAGGAAAACAAGGCAAAGGCTTGGCGCTGGTTTTGCCCATCTGTTGGGCAATGGTCATGGAGAGTTGGAGAAGTGCCTTTGGGAGTAACTGGTGATTTTAGGCTGACCTCATACCAACCATCTTCCACTCGCGAGAGTACTCCCGAAATCTCTGTAGAAATGATGCAAAGAGGTGTAAATAAATCAATAACGGTTGGTTTGTGGGTTAATTCAACATACCAAAATATGTCCTTTGCCGGAGTTCAAGGAGAATTATTTTATGGTTGTTGTGAAATTATTTCATTCACTACCGATGAAAATGGAAGTGCGTGGATTACGCTAAATAGCGGAAATAATTTTGACACTACTCCGACCTTTGATGATCTAGCAAGCCATGGAATAATCGCGAAAATCAATGGCACAGACCAAGCAGGTATTGCTAGCCTGACCATTTATGGAAGTGCATTGGGCGAAGAACTTAGAACAAATGGGGCAACACAACAATGGCAACCCCATTCTTTAGGAATACACCATCTTAGTATTGCCGCATCGGTGCTGTAAGCAAGTTAATATTTCATCAAATTGTGATACTCTATACAGAGGAAGGGCCGCAGAGGCACTTTCAGCAAGAGAAAAAGGAATTGTACAAATTCACTCTCCCTTAGAATATGCGCTTTTTGGGGATAAGTACTGCTACCATAAACAAAGTTGCGACTACTCCAATAATTCCAAGCGATGGAGTTTCCACAGAGGTTTCCTTGACACCTGATATTGCAGCGGAATGGAAATTTGAAAGAGTCATTGACATTGTCAAGGTGCCATTCTCATATTCTTCTGTCCTTATCGGCCAGCCAAATTCAGATAAGTAGGAAATAGAATAATTTTCTTCACCCAATCCTTGTTGACGTAAACGCAGTGTTTGCCAATTTTCCTTGGCAGTATTTACATTTGCCTCATCCTCAACAGTATAAACAATAGTTTGGGTTTCCTCTCGTTCGGATAGTGATTCATTCCACATACCCAAATTGATTCGCTGCCGCATTTCATCACGCTTTTGAGTTGTAACTGAACTTTGCCATGTGTCGCCTTTCTCCAGCATTTTTGGCTTTGGATTTGATTCTTCGGTGGTAATCTTGGTAGTTGTTTCAGTCTCAACCAGATTCATTTCATCATCGCCGCTAAACCATGAACGGAGAGATATTCTTCGTTGCTCAAAATGCCATGTAGAAGTTGAAAAAGGGCTCTCGCGGTGTATTTCTGAAGTGATATTTAGAAGCAATTTATCATCATCATATTGGGTAGTATTTTCCGCCCACTGTAGCGTTATGTTGAGGTGATGTGCGCCAACACTTCGCAGACATGTGCCAGACCATTCACCAATTTCACAGGCTGCCTTTTCGGTCACCTCAACTCTCAAAAGTTCATCCCAAACAAGTGTCCAGCCGACAAAATCGGCTCCATCAATTTGCGCATATTGATTTGCCATAGCGATAGCGAGAGAATTGCCATAACCATCATATTCAAACCAATCACCAACATTATTGCGCCTTTCTTCAACAACAACTTCTGCATTTGCAATTGGAGCAAGACTCGGCAATAGGAGGAAAACAGAAGCCACAAGGCAAACTCGCTTGGCTAACGAGATAGCTGCAAACGACTCCGCCATGAATGTGGAGTATAGGGATTACTCAAGAAGTTTCCACAACAATATGGCAGTAATGATACGTATAAGATGCTCGAGGATAAAGAGGTGTTTAAATAACATAGAGAAGGGTTTGAGTGAATCACCAAATTCCCATTTCCATTTTCGCATCCTCGCCAGCATGAATTTTAGGGTCCCATCTTGGAGTCCAAACTAGATTCACATGAACACTTTCAATACCTTCCACTGATAATGCAGCCCGATGAGTTGCAGCCATTATCTCAGGCGCAACAGGGCATCCTGGTGAAGTTAAGGTCATATCGATTTCAACATGACGGCCCTCGGCCCTATCTTCAAAACGCAAGCCATATACAAGCCCTAATTCAATAAGTGAAAAGTCCAATTCGGGGTCAATAACTTCATTCAATGCAACCATTACTTTTTCTTCTTCATTCACAATAATCACTCCTTTAAATTCTTAGTATCCTCTTGAATCTTATGCAGCATATTTCTAAAACCATTGGCCCGGCTTGGTGAAAGAATGTTCATCAAGCCCATTTCAGAGGCGAAATCAGGCGAAAAGTTCACCACTTCTTCAAGACTTAATCCTTCAAGTCCAATAGAGGTTACTGCCATTAAGCCTTGAACTAATTTTGCATCAGCAGCGCCAATTAAATGAAAACCACTTTCCTGTGAAAAGGTGACCTTGATATGTGCTTCGGATTGACAACCGTGAACTATTGTTGATTCAGACCACTCGGCAGGTGGCAATTCGTCAATTTCTTCGGAATAATCAAACAATATCTCCAATCTTTCCATTTGGTCTTCAATTTCAGAAAACTCATCAATTATTTCTTGAAGTGCTGGTGGCCAATTGCCAGTTCCAAATTCTTTGCACATCCAAATACACATCCAATTAAGAGAACCTTTCTACCAATTTTTGCACAGTTTCAATGAGGAAATCTGCCTCCTCTTCAGTGTTATAGAGATAAAATGAGGCTCGATTTGTACTTGTAAGACCAAGGCTTCGCAGTAAAGGCTGAGCACAATGATGTCCTGTGCGTATAGCGATTCCGTGCGCATCTAACATTTGTGCCATATCCGCTGCATGTAGAGAATCATGGATGAAAGAAATCAATGGGGCATCATCATTATCCTGTCTTCCAAGAACAGTCATACCTGGAATATTGCGGAATGCATCTGCAACCTTTTGGGCCAATTTAATTGAGTGCGAATGAGAGGACTCAAAACCGATATTTGAAAGCCACTTCACTGCTTCAGCCCACCCTATTGCCTCAGCGATTTTCGGAGTTCCGGCTTCAAATTTGAAAGAGCCTTCTTGGTAAGTTGAATGATCGAGAAATACTTCTCTAATCATATCCCCTCCGCCCAAAAATGGCTTCATCTCAGTAAGCGTTTCGGCATTGACAAAAAGAGCACCAATACCGGTTGGCCCACTCATCTTGTGAGCAGAAACTGCGACAAAATCAGCACCTAATTCACTTATTCCGATTCGGTCATGCGGTGCTGCTTGCGCTGCATCAATAAGGACGCGTGCACCAACATTATGTGCGAGGCTAATTATTTCCTCAACTGGATTGCGGATCCCAAGCACATTTGAGGTGTGAATGCAGCAAACCAATTTTGCATCTTCAAGTGACATCTCAAAGGCAGCCATATCTAATTGGAAATTTTCTTTGTCAAAGGGGACCCATCTAAGTTCAACACCTGTTTCTTCTGCAAGCATTTGCCAAGGAACTATATCAGAATGGTGTTCCATTTCGGTTAGCACAATCACATCCCCCTTTGATAAATTTGCTCGACCCCAAGAATGTGCGACTAAGTTAATTGCTTCAGTAGTGCCAGAGGTAAACAATAGATTTCCATCAGTCAGTCCAAACCAATCCGCAATCATTTCTCTTGCACCTTCATACGCATTAGTAGCCTCACTAGAAAGTGTATGAACTGCTCGGTGAACATTACTATTGTATTCTAAATAATATCTGCTCATAGCATCAATCACACAGGACGGTTTCTGAGTGGTAGCACTATTATCAAGATAGACTAATGGCTTGCCATTAGGGAGAATTCGGTTTAAAATGGGGAAATCTTTGCGGCATGTGTACGGATCAAAAATCACCTTTTCACGCCCATTATTTCACTCTAGCAAATCACAATCAAGGTGAACTAAAAGGCGGGTGCGCAAGTAGTTAACCAAAGACTCTGATTTGAATCCTGTGAAGGCATCCATCAAAAAGCCTTCAGTAAGCAAATCTTTTGCCATTTGTGGCCCGAGCCCTCTACTTTCAAGATAGAATAATTGCTCGGGATCAAGAGGGGCGCTGGCAGCACCATGTGCTGCACTAACATCATCAGCAAATACCTCCAATTCTGGAATTGAATCCGCCTCAGCTTTGTCTGAAAGTAACAAATTCTTGAATACTTGCCCAGCATCACAACTTTGTGCTCCTTCGGCGATTATTAAACGACCAGTTCCAACATTTTTACTTCTCCCATCACAAGCCGAATGCATTACTAATTTACTTTGATTTTGCCCAACTGGGTGATTGATAACAAAATGGTGGTCATCCCGTCTTTGCCCATTACCGTGAACCCCAACATGTAATGATAATTCTGCTCCACTTCCCAATAATTCATGTCTTAAATCAGTTTTTAGGCGGCCCCCCCCAAGTGATAATGTGGCGCCGTTAAAGAGTGCATCGCGAGAAATTTCAACTCCTTCATTACGAACAAAGGTGCTTGTACTTGATAGCCGATTGTAAATCAAATCACGGAATATGGCACCTTTACCAACACTAATTTCCCGGAGGAATCCAAACCAGTCCGCTTTTCCACGAATCGCCGTTGTCAATTCAAATTGGGCCTCTTTTCCTACATTGATTAGAAGGTGCTGAATCGAAGTAGCCCCTAATGCATTTACTTCAATCATCAAAGGTTGACCACCAACCCAACCCGAAGGAATGTCCAATAAATGAGCGCGACCTGCTGCGACTTCGCGCAAAAACACAGAAGATATTTCGGAAGTGGACAAAGCATTTGAACTCAAATCTTCAAGGTCTTGAGGAAGTGCAGGGCGGAAAGTAACTTCAGAAGGAGGAAGTGTCCCATCTAGATTTAGAAGTCTAATCTCAGCAACTGGGATAATTGGCACCTCTAGCAAATCACCCGTTGGATGAACACTTTGCCAAGAGGTATAGCGCCAAAGGTGGTCAGATCTATTTGGCACTGATATTACCGAATATTGTTGAACATCTCCACTCATAATAATCACCATTTACTGAAAAATCATCCAATGGCACCTTCCATTTCTAACTCCAAAAGTCTATTCAACTCAACTGCATACTCCATTGGCAATTCACGGGTGAAAGGCTCAAAGAAGCCATTGACTATCATTGCCATGGCTTCTTCCTCTGAATGTCCTCTTGTCATTAAATAAAATAATTGCTCACCTGAGACCTTTGATACACTCGCCTCGTGCGTCACATTACATGTTGCATTAGCAACTTCCATAGTAGGATAAGTGTCAGAACGACTGTTCTCGTCTAGCATTAATGCGTCACAAACCACATTGACTTTGCAATTTTTGGCCTTAGGCGCCACTTTTACAAGACCACGATATGATGAACGTCCACCGTTTTTTGAAATAGATTTTGCGAGAATATTGCTTGTAGTTTTTGAAGCCAAATGGTGTATTTTTGTCCCAGCATCTTGATGCTGCCCTTCTCCGGAATAAGCAACTGAAATTATCTCTGCATGGGCACCTTCGCCCTTTAGGATGACTGCTGGATATTTCATTGTCAGTTTTGAACCAATATTGCCATCAATCCATTCAATTGTTGCATTTTCATTTGCAACTCCGCGCTTAGTAACTAAATTATAAACATTAGTTGACCAATTTTGAATGGTGGAATAACGAATTTTTGCACCTTTCATGGCTATTAATTCTACAACCGCTGAATGAAGACTTTCGGTTGAATATGTGGGAGCAGTGCACCCTTCCACATAATTAATGCTACTTCCCTCATCTGCAATAATCAATGTTCTTTCAAATTGCCCCATATTTTTAGCATTAATTCGAAAATAGGCTTGCACTGGCATTTCAACTTGAACGCCTTTGGGAACATAGATGAAAGAACCACCTGACCAAACTGCAGTATTTAGCGCACTAAATTTGTTGTCAGAATACGGAACTACTGTACAGAAATACTTCTTCACAATTTCGGGATACTCTCTCAATCCAGAATCCATATCGAGGAAAATTACACCCTGTTCCTCCAAGTCTTCCCTAATACTGTGATATACCGCTTCAGATTCATATTGAGCAGTTACTCCACCCAACCATTTTTTCTCTGCCTCAGGGATGCCGAGGCGGTCAAATGTACGTTTGATATCTTCGGGGACATCATCCCAATTATTTTCCGTCTTCTCGCTACTACGAAGAAAATATGTGACTGAATCAAAGTTAATTCCATTGAGCATTTCAGAATTACCCCAATCTGGCATTGGCCGCCCCACATAATGATGATATGCCTTTAAGCGAATATCCGTCATCCATTGTGGCTCATTTTTCAATTTTGAAATGTCTCGAACAACTTGCTCAGAGAGTCCATTGTCAAAACGAATGGTGGCATTTTCAGGGTCATGAAAGCCATATTGGTATTCACCAACTGCATCCCTTGCGCCTTGCTTTGACAAACTCAGGCCTCCAACCAATCATAGCCTTTTTCTTCAATAACAAGGGCAAGTTCTGCCTCACCAGTTTTAACTATTTTTCCATCAATCATAATATGAATGACATCTGGATTTACATGATTTAGCAAACGCTGATAATGTGTGATTATTAAGCATCCTGCAGTTTTTGCAATTTCGTTTATCCCCTCTGCCACAGTGCGAAGGGCATCGACATCCAAACCGGAATCAGTTTCATCTAAAATTGCAAGTTGGGGCTTGAGTAATAGCATTTGTAGTATCTCAAGCCGCTTCTTTTCTCCGCCACTAAAACCATCATTTACATAGCGCGGAAGAAAAGATTTCTCAACGCCTAATTTCTTAAGAGATTCATTTAACTCAACCCTAAACTCACGTGCAGAAGGTGCATTTTCACCCCTTATTGCTTGAACAGACTTACGAAGGAAAGTTCCAACTTGAACACCAGGAATTGCTTGGGGGTATTGGAATGAGAGAAACATACCTAATTTTGCTCGTTGGTGAACTTCTAATTCGGTAAGTGGAATGCCGAGATAGTAGATCTCGCCAGAGGTTATCTCATATGCAGGGTGGCCCATCAAGACATATGCCAATGTAGACTTTCCAGCCCCATTTCGACCCATGATTGCATGAACTTCACCAGCCAATATTTCAAGGCTCAAGCCTTTAATGATTGGAGTGCCATCAACGCTGACATGTAAGTCGGAAATCTTTAGTAGCGACTCTGACATTACCTCTCCCCAAATATAGCCAGCCACCCCTCCTTTATGAAGCGGTGCATTTAACCCCTATGGCCCATTTAGAAAACCTATGGCCCATATAGAAAAATAGTAATCCCTGACCCTTCATGGGCGAATATCTCTTATTTTAGAATATTATCGACCACTCATAGAAAAATAGACAAAACACACGCCCCTCCTAGCATACATGGCAGATGAAGATCTTGTGGCTAAATATCGTTCGGAAGTTGACACGTCGGTTGCAAAAGAGGCAGAACGGAGAGTTGATGCGACAATGCCTATGAAGGAGCGCATTCGCTTGCGCTCACTTTCTCTATCTGATTTAGCAAAGGGTGAAATTAGTAACTCCGATTTTGTCCCCGCCCTTCTTGAACGGCTTGGTGCAGTGAGAGCCGCCTTGGATGGCCATGGAGGTGGAGTGGAATTAATGAAAGTAAGTCAAACAGAAGTTGGCTTAGAATTTGTTTTAGATTTAACTGGCGCATGTCTTTCTTGTGGTGCGGCACCGGGCACTTTGGCAGGAGTAAGGGCAGACTTAGAAAATGATCCTGAAATAGCACATGTTCGTTTTTCAAGCACTTTATTAGATACATTTGATGACCTTGGCCGTGAATTTGTGCTTGCCCATGGCGGCGTAGAATTTGTGGATATATAATAAAAAGTTGCCATTTTCTCATCCAAATCAATTAGCATTGTACACAATAGTAAGTCCATAGGATTCAAAGCGAGAGGGCGCGCCGGCAAGTTCGGTGAACAAGTTGTCTAGACCTGACCCCGAGGCTTGTCGTGAGCAAGACCAAGGCAAATTTGAAGTCATCAGGAGAGATGGTTGGGCGCGGATTGGAAAATTCCACACCCAGCATGGAATTATTGACACACCTACGCTATTACCTGTGATAAATCCGAATATCAAAACTATTACTCCTCGCGATATGTGGGAAAATTATGGAGTGCAAGGGCTAATTACTAACTCCTACATTATTTGGAAACATGAGAAACTGCGTCAACCAGCACTAGAACATGGAGTGCATGAATTGATTGACTTCCCTGGATTCATAATGACTGATTCAGGCACTTTCCAAGCCTATGTATATGGTGATGTTGAAGTTGGTGCAGAAGAAATTGTTGAGTTTCAACGCAATATAGGAGTAGATGTTGCGACTATGCTTGACGTATTTACTCGTCCAGACATGAGTGTTAGGGAATGGGATGAAGCAGTAATAGAGACAGAAAAAAGAGCTGGCCCGGCAATAAATGCAGCAGGTTCAACAATGCTAAATGGGCCTATTCAAGGAGGTTTAGATTATTCTTTGCGCAAAAAAAGTTCGCAAATTATGAGCAAACATGCATTTGCAGTCCACCCAATTGGCGGCATTGTACCAATAATGGAACAACAACGCTATCGTGAATTTTTTGAACTAATATTAACGTGCAATTCTGAATTACCATCAGACCGACCAGTTCACTTCTTTGGTTGCGGACATCCAATGCTCTTCCCACTCTCTATTGCGCTCGGAGCTGACCTTTTTGACTCAGCAGCATATGTCTTATTTGCTCGCGATGGGAGATTGCTTAGTCCCGAAGGAACAGTTCACCTTGAAAAGTTGGAGGAGTGGCCAATTCATACTATTGCACTATATGGAATTACTCCAGATGAAGTAAGAAAAATGGATAAAAATGATAGAACTGAAATCCTAGCAAGAGCAAATTTGGAAATTACTTTTGCTGAATTGGCAAAATGTAGACAAGCAATTCGAGATGGAACTATTTGGCGCTTAGCCGAACAACGAAGTCATTGTAACCCTGAATTAAGAGAGGCATGGATTGAACTCCAAAAGCAATTTCATAGTGGAAAGTGGGATAATATGTGCAGGGTGCAAAATCCTCACCGCAAGAGTGGAGTGAGATGCATTGATGAGTCAAGTGTCAATCGACCAGATATTCGCTCAGCCCACCTTAATCTTCAAACATATTGGAGAGAATATCCACCCTCAAGGGAAGGCAATGGCTTGCCGCCACTTGCCGTTATTTTCACCGGAGTACCTCAGCCACATAGAGCATACCTTTCAAGAACAATTAACCATTTGATGGCTATTTATCCAAATGCTATTCCATTGATAAGTACTGCTGCCGGACTCGTTCCATATTCACTTGAGGACATTAGCCCATTCGCACATTTAGAAACAATTGCTGACTTAGACAGGAGTGGAGATTCTGATTATATTATGGCAGGATTGGTGGATTTGGGCCTTAATGAAATGAACTTTGAAATCCTCGGATGGCAAGAAAAATATGCGCAAATGGAAGAAATATTGACGGCGATGGCAATCAAACTGAAAATTGGTGAGGAGGAATATTCACTATATCAAAACCAAGAAGTGAAGGATAAAGTGAGAACAATCACAGATAGAATTTCAATTCTGGATAAATTGACAGTCTTTACTCACTCGGATTACAAATTAGTATGGGAAGAAATTCAAAATGCTACTTTTCTTTATAGTCGCACAGGGCGGATAAAAAATATTCACCTCAAAGATGGGACTCATGTCGCATCACCAAGACTTACAGACGGTGGCATTTCTCTAACTGAAAAAGGTGCGGAGTGGTTGCATTCAATGCACACCTCAACATTGCCTTCAAATGAATCTTTTAATCTCAAGAACACCTACATCGGAATCCCACGCGTTGTTATTGAAGATGATGCAATACCCTTCATCCGCAAGGGCAGAAATGTATTCCATGGATTCATTATTTCTGTTGACTCATGGATACGCCCCGGATTCGCCTGCGTGATTATTGATTCCAAAGGAGAGATAATTGGACATGGAATAAGCCGTTGTGAGGCCAAAGATATGCTTGCATTATCCAAGGGAATCGCAGTTAGAACTCGAGGCGGAATAAAACAATAATAATAATCGCCCAAGGGAAACCATTGAAGGGCTGCGCCTATGGTGCGGGTACATGGTGAGGCTATGAGTGACTATGTCATAGAAACTTCCGACCTCGTCAAATCCTATGGACCACATGTTGCATTGGATAGTATCAGTTTGAAAATAACGCCCGGCGCAACCGGTTTACTCGGACCGAATGGTGCCGGGAAATCAACAATGTTTAAATCCCTCTTAGGATTAATTGGGATTACCAGTGGACAAGGAAAAGTATTCGATTTGGACATTCGCACACAAGGCCCCGCAATACGCCAACGAATCGGCTATATGCCCGAGTACGAATGTCTCAATCCAGGTATTGATGCGATTCATCAAGTGGCATATTCTGGTGAACTTCTTGGCATGAATCCTGTGGTTTCTATGCAACGAGCACATGAAGTCCTCGAGTATGTTGGACTTAGAGAACAGCGGTATCGCGAAATTGGCACATTTTCAACAGGCATGAGGCAAGCAGCAAAACTTGCCACTGCATTGATTCATGACCCTGATTTGATAATTGCTGATGAACCAACAAATGGCCTCGATACAACGGCGCGAGACTTTATGCTAAATACCCTTGAACAAACTGTCACAATTGGACAATCAAGCCTTCTAATGGCTAGTCATTTAATGGATGATGTTGAGCGAATATGTAATCGTATTGTAATGCTCCACAAGGGTAAATTAATTGCCCAAGGTAAAATAGAAGACCTAAAAGCAATTGACCAAGAGATTGAAATTCATAGTTGGGGCCACTCATCTGATTTGGAAGTGGAGTTGAAAAATAGAGGATACAATGTTCGCCGCACCGGGCGAGTGATGCGAATTGTAAAAAAGGATGAAAACGCTCACCACGACATTCTAAGTGCCGCAGCCAAAACCGGTTCACAAATCCGCCGAATGCAAGACCACGAAGCGAGTCTTGAGGATCTATTTATTGTCATTATGGAAAAACTTGGCTACTCCGTCAAATCCTCATCGGATTTACTCGCATCAGGACCAAGTGCTCGCAAAGTTGATGCGCCACTTGAAATGAAGGAGGCGGGAATATGACTGATAACAATGAACTGGATGGAGACGAAACTCCACCGGCACCTCAGCAAATTATTCCTCATTCCAATGGACAGTCCGAAAATCAAGATGCCCATGCGCAACCTTCGGAAACTCTTGGACGTGATGCAGAATTCATGGGTGAATCAGGAATTGGAGTCGGTGGGCAGACGAGAATGGAGGTTGCATTTGGTGCTGCAAGTGATGATGAAGTAATTGGAACTGCATCAGTTGCCGGAGGAACAAAGGATGCCCAAATGGGTGCTATATTTGAGCAGGTATATCGGCCTTGGAGAGGTACTTTGAATCCGCGCTGGGCACGTAATTGGGCAATATTTAGACACCATATTTATGGATTATTTAGCAAAGGACATCGCCCTTGGGGGTGGCCAACCAGATTGCTATTATTTGGAGCAATTCTTGCAGCAATGTCTGATGTAGGTCTGTCATTTTTGGGTGCAATGCTTGGAGATGAAACCCTTTACCGCTTATTCGGCGTTTCACGCGATAACTTATATGGTCATGTTCTTGGATTCTTTCCCCGAAATGCCATTTGCTTCCCCCTCATTGCTGCATTGATAATTGGTGGGATGATAAGTGACGACAGGACAAATGGCACTTCAGCAATATACTTCTCACGCCCAATAAATAGAATTGACTATACTGCGATGAAATATGCTACTGTTGCAACAATTTTATCTATCCTCATCCTTGGGACATTATCTATATATTATCTGGCAAATATTCTATTTTTGGGTGAAGGGTGGGCATACTTATTGGATACATTGCCTTTGTTTTTGGCTGCTGCATTTGCAGGCCTTCTTCTTGTTATCACTTATTCGAGCATTGGCCTAGCCCTTTCAAGCGTCAGCCGCGGGCGCTTTTTTCCAGCAATATCATTACTCGGTTTGTTTTTAGGAACTAAATTACTGGCTTTCTTAATCTATCAATTATTCGACCAAAGTATTCTCTATCTCCTTTCTCCATACGATAGCATTGCACATGTTGGACAAGTGATTATCGGCACAACCTCCACGTATGATCACCCTTGGAGTTGGAGTCTAGTCTCAATAATAATAATGAATGTTATTTCATTATATGTCCTCGCTAACCGCGTTTCCACAATGGAGGTGACTCGGGAATGATGCCGGATATGAATCAAGTTGGTGGTGCGCCTCAAGCATGGCAGCCTCAGGAAAAAGTACCTACTGTAATGCTTGACCATGTTTCCAAATGGTATGGAAATATTGTAGGATTAAATGATGTTAGCATTGCTATCAGCGGAGGAGTAACTGGCCTGTTAGGTGCAAATGGTGCCGGTAAATCTACATTTTTTAAATTATTAGCAGGTAAACTAAAACCTTCGCAAGGTACTATTAGATTATTTGGCACAGATCCATGGAAGAATTCATCTCCCTATTCCCGCATTGGCTATGTTTCTGAAAATGAAGAATTATATGACTGGATGACTGCAATTGACTTTGTTGCAACACTTGCTCGCCTCCACGGATATACTCGTGAAGAGGCTTTAGTTAAGGCAAAGAATGTACTTGAATTTGTAGATTTAGCCGATGTCGCACATAAGGAACTCGGGAAGTTCAGCAAGGGTATGCGGCAGAGAGTGAAAATTGCACATGCATTAGTTAATGACCCAGAATTGATAATCCTTGATGAACCCCTGCAGGGTTGTGACCCCTTAGCACGAACAACGATAATGAATGTCATAAGAGAATTAGGTGCCATGGGCAGAACAATAATTGTCTCAAGTCACATCTTGCAGGAAATCGAAAGAATAACTGAACAGATTGTAATTCTTAACAATGGTCGCTTACTAGCACTCGGAAATGTTCATGCAATTCGAGAAATGCTTGATGCACACCCGCATAAAATTTCCCTTACAACAAATCAACCACGAGAATTGGCAAAAAAATTCATTGAACATGATGATGTCTTTGGTGTTACACTCCCTACTGATTCAAACCTTATCGTTCAAACACATAACCTTGGAGCAGTACACCAAGATCTCCCACAAATTATTTTAGATAGCGGTTGTATGGTTACCGCAATAGACAACCCTGATGATAATTTGGAGTCAATTCTCGGATATTTAACTGGAGGGCAATGATATGTCGGCTAAAGACCGCCCCTTAGTTGACACAGTATATTCCAAACTTGACCGTAAGGCTACCGCCATTTTTGAATTCACAATGAGGCAATACCGTACGCGTCTTTCAACTTGGGCTACTCTTGGAGTCGGCGCACTAATCTTGATGATTGTGATGTTGTTTTACATTGAAGGGATGACTGAGACAATTGAAGCAGTAGATAATGATGGTGACTCATTTGATTCGGATAATGATGGCTATGTTGATGGACAAGAGTTGCTATTGGGAACTGCAATTAATAATCCAGATGATCACCCCGGTTTGCTAAACCCTCCTGTCCCCCCAGACCCTCCTGAAAAGTGGATTAACGAGGATGATTTTGATGTCAAATCTATTGGAAATAGCGCTTCTTATGGGAATGATGATGATGGAGACTGCCAAGTAAGAGTGGGTCAAGTTGGTTTTGATGATTATACTGACGATAATAATAATGGCATTGACTGTGATATTAAGATTCGTGAATCATTTAACCGTTACATAATTGATAAGGACCCAAATGTGGATGAAGACCCTGATGAAGATGCGTATTACAAGGAAACTGTTCACCGCGGATTCATCTTAGGATTTGGGAAAATTGGCTTTGTATTCGTTCTTGGAATATTCCTACCTCTATTCCTTGCCACCGGACTAATTCGTGATGAGATGAGTGGGGGCACTTTGCATTACATTGTCGCCAAACCTATCTCTCGTGCAGAAGTACTGACCTACCGCTTATTAGGCTACATTGGATTAACTTGGCCTTACTTTGCGGTTTTAACAATTATTTCGGCAATAATTACCGGTTTAATGGGTCCTGGCGAGGGGTTTTTTAGATTCGCAGATTTATTTCTATGGTTTGGAATATTTATTGCAACCATCCTACTTTCAACCGCCTATGCTGCTATTTTTATGACGATGGGAGTCATTCACAAATATGGAATGATTGGAGCAATTGTATTTGGAGTATGGGAATTTTCAATGGCAATTACCTCCGTCTTTTCACCCGAAACTACCGTTACTCAATTGTCATTAGCAAGATGGGGGATGATTATTGTTGACGGATTTGCCACCATTACGTGGCCAGACTCGCAATTACTTGTCGCCCTTGGTCAATCGGTCACAGTCACAAATTGGGATTTTGGCTTTTCCTATGAATCCTCCCTTGAAGGAGCAGACATTTTGGAAGGCTTTGCCCATAAGACTCCCTTAACCGGCGACCCTATCATAGATATCTTAATTTCCTGCACCCTCTTATTCACTATTACGGTGCTCACTATTGTAATTGGCCAGAGTATTTTCAAAGGCAAAGAAATCGACTGAGGTGCTTTAATGGAGCGCTTTGAAGGAGACTTGTCGCATCTGTGGAAATTGGGCGAAATGAAGCCACTTCATCGCCTAACTTGGGATTGGTGGTGGTGGTTGGTGATGCTAAGACATCCGACTGACCCTACAATAAGCCGACAATTGATGGTTTTATGGTCAACAAAGGATACTCCAGCCATAGATGTCTCGGGGCTTGAATGGAAAGGAGGACGGCCATTAATTGATGAAGAAGGTGGCTATTCAGTACCAGGCATGGTTGCCGCATGGTGGTTTGACGGAGAAAAAATGTGGGAACCTATCGTGCGCACACCTGTGCAAATGGCAGCAATACATTCGCGGCACAGTTTGTGGCCAAAGAAAACTTCAACGGAACCCATTGATGGTTCGGGAGCAGTTATTCCAATTTGTGAGAGGGATTTGTCAATGGGCTTGCGTGATGACGGAAGTTCTTTTTGGCTTCATTTAGAAGCAGATGAGAAGATGATTGAGCAGGGAAGTTCAAAAAAATTCGATCTAGAAATGACACCATGGACGAAACCAATGTCAACTGCTCGATGGGCGCATAAAGAATATGCTGCTGGAATGGGCTATGATATTTTGAGATTACATGGAGCTAAAGTTAATGGGGAAATTGATGGTGAAAAGGTAGAAGGAACTGCATATTTTCAAAAAGTCTGTGTTCAAGCACCGAGTCCACCGTGGTATTGGGGAATGCTCCACACAAATGATGGTAGTTACTTTGATTGGTTTATGCCGCATCTCTCCCCGACAATAACTGCAAAGGATGACAGGCCTTGGAAATTAAGAGATACACCACATATTGCAATATCACCAGCGGGGCTATTTCATGATGCACAAAGAGAGAGAAGTGAAAAATTTGAAAAGGTGCAGGTCCAAAAAATCCCGGGTGAGAGATGCGAGGGAGGAGATGGAAATTATCCCGATGCACCTTTGCCGGTTTTTGAGGTCAAAATGTGGAATGGAAGAACCACAATACATCTTAGGGCTGAAGCCGTTTCAAGAGCACACTGGACATTTGACCAGCCAACAAGAGGGCGAATGACCAGCCATTTGACATACAATGAATACCCTCTTAAAGTTACAAAAATGAGAATCAAGGATGAGTTAGGAGTTCGTACTTTGAAAGATTATGAATGGATTACCGGCAATGGCGAGCACGCATGGGGAATTCTTCACTGATTCAGGTGAACATATTATTGAATAGAACAAGTGTTTTCGCCTGTTTACTTACTATTATCACTGTGAAACATTGATTTCCCCCTCCTCTTTGAAATGCTCAAGTCATGAAATTATACTAGAATTTGCCTCAGAGGGAGTAGTAATAATATCCCTTGTCGCCACAAGGTTCATGACTAACCCCCGCTGGTTGGGTGATAGGTGAGCCTATGTCCGATGAGTTAAGTGATGCTGCCAATGCCCCAAAAGGTGAAACTGCCCCAGTTGTTGAAGTGCCCGCGGAAAAACCAGAAAAGAATAATTTTGACCTGATTTCAGGTGAAGATGTGGTGTTGAAATCAAAGCCAAGTGTTTTTGCCTTTTTCTCAATGCATGTTCTTGCCGTTTTAGTTTTTTTAGCCCATTTTACGTTCAATTTCATTGATATGATGGATGATCCCGAAAATGGTATTCTCGGCTTATTAAAGGGTTTTATTGGCACTGACTTGGGCCGAGCAATTGGTTTCCCAATACTTATGCTATTCATTGCATGGATAAACCGCTGGATGAATATTAGCACTAGTGGACGATGGTTTACAACATCATTGCTTTTTATTGCCGCGCTTCCGTTCCTGCTTGGCCTTAATTCAATTATTGGCGGAACTATGGATGATTATCCTTTGGCCTTTATTCCCGAAAACTACCCCTATGAAATAATGGGTTTCATTTGGATGGGTGTTCTTATTGGATTTACCATCTACTATACTAATTCATTTACCTATGCAGTAACAACAGATGGGCTGATATTTAGACGCTCATTTATGCTTAACAAAAACCAACGCCGCATCCTCTTCGATAATATTGTTGAAGTGAACATGAGTCAAGGGCCGATTGGCACGATACTTGGATTCGGAACGGTAACTCCAATGACTTCATCAGGAATTGGAATCGGTGAGGAAAGTATAGGTTTGTCTCTTGGAGCGACTACTGCAAATATGACCGCAACTGATGCTAGCGACAGTACTCAAGAAAAGGTCACAAAAGGAATTTTCAAAATGCTATTCGGATTAATGGGTGCACAGAGAACCATTCGAACAATTCGTGCAGACCCTGCAAATTGTTTCTTCAACGTCCGCAAACCTCTTGATTTGAAGATGGAAATTAATGAAAGGCACAAGGACCGTAGCCAATCAAATCAACTTACTGAAATGAAGGATTTACTGGCTCAATCGCTTGCAGCAAAAGAAGATTGAATCATTTTAGATGCCCAAAACTGAAAAAAGATGCCTTTTTCTACTTCATAATATTGAGCGTCAGCCTCATATGCTTGGGGCGACCGCCGAGGCATAGGTGAGTACATGAGTGAAGAACTAATGCAAAATGCAGGCATGGCACTTGGAAGTGGCAACTTTGCTGAAGCAATGGAACTATTTGAGCAATATCGCAATGCAAATCCTGATGATGCCGCAGGCCATTATGGTTGGGCTGAAGCTGCATTTATGCGAATTTCAATTGATATGAAAGAAGATGTGCCTGCAGGAAAAATAATGCAAGTTTACAAGAAGGCAATGCAACTAGATGAGGATAATTTAGAGTATGTCGCTTCCTTCGCAAACTTCTGCTTAGATTGTGGACGTATTCCAATGGCAATAAAGGAGTACCAGCGCCTTGAGAAGATGTCTGAATTAAATGAAATTCCAGTTGAGGACACATTGTTTGATGCCAGCCGATTGATTGTTGAAGCAATTGAGAGAGTCGGTCAAGGAAGAGACAACCCGATGATTCAGCCTTGGTTGAAGCAAGCACTCATTTGGGCAGTAGGTGGACTTGGATTCAATGCAGTTGATGCTGCTGAAACACTTTCCTCTGAGTGAAGGAGGCATACTATATGGAAGAGCCGGCATTGCTGGCAATTGCTATTGGCTACCTTGGCGAAGACTTTCACGGGAGCCAATATCAACCAAAAATAGAAACTGTTCAAGGAACTCTTGAGCAAATTGCCTATGAATTAACCTGGGGTGAAAAACCTCGTGAGAGGGTGCATAGCCTCAAACTCGCCAGCCGTACAGATGCGGGAGTAAATGTTAGAAAGAACATAGCAGTATTGGAATTGCCTAGACATATTTGGAAAGGCGTAGGTCAGCGTAAAATGGTGCAAGCTTTCAATGACAGACTTCCTGCAACCCTATGGGTGTGGGGGGTTTGTGAAGCACCAGTTGGGTTTGAACCACGGTTTCCACTAAATCGAACATATAGGTATAGATTAGAGGGTCTTGCAAATTGGCCCGGTTCATCTATTGAACAAATGGAAAAGTGGTTAGCAATATTTGTCGGTGAAAATGATTTCAGCAATTTTTGCAATCCAAGGGCAATTTCCGATCGGAAACGCACCATATTCTCAACTAAACCATGGGTAAATAATGGACAAGTCATTGGCTTTGAAATAACGGGGTACTCATTTATTTGGAATCAAGTGAGGAGGATCGCCCATGCTATTCTCTGTTTAGCAAGAGGAGATGTTACTATTAGTGAAGTGGAAGATGCACTATACAAACCTGAAATCCCATGTGATTTGGGAATGGCCGAACCTGATTGGCTCGTCTTGTGGGGAATGGTGCATGAAGAATTATCATTCCAAGAGCCGGAAGCAGATCTTTCACATTTTTCCAGCTCGCCAGAGTGGTTGACCTTTAGGCAAAGACAACATTGGTGTCGAGTTGCAAAAGCCGAAGTTAGAAGTTGGATGTTGCAAGACGGCTTGAGCCTTCGTTTGGCAAATTACAAGAAGGAATAATATTTGCCGCAACGGCAAGTAAAATCTATGCTAATACTAGTGTCACAACATCGCCATCTTTCAAATCGTATTTCTCGCGCAAAAAGCGACTACAAATGACTTCCATTACACTCGTATGGCGGGTAAGATCAGGGATTAATATTGCACAGCCAAAGGGCTTCTCATTACCGGTAGAAAACCATGCTGCAAAGGCGGTGGCCCCGCCAAATGATACTCCATCACGCATAAAACCTTCAATGCGATGAGAGGGAATATGATCCAAATCAATTTCGTTTGCAGAGGACATTACATTTGCACTTAAATCATGAGTTTCGATACCAGATAGATTCCTCAAGGCAACAAAACGACTCAAATCTTCTTCCTCAAGTGTCACATTTAGAGTCCCTGGCCATGCAGTCACCCCAAGAACTTGCTTAAATTGCTCTTGATAATGTGCTTGGGCCATGAAAATATGTGCCCGCCCTAGTCCACTACTGACAATACCCGTAAGGCTATAATCATCTCGCATGTTTCTCCCAACTCCCCATAGATGATGATGCTTTCCGAATAAATAACAAGTAACTCAAAGGTTGATTACCATGCCCTCAAAGCCAATATTCCAACCCATCTCAATTACCTTTTGATATTCGGGAGAATTTTCATTGTGAAGGGGATTCGTATGATTGATGTGAATGAAGTAAATTTGTGGATCTCCTTCCATTCGTGACCCTACCAGTTCTAAGGTTTGGGAAACCGGAGGGTGGGGGACTTTGGCTTGACTCCTTCCTGTCAATTCAATGCTTGACCAAAAGGTTCCATCAATTAAGGCAATATCAATTTCATATTTGTCAAGTAATTCTCGTATTGAATCTTGGCCGTGAAGTGTCAAAGTTTCCTCCCAAGTATCATGATCAGGAAGAAATAGGAGGGTCTTATTTGGACCCTTAATTATCATTGCATGCGTATCTGACAATTCATCTCTATGCGGGATTTTAAGAGGCATTACCGAAAAACCAACTTCGCGTTCTGACTGGATAGAAGAGGGCGAATATTCTTTTCCACTTTCAAATGGCTTTGACGAAAACACTCCCCGACTTAGCATCTCAAGCCAATGAGGTGTGTTTTTCATAAGTCTAAAAAAAGAAGGGCTCGTGTAAAGTGGCAAATCTCTCACATCCATTGCAGTTTTACCAAATAGTCCTAAACCATCTACATGTCCATGATGGGCATGGGTAATCCAAAGTGAATTAATTTGCGGAGAAATTCCTGTGCTCTTTCCCCATAATTGTAATTGCCATGCAAGGTCTCGAGTTGCTTCAAATAAATGTCCGCTACCATCGTCACCAATAATGCCAAGTGAAACCGGGTGGCGCTTATTTTCTGCAATAGATGCTAAGCCAGTACAACATTCTTTTTGGCATCCAGGTTGGGGTCGTCCCCCGTCTTGGGCAATTCCCAATAGACAAACACTGACTGCAGTTTTCGCAGCATTGACATCTCCCATGGTACCGGCAGTAGTAGTATAGCCATATGTGTGACGGCGAAATACCCAAAGCCCACAAAGGTTAGCAGGTAGCATAGGAGAGTCTATTATGCCCGGCGACATGTCATGGATGAAAGCACGATATCTTGAATTAAGTAGCCAAAGTTTGCAATGGGAGCCACCTACATTAGAATCCGCGAGCACGCCTCGTTGTGTCTTTGATGGCAAGGAAATGATAATGCTTTCAGCAAATAATTACCTCAACTTGACGACTCACCCCAAAGTAATACAGGCAATGATTGAAGCAACTGCAAAGTATGGAGCAGGTTCCGGCTCGGTGCGAGCTATTGCCGGCACGATGGATATTCACTTACAGGCAGAAGCAAAAGTGGCTGAATTTAAAAGAGTTGAAGCATGTTTAATCCATTCAGCAGGCTATACTGCAAATGTTGGATCAATCCCCACTCTCGTTAAGGGCAAAGATGATGTTATTATTTCAGATGCACTAAACCACGGTTCAATCATCGATGGAGTAAGATTAACCAAAGCAACTAGAGCAGTATATGGGCATAATGACATGGGTGAATTGGAAGCGGTATTAATTGCAAATCAAGACAAAGACCGAAAGTTGATTATTACCGATGGAGTATTTTCAATGGACGGAGATGTTGCCCCCTTAGACGAAGTAACAAAATTGGCTGAGGAATTTGGCGCCATGGTATATGTTGATGATTGCCATGGCGAAGGTGTGCTCGGAAAAGGCGGTGCGGGAATTGTTGATCACTTTGGGCTCCAAGGCAAGGTTGACTTTGAAATCGGTTCCTTTTCAAAAGCACTCGGTGTTCAAGGAGGAATTGTTGCTGGTTCTAAGGAGACTAAAACACATTTGCTTAACCACTCTCGTTCTTGGCTGTTATCTGGAAGTCAACCACCTGGAGTTGCTGCAGCGCAAAAAGCGGCAATTGAAGTCCTGATTGAAGAGCCGGAACATCATGCAAAACTATGGACTAATACCAACCATTTCAGAAAAGAAATGGAGGGGCTTGGATTTGATTTGGGAGTTTCGACCACACCTATTATTCCAGTAATGTGTGGAGAATCATCTGTTGCCAAGGGCCTCGCAGAAGAGATGGGGAAACACGGAGTCATGGTTGGTGCAATTGTATTTCCGATGGTTGAGAGGAATAAATCTCGTGTCCGAAATCAACTATCAGCAGGACTGGGTGAGACCGAATTAGATGATATTCTTCGAGCCTACGAGAGCGCGGGGAAGGCTATCGGACTTATCTAAATAATCAAGGAGCAATATTTTCCGATTATTAGTTATTATTCTTCTTCACCATTAGTAGATTCAAATGTTTCCACTACATTTAAAAGTTCATCATCGCCACCGGCAATATCTACATCTTCTTGAATTCGAATCGTCTTGCCTCCAAAAGGGTCATCGCCCGATTCAAGCATTGTAAGGTAACGCCATCTTGGTGCCCAGGTGACATGAACATAAATTGGGCCAGGAATAATGATGAGCATCCATGCAATAGATGAGGTAGTTTGGATTAGTCCAGTAATAATTAATGTCAGCCACGCAAGTCCAACAAAAGGCATCAGATAGAGAATGGTACGCGGCACTTCCATGGGAGGGCGCTTGAAAATTGACATCATTATTCGAGAACAAAAACCCAAAAAGGAACATGCAAAAATAATGAATACGCCTTGATAAAACAAGGTAATCCCCCAAGTTGTTGAAACCCAACCGGTTTTGTATCCAATTGGAAAGGCTAATGCCAAAGTAATTAGAAGCCCATATAATCCTCCAATATAGGATGGGTGATTTGCCCACAAGGGCCATGCTGCGAAACGTTGAGAAAGGCTACCCCCCAACACTACCCCTTGCTGCTCGGGATGCATCTCATTCAGCGCAGTACGCCAAGTCAATACCTTTGACACACATGACCCTCATGAATATAGGTAATATGTATAGGGGTAAAAAAAAGCCCTAATTAGCCGTTAATAACAATAATACACTTATTCGACTATGCGAAAGATAATATCTATAGCAAATTTGTCAAAGTAATTTGGTGTTCACTTTCGAGTAGATGTAATTTCCACATATTCGTCAAGCGTACCAGGAGTAGTATCCCCCCATTCTCTGTCCAACAAACCACTCTCTTGATTTTCTCGCTCTCTGGCATTCAAAAAATGATCCTCGCTCGGAATCTCATTAGATAATAGAGCGTTTAGAATCGCAAAGTTAACCCATTGTAAAAAAGTTTTTTCTCGCCCTTTCATGACAGGAGGAAGATTTCCGAGGAAGGTGTTTTCCCCATCCTCTGCGAGAATTATTGAAACTCGAGACAAAGGATCTTTTGTCACTTTTAGAGGAGTATTCGGAATATCAAACCATCCCTTTTCTTCAGTCCAAATCTGCACTTTTGCATCCCTTTCACCAATTTCCAAATCAACCCATGGGTGATTTATGTTTACGGCCAAGGGAAAATGAAGGTAAATCCGATGAAGTTTGAATGCCATAAATAAACTGACGAAAATTACAATGGAACCAAGGAATAATATCAAGGATGACTTGCTGCTAATTGCAACTAGAAAAGTTGCGATAATAGGGGTAATGAAAAGAAACTTTATTTTTACTTTGCGATTAATATTTGCACCGATATTTGTGTGCAAAAAGTGAACCATCCCCCCATCTGGTTTGGACCACATCATATGCCGAGAATAGCCATATGCCATTAACTCGGCGGTTTTGATTATACCTACAAAATGACCTCTAAGCATTACTATCAAGCATTATGTTCAAATGTAAAAAAAGCACGAACATAAATTGAGGGCGTTAGCGTGGTTGAATTACCAAGAGGTGAAACTGTCGAAAACCGCCGCGGCGGCCCCGATGTTTTGCAGACTTTGGTACGTGATCAATTTGGTCAAAATGGCACTGGCTATATTCGAATTGAACGCATCCCAAAAACTGGCCATCCGCGAATTGGTCAATTGGTTATTAAAGATGGAAAACCACTCGCAGCGATTCATGAACAGGCCGCCATACGACATGGCGTTGAGGCTCTAATTGAAATTGAAGATGATGCACTATTCCTCCAATCACAACTTAGTGTCATTAAGGATGTTGAAATAGAACTGATTGCTCAACTTCATCCAGAAGCCCTCCTTAATATTTCAATGGCTTGGGAGGTGGATTCACCATTGTCATCGGACAAGCACTGGTGGGAAGGAAGAAAGGCTACTGAAATAAAATGGTCAACAGTTGAAGAATTGCCAGAATATGAGACAGTTGTCGAGACACCAGAATTCATTCAACGTGCTGCGGCGATAAAAAGGGCGCAGATGCAAGGGGAATTAGCGGGTGAATTGTTACCGGGCCATGTCCACCTTCTCGATGCAGAAAGGTCGGATGACGCATACAAACTCGCATTTGAGTTAGCCAGTATTGGTAGACCATTGTTGGTAATTTCAAGAACTGCGAGAGAATCTATCAGCGTAGAATATAATATTCCTCCATCGGCTTGTTGGTGGCTTTCAGAAAGACCAAGAAATGCCGAGCAATCCCTTGGCCCAAGATTTGAGGAAATTAGTAGAGTGATAAATGATTTCTTATGGGGCAATTTACGAGCAGTTGTATTATTCGACGGTATGGAATTTCTAAGTAGCATTCACGGCACAGAGCGGATGCTTGGATTCCTGCGAAGAATTGCTGATGATTTCAACGATAGTGATAATTTATTGCTTATTCCTGCCGACCTTTTAGTCTGGCCTGAAAAGGAAAGAAGAAAGATTCAACGCGTAGCCGATGAAATTCCAAGTAAATTAGTTAGTTATTGGCTTCAAGACCCTGAATTATTATCGCAGCACCCTTTTTGCGCCCCCCCCTCTGAGGAAGAAAGTAAATGGATAGCAGATAGCCTAAAGTCTGCACTAGAAATAAGGAATAAACCTTTGGCTTCAACTGAAGAAAATAATTATCCTCGGCAACCAACCGCACAATTACCAACAAATGATGAGGGGCTAAATGGTCCAATTTCCAACTCGGCAATACCTACTGAAGAAATTCTTGGCATTGCGAATAAATTTTCTGCTGGTGAACTTGCAAAGCAATTGCTTAGCGAAGATGAACTACAAAATGTTGATGTGAAAAGCATTAGTGTTGATTCTATTGAACAAGTTGGTCCTTCTGAAGATTGGATTCCGACCTTCCATTCTGCGGCCCCTCCAAGCGCCTCACAATCCATACCCGCCGAGCCACATCTCCCACAAACAATTACCCCTGAAACGGAGGGAAGCTACACAGAAGGGATTGCCACAAACGTTGAAAAACCACACGAAAAATACGAGGACTTAGATGAAGGTGATGAGGTTGAAGTCACTGTTAATGACCTCCCAGCAGCCGTCTTACAGACGCTTCATAATCATCTTCCGAGAGGAAAAATAATTTCTGCTGAGTTGGAAGTAGAAGATGGACAAATGCACTATGAATTGAATGTATTTCAAGATGGTGTTGAATATGAAATTGAGATTACTCCCGAGGGCTTTGTGGTTGAGTTAGAAATAGAGTCGAGACAGGGCCCACGGAGTCCGGTTTACCTTGGGCAACGAAAAGATTTGCGAAGTGGGAGCAAATCAACTGAGCATATTTCATTAAATCTAAACGAACTTTCTGCTGCTGCGACTCTCGCAGAGAATATCTCAACAATACCCCTTGAACACAGAGTTAAACTAAATGATAGATTGGCTAAGGCCAAACAAGCATTAGAAGCAGTAAGTACTGCAAGCATTAGTGCCGACATAAGGATTACAAAGGCTCAATTACCTCGCCCTAGCGGTGATATTGAAAGAGAGAGGGTTGTTGGCGAATGGAACCAAGTCGCTAATTCAGCATCACTTCCACAAATAAAAAATGAGGTCCAAGCACCTCGAAAGTTACCCGATTCATGGTCAGCAGCGGCATCACATATTGGACGGCGCAAACATGATGGGCTGGAAAATATAGAGGGTATTGGTTCTCCGCTTAGCGCCAGACCTGGAATTGAAATTACCTCTGAAGATAGAGGGAGGGAAATGTCAAGACGAGGGCAACGAGACATGTCGCTTTCAGCAATATCGCGACGTATTGCAGAACAAGATGCAATACGTATGAGAGAGGAGAAAGGAGCAAAGGTAGTAACTAAAAATCGGGGTGTAAATAAATGAAATCCCGAAAAAAGGCCAAACTTACCAATGCTATTGAAAGTAGCAAATCTCTAATTGATTACGAAGCAATTGATTCCGCAGACAAATCCCACTCCCGATTTGCCGAACTTGCAGGAATTCCAAAAGGAAAGAAGAGGGCGAAAATCTCACTATTTCAAAAAGCCGCAACAGGTGACAAGAGAGCTTCTTTCGCACGAATTGCAGACAATGTACTTGGTGAAGAATCAAGGCACTCAAGTAGAGTCTTGGAGTTTACCGAGAACGAAATTGATCAACAAGTCGGACTTGGACCTTGGATTCAATCTCGTATTGATGTTCTGCGCAGTGACAATATTGAGAAGTTAGAAAATGTCGCTGAATCAGCAGGATGGGCAGGACATAACGAGAGTGGCGAGCCCTTTTGGAAAGTTGTTTTAAATGAACGCAGAAATACCGCTACTTGGGAAAAAGATGACAATGCAGGCAAGGAAACATGTCTAAGCGACGCGCTTCCTTCGCTTGAAGAACCACTTGCTGAATTTTCAAAATGGCCACCTCATTTGCCTCGTAACGAACAGCGGACTTTTAAAAACTTCCACGCATGTAGAGAAAATGACCTAGCTTCACTTAGCGTAAATGAAATTTTGGATAAGCCGGCTGGCAAAGTAAATCCACTTTTGATTATTGGGGAAAATGGCACTGGTAAAACACACCTCCTTTGGGCGACAGGCTGGGCTTTTTCCAAACAAATGCCTTGTGATTGTGTTAGACTATTTTCTTGCTCAATTTTTGATGCTGATTTTAACCTACCAAATAATTGGAATGAGATGCTTGACAGAACAAGTGCATTGTTAATTGATGATATTGATTTGATCTATTCAATGCCAGATACGATGCACGCTATTGGCCTAATTATTGACTGGGCAATGAACATAGGCATTCAAGTCGTGCTAACTGCCTCCACTCAATACACAGGTGTCGCCAATAATCGCCTAAGCGAAGTATTGCGTTCAGCAGTCGTTACAGAATTACAAACTCCAAGTATTGACTCTCTGTTAATGATGCTTCGTCAACGAATTTCAGGAAGGCAATTGTTGCTTACTGATTCAATGCTAGAAGTGATTATTTCAGAATCTGATAAATCCTGGACCTCTTGTCAAGCAACTCTTGAGAAAGTGGCAATCGGAATTGAAGGCGGAATGGAAATAAGTGATAGTAATGATGTTGCTATGTTATTAAGAAATCCAAGTGAGATGAGGGGGACTGAACAAATTGAAGAATCATATGCTGATATTAACCTTGAAGAAAAGGGAGCAGAAATTGCCGCAGAAGTGCTTGATACTGTATTTGCCGACCCTCTTTCACCGGCGATAGAGATTCACACAGAGTTACCAAATATTGGATCGGATGATTACATTCCACCTGACTTAATGCCGGATGATTCAGAGGCTGCAATAAATGCAATTGTTCAGCGGCATCTTGGTGAAGAACTCGAGCAACTAAACAAGCGGAGAGACCATGCGCTTAGAGTAGATGAAAGAGATGCACACCTGATAACCAAGGCCCCAGAATTGGATGCTGAAATAAGGGAAAAAGTTGCAGAACAATTATCGCCTCTTGAAATGGTTGCAACAGCTGGATTTGGCAGAATCCAAGATGAATTATTGGAGCATCAAAAGCGGCTTGCTAAGTATGAAAAAGAATTATTTGAAATTGGAACACAAGTTGAAACTGCCGATGCTAAAGAACTGATTAATCTTGTTGACAAGTTACGAGATGTCCAAATCAACTTGGCAGAAATTGACCCCGATTCACTACCTCTGCCAGAGTTTGTTGATGTAAAAATTAGGAGGAGACCGGTGCGGAAAAAACCTGAGATCGTTCGCCTCCCTGTCCTAACCCCCCTCCCCATATTGCCAGTAAAGAGGGATACAGCGCATATCGTGCCGGTTTTTGACCCCGTATTGATTCCAGTAAATAATGCCCACTATTTTTCAATCAAAGATAGTAACTCAGTCAAAGTTTGAGGCGCTATTATGAAGCGAAGGAAAATGAAACTTAGAGAATGGTGGAGTGAAGGACTTAATTTCACTTGCTTAGATGAATGTGGGAAATGTTGCGATGAACCAGGTGGTATTGTTTACCTTTCACCTGATGATGCAATTAGAATTAGTTCGCACCACAATCTGGAAGTTACTAAATGGTTGCAACGCGATTGCCGGCGAACATTGGACGGGAGGTGGATTCTTAATTCCCGGCCTAAAGATGATATTTGTATTTACTTAAATCGAGAAAAAAAATGTGACATTTACGAGGTCAAACCAACCCAGTGTTCAGCATACCCATGGTGGCGTGAGAATTTGCGGAGTGAAAAATCATGGAATAAAACGCTTGAATTTTGCCCAGGCCTCACAAGTGATGATGCAATTTTAATTGATGGAGATACCATTCGCTTATGGGTTGATGCAGATAATGAAGCACAACGAGGTTTTCGGCAATGGCCACCGATGAGGAAAAAATGAACCGGCCATTATGACGAAAGAAGTTAGAAATCAAAAGGATTTTTGTAATCAGCAGAAGATGGTGGCGCCTTTTTTCCGTGCGTGGCGCTTACGAGTATTGTAGATGCATCTGAAGTAGGAGGGGTCTCCATATCCAAATCTCCAATATCACCAAGAATCCCAAATGTCCTACGGCCGCCGTAGGTTGAAACTCTTAGTTGCTCTAGTCGCCGGCGGCGGAAAATGAAAGATACAATTGTAAGTGTTGAATAAATGAGGAAATTAACTAACCCTATTACAAGACTTTCAGTAATCGCAAATTGAAACTCACAAAAACCACCGCATTCAGTAATTGGTGAATTAAGTGAAGAATAGTTATGTGCAAGACCAATAATTACACTCAAACTAAGTACACTCCCGACAATAATTCCGAGAATTTCTCCAACCGGCCTAAGGCTAACCATTCGATTCCAACCTCGGCTCAACCTAAGGCATTTCAATAATTCCCACATTACTCAAAAAAAAGTAATGTTTCAACATTTACTGGCGGTGCGCCGCAGCAAAGTTAGTGTCGGAAGCAACACCGAGTTTATGTAAATTCACCACTACGTTCATCAAAAATAATAGTTCGCCTTATACACATGTTCTGTTTGGGCATGAAATGAGGGAAAGAGATGACACCAAATCCGGCTCCAAAATCTCTCATTGAAATAACCGAGGCGCACCTAAATACTGGGCTTCGCGGCGTCCCAGTTGGAACTTGTAGAACCTCATTTGTTACACCTGAAGGCGGTGTACATTATGTCGGATATCCAATTGATGAATTGGCCGAGTTAGACCCCGAGGATGTTGTCTTCCTTCTCCACTATAAACATCTTCCAAATCCGGATGAAGCATCCTCTTTTCGCAAAGATTTAGCAGCGCGTGCAACCCTTCCTCCACACGTAGCCAATGTACTTCAAGCAATGCCCAAAGAAGGCCACCCCATGGATTGGCTCGCAGTTGGCCTTCAAACATTGGGCTCTGCAAATAAAACTGAGGACTGGCGAGAAGATGCACTCAATATGACTGCTTGCATGCCCGAACTTATGGCTTTGATTTTCCGAATACGTGAAGAGCGTTTTGAAGGCATGCCAGAATCACGGCCTAAACTTGGCTTGGTTGCAAACTTCGTCCATATGCTTGACCTTCCTGGAGCTGATAAGTGGGCTTTGACCAAAGTACTGCGGGTTTTCCTTGTCCTTCACATGGATCATGGAGGAGGCAATCTCTCCACCTTCACCGGTAAAGCAATTGCAAGTAGCCACTCCGATATGTATGCATCAATGGTCGGGGCAATGAATGCTCTATTTGGACCATTACACGGCAGAGCAAATCAATCCTGCCTAGACTTTGTGCGCCGCATTGGTACAGATGATAGCGATGCAGTTGAAAAATTCGTCCGCGCCGAACTTGCTGCAAAGAGACCAATATTTGGTTTCGGCCATGCCGTTCTCCGAACAGAAGACCCACGGGCTGCAATTCAGTTTGCACTAGGTGAAAAAATATGTCCAAATGATTCAAATTTTAAAATTATTAGAACACTTAGAGAAGTTGTCCCTCGAGTCCTTAGCGAAATCCCAAAAATCAGCAATCCAAATGCAAATGTGGATATTTCTTCCGGTACATTGCTAAACTATGTTGGACTCGTTGATTCTGAATATTACACTACATTCTTTGGCTGGGCGCGAACTGCTGGAATTGGAGCCCAGATTGTTGATGAAAGAACAATTATGCGCGCTGGGCGTGGCGTACCTCTTTACCGACCAAAATATATCGCAGAAGAACAGCAAGAGCAACATATTGAATGAATCGTCTGCCCATCTTGGCTTTCTCAGCCTCAAGATATTGCAGACAGTTAGTTTGCAGTAATCAATCTCGTGTTGAGGCTAATAAATTGGCCGTTGACTTTTCCCACAGCCTCTATGCCCAATTAGTCGAACTGCTTCCCAAGGCATGGTTGAAGTTGAGCAGGACTCCATCAGTTCATCAATGCTCTTTTTCCATTCATAGCGATTACGCCAAAGCGTAACTACATTTTTTTGCTCAGAATAATTCATTTCATGCCACGGGGTTAATTCCGAATATGCCTGGGAGATAAGTTTCTCATGCTCTTCTTGGGCCGAGGAAGAAAAGTGATTGATCCATTCATCGGAAAGTGGAAGATTTGCAGGTTTTTTCCAGCGAGCAGAGCCGCAAGGCAGTGTATGGATAGATGGGTCTGCATTATCAGTTAGAGGTGTAATTCCTGCGTTAATCAATTCTGCTTCTAGATATAATTTACCAGGCCAAACATATATTGGAAACCCACCCGTTGCTTGACGTAATTTCTGCAATTGCTTACCCTTGAGCCCAACCGAAGACCCGAGAGGCAATTTGTTTGTAGGCGGAATAAAGTATTCTAATGCACATGGAACCATTGGAGAATTATTGGCTCTTTGCTTTCTTATTAACCGGGAAAGAGGAGTTGTGAGATACTGAGGAATACAAACTGTACGCTTGAATGTTCTCCCCCCGAAACGGGGTATGATTGGCCATAATATTGAGGCGGGGCGATGGATTTTTGCCTTTGTGGTAATAGCAGGTAAACCCTTGAAAAATGCATAATATACGCTATTTTGAATTGATACTGAATATTCGGACAATTTTTCTTCTGCGGCCATCACTAACTTTTTCATTTGGGCTCTTTGCTTACCACTTGCAAGCCAACCACCAGAGGCGCCAGATGAAGGATGAGGTGGTTTTAGTTCAACGCAAATCATCGCCGCCTGTTCATTTAGTCGCATTAAAACATCCTTATTGGCTAGAAAATTTTCAAATGATGTAAAGCCCAAAGCACATAAATCATCAAGACTATTTTTTTCTACCCAAGGAGATTCAAGTCCAGAACGAACTTCTTCGCAAGTACTTACTTTGGCATCATGATGAATGATTACCCCTCCATCCTTTGTTAATCGTAAATCAAATTCAACTCCATCAAAATCAATGAGGCCTTGGCGCAAAGACTCAAGGCTGTTCTCGGGTGGTTGAACCCATTCCATACACCGGCGATTGTTTACCTATTGATAAAAAAGACCCCTGATACACTGCTATAATGAGGAAGTATCAAAAGAGAATAGACCTTGCTTATGATGGGAATAGATCATGAAGACATTAAAGGAGAAGCGGGCAAATCGTAGTGATGAGCAAAAAAAATCCATTTTCGGCTATGGAATGTATGATTGGGCTAAGTCTGCATACGAAACAAGTGTAGTCACCGCAATATTACCAGCATGGTTTACCTATCTGTTCATAAGAACAAATGGTTCTGCCTTTACTTTGCTCGGTGATTTTACGATAACTGCAGATATCGCTTGGGCATTTGCAACTATGGCCTCAGCAATGCTCATCGCATTTGTGTCACCGGCATTGGGAATAATTGCCGATAGAACTACAATAAAAATGTGGATGTTGCGGCTATTTACAATTATTGGAGTTATTGGCACTATTGCTCTTGCAATTGGAGGTTATCTTGGCGCTGGTGCTTGGCTTTGGGTCTGGGTTGCTTATTTCTTTGCTAATTTAGGATTAAACGGTGCAAGTGTATTCTACAATGCAATTCTCCCCCACATGGGTGATGAAGATGAAATGGATGAAATATCCAATAAGGCATTTGCTTATGGTTACCTTGGAGGGGGCATATTATTACTTATTCACCTTGTAATGGTTCTCAGTTTAAGCGGCGATTGGGTAATTCCTTTTACTTTGGTCAGCAGTGGTCTATGGTGGTATGGTTTTGCATATTACACCTTTAAACATATACCTGAGCCAGAGGTTGAAAATCCACTTGAAATCACAGGAATAGGCCATGCTACAAAGATCGCATTATCCGAATTGAGGCAAACTGTAAAGGAAATCAGTAAATTCAAGGTATTAACAATCTACATGATTGCATATTTCCTATTTATTGATGGAATTAATTCCGTTACTGCACTTGCAGGTTCATTTGGCTCAGCAGTATTAGGAATTGACATTGGAACCCTAATGCTCGTAATCATGATTGTTCAATTTGTAGCAGCACCTGCCGCTATTGGATTTACCAAAATGGCCGAGGCGACTTCAACAAAGTCAGCATTAACGATAGCATGTGTTGGCTGGTGCGTGGTGGTTATTTTGGCAGTAGGGTTTGCTCCACTTGAACTTGAAAGCCACTCTGAGTATGATGTCCAACTTACCTATAATGAAACTACTGGGGAATATGATGTTATGACAATAAGCGACCCCGACGATTTATTTGGAGGAGGCGCAAGTGACAAGGCAATCCTTGCGGTTTTTGATACCGATGCTGCAAGTATGCCAACAATGGAAGTGGGAGATTCTTGGTCAGACGATGCAATAGCGGGTTCGATGTCTCAAAGCGCAATTGATTCAGGTTTTACCGGCCTGTTTTCTGATTCAAGATTTAGTGTTTCAATTGAGGGCTCTCCTTTAAATGATTCAACTACTGTTGGTTTGGATCATCCAACAAATATTGGTGATGAAGCAGGAGATGGCTTTGCGGTGTGGTTACGAGATAACTTTTGGGCACCATATTCCTTTTCAGTTTCAACCCAATTCTTGCTGCTCGGAGTAATGTCTGGCTCATTATTAGGTGGAAGCCAAGGTTTAGCGCGTTCATTATTCTGTCAAATTATCCCAGAAACACGTTCAACAGAATTCTTTGGGTTCTTTGGATTTTTTGGAAAAGTTGCTGCATTTATGGGTCCATTCTTGTATGCCTTTGTAGGTGGGTTTTTCGGCAGTAGAATGGCATTAGTTAGTATTGCGCTATTGATAGTTGCAGGAACTTTGATGTTGAAAGCAGTTGATGTTGAAGAGGGTATCCGAGTTGCAGCCGAGGAAGATTTACGAAATCGTGGATTTTATGCCGAGGCTGAATAGAACAGTAGTATTCATTTCACTGACAATTCCTTTTTCAAGCAGGGCAAAATGATTGCACAAAAGAAACTGTACAATCCGATTTAGAAAAGAAACTCCAGTAATACTACGCGGTAATTATTGCTGTGATACTGCGCCAACCTTCTTCTTTGGCATCATCATTTCAAGTATTAATGCCAATTCAAAAAGTAGTACAATCGGCCCTGCAACCAAGAAAAGGGAAAGGGGGTCTGGAGGGGAAAACAATGCCCCCAAAATAGTCGCTCCAAACCAAATATGTCGACGCCATTTTGTTAAATCAGCGCGTGATAATAATCCCGAACGAAGAACTACCATTGTCATGAGAGGTGTTTGAAATCCAAGCATACTTGCCAAAGTCATGTTCAAAATAAAACCCAAATATGCTGAAAGGCGCCACTCGGTTTTAAGGCCAGCAGATGCTGCATCATTTGCTAAATACTCTAATAGTAATGGCAGTAATAAACCATAGGAGTATGCAAGTCCGGCAATAGCGAGCAAAGGTATGAACAATATGACGATAATCATCTTTGCATTCATCTTTGGAATATGCAAATCAGCCTCTTCAACCCTTTCCCAAAGTGATTGTGAATTGAGGCCAATTTTCACGACATCATAGATTAACATTAAACTGGCCATTAATATCCCGAAGCCTGCTGCAAAGCGCATCTTTATTGCGATAAACTCAACTGGAGTAAGAACTGCAATACTTGTATCAGTTGGTGCAAGGCTAGCATCGGTAACCAACCATTCAACAATGTAGGATGCAAGAGGATAACCGCCAATTAGTCCGAGAAAAAAAATCCCCGCAAGTAGGGGTAATCTGTGCATCACATGAGTTCGTATTTCAAGAATGATTCTTCCGCCGGGACTATCCATCAGATTCTCGAGGTTTATTTCGAAATCGGAGTCAGTCATAATCGGGCCTCAGTTTTCGGGTAGGGCTCTTATCCATCAAATCACCGGAGAGGAAAAGATAGGAGAACGAGCCACTTTCAAAGTTGAGAACCTCTCAAAAACCAATACTGCAACGCCGAGATAATGAAATATAAGTCCGAAAAAAGTATTTGGACTCTAGAACAAACTTGAGAGGTCAGGCATATCTGAGAGTTCATTTGACCTACTTGATGGAGGAGCTATTTCTGCTGGTTGAGGTATGTCATTAGGCTGAACTACCTCTTCCAATAATTCAGATAAATCAGGCATTCCTATTGTGGCTGAAACTACAACCGAGGGTTTAGATTCTAATTTGTCCGACCCTATAATTTCAGCCGACGGTTCTACTGGAGGTTGGCTTGAGGGTGAAGGTTCATTATCCACGCTAGCGGAATCAAATAGATTGCTAATATCGGGCATTTCATCACTATGTAATTCATCATTTTGAGGTTGAGGTTGGGGCTCGGTTTGAGATTGTACAGAAGGTGTGGATAAAGGTAAGGGTACATTTTTTGCCTGAATAGCCTCTGCATTAGCGACTACTTGAGGGGGTAATGAATTACTTTCTTCGCCGTCTTTGGGTAAAGCAACTGAAATATTATTAGATGGAGCAAAGGGCATTTTTACTTCAGGAGCGTCATCAAGAATCAAATTATCTATCCCTGGGATCTCATTGTACGCATTGCTCTTTGCAACTTCCTTCACAGGGAGTTCAGGTGTAACTGCGGCAAGCAAGTTTGAGGCAGATGAAATTGCTGCTTGATTAACTGTTTCTGCTTCGGTGATTATTGAATCTACAATGGAAGATGTCGTTGGATTGATGAAAGGTGAATTTCCACCTTTGAGGTAATTATCAGATGTAGGGCCAGTAGTGCTTACGGCACTTGCGGAAACCACGGTTGCTGAAAACTCATCTCCCGAGTCAATAGCATCTCCTCCTGTTGGCACTACAAAATTGGGCCTAAAGCGCCCCGCCCACTTGCCACCAGCAAAAGAAATAATTGCGAGGACCAGAAGTAGAATCTCCTGTGAACTCCAAACTCCGTCCGGCCCAAAAACTGGTTGGCTATTCCCAAGTCCAAATAAATTTTTCAAAAAAGGAAGACCATAATATTTCTCGCCAAAATGGCCGGGCCAAGGGCCGCCGATGAGGACATTTAAAAGAGTGAAAAGAACAACCGAAACGGATAAGCCAAACAGGGCTTGACTGAGGGCCGGATAATATCGTTCCGAGGTCATTCAAATACCCGCAACCGGTTGAGTAAATCAAACCTTCCGCCCATATGACTGCTTATAATTAACATTTTTTCACCCAAAGGGCGCAATATTCTGCCCAGAAAGCATCCTTGAATCGGAAGTGCTGAGTGTGAAAAATTACATTTCGGCAGCACGCACAGTATTAGCCATGAGCATCGCGATTGTCATTGGCCCAACACCTCCGGGTACCGGTGAAAGTGCTGAAGCAACGAGGGCGACATCTGGATGAACATCGCCTGCAAGCCGGTAACCTCTCTCTCGCGATTCATCGTCAACGCGATTTACGCCCACATCAACGACCACCGCCCCTTTCCTTACCCATTCGGGTTTGATAAATTCCGGCCGCCCAACTGCGGCGATAATTATATCTGCATTCCTGCATTCCTCCCCAATATCCTTGGTACGTGAATGAGTAACTGTAACTGTCGCATCGGCTCCTTTTCTTGATAATAATAAGGCTTGAGGCATCCCCACAATTCTGCTTCTTCCAACAACAACTGCTCGCTTTCCAGATAATTCAACCCCTCCCCAATTTAGCAAACGCATTACACCATGCGGAGTACATGGAAGTAATCCATCTACCCGACCTTGAACAAGACGGCCCAAATTTGTCGGATGGAAACCATCAACATCTTTTTTAGGATCAATTGTGTCAGTTAATGACAATTCGTCCATTTCCTTTGGTAGAGGAGATTGGACTAAAATACCATGCACTAAATCATCATTATTTAATCGCTCAACTTCTTCTAAAACATTTTCAAAACTAGCATTAGATGGCATTTTCACGTGTGTTGATTTAATTCCCAAACGCTTGCATGCTCGGATTTTTGCACCGACATAAACATGACTAGCAGGGTCGTCTCCGACAATAATTACTGCTAAATGTGGGTCAATACCTTTGGCTTTCAAATTACTCACTCTTACGATGAGTTCTGATTCAACCTCGGCAGCACACGCCTTGCCATCCAAAACCCTCGCAGACATATCTCTCAATATACAGGGGATAGCCCACCCTCTTTCACTCTTACCACCCAATCACAAGAAAATATTTTTCTGGGCGGCCATAAAACATCTGCATTTGGATGAAGAATTACAGAATTATAGCCATAGCATTGATGAAGCAGAGGTCGTCGCAGGGCCGCGCCGACATAGCATAGCCCGGTTGTGCGGCTGATTTGTAATCAGCAGGTCGAGGGTTCGAATCCCTCTGTCGGCTCCATAATTTGCATTATATTAAATGCCATTTTGCCGCTGTAATACTTGTCACAAAGTCCAAATTATTGCAAAATCCAATAATTTGCATTTACATCGGAAAGACCCTACCTTGATATGTGAGCGATTAGTCCACAATAATGCGAGGTATTACCATGAAGACCCACACTATCGTAACTTTATTGCTGTTAACTGCACTTTTCGCCCCTTTGGGTAGCCAGTTTGTCTCCGAGCCTATTGCTGAAGCCTTTGACATTACCCAAGAAGAAAATGAGGGTTTTATTCTGCTAAAAACTACACCTTCTGCTGAATTGAAAAATGACATTAGAACTACTTTTCAAGCCGGAGCACGCGCACCTTGCCCAGCTTTACAAAGTGACGGTGGAACCGCAGGAGATTCGGGCAATAATTCAAACACATCCAAACCCTTGGGCACTGACCCTACAAAATCCCTCACCGGTTGTGTGGACTCTATTGATACATCAGATTGGTATTCATTTTCGTTGACATCAGGTAGGGATATTGATGTTGAATTATCAGTTCCTGCGGGTGCAGATTTTGACCTTTATCTTGTTAATTCAGCAGGAACTGCCGCGCTCGATGCTTCAGAGTATAATGATCCTCTTGAACGAGTTTCCAGTTCAGGCACCTCTATTTCTGGCGTGGCGGGCACTTATTACATCGCAATATACCAATATTCTAGCGATGGAAATTATAATCTTGAAACTTGGACAAATGAATCCGTAAATTGCGACAATTGGTGGAATCAAAGCCAAGATGATGGTGGAACTGGAGGGGATGCTGTTGCAAACTGGACAGATAGCCCAACCAATATGGGGTCAAATGTTACCAGTGTATACACAGGATGCATAGATGGTACAGATCGAAATGATGTTTTTGCTTTTGATGTTCCTGCCAACCATACCATTGAGGTAGAACTTACCATGCACGATAACACTTCAGACCTTGACATTTTTATTCATGCACCTAATGGTTCGGTAGCAGATTCAGGCTACACCATCTCGAATCCGGAAACTGCATCAACATCAGGTGGCCAATGGGATGGAGTGAATGGAACTTATTTTGTAAATGCATCACAATGGTCAGGAGTTTCCAACTATACTCTCAAGGTTTGGACAAACTATTCAATACCCGGGCCAAACCTTGTTATTGATGACATCAATGTCCCCTCTGGGGCACAACAAGGTGATTCAATTAGCATAGATGTAGATATCAATAATACAGGAAGCCTAGATACTAGTGAAGTATTCAACATTAAGTTGTGGCTATCGGTTGATTATCTCCACATTAACTGGATTGACCACATGATTGCCAACCAAACCATAAATGGTGCGTTGATTGATGTGACTCAGGTTGTTTCAATTAATGCGGTAATCCCAAACGATTTAATTGGCGGTGCTTATTATTTGTCTGCAAAAATAGACACTGAAGAGGTCATCGAAGAAAAATCAGAGAGCGATAATACCATTGACCCAACTTCACAAATAACCATTGGCACTTCTCAAACAGCATGCCCCACTTCACAGAATGATGCTGGCAGTGGAGGAGATGCCGGCGGAAACTCCCCTGGTGCGATTAGTCTCGGAACTGATATTGAGCAAGAATTCCGCGGTTGTCTTGATAGTTCAGATACAACTGATTGGTACAAAGTCACCGTATCATCTGGAATGCCGCTCAATGCCACTTTAGTTTCAGCACCAGGAGGTGCTGATTACGATATGGATTTACTTACCAATTCTGGAGAGCAAGTTGATAGCAGTATCTCATGGTGGTCTGATGATTTTGTTTCAACTGAAGAGACTACTTGGAATCTTACCTCCGGAACCTATACCTTAATCATCAATAGATCTAGTGGCGAAGGAGACTATCGTTTGTTCATTGGAGAGCCTACACAAGGCACTTGGGTCCCACCATTTTCTTGTGATGGTGCTTCTGACCTTTCACTTGGCCAAGATGCAAGTGATGAAAGTAACAACCCAAGTAACATCGGAACAAATCCAATGGAATCCGGCACAGGTTGTGTTGATGGAAGTGATGTTGTTGATGCATATCAATTCACATTATCCGAGTTTAACAATGTAGAAATATCCCTAATTCAAACTGAAGCCACAGCATTTACTGCTACTCTTTACACTCAAATGGGCTCAATAATCGAGGGATGGGAATACCCTAGCGTAGATGAGATGAGATGGCATAGCCTCAATAATACTGCACACGAGGGAGAAGATAGAACATATGTATTGATGATTGGTTCAAATGGAACAGTTGGGAATTACACCCTTGCAATCACAACAACAAATCCTGCACCTGCTGATTTGGAGCCAAATAGTTTCTCATGCCTATCAAATATTACGAGTGGAGAAAGTGGCTTTGCATCATATAGTATCACCAACCTTCGTGGACCACTTGACTCATTTGGCTGGGATATCATGTTACTTGACGAAAGTCTCCAGTCGGTTGCAACTCTAATCTCTGGTTCAGTAACTGACGATGCTACCTATGGCAATATTATCGCTTCCGGAAGCGAAATTGTTGAAATACCTCAAAATATTTCTTCAGGCAACTATTACTGCCAATTTGTTGTCGATTCAAATAATGAAATAATGGAATCAAATGAATCAAACAATGAAATTTTAGGACAAATGTTCTATATTCAAAATTATGGAGAATTGTGGGCTAATGACATTGACCAAGATGGCTACAATACGACTGATACTGGAGACGGAATAATTGATGAATGCCCAACGACATATGGTGAGTCAACAGACCCAATGTTTGGCTGCCCTGACCTTGATGGTGACGGCTGGGCTAATTCTATTGACTTTAATCCACAAGATTCAACTCAATGGGTAGATGCCGATAATGATACCTTTGGTGACAATCCTGACGGAACTGATGGAGATAAATGTCCAACTGTAGCCGGAGTTGCTGATGGAGATGATGGCATGGGATGCCCAAAAACCCCTGTAGATAGCGATGGAGATGGCGTGGAAGATGCTGTCGACCAATGTGCTAATACTCCAGCAGGTACTGTAGTTGACACAACTGGATGTGAAGTGGTTGATGACAGTGGAAATAACACTAACAATGGAACTAACAGTAACAACGGAAGTGGCACTACAAATAACAACGGAAGTGGCACTACCAATAACAACGGAAGTGGTACTACCAATAACGGCAATGATAATGTTGATGATGATTCAGGAGATGTTGAAAGTGATGGCCTCCAGAGCATACTTGAAAATCCAACAGTATTAATTGGCGTTGGCTCTGCGATCTTAATTATTGTTTTACTTACTTTCTTTATGGTTGGAAGAAAGGGTAGGGGCTCCGTAAAGGATGATGCTTTTGTTAATGCTGCTTTCTCAGATGCAGCCTTTGGTGGTGGCATGGCAACAATGCCTGGAGGCGTACTACCCTATGATGCAATGATGACTGCTGAGCAGTTACAATATGAACAGCAATTAGTTGCACAAGGACACCCCCCTCAAACTGCTCGCCAATATGGTAACCAATACTTTAGGCAAGGTTGAATTTCACAACAAATCAGTGATTCTACCATTGGTAGAAAGGTGAAAAAATATTTTGGCTAAAGGTATCAAATGAATAACAGGAAAAAGTTGAGGAGGTGTTGGAATGGAGGAAAATATGCTTGCGACGGGAGAGGATTATTCACCATCACCATTATTGCTAAATCCACATGCCCAAACGAAGGGAGGAGATGACCCCATTTTTCATTGGTTTAGCCGTAGTATGGCTGCGAAAGCCGAAGGTTTTGATGTGGTGAATGGTACTCTTGGGAGTCTATTACATGAAGATGGAACACTAATGGTGAATAAAACAGTTGAGGCCCATATTCGACAACAACCAGAGCGAGAATTATGCGGATACGCACCTTTGAAAGGATTACCGCCTTTTCGTGAATTAGCAATTGAAATGGCCCTAGGCGACCAACGAGTTCCACTTGAAAAGTTGGGACTCTCAGCAATCTCAATTGCCACCCCCGGCGGTTGTGGAGCATTATCCGTAAGTGCTACAAACTTTATTGATCGAGGCGATAATCTCCTGCTGAGAAACCGTCATTGGAGTCCATATCAGACAATCATCCACGAGCAGAATTGTGGAATTGAAACTTGGCCATTAATTCCGGAATCACCTGTAAACGGCTTGGAAAATTATGATGGACACGGATTCACGTCGGCACTAACAGGCCTAGTTGAGCGACAAAAGCGAATTCTCATTTGGTTAAATGACCCGGCACATAATCCAACTGGCCTGTCACTTTGCCGAAATGAACGTTCAGCCTTACTAAATGACATATGGGGTTTTGCAGTTGCCCATCCCAGCACAGGGTTTACCTTACTAATTGATGCAGCATATTCATTGTATGCAAATGAGCCATTCGGATGGGCTGAATCTATTTTGGAGAAAATGAAAAGCGAGCGGAAATGGCCAACAAATTTGATGCTTTGTTTCGCCGTTTCATGCTCGAAATCGCACACCGTATATGGCTTGAGAACTGGCGCTCTAGTTTGCCTCCACCCAGATAAAAAGTTCCTAAATAATGTTAGTGATGTACTACTTCATTCAGGTAGAGGTACTTGGTCAGCTGCTCCGCGAGTCGCTCAGAGAGCCATTTCAGAGATACACAATGATGCACAACTTCTTGAAAAATGGACTGTAGAGCGTGATGCATTTAAGCAATTATTAGCCGCAAGAAGAGAAGCACTGCGAAGTTCGGCAATCACCAATGGATTATCCATAAACCCTACCCATGATGGCTATTTTGCCTTTCTTGAATGCGAGGAAAATCATGCTATTTGCGAGATGGCTGCGAAAGACCACCAAGTGTATTTAGTTCCTCTAAAAGGGGGAATTAGAATTGGAGTTTGTGCAATTCCCGAAGAAAAAATGGAAAGGGTTGCTGTTGCTCTTGCAGATGGATTAGCGAGAACTAGGTGATTCTATGCAAGGTGTTCGCCAAAACTTACTCATTTCAGGACTTACATGCCTTAGCATTGGAGCAATTATTACCTTGAGTCTGGATCCAGCGCTTGCTCCTTTTGGGGTAACAATTGGATTGGCAGGAATTGTTATATTCATTTGGGGTTTTTCCACAAAACCAGATGAGCATGGTTTAAGCCTCGAAGAAATTGTTGCTTGGCAGCCAAGCGAAGGCCAGTTACCCGACTCAGGGCGTGTGATGTATCGCATTGACACCACTTTAGATGAACCAATAACTACGACTATTTTATGTGGGGCTTGTGGAGATGTTGCCACAGTTGAAGGGAGAAAACCCAATTCATGGGATTGCCCTTCTTGTGATGCTTTTCTTTGGCATAATGAAGAGGAATAGTATTGGGATTAAATTTCAAACTTCCTCCCTCCCTACATAATCTCATTATTTCTATCATTTGACCCGTAAGGGTCAAGTCAGCGAGATGGGTCAAGCGATTTATGAGCGAGGAGGGACTATCAAACTCCGAACGGCGAATGCTTGGAAAAATGCAAGCAGATTCCGTCCGACAATGGTCCCTAAACGAGTTACTGAAAAGTTGTTCTTGGTCAGACCAAGCAACTGTCGTAACCGCTGGACATGGATTATCAAACAAGGGACTAGCCACCATTAACGAAGTTATCAACAAAACGTGGACTCTTGGTGCAGAAGGAGAGGTGGCATTG
Source organism: Methanobacteriota archaeon (assembly GCA_004195635.1). Classification (GTDB taxonomy): domain Archaea; phylum Thermoplasmatota; class Poseidoniia; order Poseidoniales; family Poseidoniaceae; genus PSPT01. The sequence continues at coordinate 44,358 of PSPT01000005.1, forward strand.
ACTAATGGGCTACTTGAAGATCGGTTGTTAAAGTGGTTAGTCACCCAGCCAGAAGGTGAAAGAGGAATGCGTGACCTTTCAAATTCATCTTTTGAAAAGCATGAGTCAGGCCCCGGTGTTGGATTGTTGAAGGGACTTGGCGTGACAATTCAGGCTGGCTCACTTTGCCTGCCGGAAGATTTTGAAACTGTGGAATCTGTAATTGCAACCCGCTTTGCTTTCCTTGAGCAACTTCGTGACGGTTGTGAAGAATTACAATTGGATACTGATTTACTCAATCATTTTCGAGGAAGAAAAGGATTGCTCGTATCAACTGAGGCAACAATACGAACTTGGCAGATTACGGAAAAGGGGCGTGGAATCTCGTCTGGAAATCTAGCCGAAGTGGAGCAAATAATTTCTATTACTCCCGAATTGCTTGCAAATGATGCATGGAAAAGTGCCGAATTCAAGCCCTATGATGTAAGTCTTGAATCAAAAACTCCAATAACCGGCAAATCTCACCCGATGCAGGCACTTATTGAGCGTGTAAGAGCGGTATTCCTCGAAATGGGATTCTCAGAAATTGAGGGTAATTTCGTTCAGTCAGCAGGATGGAATATGGACGCCTTATTCATCCCCCAAGACCACCCTGCAAGAGAAATGCAAGACACATTCTACTTGGATAACCCTGCCACCTTTGATATCCCAAGTGAACGGCTTGAGCAATGGAAATCAATCCATGAAGACGGCGGAGACACCGGTTCAATCGGATGGGGGGGGGCTTATTCTACGGATATTTCACAAAAAGGCCTCTTACGCACGCACACCACCGTTAATACCATTCAACATCTTGCCGCAAACCCAAATGCCCCTTGCCGAATATTCTCTGTGGGACGGGTGTTTAGAAAGGAGAGTATCGACCGAACCCACCTTCCTGAATTCCATCAAATTGAGGGAATAATCATGGAGCCTGGAGCAAATTTGCCTATGCTCGTTACAATGTTAAAAACATTCTATGCCAAAATGGGCTACCCTGAAGTGAGAGTTAGGCCTGCATATTTCCCATACACCGAACCCAGTTTGGAAGTGGAAGTCAAGTGGCGTGGTAAATGGTTGGAATTAGGCGGCGCAGGAATTTTCCGGCCCGAAGTAACCGAGCCGCTTGGTTGTAGTGCGCCGGTTTGTGCTTGGGGCATGGGGCTCGAAAGGCTGGCAATGCTGGTATTAGATTTGGATGATATTCGTCAATTGTACATTTCCGACCTTGAATGGTTGAGAACGCAACCGATATTGTAGGTGTTTTATTGCAACCTTATACTGTTGCTGTTTCAACACATAATCTGCAGCAACCGAGTCCTTGGTGGCACTGGGGACTTGCCCTTTTCATTGCAATGGTGTCTGTATTGAGTGGCTTCAATGCACTTGCCACAGGATATATTTACAAAAGTAATATCCTTGATATGGATTTTGGCCAATTAGACCTAGGCCCCTTTCCCGAAAATGGGTCAAGCTCTGAGCAACAACAATGGAATGAAACAAATGAGGGGAATCAAGCATTAAATGACACGCGGGGACTGATGGATGATTTAAAAGAAAGTGGTATTATTGAAATGCAGATAATCTTTGCAACAATAGGTTGCCTTTGCGGATTATTGGTCGCCGGATTATTAGCTGCAAAAATGAAATATTCTTTTCATGCAGCCGGAATTTGGGTTGGATATTCTACGATTTCAGCAATCGTATTAACTGTAATGAGTAATTCTATAATGTCTGAATTTTACCAATCACAGGAATATTACCCCGCTAACATGAATATTATTGGAATGATTGCAGGTATTGGCCAAGTTATTTTCTGTAACCTCATGTTTGCTGCAACTATTTTCTTTTGTTGGATGAATACACGGCAAGGATTAAAGCAGGTTCCTGAAAGTGGTTTTCATAATAACCCCATTGATTTTGTTATTGTGACACCGGATATTGAGGCATCTACAGAAGCAATCCTAATTACCCCTGAAGCCCAAGCAAAAGAGCAACTCAAAAAATGAAAAGGTCACATTTTCTTTCTTTATCCACTCTACTTTTTGCCATCACTTCTCCTCTCCTTACCTTTCAGATGCTTAGCTTTCTAAATTATTGTGGAGAAACGGGACAAAAATTGAATAACTTGCCCCATAGTGGCTCTCCCATGCAACCCAATACTGGGACACCACAAGTAGCACAAATCGCTCTTTCCAACATAGAGACAATTCCTGGAAGAACAATTATTCAATCTCTCGGAGTAGTAACAGGCTCAACAGTAAGAGCAAAACATATTGGCAAAGACATTATGGCAGGATTTAAGAATATTGTAGGTGGAGAATTGAAGGGGTATACAGAATTACTACAAGAATCACGTAATGAAGCATTACAACGCCTTGTCTTAGATGCAGCACAAAGAGGAGCAAATGCTGTAGTCAATGTTAGATTTGCAACTTCAGCAATAGCGGGCGGGGCGGCAGAATTATTCGCTTATGGGACTGCAGTAATAATCCAGTGATTTTCATGCCTGATATAGAATACATGTTTGTGGTAGGCATCTACTCTCTCTCACTTCTTTCGCCGATAATAATATTTTTGATTTCCTGGTTTGGTGGTAATTGGCACCAAAAGAAATTGCGATATGATTTACTGGCGCGAGAAAAGGCAATGACTAGAGATAATGTTTCAACCTTACGAAACCCATTCCCTGGGCGTCAAGTTATTCGTTCAGACTTATTAGCAATCAATATCGTTGCTGCTCCGTCACATTGGCAATTATTCAATGCGCGAATAAAGACTATTTTTGGTGGCAATATTAAATCTCTTGACAAGATCCTTGACTGGGGGCGCCAAGAAGCAATCCAACGCTTGCGGGAATTGGCTATCTCAAATGGATTTGATGAGGTCCTAAATTTGAGATTGGAAACTTCAACAATTCAAGCAGACCAAACTGGCAAAAGTAAAAATGCCTCAGTGGAAATACTTGCTTATGGAACTGGTGTATCTTACCAATGAACGACCCCAAAACAAGTGAGGGCTCCTATTATTCCCTCTTTCCCAACAAATAATCTGGCCTAGATTCGACACATTTCCTATTAGAGAAATTTTGAAATATCAACAACATAGCGAATCCAAATGAGACACAAGAGGCCGAAGAAAATTGCTATCACGACCTTTGTAGGGAGGTATTTCAAACCAACTTTTGCACCTATCGAAGCACCAGCAATTGCGAATAATGCAGCGCAAGGTAGGAGGTAATAACCACCCTCGGAAATGAGGAAATCAAAGTGCTCAGCAGTTAATGCAGAACTATGAGTCAATAGAGCAATTGGTACAACTATCATCATCATACTGAGGCTTGTCCCAATTGCCCTACGCGCAGGTACATGCGCATATTGGCGTAATACTGGGATATAAATGACACCGGCACCAATTCCCAATACTGCTGAAAGCCCCCCTCCGATACTTGCTCCAATGCGCAATGGGATTGTTTCTACTACTTTTTCACTATCTTCCGCAGGAGTATTAATAGGTTCATTACGAAGTTTTTTCCAAGTTTTTTGGATTGACCAGGCTATCATGACAACGCTTATTGATTTGAAAATAATTCCCATATTGCTTCCCATCACAAGAAATAGCCCGACACCGGCAAGCGCTCCTGGGATTGCCCCTAAAAGAGCGGTATTTCTCACTGACTTATCCCAATGACCCGCATTAATGTGTGTCGTGCCTGAACCAAAAGACACTACTGCAGTAAGTAGTAGGGAGGTGATCATTAAGGGGCTTTCAATTGGCCATCCCGCAATGTAATGAAATATGGGCACAAATAATAGACCTCCCCCTAAACCTAATGGAGCGAATAAAAAACCTGTGATAAATATGAGTGCAAAAATGAGGATTAGCGTACCGAGTTCCATTTTAACTTTCATCCTCTTTTATGTAGAAATGCTCCTTCTTTGGTTGAAGCGGGCGCTTGAACCAAAGAGGTCTGCGCTCACCGCGCGGGTGAGTCTCCTTGTCCTTAGCCCACTGATTCCACTTTTGATAGTATGCAAAAGATTTCTTCGGGTCAACCTCTATGTCTCCGTACTTTTCCCCCTCAGCAGGTAAAGATAACAGTACTTTCTGCAGCCAACAATGATGACCACTAATTGGATCGGGTTGGACCGCATGAGTGATGTTTTGATGAACCCCTCCGTCTCTCCACCACACTCTATTTGTATCTGCATCATTAGATTCCCATGGTTCAATTCCACTTACTGTTTCCATTCGATAAGAACCTGATTCGGTTTTTGTGATATTTACTTCATTTGTCATTAAGCGGTTTCCCTGATCTTGTTTTCTGCGCCAACGACCAATGTGGTGAGAACATCCTACAACACCTGGTTTTATTCCTTCAGTAATCCAGACCTTATCAATGAAGAAACCAATTTCAGTTTGCACCTTTATTAAATCTCCATCGGCCACTCCCAAATTATTGGCATCAATTGGGTGCATCCAAACTGGATTGCGATGGGCTATTTCAGCGAGCCATTTTGAATTTGCAGAACGCGAGTGGATGTGCGTTGGTAGTCTGAAATTTGGTAGCAAGCAATAGGCATTTTCCTCTTCTAAAAAATCAGGGTGAATGTGACTCTTGACTCGGTAATGAGGTATTGCATGTTCCGGATAACCAAACTCAATCATCGTTTGAGAATAGAATTCCTGCTTCTTCGAGGGAGTTGGCCAACCCTCCATTTGCTTACCATCAATAATAATTCCACCTTCCTTTACTTCATCTTCATGGCGTTTGTAAATCGCCTCATCTACTAAGAATGCGCCATGTTTTTTCATGAATTCAAGAGGACCAAGGCCTTCTAATTCTGCCTTTTCCTTCAGGCCGGGAACTCTATCAAAAATATACTGATAATACTCATCAATGTTAATTTTCTCTCCTTCACGATAAGGTGAGATAAAGTGCTCGCGAATGCCCATTGTACCATCATCAATGCGCCATGATAATTCTATCCAAAATTCATCTTCCTCCCAAACTTGACCGGGATTTATCTCATGGGTAAATTCTACGTCCTTACCTTGACGCCGTGCATATTCTCGTAATACAGGTTGACGGAATGCTATCCATTTTCCAGCATGAGTTTCGTACGAATTGAGATCATGCCTCTCACTTGAATGACCCATGGGCAAAACATAATCTGCGAAGAATGCGGTTTCATTCCATGTAGGAGTTAATGCAATATGGCAACCAATTGCGTCTTCATTTTCAAACATATCAATCCAAGAAAAACCATCAGGGAATGTCCATACTGGATTGAATACTCGGCTAAAGTAAACATCCATTGCACCTCTCCCTTCCTTAACCAGATGGGGCAAAATATGACTCATTTCATAATGATTCAAAGTATATTCGGGCGGGAAATGCAATTCATTCCAACCATCAGGGCCTTCTGGAACATCAAAGAATTCAGGTTGAAATTTGTTCCAAGCACTTGGGGAAGTTCCTCCTTCAGTGCCTACAGAACCTGTCAGCACATTTAGGAAATGAAGTGTTCTTGCTGCCTGCCAGCCACCCAAATTACCGATAGCTGCCGACCTCCAAACATGGGTTGAAAGTTGACTACCGGCATCAGCAACAAGTTCGGCAACACGCTTTACTTGTTCAATAGGGATTTGACACTCTTCGGCAGCGAATTCATCCGAATAACACTGATATTCAGCAATTAATAGTTCAATGAATGTTTCAAACGTCTGTGGAGTGTCAGGATGGTCTGCTTTGAGCCAATCATCCCAATTAGTCCATTTTTCCATGAATTCACGATCATATTTACCAGACTCAAGAATATGTCGGGCAATGGCCAAAAATAAGGCTGGCTCAGAGCCAGGGTAAGTTGGAACCCATTCATCTGCCATTGATGCTGTGTTAGAAAGTCTTGGATCAATTACGATTAACTTCGCACCAGCCATCATTCCTTCCATTATTCTTTGAGCATGAGGATTGAAATAATGACCGGTCTCGAGATGCGAAGAGGTAAGAAGAATTACTTTAGCATTTGCATGGTCGGGGCTTGGCCGGTCATACTTATGCCAGATTGCATATCCTGTTCGCGCCCCCCCTGAACAAATGTTTGTATGGCTATTATGCCCATCAACACCCCATGCTTTGAGAACTCGATTTGCATATCCTTCGTGCCCAGGACGACCTACATGGTAGACGACTTTGTCTTTTGCTCCACTCTTTAATGAGGTGCGAATTTTGGCTGCAATTTCATCAAGAGCAGTGTCCCAAGTGATTTGTTCCCACTCGCCAGACCCTCGCGGCCCTTTGCGGCGCAGAGGGTAAAGAATACGCTCAGTATCTTTGATTTGGTTTATTGTAGCAGGGCCTTTGGCGCAATTTCTTCCTCGGCTCCCTGGATGATGTGGGTTTCCCTCAAATTTAGTGACTGTTTCTGTTTCTTTGTCCACATATGCTAATAGCCCACACGCGGATTCACAGTTAAAGCAAGTTGTTGGTACAAGAGAGTAGTTTTTCTCAATACGGTTGGGCCATGCTTGAGCATCAAATTCGATATGATTATCCCATTCACTCGGGCTTGGGAAGTTTTGCAATTCCCCATCAGCACCCTTTACCTCTATTCGATTTGAAATCTTTGGAATAATACCAATTCCCTCGGCGAGTTTTTCAATGAATGACCTTTTTACTACCATCAGTTACACCTCACGCTAAAGTCTCCATTTGCGGATAAAGCACTACATGTTTACCGTGGAAAAATGCGACACTCAGTACGAATGCTCCAATAATAGCATTTAGTACACTGGGCATTAGTAGAGGAATCGCAACTGCTGAACCAATGGCAATTGTTTCAAGAAGAAACTTGGCTGGCAGCATCTTGTCATTGGACCAAGAACGGCCCTTTGCTTGCTGAAATAACCACGCAGTATAAACGCCTGTTAATAGCGACAATGGAACTCCTATGTATGCCAAATATGTAAGATAATTTGTATCTAGGCCTAAGATTAATACTCCGGCACTGGCAGCCAATATCCCACTAAATCCGGCCAAAATATATGCGCCTTTTACAAGCCATGATGACCAATTTGGCCGCAACATTACGTACAAAAAGCGAGTAGGGCGGTCGAGGTCAAGAATAAGTAAAACGCCGGTAATTCCGAGGAATACAAAGCCGATTATGATAACTGCCCACCACTGAGTTTGAGTTACTTCCATCCCCATGAGCATCATCAATGCAGCAATCAAGTATGTACCTGAGGCAATGCCTTTTGTCCATATATATGCAGAAACTTCCCAGCCCCATAGGATACCTTTACTCGGCTGGTCATATACTCGCTTTGCTGAACTCGATTGATTTGCATGCGGAGCCATTCCGGCATTTCGCTCAGCAAGTTTGTCCATCACATCATTAATTACTGCGCGGTCTCGAGGATTAGATTCTTCAGATTTCCGCTGAAGGGCTAATTGAACAATCATTGAATGAGTATCTGCTGCACCAGATTTTTTATGAGCATATTTAGCGTAATGTCCTACACCTGCTGCCTGCTCAGACCACATTCCTGAACCAGTTCTCTCAGTTGCAGAAGGGTCAAGCATTACTTCACTACCCTTGATATAAAATAAATTAGGTTTGGTACCGGCTTCAGGTTTTCGTACTGTGGTTTCATTTTCAGATACCAGTTTAGAAATATTTGAGTGGGGGTCATCAAGGTCTCCAGAAATAATAGATTGTGTCGGACAGACCACAACGCATGCTGGCTCGTAAGAGTTTTCAATTCGGTGAACACAGTAATTACACTTAGCCGCAGTGCCATTATTTGGGTCGATATAAAGTGCATCATATGGGCACGCTTGCATGCAAGATTTGCAACCTATACAACGTTCATTGTCAAAATCCACAATTCCATCTTCGCGAGTAAAGAGGGCGGTGGTTGGGCAAATTGTAGTGCAGGGTGAATCCTCACAATGGTTACATCGGTGAACGCTAAATTCACGAGTTGAATTGGGGAACTCTCCTTTTTCGATATACTTCACAAATGTTCGGTTAACCCCAATTGCCACATCATGTTCAGACTTACATGCGACTGTACAGGCATGACAACCAATACAAGTCCTATTGTCAATTACGAAGCCATAATTTGTCAAAATATCACATCCAATTCTTCACAGAAATCCCCGCCTATGGGTTAAGCATTTTCTATGCCGCCGTGCTTGGAAGCAGCACACTCATTCTTTCCGAGATCCATAATATTCTGTTCATTCTCACATGGAGTAAGTTTGCCAAAATTTACTAGTCTAATTTGCCCATATATTTCTGGCTGATTACGCATATTGCCTTGAATATATGTGACGAAATCATCGATATTTGCGATGCTATAAATCTCTTCATTCATTGCCTTAACAGTTGCGAAATCATTCATTATTCTATATTCCGAATCAGCCTCTGCCTCCCAGTCAGTATAGTGTCCAGGCAAAACAATCAAATCGTCAGGCATTACTGAAATACGTTTGTGTAAAGTGTCGTATAGCATTTGTGCCCATTCAACTGCCATCTTTCCCAAGTCAGGTCGGCCAATGCTAACAATAAAAATCGTGTCTCCAGAAATCATATATTTTTCTCCGATGAGATAAGTCATTGAGCCGGGTGTATGACCGGGAGAATGTACACAAGAAACAACAGGACCATTCTCGGTTGAAAAATTAATTTCCTCACCATCAGTAACCGAATGGTATTGATGAAGCGCTTCGGAGTAATCTCCATCGTGGGCAACTAATACTGCACCAGTCATTTCTACAATTTTGGGGCTTCCAGAAATATAATCTGCTTGTAAATGAGTCTCGAGGGCATGAGTGATTATTGCACCACGTGATTCAGCAAATTGCAAGTAATAATCAACATTTCTTGAGGGGTCGAAGAGGAACATTTCCTTTCCAAAAACAAGTCCATATGAACAAGATGCCTTTCCCGGACGATTGAACTGCCAAACTTCATAATCATCGGATTCGGAATTAACTCTTTTTGAAACCAACAAATTACCCCAGGAAATAATCCCTCCATCTAAATGGCTAACATTTTCACGACCCAGCCCTTCGAGTAAATTCGCTACGAACTCCGAAGAACCAACCTTTGCGCATACAACTCTAACCGGCTTATCATCGGGTACTTGAGCAACCATTTCCTCTGGCTCTTCAATGAAATCGAAATATGGAATATTCATCATCATTACTTCATTTGGACCTTCAATGGAGAAACGCTTGTGATCCTCTTCATTTCTAACATCAAGCAGGAGGAAATCCTCCTTCTCCTCAATTGCAGAATATAGTTCATGTGCAGTAAAAATCGTCATATTACCAACTCAAATAAATAACTGAATATCTGCCTCTGAAGCAAAGTCAAGGAAGGTTGCCGCCCCACCGATTGTTACTCCTTCAATGAAATCCTCTTTTTCAAATCCAAATACATCCATAGTCATTTGGCAGCCAATCATCTCAACACCTAATTCCAAACACATTTCTCGTAATTCAGTAACTGTCGCAACACCCTTATTTTTAAATGTCTTCTTCATTAAACTAGTTGCAACTGTTTCAAACCCTGGTAAATTTCCACTTACCATATTTGGTATTGGCCAATCAAAACCTTGGAAGAACTTAGGGCCAAAGGGCATTTTCATAGGCATTGCTGGATTGCTTGAAGGTGATACTTTGGCCTTAATTTTATGGCTCAATAGCGGAAGTCCGTAAAAGGTAAAGAAAATCTTCACCTCCATATCCATTGCTGCAGCTGTTGATGCCAAAATGAATGGAGGGTATGCCCAATCTAAAGTTCCTTGGCTGGCAATTATTGCCATCTTTTTCTTTTCGCTCATATTAAGCACCTCGTTTTACATAGAAAACATATTTGTCACCTTCTTCACAATTGGAGAGGATTTCATGCCCCACTTTTCCTGCCCATGCAGGTAAATCATTACAGGCACCAGGGTCTGTTGTGATTACACGTAATATTTTGCCGGCATCCATTTTGTCAATCTTTAGTTTTGTCTTTAGTACTGGCATCGGACAATTTAATCCGCTACAATCTAATTCATCATCATGTTCTTTCATATTTCATTCCCCCTATTTCTCAAACTTCAATCCAAATAAGATAACGCATCACATTCCATGTTTACTTGAGTCTCCCGTAAACAAGTTAATAATTTGAAAATAAGCGGATTGGCAACGAAGTACATCATTTTGTTACCATCCCTGTGCCTGTCGACTAAGCCTCTCTTCCTCATCTGCATTAAATGCTGACTTGTAATGGGTTGTGAAAGCCCCATGTATTCCTGTATTGAAGAAACACAATGCTCACCGGTTTGAAGTAATTCAACAATTCGAAGGCGATCGGGGTGGCCAAGCATTTTGATTATGCCCGCTGCTTTTTGCAAGAAAGCCGGGTCGAGTTTGACCGATTCGGAAATTGCTGCTCCTATCATAGTCCCGCCTATGTTCGGCACAAAGAGCCAAACATATATAGGTTCTCATATATAGTGAAAATAATATACACTGCTGAGAATACGGGTTAGAACCGCTGACCACATTAACGCTCGAAAGCGTACTGCAATTCGAAATCAATATTTACAATTGGAATCTATTCTGTGGATTAAGCAGTGAGTTCTTCGGCAGATTTGACATTTATTCCGCCCCATTTAGTTAGCATTGCAGGTAATATGAATACACAAGCGGCTTGGGCAAGAATTACCATTGCAATCATTACTTTTCCAAACATTGCAAACATCGGCATGACTGAAAGTAAAAGGACACTGAATCCAACAATATCTGTAAAGCCACTGGCAATTAATGCAGAACCAGTGTGGCCCATCATCCCCTCAGTCCACCTCTCCATGCCCGCATCAGGGCGTCTGTTCTTCTGCTCGCGAATGGCCTGAGTGACATGAATTGCATAATCCAAACCTAACCCTATTGCAAGACTTGCAACTTGAAGAGTAACTAAATTAAGACTTACTCCGGCAATATTCATTCCCGCATATAGCCAAAGTGAAACTGCAATTACTGGCGAGATAGTCAATAGACTTAGCCTAACATCTCTAAATACGATAAATAGGATTACAAAACAAGCAACAACGGCCAAATAAATGCTGCTTTGGAAGGAAGTTGTCATCGCATTTACATATACATATCTTTGAAATGACTGCCCGGTAAGTATTGCTTCTTGGTCACCGTTTAGAATCACTTCTTGGTCAATTAGTTCTTCAACTTGAGCTTTGTAATCTGTCATCCAAGGCCAATCATGAGCTATTCCAACTTTCATCGGCAATATCATCATTTCCAATTCACCAGTTTCGGAATTAATCTTTGACAGTTCGGCCACCCCGCCCGGCGTTACCATTGAACGAGGGTCGGCGGGGTCATAGGTACCATTTCTTTGAATATCCAGTAACATTAATTGGATATCAGAGGTTTGACTTGGCAAGCCGGTATCATTATTGATTGATTGAGATTCAAATCCAGGTCCACCTTGCTTAACTAACTGATTTTGCCAAACTAACATATCTACGATTGAATCCTTGCCATAAGTCCAGTTATTTTCATCCATTTTCTTCATGAATTGTTGAATGCTTTCTAGAGTCTCATATTCCGCTAAATCGATACCGTTGCCATTGACAAAAATATACCCTGGTTCTCCCTTATCTTCAATCTCAAATGTCAACTCAGTCACTTCCAAAGATCGCATCATTCTTGAATCGTTGTCAACATAATCCTTTGCATTGAAATCGGTATCTGGTTGACCTATTGCCAACGCACTTCCAGTTAATAGAAGTAAAATAAGAATAAATGGCATGGGCTTACGCACTTGAATGCCGGCCAATTTGCGCATTTTGGCGGCAAACTTTTCCTGTGGGTCACCCACCTTTACCTTATTTCCAGAACGCAACACCACAGTGAATATCCCAAGTAATAAGTATGCTTCAAAGATAAAAATTACAGCTAATACCCCCCATTCTGCCAAATCGGGAATTGATGAAAAAGCAGCAGTTCCAAAAGCAATCATTGTTGTAATAGTTGCTAGTCCCAATGCGGGTCGCAATTCCTTAATGCTCATCCATGCAGCGGCTAACCTTGCTTCCTCGTCACCACCATTTTTGTTTGCCATTGCCCGCCAACGATGCAAACCATGAAATGAAAAATCAACACCCAAGGCTAACAATAGAATTGGTAGCATTGAGGATATTTGCGTTTGAGGGTAACCAAGCCATGCTTGGGTTCCATACATCCAGCCCATCAATAATCCAAGACCAGCAGATGCGGCTGCAACGTCCCTAATATCTCGGAAGAATACCCCTAAAATTATCACCATCAGAATGAAACTTATGCCAATAAGAGGCAGCGTTTGTGCCACTTCGTCATTAATTTCTGTGTCTATGGCTAAGTAGGACCATACATGAACTTCCTCGCCTGTGTTAGTCATAGGACGAGAGTAAATATCATCAATCATTATTTCCCATTCTTCGAAGAAGGGTTTTGTATCTTCAGGAATCAATGAGTACTCGCCTTCTGGTCCAACCAAACTTGACATGTCGGCCTCGCCGAAAATAAAACTGGCACTGCCAGTCCATACCCCTTGGCCATCTTTCTCCAGGCCACTTATTGATGCCGCATATGGATGTGAACCGTCGGGCATTTCAATTGAGAAAAGTCTAGTTAATGCATCATTAATTTCCTCGGAGGATGCATTCTCAAAAGTTGAACCATTCCAGTCAATTTGCTGACTAACAGGTGATTGTTGATTCATTATGGAGCGGACGGTATTTGCAAAAGCCCAAGGTCCAGTGACATTCATTTGAACCTGCCAAGAATATCTCGTTGCAAAATGCTCAGTTATCTCTTCATTTGACATTACTTCATCATATCGTGCCACTACTTCGTTCAATACCGAATGGGCTAGAATATTTCCGCCCTCGTTCTCCCATGAAGGGCCAATGAATAATACTACATCGCGCATTTCAGATGGCATTTCAGCCTCAACTATCATTGCTGCTTCCCATGTAGGGTCTCCCTCAAGAGAGAAAGCCGTCCTACCATTTCCACTTGGTCCGAATTCAAAACCGGAGAGCAGGAAAATAGTGACAAAGGCAAATGCCGCTATGGTGATTCGACGTCGTTTGCGCAAATCATGCAATGCACTTGATGCCTCAATTTGCTCCTTGGCCATGAACCGAGGGGCAGGCATTACTCACTTATAGAGAATGGTTCAATAATGTCTGCTTGATGAAACATTTTCATCTTTTTATAATTTGTAAAAAATGATTACTCAATACTGCAATAGCAATATCTCACCCCAACCTATTCAGCGCCAATTATTTCCCCATTGGCATTTATTTTGTAAAGTCTAACAGTGCTTGTTGGACCACCCATAGCCAATGGACTTCCGGAAATTACCACTATTATTTCATTTACTTTTACTCGTCCGCTATTGAGCAAACTAATTATAGCATTTTGCATAGTGATTGAACCTCTCTCATGCTCCTCAACAATTACACAATCAACACCCGGTAGTAGATGGGAACGGCGAGCAGCACGTATACGATTAGTTACTGCAGTAATGGGTATTCCGGGATTGTACCCTGATACCAATCGAGGGGCATTTCCATGTTCAGTTGCAACAATTATTCTATTTGCTTTAGCAATTTTTGCCAATTCAACTCCAGCATGTGCAACTGCTCTTGTGGACTTAAATTTTGCAAGGCTGCTTGGATTGATGCCTTGTATAGCCAAACCGTTTTCAGTTGCTTCAGCAATCCTAGCCATCGTTTCAACCGCAACCAAAGGATAATCTCCTGATGCGGTTTCACCCGACAACATTACTGCAGTTGCTCCATGCCTGATTGCAGTTGAAACATCACTTGCTTCTGCTCTTGTGGGTCGTGGATTATAAGTCATTGATTCAAGCATTTGAGTAGCGACAATCACTACCATTCCACGCGATAATGCCCCATCAATAATCCTCTGTTGGACCACAGGCACCTCCTCAAGTGGAATCTCCACTCCCAAATCGCCTCTTGCAACCATTACGGCATCTGCATAATCCAAAATTTCATCCAAGTTTATTAGGGCTGCAGGATGCTCAATTTTTGCAATGACTGGAATGTGCATTCCGGCTGCAATTATCGCCTCTTTGGCCGGATGTAAATCCTTTGCACAACGAACATAACTTACTGCCACATAATCGGCACCTGCCTCTATTGCATGAGCCAATGCAGCCTCATCCCGTGGCCCAATTGCCGGGAGGTCAACCATAGTACCCGGCACATTTATTCCCTTGCGGGCACTAACTGGGCCGCCATCCTCAACCTCACAAATAACTACACCTCCTGCACAATCAGGTGTGGATTTTACCATTAAGCGAATTAATCCATCGGCAATCAATACAGGATCCCCAGCCTGCAATTCAGCTGATAACCCCGGATAAGCCACAGGTATTTTCTCAGGGCTTACATCTGCCATTTCGGCCACTCCGCAATGAAGTTCGACAATACTATCCTGTTTGAGAAATATCACACCTTCAAAGTCCCCCAAACGAAGTTTTGGCCCAGGTAAATCAGCCAAAATACAAGTAGGGTGTCCAAGTTCTTCCTCAAAGCCTCTAATTCGCTGATAAATCTCGGATTTATCTGCTGGTGCGCCATGTGAATAATTGAGACGGCAAACATCTACACCAGCGCGGAGGAGAGAACCCAATATCTCCTTTGAATCTGAGGCTGGGCCGATTGTTGCGATGATTCGGGTTCTCCGCATGGAACCCCTAACGGGGGTTATTGTAAAGCCACTTTCTATTGAGTACATTTTTTGGGCCCTATAGTTTCATGAAAATTATTTCACTATTGAAGTTCAAGGACACACCGTGGGGAGCGTCCATGACGACTCATGTTGATGTATTTATTATTGTAGGAACAGGATATTGATGGCAACATCACTTGGATTGTATTCGCAATCCGCGTTGAAGTAATCCACCAGCATGCTCTTGCTCAATTTCATGGAGCACTATATCTTCCTCCTCTTTCTCTTGACCTAAAGACCGGTAAGTCAACGTGAGGGAGGCAAAAAGAGCGCCAAATATCGCAAGCCAAATGAAGAATGGAAGAAGATCGAATGGTGTGTCAAAATTCATCCAGTACGTGAAGTGATTCTGGTTTTGAACGATTGAACTCTCCATCGTTTCCGCATCCAAATCCCCTATCATTGACGAGGATTGAATCTCAAATACTGGGGCGAGGTCACTCATTGATGGTTTTGTATTCATTGCATTAGCATCTCTTGTATCGATATAAAACCGAGTTGTTGAATCACCAGCAATAATGAGTCCAGAAAGTTGTTCAGACTTGACTTCAATTTCACTACCCAAATATATAGGTAAGGCACTTGGCATAGCATCAAGTAGTGAGAATGTCTTTAGTAAATTAGCCTGAATGGAACGTTCAGTAGGCTCTACTGAAGCCTCACATGTGTTGACAGGGATGCCCTTTACGACATCTGTACCTGAACAGATAACCTCCGTGACTGCATAGCCAGAAACATCGACTTTGTCATCGCTTCCAGTAAGAAACCCGCCAGTCGTACCAGAGAGGTCCTCTGGGGTGATCAGCCCTAATGTTGCTTCATGCATTGCATCGTTCCGCCATGACAATTGAGTTGAACCGTCTTGTCGTAGCAACTCACCTTTTTCGCAAACAGGCCTCTCACCTGTACATATCGTGTAATTGGTACCATCCCCATTGACAACTTCATCAGAACCGTAGTAAGTCTTGTTGGATTCTAAAGAAGCCCAACCAACACCCATATTGCTCGCATTTCCTGATGCCAGAATTGCGCTGACAGGGTCATGCCATCCGAGTAGCCAACTGTTGACTGATTGGGTGAGGTAGGGATGCGCTCCAAAACTCGTTACCAATAAATTTTCAACGAACTCGCCAAAAATATCCTCAACTACTAATTCTTGAAGGGCCCTTGCTTCATTTGTTTGAATATTGTAGGCTGCGGCAATCAAATCAAGGTTCCAATTCTGTGTTGCTGATAGTGGCGTTCCAAGGTATCCAGGTGGAGCCTTACCGGACAGTTCGCCGTAAAGGAAGAGCAGTGCTCCGTCCGTTGTGGTCAGTCCCAATGGTCCATACAATATTTCAGCCGATTGTTCGGGTGTGAGTTCAATGTCTGGAAGCAAATGTTGTGTCGCCCAATCACCACCCTGATTCAAACTGTATTGCAAAAAACCGCCACTAATTGGATCTTTAGCACCAAAACTTGTGTTGACAAATTGCTTGGCGTTGATTGTACCATTGCCGCCAAGTAAAGCCATTTGAAGTGAAGATATGGAGTTGGCCCATCCATTTGCCCAAGAGGTTATCACATCGTATTGCTCTTGGCTTAAATCAAAAGTAGACATTGCTTCTGATGGAGATAATTCTAAAAATCTGCTTAGTCCAAATCCCGTACCTCCTGAATTTTTAGCCAACAAACCAAGTGGGCTACTGGTTCCATTACCGTTCAGCATCAAATTTAGACAGTCCACATCAGAGAAATCCATCCCAAATAAGTTGCTTAAACGGTCAGCAATATCCTCGCTATCGGTGTATGGTGAACCTCCACCATTCGATTGGAATTCAAAACCAATTCCAACATACAACGCCCAATCTCTAATCAGTGTTTGGGCATAATCGATGCTTTCGGAGTCGTCAAAACCGTCACCATTCGTGTCAACCATTTCAGAAGCCAAGTAGCCGTAAGCTCTCGCTCGCTTGACCGTGATTGAATCGGTTGGATTGGCTTCAAGTTCGGATAATAAGGCATCTGGTTCTCCCATTGAAACAAAGGCAACAGGGCCCAAATCATCTAGTAATGAAATATTAAACAGGGGGTCGGATGGATGAAATGAGGAATTCAGTGCTGTATCAAGACCTGCAAGAAAGTTGGCTATTGGTAATATATTTCCATCAAGAGTATTGGGCAGCAGTACGCTCACTTGTCCAGCGGCTTCGGCTGCAGTTAGTGCTGCGTATGAATATGAGCCAAAACCAGCACCTCCAATTGTACCGGCCATCGAGTCAATGAACTCTGCCGTAGCTATTCCTGCTTGAGTCGTATTCAGGTCTTGATTCATCATTCCACTTGAAAAACCAACTTTCGTCAAATCCATGATGCCCTTGAAAGCCATCCCAGTTGCCCCGATTAATTGCGGTCGAAACTGAATATTCAATTGAGTCAAATCCTCATCACAAGAGTTCGCACTCTCAGTAGAGCAGTAGTAACTTTTGACAACATTGTAGGTGAGTTCACCGTTCTGTTCATCATGTTCCAAAAGTGTTTTTTCCGAAGTTATTTCGTAGGTGTATGGGCCTTTCTTCTCATATCTTGGTTCAGCATCCTCTGCTAATACGTCTTCTAAATTCGCAAGATTCCAGGCATAATAATCACGAGTTGCAGTCGAAGTGGCCCAATTATCCTCGACACTCTCGCAGTTACCGTCTTCACCACAGGCAGAATCGAGTGGAAAGGTAGCAAATTTTTCCTCTACCGCACTAGGGACTGCACCGGTGAAAACTATTGGCAAGAGTATCACATTCATGAGTAAAAAAAAGGTAGCAGCACCGAGTAGAAGCTTGTTCGGGCGGGAGGCCTGCATAATTATTGATGGAAAATATTGGTTGTTAAAGATTGAGGCGACAAAAAATCTAAGGGGCTCAATTTGTCGTGAATGTTTGAACTTCGGATCTGTTCAATCATGGTCCAAGTGCTCGATGCAGCCGAGAAGGGTTGGCATGCGACCGATACAATCGCCTCCACCCAACAAGGGATGCAAAGCAGCCTTGGGTCGAGCAAATGCTTGGCAGTGACGCATTTTGAGGCACAGTCGTGCATCAACCCACCCCTGCTAAATAGCAAACTGCGATGTGCCAAACTAAGCAGGTAAGGGTTCTTGAGAATTTTTGCCCGGAATCAAAGGTGATGATTACGATGAATAAAGATGCGATTTGGGGCATATTAGTGATAATTCTTGTTGCGAGCCTTGCAGCAGCCATCATCGATACGGGGGAGGTCGAGATTGACCCAGAATCATCGGTTGAACACGAAGAACAAATCGTGGTCAATGAAACAGCCCTTCCGCACGATGACGGGCATTTGCATGCTGCTCCAGTCCTCAGTCTGATCGCAGCAGAAGACGATGGTGCGAGCATCTCCCTGAGTGGATTCACAATACATGCCCATCCTGACCAAGTGACGGTCGATGTTGTCTTTGAAAATGAAAGCATCATGCAATTCTCGCCGGATGCCTCAGGGCTCTGGAATGTATCATTCAATACCAATGCAAGCGGTTTGGTGAGTCTGAACCTGACGGCCACACATGCGCTTGAAAACACAACTTCTGAACCAATGGTGGTCGATGTTGATCGTGGTGTGGAGGAATATCAGGAAGAGACTGGCAGTGGAGGCTCCGATAACAACACTGGCAACAGCACCGGCAATTCAACCGATAACGGTAGTGGCAATCAATCCGGGAACACCACCGATGGTGGTTCGGACAATAGCACTGGCAACAGC
The DNA here is from genome assembly GCA_004195635.1 of Methanobacteriota archaeon. Classification (GTDB taxonomy): domain Archaea; phylum Thermoplasmatota; class Poseidoniia; order Poseidoniales; family Poseidoniaceae; genus PSPT01. The sequence continues at coordinate 62,959 of PSPT01000005.1, forward strand.
ACCGATAACGGAACAGGCACGCCGACAGGGCCAACCTACAACGCTTCAGATCTTGGCCAATTTTGGCTTGACATGTTCATGTGCCAATCCGATGATGAGGTGACCCCAAGCGATGACTTGACCACTTCTGCTGTCGAAGAGCACGAGTGCATGGTCAGCATCACGATGAACGCCACCCACCTCACCATCACCAGCAACGGGTTGCCAAATCATGATTTTGAATCAACGCTGGCATGTTCACAAGGCGGCGACTGCACTGCAGCTCAGGCCTATGAGTGGTCGATTCCACGTTCACCTGTGAACGATACCACCGGCGGCCATGATGCCGCCAATTGCCCAAGCGCAAACGGTGCCTACACCTGCGCCCCAGACCGCAGCGACATCGCCATTGCCGTAAACGGCGTCCCGTTCTTCGGACCTGAAGACGGACCTGGTGGCGATGCGGTTGCTTCTCATCACGGTGTCTTTGAAGAAGACCGCCAACCCATTGAATTGGGCGTGTGCCACGGGCATTCAGCCCAGGGCGGCACCTACCACTACCACGCTGATGCCAACTGCTTGCACTGGCACGCAGAAGAAGGCGAGACCATCCTCGAGGACTATGACAACAGCATTCCAGAAGCCGTTGCGGCCAACACCAACACTGGAAACCATTCCGAAGTCATTGGTGTGGCCTTGGATGGCTACCCAATTTACGGGTTCTGGGGCTACGATGCCAGCATGAACACCACTGAGATGACCAGTTCATACCGGCTTAAAGCAGGTGAAACGGGTTACAATGGCATTGATGATTACGAATACATCGAAGGCCTCGGTGATCTCGATGTCTGCAATGGGCACTTCGGCCCGACGCCCGATTTCCCTGACGGCATCTATCACTACCATTCGACGATACTCAACGGTGAAGGTGACATGGGTTTCCCTTACTTCCTCATCTGCTACCATGGCGAGGTTGACCTAGGTGATGGTGGTGCTGATTGTTCTGGCTTTGGTGAAACATGGGGCCCTGGCATTGGCCCGCCACCTGAAGGTTGTGAAAGTGGACCAAGCGGACAACTTGAGGATGTTCAGTTGGTTTCACCAGTGACGGTGTACTCTACGACGTGGCTTTGGCTTTGGCTTGGCCTGTTGGCCATGCTTGCTGTGCGTTGGCGCCTTGGTGGTAAGGCTTGAGAAAGAGAAAGGATGGTTTCACTCATTGCCGACGAGTTTGTAATCGTCAGAGAGAGGGGTTGCGCCGGTTTCCATCGAAACGATCTTTCCGTCCTTGAATCGAAGGAAGGAGAGCACCGCTTCAGAGTCTGAATCGTTTGCGAAGTGGATGATTGAATGAGCGACACCGACTTCTTCATTTTCGAAGAGGATTCGGTTGTTTTCAGAGGTTGGTGAGTTGTCGCCACCAGCGAAGCCCAAAAGATCCGCCTTGCCCATGGTCATGCCACCAACGTGAGGGTTGAAGACAAACTCGTCGTGAAGGATTTCTGCAAGTGCTTCGGCATCGTTGTTATCCCATGCTTCGTTGTATGCTGCTATGATTGACATGAAGTGCGCTGTTGCTGTTAGTTCTTAAGTTAGTCTTATCTAAAAATTCAAAATCACCATTCTCGGCATTGATATTTAAATGAGTATCGTCACCAGTAAAAATTCTAGTGGAATTGCATTTGGGACACTTACCTGCTTCTTTAATGGAAATATATGTGACTTGATTATTCTCTATGACCTCAAGCCTGCAAGTGAGATCTTCAATCTGCTTATCCTTGATTGTAACTTTGCGTCTAAATATATCATCATGATAGGACATATTTAGCCGTAGAAGTGATAATGCTGCACTGGTATTATGTTAAATCTTTGTGGATTTACCGTCTTTTATAGCCCTTCTGTCGGCATCACTGTAAAAGCAGACTTCAACGACTGCCGGACTTCATCTTCAAACGATCTAGAAAGTGGATGTCTGTTGAATGCCTCATTTATTAATGCGATAGTAATCCAAAAAATAGTTTGTTTATGCAAAACTACCCCGGAGAATACAGTTAAGAAACCATCAATGGCCACCCAAAATAGCATAAATGCATAAATAATTTGAGATGGTATTGAAGCATCTCTTTGAGAGACAGGTAAAATGCGAATTGTTGAATATTGCTCATTAGTTGGGTTGATTTGGACTTTTACGGATTGGAACCAATACCTCGTAAACCGATACTCTCCTTTGCGCAATTTTTTGATTTTGTGATCTCTACAAAATGTGAGAATCACTTGAGATATTTCTGGGGGTGCTCGCCCCTCAACTACAATCTCCTCTGATTCAATACCCTTTACAACCTCACTAGACTCATTTGGAGTAAATAATTTTTCATTGGAAGTGGTAAGCTGGAACTCAGGGAAATGCTGTTGGGTGAAAGTTAGTGCTTCTTGCTCAAAATAACCAGTGGCAATCAGCGAATCATAATATTCCCTCGCCTCGGTCATATTCCCACCTGTATCTACCCAATGCAATTTCACTAATAATTTTTTCTTATCAAATCTTTGTGCGTTCGGTCGGCCAGTACACTGTCCCCCCTCCGTGACTGGTTAGCATGGGAAGTCTTATTGTCGTACAAACTCAGTTTTCATTGCGATTACGATTTGGACCATTCGAACGGCGCCTGTGGTTTGAATTGTTGTTGCTGTTGCTTTTGTTGTTGTTGTTATTGTTGCTGTTGCTTTTGTTGTTGTTGTTATTGTTGCGATTATTGTTATTACGATTGCCGCCTCTGCTTCCTTGATTGTTATTTGAATCCTTTCGAGGACGCCTTTGATTTTGTCCACGTGAATTATTATTGGATTTGCTATTCCTCGGACGTTTTTTAGTTCCCGAAGAATCCTTCATCTTACCTGGTTTTTGGCCCGGCTTGGGAATCGCTCCAATAAAGTGGAACTCGTGTTGGCTATCAACTGGTATTTCCTGCCCGATAAGTTGCTGAATTCCGACGAGGTATCCGCTTTCACTATCGTCACAAAAAGCATAGGCAATTCCACTACGGCCTGCTCTGGCAGTTCGCCCAATACGGTGAACATAACTTTCCGGCTCGTTAGGTAAATCGTAATTGAAAACATGCGTAATGCCCTCAACATCAATTCCTCGACTAGCGATGTCGGTTGCCACCAGAATAGGAATCGAGCCATCTTTGAATCCTGCTAATGCTCTTGTTCTGGCACCTTGACTCTTGTTTCCGTGAATCGCTGCTGCTGAGAGATTGCTTTGCCCGAGTTGCTTAACCAAACGGTTAGCACCATGCTTTGTTCGTGTGAAGACGATTCCACGTTCAACTTTTTGTTGCTTGATCAGTTGAACCAACAATCTACGCTTATCCGCTTTTCTCAGAAACATTATTTTCTGTTCAATACGTTCAACAGTCATCTCTTTTGGACTGACATCAACCATCACAGCCTTATTGAGAAATGAACCTGCAAGTTTTGCAATAGACTTTGGCATTGTAGCACTGAATAATAAGTTTTGACGCTTTTTGGGAAGAAGTTTTAGCACCTTTTCAATATCACGAATGAATCCCATGTCAAGCATTCTATCCGCCTCATCTAAGACAAAAAATTCAACATTTGAAAGGTCGACAAAACCTTGGCCTATCAAATCCAATAATCGTCCAGGAGTTGCAACCAAGATGTCCAGACCTTTGTTTAGGGCTCTAACCTGTGGGTTTTGCTTTACCCCTCCGAATATGACGCGGTGGCGAATATCCATATTCTTGCTGTAGGCATCAAAGCGCTCATCAATTTGAGCTGCAAGTTCACGGGTAGGTGAGAGAATTAAAGCCCGAATATACCTCTTGCCTTGTGTTCTTCTGCGCTCCATAATTTGCAGAACAGGTAATGCAAATGCTGCTGTTTTTCCGGTTCCAGTTTGAGCAACACCCAAGACATCGCGTCCATCTAACAAAGGTGGAATTGCTTGTTGTTGAACTGGAGTAGGTGTAGTATAGCCTTCATCTTCAACTGCTTTTAGCAGAGTTTTAGAAAGCCCAAGTGATTGAAAATCGGTCATTATGCTCATCTTCCGTTCCGCTGCAAAACCATGATTTCAATCCAGAACAAACACGGCCCAATTCTCTTTGCCTAAATACTAGATTGAGAAATAATGACTTTCCAACGGGTTGCAGTGGCTTATTCACGCCACCACGTGAGAGTAATAGCCAATTATCAAGGTTGACAGAAAGGATAGAGGTAAGCGAAAGTGAAATTACGCCTTCATCAATTTCTTTCCCAAGGTGGAGCATTTTCTTCTCAATAAACCAGTTGGATGATTGGACGATAATTGTCCAGCATTAATGTGGTTGTTGAGTTAATACCATGAATTACTATCACCTGCGAGAGTTGTGAACGGACCAAATGTGCAGATGTTTACCCTCGCCGAATTGTTAGTTTTTGTCATTGTGCTGTTTTCGACATTTACTTTGGGTAATGAGCCAGCAATTAAGTCTGAGGAAACTCTCGAAATATCTCATCTATCAGGCACAATTATTCTTTCTACCCGCTCTGCAATGGATTCTTTGGGGCTTGATGATTTCAAGCAAGGTGCAGTAGCAACATTAGAGTTGGATTCACACACTGTATTGAGCAACAATTGCAATATTTGTACTAATGCACCAGTAGGAATCCAACTGCAAGGAAATGTGAATATTACGGATTTAGAAACAAAAGAAGGTGGAGGCACTGGGCGCGTAGAAGGTAAATTGAACATTATTCATTTGCGCGAATATATCCAAGAGGATATGATTTCAAGAGAATGGTTGACTGTTGATTGGGATGCGGCAGAATATTCTTCACATTCGGAGGTAATAATTGTCCATGACCCTCCAAAATGGATGCCTCAAAACCGCTACCAAGCGTCATTTATCCCTATTGATGGAATTGAAGAAAGCCGATCAGGCCCTTGGTTATCGGTTGAGGAATTGATTGGAAATGCATTGAATGTCCGGGGTTGTTTACCAGATAGTTTCAATTGCAACGGTACTAACCGCCAAGAGATTAATCTAACTTCAATATTTTCTGAAGTTAATCCGTCTATTGAAATCAATGTTCCGAATGAATGGGTTCTTTTCACTGGGGTGTCAAGCACTAATGAAACTCCGGTTATGACTAGTGGTTTACGAGGATTATTGAATGTTGGAGAAGTAACAATTCAAGAAAATATTTGGTGTCCTATTTCGGATGAAGAAATCACCGCATCTAAGTCTTGGCAAATTGTTGAGGAAGGAGGAGTTACAATTGCTCCGATGAGTATTTGGCTTGATGCCTTGGGATTACCAAGTAGTTCATTTACTCCAAGTGGTGGGATTTGGAGTGAAGTTGACTTTGAGAATACAGGTTGTGCTTCATTTTCTAATGAAAGGGGTGAACTGCTCCTTGGTATAGCAATTCATTAGTGTTTTGGGCTAGTGTCGCAATTTTAGAGTTTTTAGGGCATCCTAAAATATAAATAGTTGAGTTAGATGGAGTAGCCATGAAGCGTTCCGCGTTAATAATAGTGGCAATTTTTGTTTGCATGTCGTTACAACCAGTTATTGCAACTTCAGTTGCTCCAAATGATTCTGAAACTGCTTCGGGTTCAATCAACGTTTTGAGTGTAGATGGTTTTGTGACAACTAAATTTGCCAGTGTTGGTTCTGAAGTTGACATTCAGGCATATACAAGAGGCCATAGCTCCAACACTTATGTTAGTGCAGATATTGTAAAGTATGATATTGACCCGCTTGATTCAATGATCAATTCTGCTTTTCCAGGATTTGGTGCATTCGTTGATAGAGTTGTTTTAACTTCAGTAGGAGTACACGAGGATGACGCTAATACAATGGTTTGGCAAGGCACCTATACTGTGCCAGTATCTTCTATGGGAGGGGTATATGGGGCTCGCATTATTGCCGAGGATGGTAACCTTCGTGCAATTGATGATTCCACACAACTGCGCGAATTATTCCGCGGTGAAGCTGAAAAGGTATTGCAGGCAATTGATTTTGCATGGGATTCAGCAAATCCTACTTCACTAATCAAAGAAGAATTTGAAGAAGTTGAACAAAAAGCAACTTCTCATGGTGGTTGGTCAAATTTTGTCGATACTGCCTCTGAAGGAAGTGGTTTTGGGGGTAGTCAGCAATTGTGGGATTCAATGATTGATGCTGGCCATAATCAATACAATATGTCTGCAGGTGCAAATTTCCTTGAAACGATGATGGTGTATCTTGATTCTGAGGATGTAAATGCTAGTTTATCATTTATTACTGGGCTGCTGTTATATGCAAATAATTTCCCGTTACCAAGAACATTTTATGATTTTGAAGAGGTTTTCGAATATATTCAAACATTTGATCCAATAGAAAACTTCACTCGTCTTGAGGGTACTACCGATTTTGAAGCCGCATACAATGCATTACTGGGGAGTAATGAGTGGAGCGCACTAGAACAAGCGATAGAAAATCTAGCCAATAATCAGAAGCCGTTTGAATCTATGCAGATAATTATGCAAAACATTGCTTTGCTTGCAGTTTCGAATCATCCTCAAGATATAAGCGAAGCACTGATGACATGGTTAGAACCATTGATGGAAGGAGATTTCGAAAATATGACTCCACTGCAACAACTCATCGTTAGATGGGTTGAGATGGCAGATGAACTTGATGGAGAAACAGATATTCAGGATACTGATGGTGATGAAATTCCAGATGTAATTATGTGGCAATATGAATATCTTCTACAGACTACTGAAGGACAAGCATGGACTGCTAAGATGCAAAGTAGTGCATCATGGGTCAATGATGCTGTTGATGATTTCAACACATTGCCGGAAGATATTCTAGGCCATATTGTAACTTCGATGGAAAATCCCGTATGGGGCGAGGCTGGTGAAGCATTGGAAGTTTTCGGAGATTGGATCGAAAATGCATCCGGTGTAGATCGCTATATGTATTGGCCAGATTATGAAGAAGAGGAAGAAGGCTCTGAATCCCCTCCTCAAGATGATTCAATTGTTTTCAGAGAGTTATATCCAGTTAGAACTACATTGTATGATACTCATGTTCTCGAAATTGGAATAGAAATGCAAATGTGGGGTGGAGACAATCAACAATATCCTGAAAGTTTCTCTATAAGCATGACAAATTCTCGTGGTGAAACAGTCAACTCAAACCTTGTGCGCGAGGATAATAACGAGCACGGGTATGTTGGAATATTAACCGCTTCAACAATTGAAGATACCGAATGGTCCTTTTCACAACCGTTAGAAAATTATGATGGAGAAGAAATTGAAAATGCGGAATTAAGGATGGAAAGTCTGAGACCCTCAATGTTGGCAGTAATGTTAATCTATGAAGGTAATGATGAAATTTTCATGGTTTCTGCGACTGGAGTATTGGTTGATCAAGATGAAACTTCTTTGACTGGAGTTCCCTATACTATTGATGCAACAACATATGATTCAGCAGGAGAAATACAAGGTGCAGATGTAGATGTTGCAGTGATTCGTGTTTCGCCTCAATTGGGAGAAGAGGCTGTACGAACACTTGAACCTGGAGGTGAAATGGAATATACAATCACCTATCCAGATACTTTAGAAGGCCGTTATACAGGTGAAGACCTTGATGGTGATTTGTCAGTGAGAATAATGCGGTTTGGAGAATATCATGATGATGAGAATAGGCGCTCATCTCCTCAGTCATATGAATTTGAGGAAATTGAGTTATCGGGAATGGGTTCGTTATGGAATGCTGGCAATAATCTTCCTTCTCAAAGAGGAGTAGTAGAAGTTGTAACTTCTGGAACAACTGTTGACGGTCTTGAATTTGAGTTTATGCAACAATTGCCGCTACCCGGTAGCCTCGGTTGCGCACGTACTGAAGGTAATTTTTATGGTAAACGTGTAGACATAGGCTATCATTACAGAACTTTCGAAGGCGATGAGGGAGTTCGATTTGACAAACCTGATTTACAAAGTGTT
>PSPT01000029.1 GCA_004195635.1 Methanobacteriota archaeon
CAGCAGGACCCAAGGGTGGGGTTGTTCGCCCATTAAAAGGGATCGTGAGATGGGTTTAGACCGTCGTGAGACAGGTTTGTTGCTTGGTGGTTGAAGTGCATAAGATGCCTGATGGAAGAGGCCCTTTAGTACGAGAGGAACGAGGGCTTGGGGCCACTAGTTTACCAGTTGTCTGACAAGGCAATGCTGGGTAGCCACGCCCTAGAGGATAAGAGCTGAAAGCATCTAAGCTCGAAGCCTTCCCAAAAACGAGGCATCTCAGAACACTCGTAAAAGACGAGTTTGATAGACCGCGGATGTAAGTACGAAGCTTCGGCGACGTATTCAGTCCTGCGGCACTAACTGTTCGAGCATCTTTTTTTTTCGCATTACCCGTACCGCTTAACCAGCGTGCTTCCTCTGTCTAACAGGCTAACCTCTACATAGAGCCAACAGGCACGACGTTTTTTTTCGTCGTCGCCTAACTTCACATTCGAAAGAAGTTGGGTGCACGGTCATAGCGGAGGTGTATACCCGGTCCCATCTCGAACCCGGAAGTCAAGCCCTCCTGCGTCTTTCCTTGTACTGTGGTGCGAGAGCCCACGGAAACGGTAGTCACTGTGCCCCTCTTCTTTCCTTTGAAGTCTAACCTTTTTTCCCCTAAATTTTTGATATTAGCCTTTGCCTTCAGCCCTTGCTAATTTGAAATATTATATTCCAATTTGCTTTCTAAAGCTTCATACAGGAGTGAATAATATAATGAACATTATTTTTTCCACCTTAGTTATTAGGGATAGGCTTTAGAAAGGCAAGCCTGCGGCCGAACATGAGAGTACTATGTCAATCGCAATAGGTGATGTGTTGGGTTCAGACCAACTGGGAGTATACCTTGCTAGCGTGGGGAATGTATTTTTCCATCCTCGTGAGATAGATGACGAAATTGTTAACACAATAGAGGCTGCATTGAATTTGGAGCCAGTCGCTATTTCAATCGGTGGCTCTCAATTAATTGGAAGCCTAATTGCAGGAAATTCTCGTGGTCTAGCAGTTGCTGACCTTGCAACCGAAGAAGACCTGGATCTTCTCACCTCTTATGGAGATGTCATTGTCATGGAAAGTGGCATTAATACTGCTGGGAATTTATTATTAATCAATGAACAAGGGGTTATCGCCAGTCCGGCAATTCCTCAAGAAGGACTTGAATTGCTTGGTGAAGTCATGAAAGTCGATGTGAAGGCAACAACAATTGCTGATGATGATGTTGTGGGAAGCCTCGGAGTTTGTAATAACCAAGGCGTATTACTCCACCCTGATGTAACGCCGGAAGAAGTAAAATTGATTCAAGATATTCTTGATGTGCCTCCTATGGTAGGTACTGTTGCTTTTGGTTCTCCTTTTGTTGGTGCTGGAATGGTCGTTAGTGATAATGGAGCATTTGTAGGAAGTGAAACTACAGGGCCTGAATTGAACCGTATTGAAGATGCTTTGAGATTATATTGACCTTTTTCTGGTACGTAGTTCTGCCTTTGAGGCTATTGTCTTTATTCGTGTATTACTAGAGCAATTCAATTCGCACTTGGATGATTATTTCTGCGTTTGAGGCGTCATTATTGAGTGGCAATGTTCAAGGGCGTCCTTCTTAGCCACACTTCATGGCAGAGATGCTCTACTCCGGAAAGGTCAAGCAAGTATGGTCAACAGATGACCCAGATATATTGGAATTTAGATACACAAACCAAATTAGTGTTTTTGACCAAATCATCCCAAGTTTAATTCCCCGTAAAGGTGAAAGTTTAAACAGAACCACCTGTCATTGGTTTGAATTGGTGGAAAAAGAAGGGATTTGCCGTACTCATTTGGTTGAGCGCAATGCCACAGATCGCTGCCTTGTGCGCAGAGTGGACATTTATCGTGAGCCAGCAACATTGCCGAGGGATGGTGAATGGGTATTTGTTCCTCTTGAAGTCGTCTGCCGTCATCATTTAGCTGGTTCAGGGTGGCGCCGATATAAAAAAGGTGATTTGTCGGTTGAAGAACTCGGTTTTCCGGCAGGAACTGTGCTTGATGAAGGCGCTAAATTACCTAAGCCCTACCTTGAAGTCACAACAAAGTTTGAAGAATTCGACCGCCTTATTGACCGCGAAGAAGCCCTTTACATTGCCAATATTAGTGGCGAGGAGTTAGATTCTATTTTTGAAATTGTCCTCAAGGTTGATGCTTTAATCGAGCGTGAGGCTACAAAACGCGGTTTAATCCATGTAGATGGAAAGAAAGAATTTGCCCTCGGTCTCGGACGAAAACCAGTATTGGTTGACTCGTTTGGAACTCTTGATGAAGACCGCTGGTGGGATTTAGAAGCATATGGAAATGGCGAAATAGTTCAACTTTCCAAGGAATTCGTAAGGGCACATTACATTGAGACAGGACACCACCAGGATTTGTATGCTGCGCGCGAAGCAGGAACTGAAGAACCAGCAATTCCTGCTTTACCGCAAACTGTGATTGATGATACAGCTAATTTGTATGCTGATATGTTTACTCGCCTTACCGGCGATGATTTCTAGTGTGCTTGTTGCGACCTGCTAATATTAGGTGTGAGATCTATGAAGGATACCTACCTTTCGTGATATAGCATTTCTAAGTATGATCGTCAAATGCTTTGCAATATCCCTAACTCCTCCGTCATACGGCTCGTCTGAAGAAACTGTCCATTTTCCCCTTTGTATTAATCCACGTAATTCTTGAACTTCTTCAAGAATTAAATATCCTTTTAGGCTCAAACCGCCATTTCCAATTGCATAGCCCGAGTGACCAACATTACTTTCTCCCAATCTATCATGAAGGTAGTGAAGTAGTTGCATTAAGCGCTCATCACTATTATCGACTCTTATATTATCCAGAATATATTTCATTGGGCTACCATTGCCATGCGGGAAACGCCCTAATCTTTGTCTATGCATGCCATAATCCAAAGGTTCCGGTAGTGTCATTTTTCCATTGGTAGTGGGGAGGCCGAACATCCATGCAGTAGTTGCATCATCCCATAGAATATCTGAGCGTGTATTGACGCGTTGAATTCCCTCCTTAGCCAATAAGTCAGCGATTGCAGTCTCTTGACAGAATAAGGTGAGGGGTGTATTATCGCCTTTTCTAGTAGCCTCAAGACTTGCTACCGCCCTTGCAAGTTGGACTCCATCGCAGGGATCAAATGTGTGGAATGGGGTTGTGTGCTTTGCATCTTCTTCCAAACCGTGCATTTATTCCACCTCAAATTAGTATTGTCATGGCGAGGGCTTATTAAAGTCCTCTGCGCTTTAGCATTGAATCAATTCTGCTTTCAATATCTGTTGATTTGCCTTTTGTCTTTTGTGAATATTTTTCTGAAAGGCTGGAAGGGGGTGCTGCTTGCATAGTTGGCTCAGTAGAAATTGATTCATCAACCTCTTTAGGACTTGTCATTTGCAAAGTAGATTTTACTTCCTTTGCCTTGTGTGTAAGCGTTTGCTTCCTTTGGGTCGAAATGTCAACAACCGCTTCATCTTCAAGATGTATTACATCTTCTCCTCGCCCGCTATGTTGTGTTTTAACCAATTCTGGCTGGCCTTTTTGATTGCCACCATCGATTGCAGTAGAACTTCTGCTTTGACTACCTGAATTGGCTTTTTGGCCGGATTGAGAGGTAACTCTTTCTTGGCGGGGCCACAATATATTGAGTTGCCATAGAATTGCTAAAATGAGGACAACGACTATTCCACTCCACACCGAACCAGAAAGAGCATCTGCTAATGAACTGGTGTCTTCCAAAGTGTGGCTTGCGGAATCATCACTTGGATCATCATCAACATCCCAGGGTTCATTACATGACAGAGTTGCATTTACATTGCTTCCATCTTTTACTTCCTTTGGAATTAGGACTTCAACTTCTGGGGCGAAACCTGCAGCAGTAATATCTACCGTCACTATAGTCATCCAAGTACCACTTGATAACTCAATACTACATTGTGGATTTGTCATGAGCTGATATCCGCTGCGACTAATGCCTATCTCGAGAGTCCGTTCGCCATTATTGTGCTTTTCATCAATTCTCGAAATTCCAATGTTCCACCCATCTATGCGAACGGTAATTGAATCTGAATCTGAATCAACTGTACTGCCATAAAGGTCCATCATTCGCACATCAATTTGCCAAATACCTGCTGGGCTAACCCATCCGCCGCTGCTTAGGTTGACTACCATTCCTTCGCCTCCTGCAACAAATACTGATGTCATAGAAATCAACACTCCACCGGATGTTGTTAAGAGCATATTGCCTCTAAAATTCTCTGTTCCGTTTGCGACCGTACAAACTGCAATCGTTGAAGAGGAGTTATGAGCAGGTGTTCCCAAGCCTTCCATTTGTGGCTGCTTTAGGTCACAAGTAACACTTCGCGTAGGCAATGTGTGAGAGAGTATTTGCAGGTTGAGTGTTTCACTCCAATTCCCCCCACTGAAATGCCAAGTTTCTTGCCCCTCATCCCCTAAAGTCAGACGCCATACTCCATCATATTGTGCAACTGTTGAATCTGCAGAAATTGATTCAATTGTGTATTGCGAATATACTTCAATAGACAATGTGTCAGCAGCAAGTCCCTGGAATAATGGTGATGCTGCCCAACTAATGTTAGCAGATTCAACTGTAATATTATGTAATTCAAATACTCCATTCATTATTACTCTAACGGTGACTCTAAATGAGTTGCCATCCCATGATTGTGCAGGAATGAGGTTCAATCCCAGCCCTGCACTTGCTCCAGATGCAATATGGCTGACTCCTTCGCCCGAAACTGACCAGCCACTTGGAATGTCATCAATACTGACATTAATTTCGACCAAACTATTTCCGGTATTTTCAACCCATGCTAGAGGATATCCTCCGGCATCGGTAACCTTCCATGAGCCAAATGTGTTAACTTCAATACTATCTTCTGCAGCAACCCTAAGTGGTATGTTTGAGCGCGAATCACCTGCTCCATCACCATCACGTGAAATGAGTAGGAGTGTGCCGATCTCTCCTGCAAGTGAATCGAGAGGTGGTTGTGCATAGATGCTAATTGTCAATACTGAATCTGGATCAACAATGCTCAAGTTTTCAGGTAAAGTGAAATTCCACTGACCTATACTTCCTGCCAAATACGGTTGAGTGGGAGTATTGCCTTGTTGGCGTAAACCGAGGCTAATATTGCCACCTTCAGGAGGAACTTCTAAGTCGGCATTTGTAATTTCAAAAGACCATCCGGAGACACGTCCGACTTCCAAGGTTATGTTATCCCACGCAATTTCACTGCCTCCTGCCGAAAATGCTACTGTAATTACAACTTGAGTGCCATTCCAAGTATCATTGGGAATTACAATTTCAAGATTTACGGGCGTTGAATCATTGACAGCAATTTCAGAGGTTGCCGCCGAGTTGATCGACCACCCCGAGGAGTCTCCTGTGACATGAGCAATATCAAGAGTCGCCGACACTGCGAGCAGGTCTGCAAAATTCCCACTATTGGTGACAAGCCATTCTAAATTCAATAATTCTTCATTATAGACAATTATTTCTGTTGCTTGTTGCGCATCTAAGTCCCACCTATGGTCGGGCTCAGCCTCAACTTCAAGCGTAATCTTGTCAAAAATCGATTCATCAGCAGTACTTGTTAGGACAAAGGAAACTATCATTCCAGTCCTTGCAGGGAGGTCAAGAGGTAGGGAGATTGCAATAGGAACGGTTTGCATCGCCCCCGCATCAATGGTGCGAATGGGGTCGGCAATAGAAAAGTTAACGCCAGGGTCGGTGGAAAAGTTTTGATTAGAGTCCACTATGCCAGTCAATTGGTAAATATCTTCTCCATTTCCAGGATTACTTAGGCGCAATACAATTGTGTGCTGCTCGCCAACAGTCACTGACCACGGCTCTTCAGTAGGTTGTATGATTTCAATCGACGCCCTATATACCTGTAGAATCTGCAACGAAATATTCAAAGAATGGTTATCTGCTCCACCCACTTCACTGAGGTTATAAATGTGCAATTGAGGTGTTGCAGTGGCTGGAAGTGTAAGGTTTAGCCACCCAGTGGCAGGGCCTGATGAGGTGGTCGAAAGCAAATTACCACTCAAGTTGTAGTCTCCAGATGCAGTCCAAATCCACCCGCTATTCAACATCCCAACATCGGCAAGGTTCCAAGAAAGACTTGGGGCGTCTGTACTGATAAACCAAGAGATACTCTGATCAGGGTCAACGCGATAATGCGGGGGTTGCATATTGATGCCGTTTGCGGTGAAACGAAGTTCAATGGTGCGACATAATTTCTCGCTACCCGAACCGATACATAATTCCAGAGAAGTGCTACTTTCAGTACCAAGGGATGCCGATGGAGGGACTGGTAAGTTTACAGCATAAGCAGTCGCCTCTCCTGCATTCAAGTTGACTACGAAATGCTCATTTCCCCCCATGTCCAATAATCTAGGCTGGGTTCCCCATGATGAAGCACTCCATGACATGGAGGAGGTAGTTTCTGCGGCGTTTCCAAGATTTTCAATTAACATCCATGCGATTGCATCATGTCCTGGGCGTCCGAGACCATGGCTACTTTCAGTGCCTTCAGGGCCAACAATTGACAAACCGCGAGTACGCAATACTTCAACCGGAAATAGTGATGCTAAACTAATATTTGCATCATCATCTAGGGTTAATGTTAGAATCAGATAACCAGATTCGTCACCTAATGCCTCGCTTGGTACATTAATGCTAAAGGAGGGTTCCCAAGCAATACCGGGTTCCAATGAAATGCCAGTTAATCCACCTACAGTTTGGTCAACATATGCCCAACCTTGAGGTAAATTCGTTGAATCAACTATCAAACTCCACTCTGCAGTTCGCCGTCCAGTTGCGGTTATTACGGGTTCAGCATTACCGCTTGTACCGGGGTCAATTCTCAAGGCAGCAGGTGGAATTGTGATTTCAGCATCATAGGGCTCCACCACGCTGAGAATTCGACTTTGCTCATCATTGTCACGACGCGATTGAGTAATGTTGCCGAAGGGGTCGAGTACAAGAGTAATTTGAGCATCCCCCAATTGGGCGATAATGTCAACACTAAATGAGGCGGGCCCCGCTTCTCCACTAGGTGAAACAGCAGCCAAATCAACTATTCGATAGCGGCCAATTTCCTGCTCACCATCATATAGAACCGCATCAACATCTTCCTCACATTCAATAGTGCCAATGTTTGAAAATTGGCCGGTAATGGTAACGGTTTCACCTGGGTCTGGTGTTTCTGGGTTGAAGGAAATACCTCGGCCGTCACTTGAGGGAGAAACATCACAAACTGCTTGAGAAATCACAGTGTCTCCAATTAGAATATCAAGAGAACCATCTCCATCTAAATCTCCAACTGCCGGTGCTGCCCAAGTGCGATGGGAAATATCAATTGCATCGGCCCACCAATTATTGATGTCTGCTTGAATCCCTGTATCTCCATCAAAGGCGAAAACTCGGCGGCCGAATGGAACGATTAATTCAGGTGCCCCATTACCATCAATATCCATCCAAATTGGAGGTGCAACGGCGATTTCATCATTATCATTACCGCTACTCTGGTCCAATGTGCGCGACCATTCCTTGGAAGGAGTCTCTCCGCTGACATCATGGCAACCGGTCAAGCCTTGGCGATCAAAATTCCAACTTGAAGTAGAATACCATGTTACCCAACAAACTCGGTCGTGGATTCCATCGCCTGTAGTGTCGACAGGAAGTGGTGGAGCATCTGAATAGCCATTTGGAGTCCTAAAGGTCCAAATTTGCTCAGCAGAGGTCAATTCCCAAGCGACAAGGGTTGCTCCATTGCCGCTTGAACCACCGTTTGAGTCGGTAGGTATTGTGAATATTATCTCCGGGACTTCATCATTGTCAAGTTGGGCAATAACTGGCCCTGGAAGGCGAAGGCGTGGGCTATTTGAGTCAGAATCAGAATTGGGTAAATTGACCCGTTCCCAGTCAAGAGAACCGCTTGCCCCGTCAATCTTCCATACCCACATATTGGCATCACTATCGTCTATAGTGGTTACAACAACTGCACTATTTTCACTGTCAAGAGCAACCCATGTGGGGTCCGAGATGTGGTTTCCTCTATCCAAATCTACTTCCCAAAGCGCATCGGGTGGGCCTTGGTTGGTGAGTGGTAGGGCAATGACAACAGGTTTGGCAGTGTCTTGGTCCATCGCAGCAAGAACAAGTTCGGGGCTTCCGTCCATTTGTAAATCGGCGAGTAAAGTTTGAGTTGTCACTAGATGACCTGTTTGGGCAACAGGCCAATGAGGGGATTCTGCACCAAGGCGGCGATTTGAGTCCTGCCAAGACCACATTTTCTCAGTGCCATGTCCTGTGGCTTGCCATCCGGCTTCACTACATGCAATCTCTGGCGACCAAATGTCAACTACAATTTCGCTTGATGTATCATAGGCGACAATAATCTCCAATCGTCCATCATCATCTAGGTCAAAGAGAATTGGTGTTGCCTTTATTGCTTGAGTTGAACCTAGGTTAACTTGCCAAGCGGTTTTACTAGTGTCTCCGTTTATTATTTTTAATATGCTATTACTCACTTCACCGCTTGACTCAGTAACGACAAAGACTGCAAAAAGGTCACCCTCACCACAACGATCGGCTGCAGTAGCGGGGTATGTGATTGAGTTCGAAAAGTCTCCAATTGCACTTCCCAAGCCATCAGAACCATAGTGGCCCGAAGTCTCTTTCATCCAATTTAGTTCAGGTTTAGTAATACTTGCAAATTCACTGACATTTGCTACTGGGCCATCTCCAGGTCCACCATCAGGGCCATGTGAAGGCATTGAACTATTGTGCGTTGGATTATTTTGGAATTGAGGCCAAGCCTGATTACTTCCATACCAAGGTTCTACTTCTCTTCCCGAAACAAGTTTCTCCTCACTTTCATTTATTTCATTGAGATGCAGCGGATTAACGCCATCTTGCTCGCCGAAATCGGAAGTAATGAGAGCTGCTGGCCAAGCGCTTGTAAGCAATAGGAATAGGACGGCGCAAGAAGCCAAAGATTGACCGCGTGAAATAGAGTCCAGCATCCGCACAACACGAGGTCCTCCCCTGCTCTATCAAAAGGGTTGCCTGTAATGACCCCCTACGGGGGGTCATCTAGACACTATGCAATAATTGCCGAAATTGCAATAATGAGGAATAGAGAGGGGGTCATGGAGTCTTTCTGTTTGCACACGGCTTAAATGGGAGTGGTCGGTCGGCGGTTTGACTTCGGTCGCTCTTTTCTCCCGAGGCGCAGGCCCGTGACGGACGGAAGATGGTCATAGCACCATACCGTCCACCCTGCAATTCGGGGAAGAGCCCGGGGGGTGGAATAAAATGTACAAAATAGTAACAAAAGAGGATACAATACGTCTACCTGCGGAATATATCCGTCCAGGTGAATCTTTGAATGAACATATTGACCGTCTTGCAGCGGATGCTTTTGAAGGTCGTTTTGATGATGACAACAATTTCATCCTTGTCACTGCAAACCATGAGCCAATAGGCCGAGGCAGGATTATTCACGGCGATGGTGCGATTTATCAAGAAGTTCGTTTTGATGCAGTTCTATTTACGATGGAAGATTACGAAGTGGTCGAAGGCGGAGTTTCTGAAATTCATGATTTCGGGGCTTTCGTACGAATTGGTCCAATGGAAGCACTCCTCCATAAGTCACAGATAATGGAAGACCATGTTGATGTAAATATTGGTGGCGGGATGATTGAAGGTCGTCAATCAAATCGCCGTCTTAGTCAAGGTTCATTCGTTCGAGCAAGAATCGTATCTCTTTCTGTTAATCCTTCTGATCCAAGACAATCCAAGATAGGCCTAACCTGCAAGCAACCTGGACTTGGTTCACTTGAGTGGTTAGAAGAGGAACGCGACTGAGGTGATTGTGATGGCAAAAATCCCTTTTGCATGTGGTGAATGTCACCGTATCTTAGAAGATGGTATTGATCAATGCCCACATCACCCTGCAGCAAAAGTTTCTTCTGATCATCAGGGCTATGTTTTGATACTAAATCCAAATCGCTCAGAAATTGCTAAGCGCCTAAATATCGAAGAGCCAGGCAAATATGCTCTCAAAGTAAATGTCCGTTAAGGAGGAAATAATATGATGAAAATAATTGATAGAAGAGAAAATCAACTTTTGAACCGCGTTGAGCTGAACTTTAGTGTGACTCATGAAGGAAAGACAACCCCAAGCCGTTCAGAATTAATTCAAACAGTCGCTAAGATGGAACCAGGATGTAAGCCGTCCCTTGTTGTCGTAAAGAAAGTAAATACGAGATTCGGTCAGGCATTAACTACGGGTGTTGCCATGGTATACAATACACGTGAAGCAATGAATGTAGAGGCACCCTATGTCCTTGAAAAGCACGCTGTCGAAAAAGAGGGTGAAAAAGAGGGCGAAAAAGAGGGCGAAGGAGATGCAGATAATTCCGGAGGTGAGAATTGATGGCTGACCCTAATAATTCCGCAAAGTGGTCCAAGTATAGTATTGAAGAAGGCAAACTCGTTCGAAAGGCTGAGTTTTGCCCGCAGTGCGGTCCTGGAATATTCATGGCATCACATGCAAACCGCAGTTCATGCGGCCGTTGTGGACACACAATAAACAAAGATTGAGCTGATAGCCGCCACTCAGATTTTCTCTGAGATGTAAAATTTCCAGCATCATTTGTTAATCTAGTGCAGACACTACGACATTGTCAATTGCTCAATTTCAAATAGAACAGAACTCGAGACTCAAATCACGAAAAATTAGTTTGTCCCAATAAGTGATGAACTCATTTGACTAAGTGCCTCGACCATTCACCTGAATTACTTAGCACACACCATTCACCTTCAATCTTGGAAATATGAATTCCCAATTCTGTTCGCGAAGTCCAATTTATTTGTTCCCCCCAAATCATATCCTGACGCCAGCCGGTAATTAACCACGAATTAGTTTCAATATCCCACGCCGCAAATCCAATCGGTCCTGATAATTTGGCCGTATTACACACTTCGGGCGTGCTAAGGTCGGTCATACGCACTACAGAATCACCACAAGTCAGAAGCCAACCGCCTAATTCGTGATAATATACTTTATCCAATACTTCCGGTAGTTCTAGAATTCCTCCTTCTAGATAATCTCCGTTTTCGCTGGACAGCACAGCCCAGCCTCCACCGCGAGACCACGCCATAATATCTCCCTTGTATTCGTGCAAATGGAATAACTCATTACCCCGCGAATATTTGCTTAATTTCTCCCATGTTATTTCGCCTCGCGCCCAAATCGCTTGACTATCGGGGCGATGGTAATAGATGCCCCTATTCCACAGAGCAAATGCATAATTGCCTTCAATTGAGGTAAGTGCCAAAGGTTCAGCGGTCAAGGCGTGCGACCAAATTGCGCCTTTGACGTGAATTGCCGCGGCAGATTGCGATTTGGTATTAATCCTAACTTCATCTCGTCCGACGCCATTTTCAAAATCTAATTCCAAGGGTAATGCCGCTAATCGGGCGGTCAATATTTCGTGGTCAATCCAAACTCCAATGAAAAAATCACCACAAATACATGCCTTAGTAATTTGGGAGGGGAAAGGAGTTTTACTTTCACCAAGCGATGCAAAGTTTTCATCTAACCAAATTATTTCTCCATTAGTTCCGATGAGCAAGTGTTTCTCAGCGCTGACGCTGAGAAGCATTTTCGGAGGAAATGGAGTTTTCGCCGGAAGAATTGTTGCATCAGTTGATGGCATCAATTAGGGGGGTGAGGTCTCGGCTTGAGAAGTCTTACCCTTGCCAATTACTTTGAGGGAGATGCCCATCGCAGAATAAGTTGAGACAAAGTGGGGGTGAAGTGATGGATGAAAAAGTAGTTCTAATCGTAGTCAGCCAGCCAGATATTGCCTCTCTCAATCAAGGCAAAGCACTACTCAATTTCGGTGGATGGGTTAGCGCATCCCCAGTTGAGGGTGATGAAACTTGGCGACAAAAAAATGTCCGAATTTGGTGGTTTTCAAAAGGTCTTTTACATGAGGATAATCTTGATAAGCGCTGGCAAATTTCCACTGGCGAGGTTGTTAGCGAGATAATTTTTCCTAGCCGTCACTCGGCGGCTTCAGGGCAGCCGAGTCTTACTTTGCATCCCATTGGAGTCACTCATTTAGGCGAAGATGATGATATGCTTTTTGGCGGAATCCGTGGGCGTGCGCCACCTCCAAGCACGCGTATTGCTGCATGGTTTAGAAAATTGTTACAACAATCCGAAACAAAAATCGGTGAAAGATTTGAGTTGTCTTTAGAAGTTACTCACCATGGGCCCTGGGTTGATGTACCATGCTTGTTCATTGAGATTGGTTCAACTGAGGATATGTGGCCTGACCTGCCTGCTGCTGATTGCCTAGCCCAGTTGATGTGGGATGGCCTTGGGCTTGGAGCAAATGTCGCCAAATCTACTGCCCTTGTGAGCAGCGAAGTTGGAGTGTGGGATGAGAATGTAAACTCGGGTGAGAAGGTTGTAATTGGATTGGGTGGTGGACATTACGCCTTCCGTTTTGCCTCAATTGCCTCACATCCAAATGTTTGGCTTGGTCATATGCTGGCAAATTACGCACTGCCGATGGAAAAACCAACTGATGAGAACTGGGATCCAAAGACCGGAGTTCTTCCCGAAGGGACTTGGGCCTCCTCAATAGATGAGGCGGTCGCCTCAACAAAGCTTGCGTTTCCGAAGGGCGAATTGTGGGCGTATTTGGACAAAAAATCATTCAAGGGTTGGCAGCGTCAAGTAATCATGCGACACTTAGCCTCAATTGGTATCCCTTTCGGACGTACAAAGGACATAGTTAGTAAATGAATATCTCAAGTTGCAACTTTTTTTCCCCAACAATTTTATTTCTCACAATGTTCATTTTTGATAATTATTGAGCAATTATTATGTGAACTTTGCTTAGTAATAGTCAATAATCCTCTTCCTTACCCATTGCTTGATTGCGATGGTGCGTATTTTCGGGAGGATAGTAGTTGGGATACTTCCCATCATGCCAAAATTTCTTGTCGGGAAGTTTTCCAAGCGTTATGTAGCAGGAGCTACAATCGATGATGCAGTCAAAGTAATGAAAAATTTGGCCAATGAAAATGCTTGTTTTACAATTGATGTTTTGGGCGAGGAAATCTCAAATCTCGATGAGGCCCAGTATTTTATTGATGAGTACAACAGAGTTCTCGACGCAATCGTTGAGAATAATTTGGATGCAAATATTTCCGTTAAGCCCACTGCTTTTGGCCTCTTGATTGATGAGGAAATCGCTTACAAAAGCATAGAAAAATTGCTTAAAAAGGCGGCCGAATCGGAAATATTCATTCGCCTTGATATGGAGGATTATCGGGTGACTCAGGTGACTTTGGACATCGCATTGAAGATGCACGAGAGGGGGTTAACCAATGTAGGAGTTGTCATTCAAGCAAGGATGTTTAGGACCAAGGAAGATATTGAAAATCTCGTATCTCAACTTGGTGGTGCAGCTGATGTACGAATCTGTAAAGGAATATATCTTGAAAGTGAAAAGATTGCACATACTAAATATCAAGGCATTGTTGATGCCCTAAACCAAAGTGTAGACCAATTGCTTGACTCCGGCGCATATGCGGCTATTGCTAGTCATGATTTACCTGTTATTGATTATTCACTCAAGGCTTTGAAGAAAAGAAAGATGGGCCCTAATACTCCTGATCCAAGAGAAAATGCTGGCCCACCTCGCCCACACAAGGGGGCCGGATATGAGTTTCAGATGCTGCTCGGTGTACGTGGAAATATTCGTCGCAAGTTGGCTGCGCAAGGCCATCTTACTCGCATTTACATCCCCTATGGGAGTCGATGGTATGAGTATGGAATGCGTCGCCTGCGCGAGAACCCAGATATTGCATGGCATGTTACAAAGTCGATATTGATGCCTTGGACTAATCGCAAGTAATTTCCTTTCTGTTCATTTGATTGAACTGATAGGATTTTGGTCGGAGTTAGCGGCGATGTTGGCGGGGCTTATTGCGCTCAAATTTATCTCGCGTAGTTTTTTCGGGATTAGGATTATGTCCGAGTTTACCTTCCTTCCAAGCTTGTCTTCGCTCTCGTTCACCCTTTGGTTGATACTCAATTTCCTCCTTGGGTGGCTCATGCATGTAAATACGTTTGATGTCAACAGCAATTTTTTTTCCGTGAAGGATTCTACCCTCGCCGGTATGGATTGCTCTAATTCTCCAACGCCGATTATTATGAACATAGATGCTTCCGCAACTGAACATTTTGTCCGGCTCAACTTCAATGGTATCTGGAAAAGATTCCTCACCAAGAGTCATTGTGATTTTGACTCTTATTATGTCGGCCCGAATCGCAGTGACTCGGGAAACTTTATGCGCATATTCTCCGTCTGAAGTTGAATCATCTGGCAACTCGATACGAGATATTCGCCAATGCTTTTCTTCGTGCTCAAAAATGTCATGTTCAGCAACCCATTCATCTCCACCAATGTCTATTTTTACTACTTCACTATGTGGGCCTTCTGTGAGGCGAAATGGGATACTGCGGGGTGGCTTGGGTCGGAATTGCACAGTGTGGACAGTGTGACATTCATCACATTTTATTAGGAAATCGGCACCTTTACCTACTTCCTTTTCCTTTAGGATTGCATGTCCAGTAACATCATTACACTGCGGACATTCAATGGCGTTCTCCATGACTTCCACATTTGCTTCAAATGTGTCCTCGTGGTCATCTTCCAAACAAAACCCTCAATCTTTGGGCCATGCCTCCTATACTTGAACCCCTAAGTTATTCTAATTGTCAAAATGGACGCATTGTTCGCTCAAAGCGCCCTTGCAATTGCTTCAAGTGAAGTATGCTATGCGAGCCTCATGGACGATAGTGTGTTGAGGGAGGAATTACCGAGCATGAATGACATCCTTGCCTCCTTATTGGATAAGGATGAAAGCCGTCCACGCGAGGAACCTCAAATTGCAGCAAATATTGGAGCGCAATTGCAACACATGGCATTGACTTCCTTACCATTGTCGGTAAAGAGGCGCTATCGTGACATCATTGGAAAATTGCGGCCAAACCGCATTTGTGAGGTTGGTGCAGGGATTGGTCACCTTTCAGCATGGTTGTTCGACCTTTGGCATCAGGATAATTGGCATCCTGAGAAATATCAGATGGTGGATGGTGGGTCCAAGTTTGGAGTCATATTAACTCGTCTAGTGCGACGTTTTGAAGCAAGCGAGTGGGCAGATGTAAGGGCAGATCAATTTGAACAATTGGTTGCAGAAACGCTTGCTCAACTTGCAGCATCTCAAACTCATGGGCCTGATTCCCTTGCTACTGAACTTCATCTTGCAGCACCATTTGATTGTATTATTGTCGATGTTGGCTGGGAAGGTCAGGCGTCAGCAATTGAATCAGCATTGCAGGTATTGTCGACTGGGGGGATGTTATTGACCTTGGAGCCGATACTTCCGACAGGGGAAATAGAAGAGGGAGATACCAAAACTGAAAGACGAGTGGCGGAGTTTCAAAAATGGATTGACCTAATTAAGGAACTATCACAAGTGCATCACCTTGCTCTTCAGCCACTTTATGGTGGGGCGATTTTGGCGCTAATAAAGCGGTAATTTTCAATAATGAGCACTATCATTTTTTTGTCGGTTAGAGGAAAATTACGAGGGTGCCATACAAGTGGAGAGAAGTATTAAGAAATTATCACTGACGAAATGAATAATTATGAATGGTAATGCATTCATGATTTGCAGCGCAAAGGGTAGTCTCTGCGAAGACCCATTGCACTAGTTCTTCTACCC
>PSPT01000006.1 GCA_004195635.1 Methanobacteriota archaeon
GGTAAATAGGTAGGATTCATTTTCAAGCCCTTCCCAAGTCCCATCAGTTGGACCGGTTTGATCGGGTGTATGTATCAAGAGACCGGGGTCGCTGAAAGTAATGGTCGTTGCTTGGAAATTATTGCCAGAACCAAGATCTATTGAACCCTCAGTCTCTGCCGGGTCGTCAATTGGATCTGCAGAGTATTCTTGATATAGGGTGCAGGAGGGATGGTGGAGATAACACAATTCCCAAGTGAGAGTGTATTCCGTATTAGGGTCAAGATTTTGTGAAGTAACCGTCAACGTAATATCGCTGCCACGGTCGTAATAATCACTATTAACGGTCAGGATGATTTCTTCATTACCAGTGGAGCGTCCCGAATCGGCCGTTGCCGGAGTGGCGAACGCCATCGCTAACGATGTAGTGATAAGTAAGGCAGTCAATAGCAGGCTTTGGAGACTCTTACGCGGTGCGGGATTATCCATGTATGTCATGCCTACCTGCTACTAAATAACACCATCGCTTGAACATCCTCAAGGGGTAGAAATTATTTTATCTCAACAATAATATTGGACTTTCAATGAGTAACATTGGTTCAGCCGAGAGTCAATGCAGTAATTGCTATCTCGAAAGCACGCCTTACCTACAATGAAGTAAAGAGGGTACATCTCAAGAACAAACACCATTCCGCCTAACCATGCAGACCTCCCCTGCAGGGCTATCAAAGTCTTGGCAGGTAATCGTCATTGGAGGTGGACCAGCAGGAAGCACAACCGCCAGATATTTGGCTCAACGGGGAATCAAAGTCTTAGTAATTGACGGGCGGAAATCAATAGGCAGCCCATTACAGTGCGGTGAATTAACCCCAACAAATTCCGAATTGGCTTTCCTTTGCCCGGATGTGCCAGACATTGATGGGTTATTCGTAACCCCTGAGCATGTGATATCTCGCTTCACAGATGAAATGCATATTGTTTCGCCTTCGGGAAAAAAACTCAAGTTTCCTTTTGCCGGTCAAATTCTCAATCGAGTTGCGCATGATGAAGCCTTGGTAAAACTGGCTATCTCAGAAGGGGCACAATATCTCGTTGGAAATCGGGTAATAAAGGTAGATGGAGAAGAAGTTTACCTCAAAGATGGAAGTGTATTTCAGGCAAAAATTATTGTCGGTGCAGGCGGCCATCATGACCCTCTACGCCGCAACTACTGGTCTGAAAAATCCCTCAACATTCCGGTTAAATTCCATCTAATTGATGGTGAATTTACTGATGCAGTAGAACTTCATTTTGGTTCAACTGCCCCTGGTGGTTATGCGTGGGTCATCCCAAAAAAAGAGGGGGCCAATGTAGGAGTGGGAATCCAGAAAAAACATGCCAAAAAAAGAACCCTCAATCAATGCACAGAGGAATTTGCTTCGCGATTTAGCGGTCAAATAACCTTTAGTGGAGCAGGTGCATTACCGATGTCAGGCACAATAAAGCGCTTTGTCAAAGGAAATTATGTATTGGTAGGAGATGCCGCTGGAATGGTTTTACCTTCAAATGGAGCCGGAATATCAGTCGCAATGATCGGAGGGAGAATCGCGGCAAATGCAATCGCATCAAATCTGCAAAACGAGACTCCACTATCACAATATGAGGAAGAATGGAAGCGGCAAATGGGTAAAGTAATGCGTAATTCAAAGCGCGCATTCGGCATTGGAAGCCTAATGTTTAGGGCTCCAGATTGGTTACTCAATTTGGGCTTTAATTGGCTAACTCGGCCATTCATTAGGAGGGCTATTACCTGTCGCAAAATATTTTGGCTCTATTAATTCTCTGACGCTGCTTGACTTTTTCGCAAAACCCCACCTCTCATTCACCTTCAGTGGCAGCAATAAAGCAAAAAAAGATGCAATAGATCTGCCCAATACTGTTGCACTGGCTCAAATATGACGGTCAATTACCGACTTGGCGAGAGATTCAATGATTGTTCGCAAATCGCTTTTTGGGAATATTTGTAACTCCTGCAAACCTCTTTCAAGATGAGTTTGAGTTAGGGTACGTACATATTCAATACTACCGGCTTCATTCAACAAATCGATTAATTCGGACCACAAATTGTCGGAAAAATTAGCAATTATTTCGGCTAAACGTTCTCTTGAACTGCCATGCAATAAGGTCAAAGCGTGGATTAAAGGGAGAGTCATTTTTCCTTCAACCACATCAGCCCCACGCGGCTTCCCCATTCGTTCATCCCCAAGAATATCGAGAAGGTCATCGACTAACTGGAAAGTCACACCTAATTCCATTCCAAACCGCCTAAGTGCTACTGCTTCTTCTTCACTGGCTCCGGCAATGTGTGCTGCGGCTTCACAACCTGCGGCGAACGGTCCTGCCGTCTTGCCGCGAATAATTGAATAGTAATCTTCCGGAGTCGTTGCTAAATTATTTACGTGATTAAGTTGTTTTAACTCGGATGAAGCTATGTCTGCACAACACTCAGTCATTATTGAAACAATCCTTGAATCATAACTACCTCCAAGACCAAATCCCTGAACGAAAAGCCAATCACCAGCAATAATTGCTCTAGCGACGCCAGATTTCTCATGAATTGTCGCCACGCCTCTCCTTTGCTTTGCACTATCATTAATGTCATCGTGGACAAGGGTCGCAGTATGTATTAACTCAAATGCCAATGCCATCGGCATTACTCTGTCTTCATCCTCGCCACCGGCGAGTTGGAAAGCGAGAATTGAAAGTACGGGACGAAGTCTTTTTCCACCAGCCATCAATACTGAGCCGGCTAATTCTACGACTTCATTATGCCCATTAGATAGGGACTCATCAAGCAGCGACTGCAAGTGATTATTGACTAGAAGGCGACCTGCCTCAAGGCTCTCTTCCAACATGCCTTCGGTATCCATTCCGTTCAACTTGTCCACAAGGGTCGCCTATATCAACGAGTGGCTGACGCCTTGGCGTTGCGGGTATTGCTCGCCGAGGCGGTTTTATGACTGAAAAGGAGACTTTTGACCTTTTCGTCCCCGCCGATAACATCGATGGTATCAGACCACATGTTCTGAGATGGAGTGAGCGAGAGCCGCCGGTAAAAGTGATTGAAGTAGAAGACCTAAATCGGGCAGCAGCAGACATTGTAGTTGGTAAAGGGGACCTCATTGCCTGTGATGCAAAATGGTTGATGGAAAATCCACAACCTGGGCTAAATGTAATCGGTGCGCTTGAAAGGCGCGAGCCAACAATGGTATTAGTCGGAAATAACAAATTAGAATACGTGCCGAAAAATGCAATTATTGTCACCGAGTTACCTTTGCTGAAGCGACAATTATTGCGGGCACGCAGTGACCTTGTGGTAAAAAATTCTGAGGAATTAGCCAAGGATCTTGGCTCCGAATTGCCCGAAGATTTTATTTCTTGTCTGCAATGGTTAAATGAACAAATTGAAAACGGAAACATTGACGGATTTATTACTACGAGAAGCAATTACAGTGCTGCATCAATTCGCACTCGACGCCATACATTAGGTATGCAAAGAGGTGATGCCTCAAGGCAGAGATTCGTCCCCCCTCCATGGCAAGGATATACGATGATTCTGGCTAGACCAAAATTCCCGATTCAATGCTTACTGGAATACCTCGATGAAGGAAACTATAGGTCATTCCAACTAGAATCGGTTTTAGTAGCAGGTATTCCTCCTCAGCACCAAGATTTCATTGGTGTCAATATTTCTCAACGGAAGGTTGCTACAATACTCAAAGAAATGCTGGACAAATCCGAGCAGCAATTATCACATGAATTAGTTGACATAAATGGAGACATCATCAGTGGAAAACCAAGAATTGAAGTTGTTCTTGAATTGGTTGGAGTGAATGGGTCTTCAACTGTTAGCATTGAAAGAGTTGCGCCGATGGATGAAGCGACGACTGTGATGATCCGAAAAATGTTGCTGGAATGGGAGCACCTCATGGATGTCACCGCAACTGAAAATCCAGAACACCCTCGATATGGGCCTGCATGCCCGCCTTTCATAACTTTAGATGAAGAAGAATGAGTGGAAAAGGGCACAAAAATTCTCTCGGCTCTCGGCAATCTCCACTGCCAGTAATTTCAACATGTCAGCATTAGACGAGCTTGTTTATGCCGAAGAGGGTTTATCCGACTCTGGATTCATCAATTCTGTCAGTTTAGTGTTAAACTTTGCAATATTATCCTGTTCGCGATTTTCTCCTGCAAGCAATACCGAGTATCCATTATTGAGCACATCATTTTCAAGTTCCTTTATTTCATTTGGCAGGCTACAATCAACAACTTTTGCGAGTTCATCTTCAATGGTTCGGGCTCCTCCTTCCCAAATTGATGCGGAAGAATACAAGTGTTGTAATGTATTATCAACCATTTCAAATGCAGTTGGAGGCTGATTTAATGACTCTTCGATACTCTTTCGTAATTGTTCATAAAGTTCACGGGATTCTCCGAGTTTACTTGCAATTTCAATGACTGACTCTCGTGCTTTTTCCAAATCGGGTTTCGCCTTGCTGAGGCGCTTATGAACCCTTTCTAATTCTCTCCGAGTATCGGCTAATCCAGCCGAAATGGTATCACGTAATTTTGCGAGTTTGAGTAGGTCCTCTTCCAAATTGTCAATTCTTTCATGAATGGAAATTCGCAATTGTTTATTAAAATCACTTAAGTCCTTAGAAACACGAACAAGTAATTTTTCACCACTTGTCCTTACCTCCTTCATGGTTCCTTTTGCTGACTTTAGATTGGTTACCATGTCGGTTACCCTCCGGGTCTGGGGTGCACTCCAGCACTCTTTGCCTATGGTGGTTATGTTTGAAGGTGTCGCCTAACTATGATATAGTGAACGGGGAAAAGGGATGTTGCTGAAAATAATAAAGAGGTCAACGAATCGTGGTTTTATTGCCTCGACCAATGCGAAGACTCTTGAAGGGTAGGTGCTCGAAAGAGTTGAGGTTGAGCGGATGGCGGGTCATAAACAACGGCTGGCGGAGTTATTTGAAGCGCGCCTTGATGACCTACGAAGAATGGCTGTCACTAGAGGTATTGCCAAGACCGGGAGTGTTGAACAACTTAGAGTTCAACTAATCGCTACCGAACTCCTTTCCGACTGGGATTTTAGCCCCGATACGATTTACAATTATTCAAATAAAGAAATCGGAGGATTACTGGCGAACTTCGGAATAAAAAAGACCGGCTCAATAAAAATCCGCCGGCAAAGATTATTTCTTCACCTTCACCATGACCCAAAGAAATTAAAAATTGATGCTCTTGAAAAAATGACTAGAGATGATTTGCATGCTCTTTGTTCTGCATTAAAATTGCCGCGCTCGGGCTCAAAGGCACAATTACTTGCCAGAATTGCAGGTGTGTTAGTGAACCAAGAAGGCTCTTGGGGGAAAATCAAGAAGAGCCTAAAAAGAGGCGACTCAAAAATACCTGAGGCACCACAAAAAGATCCAACTCCTGTTGATTTCACCAGGCCACTTAGCGGTGATGTCGCACCCATTGCCATAGCCCCTACTCATACATCAGTTACACCAACTATCTCTCAAGTAGCAGAGCCAATTCCTGACTTTGAGCCAATGATTGACACTCCTTTGGATACCACCTCCATCAACTCCACAGAGGATACCGACTTTGAGCCAATGATTGACACCCCCATCCAACTTGAAGATAGCCACCTGCCCTCTCCTATTGCCCTCCCTACACAAACTCAAAGAGCCAGTTTGGATGATAAATTAGCACCGGACCAAATCCAAGATTTGCGCGACAGAGTTGAACGCTTCTCGCAATCTCAAGATGGAGTATGGTCATTTGAAGAAGAAACTGAATTTAAAACTTCTTTACTCGAAGAAGGCATCCCCATAAACCACCCCCGAGTATCTGATGCCTTGAACAGTTGGCTGAGAGAAGCTGCAGATAGAGTGCGAATGAGCGCTAATGATTTCATTCCAAATACAGCAACTCACGACATTGGAGAGGAAGAAGGGCGACTTGAATTACAGGCGCGTTCGGCAGAACTCGAAAGTGGAATGCGAGATTTCTTATTAGTAGGGAGCATTGGAGATTCCGATGATGTTGCAGCATTCATTGATGAATTAAGTGAACAAGGTTTCGCAGTACATTTACCTGCTATCAAAGCAAATATTATTTCTCAGTTAAATCAGTTATCCAAGCGAGTAAACGAAGAGAAGAATGCGGTAAGTCAGGGGCCAGGTTCATGGCGAGAACGTGATGCATTACGCCGTCTTGAAAAAGTTCGGGCGCAATTATTAGTTGACCTAGATGCAATTCTTGACTCATCAGAGGGAGATATGGTAAAAGCGAGAATTGCTTTTGAAAAGGTGGCCCGAGAGTTGGGATTGGATTTGCGCCTTGCAGCAGTAAGTGGAAGGTTACACGGATTATTTGACCTGCAAATTTCTCTGAACGAAAGTAGAGCGCTGCAGGACCCAAGAATTGCCCGACGTGAACGCGTTGTACGAATCCTACAACATGGAGCGGTGCACCTAAATGCAGAATCAAGAAAATCATTGGACCGTATTGAAAGAAATATTCAAGGTTTTGAACAGGTAGTTGAAGCAATTCTAACTAAATCTGAATCCTCCTATGGAGAAGGTGAGCAGACTTTGTTGATCAGATTCCTTGAGCAGCGTGGCTACAAAGTAAATACTGCAGAATTGCGCCCACGCATCGTTGCTTGCGGGGGAGTAGTCGGAGTTGAAATGGGCTATCTTTCACCACGTGATGTTCCAACTTTACCTTCGGGAATTTCATTGAGTGAAAATGAAATAGATGCCGTAGTTTTGGAACTACGAGCGATTGTATCACAATTTGATTTGCCTGAAAGTGAGATGCAAGACCCTCTCGCTGCTGAGGAGGCCTCCCTTGGTGAATCCGTAGCAAATGCAAGTGAAACTCTGCAAAGAGTAAGAGGGGGCCTGAATCGGGCTGATGAATTACTCGCTAGAATGCAATTAAGTGAAGATTGATTGTTATCAAAATACAGAGCGAAGGTCCATTAGGCCCCATAACATTATCAAAAGTAGTGAGGGTGATATTCACTCTACATGCTCTGCAAATAATTCGTAAAAGCAGGATTCCTCAAGAATGAAATCTACTTCATCTTGAGTTGGTTCAATGCAGGTTGTAGGTGGCATTTCAAATTCTGCACAATCCATAATTGCCCATGGAGTGTCGCTGATATGGTTCATTCCGGTGTAATTTACATGGTCGGCATGACCTGTGTGGTTTGCGTGGTCGGTATGGTCGGCATGGTCGGCATGACCTGTGTAATTTGCACGGTCGGCATGGTCGGCATGGTCGGCATGGTTAGGCATGTCTGCATCTTCCATAGCCATTTCTCGGTGAAAAGAGCGGAACTTCATAAAACAGAAATCTTCAAAGAAATCACCGAAGAAATCGGGTTCAATACCTACGCATTCATCAATTAGCATAGTGTCAAAGTCAAAGATATCAACTCCTGTTGGCATTTCTCCAACCATCTCATCGGTGAACATTGAGCGGTCAAAGGATTCATCGAAATCCCTCATCATGGGCATGTCTGGGCGAACTGAGGCATCCAAGAGAGCAGGGATTTCAAATTCGTCGTGACTTATTAGCCATAATCCTTGATGGTCACGCATTTCAAATTCTTCAAAATCACGGAAATCAGCGTTTCTGCATTTGTCAATATCTCGGTCAAGTTCAAGGCAATTGGAACGTGACTGGTCAACAGTACCTCGGCGGGTTTCATCAGTTATTACATCAAAATCAATAACCATCTCTGATTCTGAAATATACATTGGCCTATAATTTCTTTGGGTGTCGTCATCATGCCTTTCTCTGTCCATAGGTATTTCATCAATTTGTGGTGCATCAATGGCCATTGGCCTCAGAGATTGGATTGGTGAAACATCAATCATTTCTGCATTTACTCTACCGGCATCAATCACCCTTACAGGTTTAGAAGTTTGCATATTATTTGTCCTTGAGGAGCCAGCCCGCATAGCGAAGGTATCATCGCGAACGGACAAGTCTGGTGAAATACAATCGCTTGCAAAATCATCACCACTGCCCTGCATTGTCATTCTTTCAGTGGAAGAGTCGGCAGCATTTGCACCGAGCTTTGTTACATCTTCGCTAACTCCGCCGGAGACAAGTCCATTCGCTCCAGACAAAATGATAATCGCCACTAGGATGAAACTTTGGTTAATCGCCATAGATGAGCCACACTGGCCGCTTTATTTATAGAAAGGGGTGTGCGGTTTTTCAATTATTCAGCAAATTTTTTTACTGAATAGCCAACAAATAAGTCTCCCAAAGCATAAAATACACCGCATAAGAGAGGCGGATTCCAAGAAACAAGGGGCGTCCAATTTACTTCATGTGCCCAAGTCCAATTTCCAAGGAAAGTACCCCATAATTCCATTGCCAAGGCAATCCAAACCATTACTGCGTATAGACGAGGCTCAGGACCCCACTTCATGAAGATCAATAGTGCAAGTAATAGAATAAGGCCAGAATTATCAATTCCATAATATGCAAAAGCAACTGAGGCGGGAACGAAGGGCAGTATCAAAGGCCAAGAAGATTTCATGCTAATTCGGGCTGCTAAGCGCCTGCCGAGATCAAATAAAAACCAATGCCCAGCAGGAACAAAAAGTGGCATTAAGCCCTCACGATACTCATATAGGCGCCAAGTTTCACTGAAAAATAACTCCATAGGTGTTGCAAAAGCAAGAACAGTTAGCATTTCTATTCGAATTTTCTTATCAGCGTTATAGAATAATCCAACAAAAATGCTCCATACGACAATATCAACGATATATTCACCTAAGATTGGCCAATTTGTTCCGTTTTGATCAACCCATAACCCAATGCCTATGGTTGAACAGTAGAGTAATTCATGTCTATATTGTGAAAATGACATGGGCAAAGCCTCATGCGATTCTCTTGACAGTTTCTGGTGTTATTCCTTCTTCGGGAGTGACCTTGAATGAGATGACTGCCATATTTTCTGGTGCATTGCGGAACTTCTTGATAATCATTCGAGTTTCGAAATCAGTTCCTACCATTACCACTTCAAATTTTAGAATCATGTCTGCAAGCATTCCCAATTCCATTTCCATTGATTTTGTCAAGGAAGATTCTGAAACTAAACACAATAACAAACCACGATTAAGTTGAGTATGAGCTTGCATCATTCGCAACATTGACATGACACGCGCAGGGTCTTCACGATTAAAGTAAAAGTCCATGCTATCAATAACTGCTCTAAAATAAGGTCCAAGTGAGGTGACATCATCGGTTAACTCGGTCAGGAAATCTTCTGTTTCATCATCGACGAATCTAGTTTGAGCAAGACGCTGAACATCGGCCATTGAAAAGCCTTGAAGACGGTATCGGGCGGCCTGTAAATCTCTTTCCAAAACCCTTGAATTGTATTCTTCGCCCATAGTTCGAACATTGATATCTGTTGGCCAATTATATTTGTTGAATACATTTAGAATTTGGGGTGCCGATTCTGAAGTTGAGACATATAGGGTATTTTCTGGCTCTTCAGCCGGACTGACGAATTGCTTTGCAAATAATTCCGCACCACTACCGGTTGCTACAACTGCCAATATCATGAAGCCTCGAGGAATCCCTCCTCTCATTTCACGGTCGAACTTTGGCACACCAACACTGCCCATTACGCCAAAAAATTCCTCATCATCCGAGGAGAACTTTACTTCTTTTCTTGCCATAATTCACACCTCAGTTAATAACGACCTGCCCTCGGTCAACTAAATCTGTACAGTATAAATCCAAATTAGCCAATACACCAGGTGGTGTTTGATCTGGCACATTCATTATTACTGAAAGAACATCTCTTTGTCTAAATGTATTGATGAAAATGTGCAGATATTCGGCAAGCATTCTACCTTCATTGTATATTGCAAGGGCATTTACACTGTCGAGATAAACAAAGTTTCGCTCATAAGGTGTCGTGCGTATATGGTAAAGAGTCCGCAATAAAACACTCTCAAGCATAATTGGAGAATCAACATAGGTGATGTTATCGTATTGAGATTCGGTTCCTCCAAGAATACCGGATGAGACAAGATCAATGAAGTGAATTCTCTCTGTGGAAATTCCAATTCCTTCCAATGCCTGAATTATTTCTGCAGCCCCGCGGCTTGCCGATATATAGACTCCACCCATCTCAAACATTTGCATTAACGGGAGTAAAACACTGGCAGTGACCATGAAGGCATTTGAAGTTCCAACTCGAACTTGAATGGCGCTATTTAGTGATACCTCCGAGAGTTGCTCGGCAATTCGCTGGTCAAACTCAATCAATATCTCACCTCCACATTTCTAACTCATTGCCCTGTTACAGAGCCCCACTTCAACATCGGCGTCATCATGACTCCGAGTGGAGTCAATTCGAAAGCATATTTCGCACGGCTATGTCCGGTCCCGCGCATCTTTACGACTTGTATGTATCGTAGCAAGTGGCCCATTCGCTCAATGTCTCCTAAAACAATTATCCCATCTGCAATTGCTTCCTCAACACCAAAGGAAGACCAAAGTGCATTTTCAGAAGCAGAAGTAATTTCCGAAATTAATATTGTAGTGCAACCAAGGGTCGCCAATTTCTTACCCAGCGTGAACAAGAAATCTCGAATTAACTGCTCTGAACGAATTTTATAACAAAGAGTTGTTACCGAGTCAATAACTAATCGTGTTACACCAATTGTATTGACAATATCGGTGATTGCCTTAATCAATGCGTGAACATCCTCCAGTTCAAAACTAGTTTTCTGCATTCCCAGCCAAGAATACAACACGTCCATGTCAAATACATTGATTAGGCCTGTATCTACCATCTGCATGTCAAAGAATTGGAATTGACGAATATTTTCAAGTAATTTTACAGAGGGCTCCGTTGCAGTGAAATGGGCACATGCCTCTCCGGCTAATGCGCCTCGCACAAGAAATTCCATACCCAATGTAGTTTTACCACTTCCACAGGTACCAGAAGCCAAAACAGTTGAACCATAAGGGATTCCGCCTTTTAATATCTCATCCAAGCCATGTACGCCCGTGACACATCTGTCACGCGAATAGGAGGTAGAGGGTATCATGGGAACAATCCACCGACATGGGAGGGAGTTGATGAAGGATGCGCTTGATTAGGCAATAAAATACACATCAAATATCACCGGGTGTTGGAGCCGAAGAAATATTCCAACTCGTTTGAAGAGATGTGTCCCCGCCATTCCAGACTATGCTATCACCTGCGCCAATACCCCATGATGGGTCCCACGAAATTATGTAAATTGTAGAAGGAGATGATAACTCGTCAGCTCTTGTCACACGTAATATTCCCTTGACATCTCCGAGCCCGTCTTGAGTCCCCACCCCGAGGACTCCCGTTGAAGAAATATCCCAAACAAAGGAAGCATTGCCACTTTCTTGCAAGTCAGGCCAACCAGTAAAAATTCCACAATCCCCGCCTGCCAATACACCTTCCTCAAACAAAACACTTGTCGTGCTTGCGCCGTTGGTACTGCTAATTCCCCAGCCAGTCAAATCTATTGCGAAACTATGAGGGTTGTAAAATTCTATCCATTCGGGGTTGCCGCCGGTTGGGCGAGTGAGAAATTCTGTGAGTTGGACTTTCGCAAAATACGACGAACTGTCATGGATTTCTACGGTCAGCCGCACCAACTCATCTTCTAATGCAAAAATGCGGCTGGCGATAGCACTATTTCGAGCGGTCGTCCTCGGTGTGCCGTCGGCAAAAATCACATGATCAATGCGCGATTGATTTTCGCTTTCAATAACGCGAATAGAAAAATATAATTCATTATCATCAGAAAGACCAATTCCTCGCATCATTTGCTGACGTGTTACATTATGAAGTGCATCTATTTTTTCAACTACAATATTTCCCGTCTCATCAACCAAACCTGGAAGAAGGTCGCCCTTAATCAAAGTAGAAGCATTTTGCGTCTCCCAATTAGCAGTAGCATTATCTAAATCTCGTTCACCATTTTGCCAAGGCACAAACCAACCACCGTCATTTGTTAATCGCTGAAGTCCTTCGGAAGCCGAATTATCGAGTCGGTCGAGAGAGGGGTTATTGGGACCCAAGTTGATTTGAGTTAGAGATAAAAATGAAGTTAGAACCATCAGGAAAAGAATGAATGCAGATAGGAACTCAATAACTGCAGTCACCCCATCTTCATCCGCGGCGAAGCAGTTGCTACGCCGAGTCATAACCGCCTCCATATTTACTGAGCCGGCGGAGTCACAAATAAGCCTGTGCTTGTGAAAGTCGGCAATTATTGACTTTCACATCCCTAATGTCATCGGAGAAGCAGAGGGTGAGGAAAATGAACATGGAATTAGAGAGGAGAGGGGAGCGCTGTGTATTGGTGGCTAATTGTAATAAAAAGGCGAAAATGGACATTAATCGCCGAACTCTATTTGAGGGTCGGATGTAACCCAAACATAATGAGGTGCAACCGTGACACACTTCACTCTTACCGCTTAGCGGTTAAGAGAGGGAAAAAGAAGGCGATATTTTTCACCCTCACGATGCTCATTTCTAGCCTTGCAGGACTTGCCAGTGTACCAATTGTTAGTGCAAGCAAACCGGGAGATTTAGCGATTCAAACCGGCGTTGTCCCTCTCGCCGAAACTAATTATTCCCAATGGGATGCCTTTTATCCGCAAATAGTTGTTCAAAACCTAGACGATTCTTCGGCTTTGGCAAGAACACTCATTTGGGATACTTGTGCTGGCGACCATTCGGTTTCTTTTTGCGCAGGTCAACAAAAGAAGACGGGGACGATAACAACTCCACTTTTACTTCCGAACCAAGTTAAGGCTATTGCTTTTGAATCCTTCTTTGAATATTATGAAAACCCCGGACAATATACGATTGTATTCCGGTTTTCTCTTGAAGACACCAACCCTTCGAATGACAAATTGGCATATACCTTTACTCTCGTTGATGAGTTTAAGGATATTGAATTATTCGAGGAAGTGGATATTCGCCCTGCTGATAATGACTATGCGCGTTATGAAGGAGAATGGATTTACAATACCGGCAAAACATACCCATTCTCAATTGAAGGAATTGTCACATCTTGCGTAGGCTGTCAATTTGAGGCAGATATTGGTTGGCAATTACTCGATGATAATTCAACTATTATTGCCAGTGATATCAAGACTATCACCAACCCTGGTGGTGAATGGGGTCCTCAACTGTTCAATATTTCAATGCCTGAATTATTTTCCCCTCAAACCGGTGAATTCACATTACGTTATGGAGTAATATCTTCACCCGACGACCAAAATGATTACAACGACTTGACAACAACTCAAGTTATTTTTGACAATACCATGGACATGGCTATTGAGCAGATGTATCCTGCTTATCAACCGAGTTCATCCTCATATTTCTATGGTGAAGATGCGGTTGAAGTTATTGTAAGTAATAGCGGTAATGTCAGCATTAGTAATATTACATTAGCATTGGAAATATTCAATGTCTTTGATGACTTTGAAAGCGGACCATATAATTGTGAAAACATTAGTATTGCACCAGGGGGCAGTCATAGTTGCAAATTTGATTTATTTGTACTCGGCTCAAAGAAAATTAAGGTTTCTTTACCAACATCTTTTGGTGCAATTGTTGATGCTAAGCCAGCAAACAATTCCTTGATCGAAGTGGTTGATATCACAACTGGATCAATTAGTCCAGCGGCATTTCAAGGTGATTCATCTGGACTATACGATACCTCAGATGAAATAATGCTCGTTTCTACCGTCGCAAGTACTGCTGCAAAGCCACTAAATTATACTTGGTTTTTAGCCGGTTTTATTTCATTTGGAAATACTTCAATCACTACCTTTAATGCTTCAGACCTTGGCATGGGAGACCATATGTTCATGGTACGTGTTGAAGATGCGTTGGGTAATATTGCCAACGCCTATACCTATCTTACGATTTACAATCGAACCCACCTTGAAGCAGGAGATTGGGTTGTAGGCGAGGCTATTACACGGGCAAATGCAGAATTGAATGGAGCGATAAATATGCCAATATCAGGAGTGAGTTATAATCTACCAGCAGGGGATTCAGCACTTTCAATTTTGACCCTTGAGGTAGTAAATACCGATGACCCAACCGGGGACCCCCTAATGGATTGGATGGGCCTTGACTTTAATTTGACAAACATGATTCCGAGTACAATAAATCGTACACAATTACAATTGTTCCGCCTACCAAGCACAATTAGCACTCAATGGCAACCTCTTGAGGAGGAGGCAGTTTGGTCAGTATACGATGAGGTGAATGCCTCATTAGAATCCTCTCGAGGAGGTATTTTTCTACTTGTTGGCGTATTACCGGAAATTGTAGTAAGCCCAGGTAATGTGGCAATAGATCTTCAACCAGGAGGGTTTTTGAAAGTACATTGGCAACCAACGGGTGAATTAGACAACCCTTATTTCGGTGGTTGGCAAGTGTTTAGAGATACGATGCCCGTAGAGGCAAACTTGCCCTTCCCTATGATTTCTGAAGTTAGCAGTATTTCCTTATGGAATCAAATTGTTGCGAATAGATTGGTAGCAAATATGACGGCATACGATAATGAATGGCATGATCCAATTTCAGTAAATACTGGAGATTGCGTGTCATACCTTATTTTCCCAATAGACCGTCAAGGCACATTAGATTTCTCAAGAGGGGCTGTTTCGGGGATCTCAAATGAAAGTGGCATATTGGATTCACACCTAACTTGTGGAGATAAAATCGCTCCTGACACCGAAGTCCTCAACTTTAGAGGCACAGATACTTTCACCAATGATTCTGAATGTTGGTCTTGGTATTTGGATTGGAATAGATGCTATGTGGTCAACCTTACTTGGACTTGGCCAGCATACGAGATAGATGGAGCAAGAACTTACAACCTTTATCGCTTACAATTAAAACCTGAAAATGTTAATTTGGCATTACTGGAACCAATTTTGGATAATATCAGTTTTAACGAGAGTAGTGCAGGTTCGTTTGAAGATTACGGGTGGCTACATGATGGGCCACTGCCTTACCACACTTACTACTACATCCTCGCTCCAGTTGATGAAGTAGGTAATGGATTGATGGTCCATTCTATGGGAGAGGGGAGCATTGCTAAGGTATATGTTGAAGACCAATACTGGTTGTATAGAGATTACCTAATTCCTGAGCCTCCACCGCCTGAAGAACCACCGGGTGGAATCGAATATCTTGGCACGGTAAACGAATATCTTGAAGATGAAACCTTCCAAATTGCTGGAATTGTTTTCATTATTTTCCTCATAATAAACATGATTGGCCTGCCAATATTACGCCGTAAATCAAAACGTTTCAAGTGGAGGCTAGCAAAGAAACGAAAGAATATGCCTAGTGGCGAATTTGATGATGATGAGTTTGCTGAGTTCTTTCAATAAGTAAACATCTCTTTGCCTTTTCAAGTAGAAATGAAACTCACCTGAGCATCGCTTCACTGCTAGTTAATTATAATCTCTTGAAGAATACTTTCCTACAGGCCTTTGAAATATCAATTGAGAAAGGACGGAAAAGTAGATGGCTAGCAAATGGCATTTACTCAACCGCTTGGTTTATGGCGGATTGGTAGGTGGGCGGGCTACTGCGGTCATCGCATAGCCTGGCCATTGCGCCGGATTGCTAATCCGGTGGGTCTACCCACGAGGGTTCGAATCCCTCTGATCGCGCCATGAACTTTTGCATTTCAGCGATCGGAGGGAATTGTTTTTGCACGCTTCTTTTTATTGATGAAATAGATGTGCATCACAATAATAATCACCGCAGTAGATACGCCAATCACAATAGGTGCAACTACCGCAACAAGACCTACAAACATGTAAGCAAGATACACAAGTGAAAGCATAAATGAATGAAATGCTGAAGGCAAACGACCATTTTCATCAATACCCTCTTCGGGGTTTATTGCAAAAACCGATGCAGAATACCAAATACCAAGAGCGCCCATCAATAATGCAGCCTTCCAGTCCAAACCATAATCAGGCCAAATAAATGGAATTGCAACTAAGGACATGAGAAGAATACAATATATTTTGGACTCAAATAATG
Source organism: Methanobacteriota archaeon (assembly GCA_004195635.1). Lineage (GTDB taxonomy): Archaea > Thermoplasmatota > Poseidoniia > Poseidoniales > Poseidoniaceae > PSPT01. The sequence goes on from PSPT01000006.1 coordinate 16,163, forward strand.
TCCGATTAGCACCTTTTACATTAGGCATCATTGGAACACCTACTTTGGCATACTCTCCACTACGATATAGAGCAAGAGCCCAAAAGTGTGGAGGAGTCCAGAGGAAAATAATTAGGAATAATAACCACGGAATTGGTGATGCCAAGTCAAACATATTACTTGACTCAATCACTCCGGATGCTGCTGCTGCCCATCCGATGAGAGGAGGGGTTGCACCGGCGATTCCGCCGACTACGATGTTTTGCGGAGTTCTACGTTTCAACCAAATTGTGTAAATGAATACATAATACAATACTGAAAAGAGACACCATGCACCAGCCTTCCAATGCACTTGCCAAAGCACACCTACGCCTAAAATGGAGATGATAATGCCGAAAAGAAGGGCATGCATCGCACCAATATGGCCGGCGGGAATTGGCCTTTTGGCGGTCCGATTCATCCCTGGGTCAATATCACGGTCATACCACATATTGATTGCATTTGCACCACCTGCGGAGAGAGTGCCCCCGACAAAAACTATGAGAGAAGTTTCTAGGGTTTCCATCCATGTTCTTCCAACACTGGCTATTTCACCCGAGCGTGCGAGCATGTCGTGCATCAGAATCGCACAAATTGCAGTAATCTGCAAGAGAACTATTACTCTTATTTTCATCAGCCGCAGCCATACTGTGATGATGCTCGGGGTTTCTTCTGAAGCCATAATTCTAACACCGCCAATTATTTCTGCCTACTCGTGGCGCCCTATAGAGGTGGCTGTTTGAATAGTCACTTTAGCAATTAGGAGCGCATACACTGCAGCAAAGAAGGTACACACACCAAATAATAGGTGAAGTAAGGATAACCATTCAACGAAGCCATCCGTTGCAGTAAGGATGTACAAACCACCCACTCCAAGATTGACAAATAAGAGAGCGAGGGACCATCTGAGAGAGTGCGTTATGGCTTTGCCTCTTTCTTGCAATTCATCTCCAACCTGCTTTACACCAGCCAACAATATCGCTGCAACAATAATTACGCCAATTCGGTGAATCATTTGAACTGAAATTGCAGTTTGTGACACATCGGGGATTATCTCGCCTTGGCATAAGGGCCAACCATCTCCGCCAACACTGCATGCTTGATTGTAATCACCACTGGCTGTGGATGCGACCCATGCACCAAGAATCAATACTATAAGGACTGAAAATGTAATGATTTTTAGCCATGGAAAAACCGAATTTGCTTGCTCAACAGATATGTCAAAACTGCGAAATAGGTTATCTGATTTCCTCTCAACTAACATCCACAACCATAGAAGTGAAGCGGCAAAACCAACTGCCAATGAAAGATGTAATGCAACCGACCAATCAACATTATCATAACGCACCGTAATGTATCCTGCAACGGCTTGAATGAATAATAATATTGCAGCAACAAATGATAATGCCCGTATCTCTTCGCCAAATTCATCTCGCTTTGTGTGGCTTAGGAACGCCATATATAGAATTGGAACTGCAATTATCCCGACCAATAATCGGTGAAACCATTCAGAAAAAATCTGCGGAACTGTGTAGCGGTGATCTGGCCCACGACTATCTATTTGGTCGGGATTATCTGCCCACCATGCACCTTGAGAATCTTCATCTACAAAGGGGTGAACTTCACCAAAGCAGGTCGGCCAGTCTGGGCAACTCTCGCCAGCATCGGATATTCGAATATACCCCCCAATTATTATTATGAGAATTGTCATCACAAAACAAGAGATGGCGAGCAATGCGAGGCGCGACTTTTGCGGCTCCTGCATGAATACCTCCCTGTGCATATAGCATTTGACGCTTCGCCTATAGAGCCTAATTTTTCCGGATGCCGAGGCGGTGGGTTCAATAACAGGTCTTTAGTCGCCCAAATTGCGGAGCAATACCGCAGGGATGATGAACATGACACAAACCCAAACCGAACACACTCGCTTTGAACGCGCACGTATCATTGGAGCAAGAGCTCTGCAAATAGGAATGGGAGCACCGTTAAATGCTTCTGAAGAAGACCTCCGCAAGGAATTCAAGAGTGAACTGATTTCACTTTTCGGAGTTGAGGAAGCAAATATTCGCTTCGTCCTCGACCCACTCAAGATTGCTCTGTTTGAATATGAGCGAAACTTGATTCCAATCGATACTAGCCCTGAGTAAACTACTACTCCACAATAGCATCTTGGTGCAAATGCACTAGGTTTTCTACTCAAAAGAAATTTCGCCTTGCAAATAAATAAACAATGCAGTGACATTGCTTGATGGAACAAAAGCAAGGTCAAACCCTTAGGCGGCTGAAATAATATGAAGTTAATTATTGCTAAAACCGTAGAACTCGGAAGACTCTACCTCAGGCAAGATTGAACGCTTAACTAACATGGTTCTAACCGCCCAAAGGTCGGTAAAGACGCGCATCTTGGTTGTTGCATCAAGATAATCTACACCAGACGAACCTCCGGAGCCTACTCTCCTTCCGATCATTCTTTCAACCATTCTAGCATGAGATGTGCGGAACAATAGAATTGCCTCCTCTAATGCAATTACACTGTCAACGAGAGTCCTAGGCCAAGAAAGAAGTGGCAGTTCACGATAGGATTCTATGAATAATAGTCCGGCGCGGGCGCGATGAACAGTACCTTCTGGCATTAGGAACTCTTCAGCAGATTTGATGGACATTGCAAATCGATTACGTACGGCTTCGGAATCTTGGCCAACGGCAGCAAAGCGTTCAATGGCAGCAGAATTTGCTGAACGCATACAGTCGAGGTGAGCAGATACATAGGAATTTACAACCTCTTCATCACCATCATCGCCAACTGATGAACCATGTATTGGTGTGCGGGCAAGCCAATCACCAAGAACCTCTTTTAGGCTTGGCTGAGAGGATAATTTGAGCAAACGTTCGTAAACAATTTTGCCATGTTCATCTTCCTTTGCCAACTTAGCAAAATGGGCAAGGGGGTCCATGCCCCCAGGCCTTCCAGAAATCCCTAAACCGATGATAATTTCCAACTCACGCATCTGAAACGATTCAAAACCGGAGGAAGTTCCCAAGTGATCTCTAAAGGCAAGGAAGCCTTGAGGAGTAAGGGTGGTCATTACCTTCCACTGTTGATTCATCAGCCGGAAAATTTCAGCGACCCTCGCCAAAGTGGCAACCATTTTTGGGATTGCTTCTTCGGGTACTTCCGCCTCACCAAGGATATCTCGAGCATCTATTAATTCGCGAATTATTCGGTTAAACCATAACTCATACACTTGATGGACGATGATGAAATGGTGTTCATCAGAGGAAATTTCTCTTGCCCCTTCTTCCCCTCCATCTTGCAAATTTATTAGTTGGTGAACTCGTAAATAATCTGCATAGGTGATACGCTCTGTGCCGCTCATAGACTTGCGTGTGTTCAATCGCTCTAAATCTTTCCTAATTCATTAAAGGTAACTTTCGGGTAGAAAGATGGAATGAGGAGTGAGGGGGGTTGTGTGGAAAGTGTGATTGAGGGGGAGGGCGGAAAAATTATGACAATAAATCCTCTATTTTACCTTTCTCAATCGCCTTACCAATTGAACGAGCGATTCGCCTCCCAGTAGACATATTTGGCTCATTTATATCTGAGTAGGATGAACCTCCGACGAACGGATTTGAGCCGGCTACGATTCTTGCACTGATTTCAAATACCTTAAATTCCAATTTATCAGTTACAATTGTCTCAAGGCAGAAAGCACCAATCATTCCTCTTGCACCTTCTTCCAATTCAAACGATTCTGCGACCGTTCCCTCTGCCATTTCGAATGCTCTTGGAAGGAGGGATTCGCGCAACACAACTGGCTGATTACCGGTAACGACAAAAGTAGGCTCCAGCGTCATTTCACGCAAGTCACGTAGGCTTCCTAATTTGTAAAACTCATCAACGTTACTTTCATCTCGCCGGTCCATGCTCATTAACTCTAGTCTACCCAAACGCTTTCCGGCATGAGAACCCTTGCCTTGAACCTGGAAACCATCTTCAGCAGTTGGGTCGAAGAAGAAATGGAGGTAATAACGGCAGCCAAGAACATATTCCTGAATCATGAAATCCTCATCCAAATTGACATTTCGACGGAAATCGCGGTAATCTCGTGCAATGAAATAACCTCGTCCGCCCTTTGCACCAGCATATTTGACAATTACCGGTCCATCAATTTGATGTGGGTCCGTTACAACTGAGGGAAGAGTGCATCCACCGTTTAGGAGCCATTGGCGTTGTGCTTCTCGGCTTGATTCCCAGCGGAGTATTTCGCGATTGCCAAAAGTAGGGACTTGCAAGTTTCTAAAATTCTCAGGACCTAAGTATTCAACCAAAGACCCATGAGGGATGATAATAACATTTCGCTTGCGAAGCCATTCGGCTTGTTCCAACAGTTCCCTATAATCATCAAGCATCAACCATTCATCCGGATCTGCCCCAGGAAAAGCCGAATAGAATCTGCGCCGATTATCTCCAACTGCAATTCCAAGGGTTTTGAAGCCCTCCTGCCTTGCCCCGTGAAGTATCTGCAGGGCTGAATGAGAAGCGATAACTCCAATGGTGATGTTGTCCTTGTCATACGCGGCCAACCAGCCGGACAACTGTTCCCGTGATATCCCCATTATCACCGGCTTCAATGTTACCTCTATGAACAAATCGGAAGGACGACATGAAAATAAACCAAAAAAGCCCTATTTAATAAAGCCGAATCGGAAAACTCGCCGAAGTGAAAGCGCTTGGATGAGGTGCAAATGTAGAAATGGTACTTGACAGAGGCATTCAATCCTCATCATCATCCATGAAAGCCTCGAGAGGGTCAACTCCTGGCTCAACAGCATCAGGTGCTGACGTTTCTGGACCATTGGACGGCCCCGAACTTTTCGCCTTGCCCCCAGTGGAAGCGCCTTCGCCACCAATTCGGAATTGGGTGACGAATAAAATATCATCTCCAAAGGTCAAAGCGCCATTGTATTCAGTAAATTCACCTTTTGCATTGATGATGATTTTGAATTTTGTTGGATCTTTCGATCTTCTCTTTTTATGCTTCTTGTAGTGATGAGCATATACTTTGTAAATACCATTTGGTGCTCCACCTACATCCCAAACTACATTTTCAACGGGTTTCTTTGACTCAGGCTTGACATTTGCATCAATGTCGAGTTCTCCATTGCATTTTGAATGGCGATTTCCTCCGTGAAGGCGCTCACCAGAAGGACATACTACGTGCAAATCCAAATCGTTGTAATTATTCCACATCAAAGAAACATTCACATCACCTATGCGTCCACCTGCTGCTTCAATACGTGAGCGGAGTTCTCTTTGAGTTGCAGCATCTACCTCTTGGGCTTCAAGTGAAGCGGCTTCTTCTGCTGCCAATGAAGCGATTTCGGCTTGGCGCTGGGCTTCCAACTTTGCTAGTTCTGCTTGACGTTCTGCTTCCAAGCGGTCCAACTCTACTTGGCGTTCTGCTTCCAAGCGGTCCAACTCTTCCTGACGCTCAGCATCTTTCTCGGCTTGAATCCGTTGTTCTTCCTCTAGAATTAGGCGGGCTGCTTCGGCTTCTTTGGCCAATGCTTCTTCCTCTTCCTTACGAATACGCTCTGCTTCCTCAGCAGCGAGGCGGACTGCTTCGGCTTCTTTAGCCAATGCTTCTTCCTCTTCCTTACGAATACGCTCTGCTTCCTCAGCAGCGAAGCGGGCTTCCTCAGCTTCAATAGCAAGGGCTGCTTCCACTTCTTGACGACGACGCTCTTCCTCTTCCTCGAATTTGCGGCGCTCTTCTGCTTCAGCAGCCAACTTTGCCTCGAGGATTGCTCTGGCTGCTGCTTCCTCTGCTTGTCGGGCTTCACGTTCTTCTTGGGCGACTTTGGCCTGCGCTAATGCTGCTTCGGCTTCAATGCGAGCGAGGCGAACTGCTTCGGCTTCTAATATTCGTCTTTCAGCATCTTCCAAAGCACGATTTCGATTTGCAACAACACTTAGGCGCTTCTCAATTTCAACTTTGATTTCACCGAATGCAGGGCCACCGCGGCGACGGTTGCGGAGCGAAGTATCTCTGAGGTCTACTTGTCGGCGATCAGGACGAACAATATCTCCTTTAATGAGTAACATCCAGATACCATATAGGAATGACAGGCTCAAGAGTCCAATGACCAACCAAGCACTAGTTTCCATCGCCATTAACCCACCCACGGGGTGGTAGTTGTTGATAGTGTCGGTTATTTCACTAATTTGATAAATCTTTCACGCTATCAACTAAATTCATTTTCCAAACTCTCCACATGCCGAAGGGTGTGAGTGCGATAGAGATGCCTAATACAACCCCTGCAATAAGTACAAATACAGGCCAATTTGCTTGTACGGTGAAGAAAAATGCCCATTGAACCATTGCCCCAATAAGTATTTTTGTTCCAACAATAGAGAATATTGCTGCTAAAATCCCACCAATTATTCCTATTGCAATATGTTCTCCTAGCATCATTAATCCAATGCTCTTTATCGGCGCCCCAAGAACTCGGAGTGTTGCTAATTCAGTATCGCGCTCGGCGAGATTCATCAATAAGGTGTTGAAAAGAACTGCTACTGCAAGAATGATTCCAAGTCCTTCAACTGCCACATAGAATTGTTTCTGCACTTTCATCATAGTCTCAAATGAATTAATGATGTCCTCTTTCACCATAATTCCAAGAGTATTCTCGGCTAAATCTGCTGGAATCTCAACCCCTTCGGGAAGAACAAGTAACACCGATGTGGCTTCTAGATCGAGTATTTCAACAAGATCTGCGCGGTGGAAATAAATTGTACGATACATCTCCCCTCGGGTAATTCCAACAATCTCTACATCAACATCATTCGAGCCAAACTCAAGAGTTTGAATATCCCCCACACCCCAATCAAGGAAATGCGCTGTTCCTTCATCAACCATAACTTGGGTTGTTTGAGAAGAAATTTGAGGGATGGAGCCCTCCTTCAATACCAATATTTGCATAGCACCATTATCAATAGTAGAAAACTCATCAATGCCATGGCTAATTATTTGCCTTGAATCGTCCTTTGGATTTGCAGGGAATTGCAATAATAGTTCATAATTCACATCATTTTCTTCCGCCCATTGAATGACCTCGTGCTCTCCACCTGGCGATATGTAGATTTGCGAATCCCATGATTGTCGCTCTTCAAGACCACCAATCACGACCTCATCAATTGACCCCATCATCAATATCATTGAACCGAAAATAAGCATCGATATGCCAACTGCGAAGAAAGTGAAAGCAAGCCGCATTGGTTTGCGCAAACTGGACCGAACCGAAAGGCTCACCGTTGCGGGCATCCATGCAGTTAATCGCTGAATGGTTCGAGAAGAAAGGCGAATTTCACTTTGACCGCGGAATACGTCCAAAGGTTGCATTTGTGCGGCTTGCCAAGCAGGCCTAATGCCTGAAATAAAAACAATTACCATTACAATCCCGACATTTTGCAAAATAAGAGAGATGGGGATAAAGGTTTCAATAATAGGAACCCCAATGATATCTTCATACATTTCACTCATTGCAGGGGCGCCCACGAAATAGCCCAAAATTACTCCAAATAGTGAACCTACTCCCCCAATAAATAACGGAGCGATGACATAACCAGGCATTATGGAGCGGCGACGAACACCAAGAGTTCGCAATACCGCGATTTCCTTTGCCTGCGATTGAATCAAGCGTTGTAAACTCAAGAAAATGGTGATTCCGGCAACTAATCCTAGCATTCCGGTAACATAGGGGTATGATTTGATTGCACCTTCTGCATCGGCGCGTAAAAATTCAACTGAATCAACGCCTGAACGATCATATACTTGGATTGCAGAATTGTCGTTTTGGCTGATATTTGATGCAATATGTTCGCTAATTAGACTTAATTGGACTCCCTCAGTTGCCGTTGTTGATTGTAAATCATATTCGGGGGTGCCTTCAATATCAATCAATAATAGATTTGCTGACCCTGCAGAGTAATTTGATAAGCGTTCAAGCCCTGATGCATCCATATATCCAGTTACAAAAGTGCCTGCATCAGCCGGCATTAGGACTCCCTCTTGAGCAAAATAAAGATGGTTAGAATGAAAGCCAATACCCACAATAGTATAGTCCATTTTACCAAATCCAGCAGCGATGCTGATAGAATCGCCTATCTCATAACCCATACCGGATGCTGCATGTTCATCGAGAACTATTTCATTATCAGCAGAAGCCAAACGGCCTTCGCAGCATTCATCATCGGGAAGCCAAACTCGGTCAACCAGTCCTTCATCAATTCCATGCCAAACTGAAGGAACCAATTTTTCCTCTCCAGATGAAGTTTGGTAAAAAGTCAAACCATCTAATTTTAATCTCGGTTCACAATATTTGAATTGTAAAGACGTATCCGGCCAACTCGTTTCAATGTTAGTACAAAGAGTAGAGGCATTTGCTTCATCCCAAACACCGCTATGTGTCTCAACCCATAAGTCGGGAAGGTTAACTCCTTCTTCAGTATCAGCATAAATCACATCATACAAAGAATTAGCAGTAATGGCATATGAACCGAAAGAAATGCCTGAAAAAACACCAATTACTATCATAAAAACTACCGAAAATAAACGAAGTTTTGTTCGCCAAAGGCTTCTGAATAACCTTTTTGTTAATAATGCCGACATTTTCACCTCACTCCTTTCATTGGGCTCCGTTCATGCGATTATTCTGGCACTAATTCTCTACAGGATTATCAGACAATATCAATCCGCTATCAAGGCGGACCACACGGGTTGCATATTTGGCCAAGGATTCATCATGAGTCACCATCACTGTTGTAATGTTTTCAGCCTCACATGCTTTCACCAAGACTTCCATTACAGTTTCTGAGGTTTTTGAATCAAGACTGCCTGTTAATTCGTCACCGAGTAATAACTTTGGTTTCTTTGCAATACTTCTCGCAATAGCCACTCGTTGCTGCTGCCCACCACTAATTTCAGCGGGAAAACGGTCAATTTCATTTTCTAGACCGACTAAAATAAGCAATTCCCTTGCTCTTTTTTCATCAATGCCGCCGGCGATTTCTTGAATTAATAAGACATTTTCTAGAACGGTTAAATCCTGCAATAAGTTGAAATTCTGGAATACAAAACCGATCGTATTGCGGCGAAATGTGGTCATTTGTTCGGCTGCGTTTCTAGGAACCGAATTTCCTTCAAAAGAATATGTTCCCTCAGTTGGGCTATCGAGTGCCGCAATACAATTTAGCAGAGTGGTTTTTCCCGAGCCAGAGGGCCCTAATAGAAGCAACCTTTCTCCTGCTTTGACTTGCAAATCAATGCCATCTAAGGCTTTCACAACACCTGATGCCATCTCATAATGACGCTTTATTCCGGTCATTTCCATCATCACTATTGTCTCACCAGTTGTTGCTATGGAGGTGAAGTATCTATTCTTTCCCTAATAGAATTTACTATCAGCAATAACTTCTCATTTTATGCCAGTCAAAAGAGGTAAGTTCAAAATAACTCCCCATAAACCACCACCTGTGCGGGAAGCAAAACTGTCTTGGCAACTCTCATCTATTGAGAATAGCGAATTCGCACCCCTTTTAGAAATCTGCACTATGTTTGAAGTGGTTGCCCATCTTGACATTACTGATGAAGGAATAAAGCAACTCGTCCATCTCCAACTTGCCCCCGAAAAGCAAGTTCTTGACCTCAACACTATTCCCTTTATTCAAATTGAAGGAGCCCTACCTCCCTATGAACTTCCCGCCATTGGTAGCGAAGGTTATGCAGTAATTTGGAATCGTCATCAGTTGACTTCTGCAATTCGTAATTTTGGTGATATTGCAGTTGTCCCCCCTTACCGCTTTGATTCAGCAGGGCTATCTTTTTCGGTAAGAGGAATGCCTAAAGGGATTAGTGATTTTGTAAAAATAATAAAGATACTTTTCCCCCCTGATGTAGTCAAGGTAGTTGAATTGAAAAAGGACAATAGTGGGTTAGAAGAAGCACTTACTGAGAAGCAACAGACAATTCTATCCGAAGCAGTAAAGCATGGATATTATGCCAGACCACGAGAAATTGGATTGGGTGAATTGGCAGATAAAATCTCCATTCCACGCTCAAGTTTGAGCGACCTTCTCTCTCGCTTGGAAAGTAATTTGGCAACATGGGCTTTTGAACAATTAGAATAAGGCAACGCCTTGTGGCTCAATCATGCCGAGTGCTGCCGACTTACATGCACAACGACTTAGCAAACTCCTGCCAGGAGGCAAGGCAGTATGGATTCCTGTTGACCATGGAGCCTCAGGATATCCCGTAAGTGGCCTTACAAATATGGCAGAACTGTATTCCCAACTAAGCCCTAAAGTAGATGCAATAGTAGCACAAAAAGGAGTGGTATCATATTTTTCAGCCCTAAACGGCACAGAATTAATCGCCCATCTCTCAGTTTCAACCGAACACGGAGGAAGTCGTTCAACAGACAAAGTACTCGTTGGAACTGTTGCCGAAGCGGTTTCTCGCGGTGCAATAGCTGTCAGTGTACAAATCAATGTAGGCTCACCTTTTGAAGCAGATATGATTGAACGAATGGGTGAAATCTCAACTCAATGTCATGATCTCGGTGTTCCACTACTCGGTATGATGTATGCGCGTGGTGAGAATTTGCAGGTTGAAGGCGATTCAACAAGAGGTGTTGCACACGCAGTTCGACTCGGCTGGGAGTTAGGGTGTGATGTAATCAAAACTTCATGGACTGGTGACATGGAATCCTTTGGAATCGTCACATCTAGCGTTCCAATTCCAGTGCTTATTGCCGGAGGTGAAAATGGTGATGGAAGCAACGAGAATGTTATTGACTTGCTAAATATTGTTGAGCAATCTGTTCTCGCAGGTGGAGCCGGAGTTTGCATGGGCAGACAGGTTTTTGCGCATCCAAATCCAGCAGGTATTGCAGCAGCAATACGAGCAGTAGTTCATGAAAAAATGAACCCTGGGAAAGCGATAGGATTGATGTAATTCGAGGTGCTACTATGGAGATATGGCTCAACTCTAACGACCAGCAAAATGCCACTTCAGGTATTGGAAAACCTGTCAGCCACAATGGCGAAATGCCCCCTAAGTCCCCAGCGGGAACTAATTCTATAGAATTGTTTTCGCGAGCAGACAGAGTTGTTGGAAGGGACATATACTTTGAAAATGGAAAAGTTTTCAATGAGCAACAGGAACTAATTGGCGCCCATATCATCATAGATGATTCAACCGGCCAAAGTGCTACCAGAGCACTTCTAGGAAGTGTTGATTGGGTAGTAGTTGAGTGTAAGGATTGGACGATGATTCCCTTTGAGAATATTATTTCCGATGCCCATCACACTCCAACAAAAATAGCAGCAATAATTGAACAAGCAGAAAAAATTCCAGGAGTTGCTTTTGCTTTAGACATTGGAGTGGATGCATTGGTACTTGCAAATGACGATATTGAATTGTGGCAGTCGGGTTGTATTGCGAGGGCTCAACGGGCTGAAATGATGGCGTTGACGGAACAAGAAATCAATAATTGCGATGGTATAGAAACTAGAAATCTAAAGAATAAAACGGATTGTTGCTCTAGTAATGGGGGCAATTCTTCTTCAGCGATGGAACTTGAGATTGTGGAAATTGAATCCATCGAAACCGGCCATGTTGGCGAAAGAATATGCATTGATTTCATTGGCCTTCTCAATATTGGAGAGGGGGTAATCACGGGTTCTTCGTCAAAAATGATGGGCCTAATTCATGGAGAGACGATTGAAAGTGAGTTTGTCCCTACTCGCCCCTTTAGAGTAAATGCAGGGCCAGTACACGCCTATATTTTAATGGCGGATGACAAAACAAAATATCTAAGTGAACTCAAGTCAGGTGACTCTCTCAAAGTGATAGATTTTCACGGAAATACCCGAGAATTAACTGTTGGCAGAATAAAAATTGAAACTCGCCCACTAATATTATTCAGACTTCTCCATCAAAACACCTTTAGGAGTAATATGTTTGTCCAACAAGCGGAGACAGTTAGGCTGGTTCGCCCCAACGGCATTCCACTTTCTGCTACTGAGGCAATAATTGGTGACAATATACTCGCAAGGGTAGAAAAAATGGGAAGACATGTAGGGACTATAATTCAATCAACAGTTGACGAGAGGTAATCATATGGGGATATTGGGAAAGGGAACGGCTCATGGAGCCTGTAGCCTACTCCACGCCGCTGGATTGCAAATGGGTGCAAGCCTTGCACTAGACCTTCCTGTGACCGTTCGACTGCGCGATAACCCCCCCAAGAATGAAGTTGAAGACCCTGATGAACTACTTCCTGCTGTGATAAATGCTTGGCAGGAATTTGGCCACTCCCTCCCTAAAGGTGACCTGCACTGGATGGTGAACTCAAAGGTTCCACAGCGACAGGGTTTGAAATCTAGTGCTGCTATTGCGGTAGCGGCTATTCGCGCCTTAGCCGATGCAACTGACACTGAATTGGAAATTACACAAATTATTGACATGGCCGTTATGGCTCAGCGAACAAGTGGCGTCAGTATTACAGGCAGTGCTGATGATGCTTGGGCTACTGCAACAGAGGGATGGAAATTAGTTGACCCAAATGTTCCCGCAGCCGAAGGAGTTCTCCTCGAAGGAACGGGCCCTATTTCAGAGGAATGGTATGTGCTGATATTATTGCGCGAAGAGCGGAAGGAACGACCCGATGCAGATTCTTTTGCTTGGCATCAACAGGGATTCCAACAAGCCCTAAATGCTTTACAAGACGGTAATGAACTGGTTTGTCTAACTTGGAATGGACGAGCAATGGCTGGTGTGCTGAATGACCATATTGGACGCAGACTAACCAATGATGCTTTTGTCAATGGTGGACGGGCTGCCGGAATAACAGGATCAGGTAATGCAATTGTAATTTTTACGCCAAGCGTCTCAGAACCAATTTACAACCGAATTAAGGGTTGGTATGAATCAAGAGCAAAGGATTGTGAATTAATAGAAACTAAAGTACTGAATCCGCCCCCCGTAGAAGAAAGTGATAATAACGAATAACGAGAGTGCCAAACTCTCTCACTTACTCTCACTCTTTCTCAAAAACAATGGTTGCCGCTATCCTACTGAATGAGGCTATCTTGCCTTAAATCAAGGATTCTTGAAACTTCAAGTAATGCTTGAGAAATTAATTCGCCATCGATCAAAAAATGAATGACACTTTTACTCCTCAATACACTATGCAATGCCAACTCAATACCGGCTAGAGCATGTGAAACCTGTTCAACCAAATCACCGCACTCATCACTAATTCCAGCACCTACAAGCGACAATACTCCACTCAAGTGTCCCATTTTTAGTTCAACCCCAGTTGTTTGGTGAAGGCAACTAAAGGCAACTGCCGCATCTTTGTCAGACACGATTAATTCAATTCGGTCATTTGTACTTTGAATTGACCAAGGACTTACGCCAGCATCAATCAATTGACTTAGAGCATTTCTAGCAATACTAGAGGTATTGCTTTCATTGCCACATTCAATCACCAACATGCGAACCGACTCTTGACTAGCAATGGCCTGAACTGAAGGGGGACTCAGATGTAAATCTGGACCGACTATAGTGCCTTCACTTTCGGTTTTCAAACTCGTTAGTATTACCGGAATCCCTAACTCCTCTACTGGTTTTAGGCAAGTTGGATGAAGAATAGTCGTACCGAGATTGGCTAATGCATTGGCTTCAGAGTATCCAAGATAAGGAACTCTTTTTCCACCAATTCCCCAACGCGGATTTATTGTTAGAATACCTTCTACATCTTTCCAAAGAACTAGTTGATCTGCTTGAAGTAAATAGGCCAACGTAGAAGCCGTAACATCGCTACCACCTCTATCCAACACCCTAATGACTCCCTCTTCATCTACTCCATACCACCCTGTTACAATAGGAATATGAATGTCAAAAAGAAGGGAACGATTCATTTTTTTGGCTGAAACTTGTAAATCAATACTTCTTTCATTGACCTTCGTGTCAATAATTAGACGCAAATCCTCTGCATTAACAGGTCTTGCATTCAAGCCTTTCACACATAATTCTGAGGCGACAACAAGGGCCGATAATTGCTCTCCATAAGCCAAAATACGGTGCTCAATCGCAGCGCCAGCACTTTCGCTCTCCAATTTTTTTAAATCATTTACTAATAATGCCATTAATTCTTCAAAACGGTGAGTGAAATCTCCATCCTCAAGGCTAGGCGACATTACCAGGTGCCGTTGGCGAATTTCATCAGCAATGTCCTCTCGCTGCGAGGGTATTTCAATGGCCCTCAAGAGGCGGTCAGTTACTCCCCACAGAGCACTAATGACAACTACAGGTTTTGCTGAAACATTACACAGGCGATGATAAATACTCGTCAAATCATCAGATGTTTTTAGACAAGAACCGCCAAATTTATGCACTTCAACGTTCACTAATCCACCCCCCTCGCTTTGCCAAATCACATAGGACAATAGTTGCAACTGCTTTGACAACAGATACTGCACGAGGAGCAATAACTGGGTCATGCCTTCCTTCCACTTGCAAGGTAGTTAGTTCTCCGGTAGAAAGGTCAAGGGTTTGTTGAGGAATGTTGATGCTACTTGGGGGTTTGAAAGTGATTTTTGCATTCAAAGGCGAACCCGTAGCAAACCCGCCCAATGCACCATCTGCTGAATCCCAATTCTGCCGTGGGCCTTGAGAAGTTTTTTGCCAAGGAGAATTGTGCTCACTCCCAGTCATTGTTGCGACATTGCATCCGAGACCAAATTCAACTGCGCGGGCAGCAGGTATTGCCATTAAACCACGGGCTAATGCCGGCTCAACACCATCAAACCAAGGCTCACCTAATCCCATGGGAAGACCGGATACTGAGAGTTCAACCGAACTGCCAAGAGAATTTCCTTCTTGCCTTGCATTATTTACCAATTCTATCATTTGTTCATACACTTTTTCATCGTGGCAACGGAAGGAATCCCATTCTTTTTTCCCAAGCACATTCTTATTGAAGCATTTTGCAAGTGGCTCTGCATTTATCTCGCCAATACTTGCGGTATGGGCACTGATACTCCACTCAAGTGTTTGCACGAGTGGGTGGCAAATTGCTGCTGCCGCGACTAAACCAGCAGTTAGTCGAGCCGATGAACTGCCACCACCGTTTAAATCAGCATTACCATCACTGCGAGTCATCATTGGAAGATCTGCATGACCCGGACGAGGAATATCGGGGAGGAAACTATAATCGGTTGAGCGGGAGTCATTATTACGAATTAGGAGCATTATTGGCCAGCCGGTGGTTTTCCCTTCATTTACCCCTGAAAGTATTTCCACAAAATCGGATTCACTGCGCTTTGAGGCATATTTACCTCCTGTTTTTCGCTCATCCATTGCTAGTTGAATCATTTCTCGGTCAACTTCAATCCCAGGGGGGAAGCCTTCAACCAAAGCACCTACGGAAGGGCCATGGCTTTCGCCAAAAAGAGTGACACGAAGTTGCTCGCCCAGCGACATGCGCATGCATCATACCTCCCAGTAATCAGGGTACAGGCTTGTCCCTTCTCAAGATTTGCCTTCAATAGGTTAGGTTTAGTTGAGCTGAGTTTTGGCTGATGGAAGGGTAAATCAGAGTTGGTGGTCACGAAGATGAGGCGAGAGAAGGCCAAAAAATCTTTGACGAGGTATCTTAGATGCAAGTTGTGAAAAAGGGAGAATCAATCCTTGTTTTCACGGTACTTCTGGATACGCATAGGAATGTTTGCAGCAAAAACACTACCGACAATCATGAATACAATTAAAGAGCCCAATGCAACTCCGTAAACAGAAATAAGTTCTACACTTTGCTCCATTCGCAAAGCACTAATTTCAGAGAAAGGTCGGACAAATAGTGGAAGTATCGTATTGGCTGAAAGAACAATGAAAGCAAGGGTTCCAGCAATTATTGGATTAACCAATAGACTTCGGTGATATTTACTTACTACTTTCTTGACATTCATCACGTATACTTCATTAGTACGAATACTGGTATCAAGCATAGAGAAACGGATTACTCCATTAGTTAATTCAAAATACATTATCAAAATTACCGCATACAGAACGACTAATATTGTTAGCATTAATGGATTGTCATCAAAACCAAACCAATCATTTGAAAGGCTGACCTTTGAACTTGCAAAGCGCAGTGCAGAGAGAATGAATAGCAAATATGAACTAAGCATAAAACGTGGATCACGGTTGAAAGTTCCCCAGAAACCAGTTGCTACTGCTGCAATAACAACTAGGGTTTGAATCATGGTTGCAATTCCTACACTGTTAGAAACCCAAAACCAAATGGTTCCCTGAGGGGGAGATACAATCCAAGTAAGCATTCCCAAAGCCACTAACAAGGCATAGGCTGCTAATTGCAAAGTTTGCACCATTTTATCTGCAGGTAAGAACTTCAGTTTGGGCACAAGAGGCCCGCCGAGAAGGCTTTCGATAAATGATGGAATTTGAATTTCTGGAATTGCATCAGAAGGTATTTCAGAACCTCCTCCTACACGACCAGCCAATTTCTTACGACTTGGTGCTGCTGCACGGACGGTCTTACCCTCGTAAAGATGAGATGTATCGCTAGATTTTGACCCGGTTGCAGCAGGGTTACGTGGTCCTTTTTTTGCTGGAGCTGACATTTTTTTTCCTCCTCCTTAGAATCCTCTTGCTCCGGCAAGCGCTGTTGAAAGTAGCATATCCGACTCCCAATCCATAATATTGACGCCGAGACTCCGCAATTCACCAATTAGAATGTCTCGTTCGGTCTTGAGTACATCAAAACCAGTTCGGTTTAAGCGGCGTGCATCAAATTCAAAGTCTAGACTTGAAGGAGATAGAACTGTGACATCAAAGTCACGCGCACGGAAATCCCTAAGCGCGCTTACGATAGTTGGGTCATCCTCAAGATTGGACATAACAATAATTGGACTGCCCCGGTTGATATGTGGCATTATTCGATTTACCACTACCTGGAGAGGAATGTTTCCCCTTGCGCTTGCGCCGGCAAGTTTTGTCAGTAAAACATAGAGTTGTTTCTTTCCTGTATCACGATCAACACTAACGACTTCATCACCATAGACAATTAGCCCAACAGAGTCGCGACGAGATAAGAAGAACCTTGCAAGACTTGCTGCTGCACGAGTGGAATATACCAATGCATTACGACTAACTGGGCCAGTTTCACTTACTGCGCGTCCATCAACGATTAGGATGATGTCACTAACCGCATCTCTCTCGCGCTCATTGACCATTAGTCTACCGCTGCGTGCATATGCATTCCAATTAATTTGTCTAAAGGAATCACCGTCAAAGTATTCTCTTAAACTGTAAAACTCACTTCCGGGTCCTGGCTGACGTATATTTACCGCACCGGTGAAAATCTTGGGCACCTTGCTCTTTACGAAGGTATCGTTTAGATCTTCCATCTTAGGGAATACCAAGAAGTCACTGTATACCTGTAATTCTTTTTCCTTGTGGAATAATCCAAACGGATCTTGAATACGAACCGTTACTGGGCCTATACTGTAGAATCCTCTAAGAGGGCACTCAACAGTGTATTCAATCATGGTTTCTCGGCGTGGGCCTAGTTCCATGAGGATATAATTGGCACCTTCTTTGATTCGCATTACTTCAGGAACTCGGTCGCGAACTTCCAAGATCTTTGCAAGGGAACTTTGATTTTGCATTCGCAGAGTACAAGATACTTCACCATCTTCAAACACTCTTGCAGCGGATAATTTACGCATTGCTGAGACATTGGATAGGCTAACGCCCTCCTCACCTTCCCATTCGTCAGCACGGCGGCCAGAGCTCGCTACATCGGCGTGATTTGTGAATAAAGCAGCATAGGTCAAAAACACAAAGATTACTACCGCAATGGTCACCAATTGGCTATTTCTCAAGGTTAGCCCCAAGAGGTAAAGGGCTATCGCAAGACTTCCTAGCATTGACGATTTGCGGCTCCACATGTTTTCACACACTTCCTTATCTAACAGGTATCAAACCTGTTTCAAACGGTTGGGACCGGTACTTCACGGAGAATCGTTTGAATCACTTCTTCAGCCTCTAAGCCCTTAATTTGATGTTCAGGCTTTAGAATGAGACGGTGAGCAAGAGCCAAAGCAGCGATGCCCTTGATATCATCAGGTGTTACGAAGTCGCGACCACGCAAAGCAGCGGCTGCACGTCCTGTCTTTAGAAGTGCTTGCGAACCACGAGGAGAAGCTCCAACGAGAACACGAGGGTCTTCACGGGTACGAGTTACCACTTCAACCATGTACATACGCAGAGCAGGGTCAACATAAACGTCTTCACAGGCTTGCTGCATTGCAATAACACGCTGAGGGTCGGTAATAACTTCTACATCAACAGCGTCCTTTCGACGAGCAATACGTCGTGCAAGAATTTCATCTTCATCAGCACGGTCTGGGTATCCAACACTCATCTTGAACATGAAACGGTCAAGTTGCGCTTCAGGTAGAGGATATGTACCCTCTTGTTCAACTGGGTTCTGTGTTGCCATAACGAGGAATGGAGCTGGTAACTTGTGAGTAACAGTACCAATTGTAACCTGCTTTTCTTGCATAGCCTCAAGCAAAGCAGCCTGAGTCTTTGGTGGAGCACGGTTTATCTCGTCCGCTAGTAGAAGGTTGCAGAACAGAGGTCCTGGTTTGAATGTGAATTCTCCCTTCTTTGCATCATAGATGTTTGTTCCAGTAATATCTGCAGGTAGCAAATCCGGAGTAAACTGAACACGCTTGAAGTCACAACCTAATGCATCAGCAAAGGTATTGGTCATCAAAGTCTTAGCAAGTCCAGGATAATCTTCGAAAAGAAGGTTACCATCACTGAGAATGTCGATAAGAACATTGTCAATAACGTGGGATTTACCAATAATTACTTTCTGTACTTCAGCACTAATCGCTTGGCAAATAGCACCGACAGCGGCTAAGCGATCTCGTACTTCAGGTGTACTTTGGTGTTTCGGTTGGGCAGGCACAGCGGGTGCTGGTGCGGCATAGGCAGCTGGTGCAGCCGGCGTTGGAGCCGGTGCGGGGGCTGCTGGGGCCGGTACTGCCGCTGGCATTGGAGCCGGCGGAGCAGCAGGGGCTGCGGGGGCATGTGGGGGGGCGGGCGGTTGCATTTTATTTCCTCCTTTTTTTCATTTCTTTCCCCAACGACGAATCAAAAGCATGAACTCTTGGAGTTCCTTATCTTCGTAGCTGCGGTTCTGACTTTGAGCCAGTTCCACTAACCGAGGGTCACGAATCATCGTAAGAACCTCGGCTGGAGTTTTGAGTACCATCTGGTCGCGAGTTAAATCGTAGAACAAACGAACTTTGTTCAACAATGCATCACGAACCCTTTGCTGGTATTTGCTTGGATCGACTTTGATTGGTCGCTCACGGAATCGGGTCAAGTCAAAAACATGACGCCAATTTTCCTTTTCAGGAACGACCATTATTGCAATGGAAAGAAGTGCGAGCATATTGAGTACAATTAGCCATTTTAACCAAGCATCGCTTGTCAGTAGTACAATTGCACCCATTGCTTCGGTGAATGGAGATGTTAATACTCCAGTTACGTGACGGCTTTCATCAAAAACAACATAAAATTGCTCTCGGTGCCGAGTAACGGTATTGGAAATTTCATCGTTATCATGTTCCATCATGTCAACCAATAGAGCGGAAAAGTATGCGCTATTGCCCTTCCAAGAAGTATCGGTGCCAGGATTTAGGCCATCATCACCACCATTCCAGCATGCATGGTCAGAATAATAGTCTGAATTACAGAAACTTGGGTGCCCTGTGCGCTCTGCAGTATCTTTATCCCAAAGGAAGTTAGCAAGGGCATCATCATTTGCAACAAAAACAATACTTCCAGTTACAGAAACAATATCCTCGCGATCTCCTCTGACTTTGTCAACTACCTCAATACCCGGGTAATCAATTCGTACAATTAGGCCGGTTTCTCCTTCACCGAGGCGGGTATTCTTTGGGTCGTTTACATCTTTGTTATCTTGATTGTCGAGGAATGCTGCGGTGGAGGCGTGAGCCAGGTACATAGCATTTCGTGATTGTTCAGGATAGACGGGGTCATCTTCTTGAAGCACTTGTAATGCTGTTGCTTGACGGAATAAGACCGGAGAACGACAATCGCTAATACTGTTCTGTGAAAGCATTTCATCATTGCATCCCATTGACCTTGGGCCTTCGCCCATTTCACGCACATCTCGGTCAATACTTGAAAGGGCCCAGACATTGCGCATGTCGGATGGAGTTTTTGTGGTCGGGTCATTCTGCACATGAGTTTCATAATAGCGCAAACTGTCCATCATTGGCACAGGGAAGTATTTGACGCCGAACTTGTCTGCGACTCGTTGTGCATTGTCTGAATCTGAAGCAATAATTACCTTGCCACCAGAAATTGTGACGAAATCATGAATCGCCGTAGCTTCGGCTTCATCAAAGGGCTTCTCCGGAGACAATACTAGCAGCATTGTGCGGTGAGGCTCCCTCCAGTCATTGACTAACATTGGAGTGGACATTGTGTTAGCAACAGTATACCCCATGCCATCTTCACCGACATCGTCGGACATGATATTGACTTGCTGCAATTGGTAATCACCATCTGCATCGGTTACATATGCACTGTATACCGACTCTTTTCCAGAACTAACAAAGAAAATCATTATCGCTGAAAGGAGCAAGGTAACAACGAAACCAGTAAATAACCATGTCTCCAAGGAGATGGGCTTCTTCTCTACTTCTACCATAATTTCAACTCCAGAACTACGAAATAAATACCCTAAGTAGCCCTTCCGACATTCACACCATTGATATATATTCCCCGATAATGCACAGAGGTGAAATTTGATTATTTGACTACAATATCAGTAGCACTCGCCGGAATAAGACCGAATCTTACCACAATGGTGTAAATATCACCTACTGTTTCAACTGCAAACGGAAAGGCAGAAGTATTCACTCATCTCTACGAATAATTATAGCAACTACTACAATTAATGCCGTCGTTGCGAACAAACTTGTTGCCGGCATTGATTCCTTAATGAATGAGCCATCCCCTCCATTATCATCTACCCCACCATTAGAGGATGAATCATCATCATCTCCCCCATCATCCGAATTAGAATTAACCGCCTCAATATCAACAAATTGAGTTGTGATTGAGGTGCCGCCACCACCTTCAGATACTATTGCAAGTTCAATAGTACATTCTTTACTTGGATGACTTGAAGCAGGGGAAATAGAAACCTCAACAGTAACTGTATTGATTTGGTTACCATCGTGAACTGAATTTACAACTGTATTCTCAACTTCGCTCAAGCCATCTAATGACAATTGCGGGCAGCCTTGGGCTACTATTGTGGGTGAAACCGCTTTATCCCTCATATTTCCATTATTTGTAAGTACGACTTCCATCATTGCAGTGGTGCCTGCAGAAACGGGGAAGCCTAAGTAAATTAACTCAACATCTAAATCAGCAATACGAGGTATCTCAAAATCACCCTCAATCACCTTTGCATCAAGAGTCACATCAGATCCATCAATAGGGCTTGCACGAGTGGCGGTAATACGTACATTACCAGTTGAATTAGCGAGGTGTTCAATTACCGTTACATTTGTAATTGTCACTTCAAATG
Organism: Methanobacteriota archaeon; assembly: GCA_004195635.1. Taxonomy (GTDB): domain Archaea; phylum Thermoplasmatota; class Poseidoniia; order Poseidoniales; family Poseidoniaceae; genus PSPT01. The sequence continues at coordinate 37,913 of PSPT01000006.1, forward strand.
TTTTATTTGATTGAGCGGCGATATTTATTGACTCGGAAATATCCAAATCGGCATCTAAATCAGCCTCCCAAGCAATGTTTATATCTATTGGAAGTGGGTCTTGATTATCGACCCAAAACTCAACCATTACTTCACCATCGGTATCCATTAACCAAGTAATGTCTTCAAAATCCTCATTCCAACCTATGTCCCAACCTGGCTGAGGAATGTCATCCTGAGCAAGAGCACTGATTGAAGAAAGTGAAAGCACCATGAAAGATACGAGAATAAGGACACTTTTTCGCATTATTTTCCCCTCCAATAGGTTATTCGAGTTGGCTCAATATGCGCTTTGTAAGCACCTTCGCCATCTTCCTTCTATACGCTGGGGCGAGGTAGGTGTTTTTCACAGGTTTGATGCTTTGCCTAACTAATTCTGCAACTTCAAGGATGCTTTTTTGACCTTGCCAGCCCTGTTGCATTACCTTAGCAACAGCCTCGCTATGCAACTTTGGAATAGATTCCAATGCAGTACTTGCAACACGTAAATCAATTAATTCACCGGCTGGATTTATCTTCCAAGCAGCAGCTATGCCGACTTCCGGAAAATCCCAAGATTCACGTACTGACAATTTAAGGTAATCTCCTTGCCACTGTTCAACATCTTTGGGCAAAGAAACATGGGTGACTAACTCCCCTTGTTGTAATACATTGCGAGTCATCCCATCCAATTGGAAGAATTCGGAAAGCAACATTGAACGCTGGCCTTGTGGACCAGCCAAATGAATAGATGCACCAAGGACCATTAAAGTTGGAGCGATGTCTGCTTGATATGTAGCAACACACAACTCATTTTGGTTGGGAATTACGCGGCAATCTGCGCCAGTGCCACAATCGCACTTGTGGCACCAATCAATACTTGAACGCCAATCTTCACTTTGATTGAACCAATAGCAGCGCGTGTCAAGGCAAATGTTGCCACCGAGGGTGGCGTTATTACGAATTAATATACTGGCAACTTTCCCTGCTGCTTTAGCAATAATTGGGTGGACTGGAGAGATTGTGGCGTCGGTGTGAACGAGAGCATCAGAGGCATTAGCAACAAGAGAAGATAGTCGAGCCATCGCCCCAATGCGATGCATAGAAACTTCGCCTAAACCAGCAACTGATGAAAGTGAAATAACATCCCCTTTTGGATTTAGGTGCCATTTATAATTAGGGAGCAAATCGGTTCCACCGGCTATCCAATCACTTGAGCGCCCTTCACTAGCAAGTTTTTGTGAAATATCAATCGCTTCCTCAACTGTTGTAGGAAAATGGAGATTGAATGGTGGAGTTCGCATATTATTCAACCTCTCTGTGCCTGCGTTCTACATGTTTCCACGCACTACCTGCTGGTCGAGGCGAAGCAATGTATTCATCACTTGGAAGCACTGAAATTACCCATCCGTCCATCTGTTCTTCAGGAGCAATTTCTGGCTTTAATCCGAATATTGCGCCATTGTGATATGGCGCCCTATTGACATCTAATTTTCTTGCCAAATCCCGCTCAGCATGTGCAGCCGCACGAATAAGTAAATCATCGTGTAATTGTGAAGTTTGAAGGGTAGGGTTTGGCAAATCAAGAGGAGAATCAACATCTAATTTCCTAACCTTTTTCTCAATCCTCTTATACATTCGATCAGGAGTAATTGGCAATTCATCAACCCTAATTCCAATCGCATCGTAAACCGCGTTTACAACTGCAGGAAGTATGGGGAGAAGGGGGCCTTCGCCAGCCTCTTTTGCACCAAATGGGCCTTCTGGGTCATTGGACTCAACGATAATCGGGGTAACCTTCGGCATCTCGTGAATAGAGGGTATTTTGTATTCTAAGAAATTAGGATTTTGCAAGTTGCCGGTCCTTCCATATACCATTTCCTCGGACAATACCTGCCCCATCCCCATATGGCAAGAACCGATAATTTGCCCTTCTACGGCAAGTGGGTTAAGTGCCCTTCCGCAATCATGGGCTGCCCATGCTTCAATCACCTTTGTTTGACCTGTTTCAGCATCAACCTCTACTTCAGCAACATAGGCTGAAAAGGAGTATGCAGGTGCAAGGCCGGCTGCTGCGCCTTTGTGAGTGGAACCCATTGGCGGAGTACGGTATGCTCCCGAAGATACCAAAGCACCTCTTTCTTCCTGCGCCTTGTGTAATGCTTCAAGGTATGAAACTCCAACTGCCGGATCTTTCTTATCGTAGATTCTGCGGTCGCCAATAATCAATCGCTTAGGATCGGCTCCGGTGATATCTGCAGTTGCTGCAAGTAATTCCTCTCGAATTTTCATCGCTGCAGAAATCGCAGCATTAGCATTCATAAAAGTGACTCGGCTACTGTAGGAGCCGAGATCAACTGGAGATGTATCGGAATCGCGACTTTTTACTCGAATCATCTCCAAGGGCAAGCCCAATACTTCCGCAACACTTTGCCCAACTACGGTGTCTGAACCCTGTCCAATATCAGCGGCACCAGTGTGAACAGTAACGCCACCATCCATGTCGATTTTGAGATGTACAGTAGCATGAGGGAACTTATTTGGGTCCCAGTGAATAGGTAACCCACTTCCTGAAATGAAGAAACCACAACCAATTCCAATCCCTCTGCCGAGTGGCATTTTTCGGAATTTCTCATCCCATCCACTTGCTTCGCGGACTCTCTCAAGACATTCGCGCATTCCGATGCTGGTGACTCTGAATCCGGTAATTGTTGTTGAGTTGGGGGGGAGAAGGTTGGCTAAGCGGAAGGCAATAGGGTCAACCCCCAATTGCTCACACACGTCGTCTATTGCCGATTCAACTGCACACCTGCTATTTACCGCGCCGTGTCCGCGCATCGCTCCTGATGCAGGTTTGTTAGTCCATACCCGCGCACCAGTGTAATGGAATGAACCAATTTCATAAGGAGCAGTATGTAATACACCGTTGTAGTAAGTGGTGACGTGCCCGAAAGAAGCAAAACTTCCACCGTCAATTAGCGCATCGGTTTCAATTCCACAAATACGACCGCTTGCATCAGCATGCACTACCATTTCCAATTTTGAAGGATGCCGGCCGCGATTTGTCCAAAAGACCTCCTCTCGATCAAAAGTAATTCTTACCGGTTTACCGGTTTGACGGGCCATTATTGCAGCACACATTTCGTGCGGGAAGGGGTCGGACTTGCCACCAAAACCTCCACCGACAAAGGTTCGATGAACATTGATTTGATGCATTGGTATTTCTAACACATCAGCCAATGAACGATGTACATAATGAGGGACTTGCTGAGGCGTATATAGAGTAAGACGACCGGATGGATCCCAGTGTGCAACCGCAGCATGTGGTTCGGTGAATCCGTGATTGACTCCTGCGAAGGACCATTTTACTGAGGACGAGGCCGCAGCATCTTTTACTCCAGCAATATTTCCAAACTCTTGGAATACTCGCTTTTGGATATTGGCCTCGCCAATGTGGTACTTTCCGCGGTCATGGATTGGATTTTCAGTGTCTTCGATTGCCTTTTTCATATCATGAACTGGCTCAAGAATTTCATAATCTACTTTAATCAATTGTAGGGCTTGTAGTGCGGTTGCTTCATCGATTGCTGCGACACTAGCAACAAGGTCGCCAACATGGCGAACTTTTTCAACTGCCAAAGCGTGTTCATCCTTAGTTACGGGTAATACTCCAAACGCATTGGTATGATTTTTCCCAGTAAGGACGCACTCGACGCCGCTCAAAGCCTCAGCAGCACTAGTATCTATACTTCGAATCTTAGCATAATGATGCGGCGAGCGAAGTATTTTTCCGATTAATTCACCGCGCAAACGGACATCATCACCATAATGAGCCTGGCCGGTAACCTTCCATCGAGAATCAATAAGTGGAGTCCTGCGGCCAATACTACTGCTAGTTAGAAGATGGTCGTGGCGATTTAAGCCACGCGGTTGAGGACGATCTCCACCTTCACTTTGAGGAATATAAGATAAATCACGTAAATCGCTAAATTGTTTGCTGCCACCACTACCGGGTTTTCGGAAAGGAAGTTTTCCGGGTTGTTGACGATAGCCTTTCATTTGCTCATCATCTTCGGCCATGAATTCACCTCCCTTCTTCACCGATTATGCCGTATGTCCGCCTTCATTTTCACCACTGAAACCGGGGTGTGGGTCTGCTTTTGCAGTTGTTGAATCAACTGATTCTGCATCAGTGCGCATTAATTCAGCAGCGGCTTGAATTGAGTCAACAATCGGTTGATATCCTGTGCAACGGCATAAATTTCCTTCAATCGCACCCTTTATTTCTGCATCGGTAGGCGAGTTATTTTTCTCAAGTAATGCTGAAGAAACTAGTAAAAATCCAGGTGTGCAGAACCCACATTGACTACCTCCGTGTTTAGCAAACATATCTTGAATTGGATGTAAATGATGGCCATCGGCTAACCCTTCAACTGTGGTTATCTCCTTTGCGCGAACTTCGCCTGCAAGAGTGAGGCACGATAACTTTGGCTCACCATCAATGAGGACTGTACAACACCCGCAAGTACCCATGTCACAACCTCTCTTTACCCCAAGTGCTCCCACTTCATCGCGAATTACATCGAGGAGGATTGCATTGGATTCAATATGGCATTCAATATTTTGCCCATTGACTAGTGCAGACCAATAAACTTCAGGTGCTGTCGGAATCATTGAGATGCGCTCTTCCCCGACCATTGCCTCACCTATACCTTCGTGGCCTTCGCCCTTCTTGATGCTTCGCCCAATAAACTCCATTTTTTATGGCCGGTTGACTTCAAAAAAAAGCCACACTTTATTGCGAAAAAAGGATGCTTTCTTCTCGCAATAGTTCTATCGTTCTAACCGCCATCTCCAGATGTTTTGGTGAATAATTGTCCCCTATTGCTCATGGCCAGTTAAGCGTCAGTTTCTTCAAAGGTGAGCGAGACGAGGTAAATGGCCCTAGGGGCCAGTATGTGATAATATGCGAGCAAATTCAGTGATATGTGTCTTATTGACAATAGTATTCATGCTTCCAGCAGCACTTTCTTTCGTGCCACTGCAAGCCCAAGCAGCAGAAGTCACTGAAGAATGGTGGCACGAAACAACCGTTGACCGTAACGGTGATGGAATCGGAGACATGGTAGTAGTGGCTCTAAACACACCCGGATGGGTTGATGAGGAAGGAAGACTTAGCGTGATTGTTGATTTTGACCATACACCAACAAGTGAAGATTCGCTCATGTTAGCAACAAGTGTCGGATTTCAGCAACAATGGGAATTACCCCTTATTGATGCCCTTGCAGGCACAATTCCTACAGATGAAATCTCAACTGCATCTCGTCTTTCAGGAGTTGTGATGATTGAATTAGACGGGATACTTGAAATTGCAATGGATAGTGTTGTCGAAGTTCATGGTGTTGATATTGTTTGGCAAGAAACTGGCTATACCGGCGCAGGTTCAACAGTTGCAATAATTGATACCGGAATTGATGGGGCACATGTAGGCCTTGATGATTTGGATGATGATAACAGTACAAACGATACAAAGGTCATTGCTTTCTACGATGCAGTAAATGCACCCGGTTCAACAAACGGAACTGAAGTATTCCCCTATGATGACCAAGGGCATGGTAGCCATTGTGCGGGAATTACCGCAGGAACCGGAGCCCCCGATTATGATTTCGTGGGAGTTGCACCTCAAGCGAACCTCGTTGGAGTAAAGGTATTGGATAGCGGAGGAAGTGGTTCTTTCGCAACCGTCATGGCAGGTATGCAGTGGACAGTTGATCACCGCTATGAATTCAATATTAGAGCCGCAAGTATGAGCCTTGGAGGACCAGGTGCAATTGAATGGACTTCTTCAGAAGAAGACAGTGTTAACCGAATGGGTAATGAAATGATGCGAGCCGGAGTTGCTCTTTTCATCGCCGCAGGTAATAGTGCAGTTTCTGCACAAATCGGAACCCCCGGCAGTGCAGAAGATGTAATCACCGTTGGAGCACTTGACAAAGATACTAAAATCGCAGTTTATTCTAGCCAAGGGCCAACTGAAGAAGGGAGGATCAAGCCAAATATTGCCTTTGTCGGCTCAAGTGTAATGTCTGTCGCATATAATTCAGGAGACCAATACACCTCAATGAGTGGAACAAGCATGGCAACCCCTGGGGCAGCAGGGCTTGGCGCCTTAATGTTGCAAGCAAATCCCGATTTGAGTTCTTTTGACCTGCGCAATATTATGCAGGAAACCGCCACCTACCGTGAATGCACCTATATGTTTGCTAATGAGCCATGTATCGAAGACCTAATCCCCAAAAACCGACAAAACAATGTTTATGGACACGGACATGTAAATGCCTTACCAAGCGTTCTTGAATCAGCCAGCCAAGATTATGATTTAAACACAAATTATTCACTAAATATTACTACATCCCCAGGAAAATACAACAGAATACACTTGGATAAAGGCGATTCAGTATCAATTGAATTGTCAGAAGGAATGGATTCTATTCAATGGAGAGCAAATCATTTGCGTGACGACTGGTCATTCCTTCATTCCTATGAGCATGAAACTACCGCAACCATTACCCATAAGGACATTATTCACAACTTAGAACACTTGCCTGGAATTGAATTAATTGGAAACCAAACCATATCAATTCGAGCAATAAAGGGAACTGAAGCCTCAACTATTGAAGTAGTTAATATTTACATAATGAGTGCAGACTTTGAAGAAACCAGCATTGTTGACGAAATGGGTGGCAGCACCATGTTAGCAATGGGATTGATTATTGGACTACTCATGGCCATTGCTGCATTTGGGATTCTCAAATACCTTGGCTCCGAGGAGAATGAATTATTTAGCCAAGAAGAAGTGAAAGATTCCGTGGACAATTGAATGGATTCTCTTTTCCTTCGTAGCCATTTAGGCTTTGTTCTGCAATAGCCTTCTTGCTTGGAATAGTATTAACTTTGACCCCCACTGTGGCATTGATGCTTCTGAGTTATTGCCGCGGATAATTGCCATATTATCAAATTAAAGCATTTATTTGCGATATCCGGACGATGCTTTAAGTGCTGAGCCACAAACAATACTCCATGGAAAATAGCCGCACACCCCCTCCGCGAGCCCCAGCACCCCCAAGAGAGAATCTAAGAAGCGCAGGTGGAACTTTTTCACATTCAGAAGGTGGATATATCCCCGGGATGAATGTAATACAACCCAACTCAACACCCGATCATGGAGCACAAAAATTAGCCCAACTTTGGTTATGGGGTATTGCTTTATTGGCTATCTGGGGTGGATTATTTACAATCGCATTCTCCCAAGGGGACTCGAATAATCGTTTCGCTTTACTCGGCCTTGGAGGCATTATTTCTGCTGCATTATTTATTTCAATGGTTGAAATTCAACGACGTAAGCACGAAATTCTGACTGAAATGCACGACTATACACTCGGCATGGGGTTCTTCTTTGCAGCAATTGGTTTTTTGTGGGGGATGCGCTATATCTCTGCATTAATATCTTCCTTCGGAATTGACCTATTTGTTGACCCAAGCCGGCCCTTTACTTCAATGGATTCAATTGGCTGGTCACCAAATGCCAATGCAATATACTTGCAAACCGCTGGTGCATTGATTCTTGCCGCTGGGCAGTGGTATTATCTGCGCCATTCATTGAATGATGGACGCAACAAAACTACAGTTAGTTGGTTTGTAGTTGCGCTAACTCCATTTGCCCTGTTATTAGTAGGGATTGGTCCATGGATAAACTGGTCAAATGGTTTCATCAGTATTGAAATTGGCATCTCAATGATATTATTATGCGCGCTGGCAATGATGCTGGCGATTGAAAGTGACCGCAGTATTATTTTCATGATTTGTGCCATTTCATCCTCTTTTATCACCATCATTTATGAAATGAGCAATGAGGCAATTATCAACGGTTCTTCAATCACTTTGCTCAATGTAATTATCATTATTCAAGGATTACTAGCATCGACTGACAAATTGAATCGTACTCTTGTAGAAAAATCTAGTTTGGCATTAATGGGTTCGGCATTAATCGCAATGTTTTATTCGCAAATGGCAGATATGACGCTTTTCCTAGGCCCCCTTACATTTGCCGATGATCATGATTGGCTAACTCTGCCAAGTATGTTATGGATGTGTATATTAATTGGTTATTTCCCTGCAACATTACGTAACCGAATCCCATGGATGCCAATTGGTTTAGCTGGAGCACTCATCTTATTGCCAGCACCGGCTAATATGATTCCTTGGTTACTGACAATGGCCATGGTGCCATATATGCTATGGAATGAGAGAACAAGACCTTGGGTCGCTAATTGGACCTTTGGTGTATTGAGTTTCACCTATTTTATTGTGAGTTGGATGACCTATGGGCATGAAACACATGATGCCAATGTTTGGGGATGGTTCCCTCAGTATTATGATTTAGTAATTGGAATCGGTTTGATATTGACGGGCGAAATTGCAAGTCGTTCTGGCAGATTAAATCGCACAATTGGCCGCATGGCAGTAGCAGCAGTTGTCGTATCGCCCGCAACATTAATCGGTGACGACATATTGATGCCGTGGGTAGTTGCAATATATCTTCTCGGTTCGGTAATACTGGAACAATTACAGTTTGATGAAAAAGAGGGGCTCAAAGCAAGAATAAACCTCTCAATAACTATCGCTTCAAGTCTTATCTTCACAGCACTACTCGCAGCACTCGGGCGTTTATCCTTAGATGGTACTCCGCTTGCCTCACTCAATGATAGTCTTGCAGGATTCAATTTAGTAATTGCATTGATTGCAGTAGCATACTTTACAATTGGGGCAAGGACAAATAAACACGAATTGGATTTCGGACACCTTGTAGGATTAGGATTATCTCAAGGTGCATCGGTGCCGCTATACAACCCTAAAACCTCAACATGGGAAACCAATGAAGAAAACCCTGAGGCGCCATCATGGCTGGAAAATGGTTGGGGTTCTGTTGCTAGAATTTCTTTCCTCGGGCCACTGATGCTATTTTCAATTGCAATTGCAAGTGTCTCAACTAGTTCGCTACATGATAATCCGATTTGGATATTATTACTAATTCTACCAATCAGCATGATTGTACGCGAGGTACTTTCGTCAACGGGCCACGGGGCTACTGAAAGAGCAGTTGGAACATGGGCATTATTTGCGCTTGCAATGCCAATTAATATGCAATTACTTTCGGGGAATGAATTATTAGATTATTCAACAAATAGCGGGATGGATTTGTCAAACATATTGTTTGATTTAATTCTAATAATGGGGCCGCTATTCACTCACTTTTTGCTGTTGAAAAGAGGAATTGATGATGAAGCAGATAATTCTACGAAGGCAAATAATGCTACCTTAATTGGATTATTGGCACTTACCCTCTTAGATGCCACTGGAGGATTGGTGATTACTACTATGTTTTTCCTTGTACTATGGAGAGCAGTGATGCATCGGCGAAGCATAGTGATTTATCTTTTACCATTTGTATGGATATTTTTGCCTAGTGGCGGGGATGGGGCAGACTTATTCTTCAATGAAATAATCCCTGCACTTGGAGGCTTGGCCGACTATTTCCTAATTGATAATTCTACGTTATATGATGAAGACAAAATAATAGGATTAATGTGGACTATTTTTGCACTCACCATATTTACAAAATCAGTCGTTGACAAGCGCCTAAACGACGAAACAATTAGAAAAATGCCATTTATTCTTCCTTCCTTTTTCCTAGTCGTTGGATTGGCTATGCTGCTTGATGGCCCGGATTGGTTATTGGTAATTGTAACTACAATTATCATTACTTTTGGATGGCTTCTTGGAAGAATGGAAGGATTTCCAATTGCTCCATTCTCCTACTTCATCGGCTTTATGCTTGGATTGGATTCTACCGTAGATGGATTTGAGTTGTTCAGTTTAGCCGCACTATATACCGGCTTAGTGACATTTGCAATGTGGGGCCTAGCATCACAAAATATTCTATTCAAGTGGTGTGCACCAGTGCAGAACTCTGACGCTAACACAATTCAAATCGCTACAACCAGCACTGGAATCCAAACAAATATTGATTGGGCAAAGAAAAACCGCCTGAACTCAATATTTTTCGGAGAAAGCGATGTGGCGCGGGAAAAATTAACCTCCTTCCTAAAATACACTGGAATGGTTTTCCTCCTCCTTTCGCTTGATGAGATGCATGGATTATCAACAGTTGTTGTGGCTATCTGGTGGACAATTGATTCGTGGAAAAACCAAAATGCAAACACATTGTTATTTACTCCAGTTCTTCATGCAATTGCACTATGGAATGTGGAACGGTTGACCGATTCACTAAGTGACATGGACTTACCAGGATGGTTGTTGATTGTTGAGGGGATTTTTATGTCGAGAGTATCTGCATCCCAATGGTATCCAAATTGGAATTGGGAGGAGGATGGTTCTGATTTCTGGAAGTGGAATGATCAAATGGGAATTCTTGCAGTTTGTTATGTTGGAGTCGGAATAGTGTGGGCAGTATATGACTTATCGGTGACTGGTACTGGAATACTAATAATCGGCTATGGAATGGTCCAAGCAGCACTTGATTTCAATCGCCAATGGCGCAGAATAAGTAGTATTGCCGCTACTTCAATTGGAACATTTATCATTGCATTCATGAGCGACATTACTGGTACTTACCAAGGATTAGCGATGATCTTTGGTGGAATTGCCGCATTCGGCCAAGCCGCATTTTACTTCAAGTTGTGGGGCGAGGAAGAAAATACTGTGAAAAGTGGTGGTGCCGTCGCCATTGAAGAATCTATAGAAGATGGAAGTATGGCCATACCCGCCGGAATGAGCGAGGATGAATCTTCTAGCGGATTATCTAGCGAATTATCGGATGAAGAGAAAGATGAAGAAGCCACCGAAATGATAGACAATGCTACCCAAGAGGTGGAAGAAGATGTTGACTTAGCAGAGACGGCTAGCACTGATGGCGAAACCGAAGCAGTTGAAGAAAAAAGCTCAAGTGAGGAGACAGAAGTAAGTTCAACTCAAAATGATGAATTTGAAATACGCCTTCCAGAGGACATATTAGCGAATATCCGCGCTACTCTTGCAATTACTGAACACTCGGGCTACAAGCCGATTGTTAGTTTTGATCAATACGGACAAATCGTTTTGCATTATGAAATGATATAATTGTCAACCCCGCTCACCCGCATCAAGGAGTTAGAGTCAGTATTACTCCATTATGAGCGGGATGGGCGTAAGACTCAAACATAGAACGCACGGGGAACGGTTAAGGACACGATGATGAGGTCGTATTGCTCGGCATTAATATTCGCTTTCAAAAAATAATAATAAGGGGGTGGGAATATCGAAGGAGAAGCAGCAGAAGGGATAGTGCGAGATTCAACAATAGGGCCAGATGTTGAGCCGATGGGAGGAGTAGTGATGAATCTCAAGAATAAATTTGAAAAAATTCCAGTCATCAAATACCTAAACGAAGTTCCCGAGCGAGTGCCACTCCTTGTGATGCTCATTTCCTTTACTCTTATCGCTATTTGGGACCACCAACGGCACCTAATATTATGGAGAAATTACGCAATCACAGGAGTTTTTGGCGACTTATTGTTAATTGCCGTATTTTGGTCAGGAAGAATGATGATCCCTCCTTTAGCACTATGGCTCGGATTTATTGCATTTATTTTGCATTTTGGCGGAGGTAGCCTTGGTTCTGCCGACCAAGGACCTGGGCCATTTTGTTGGGGCGGATTAAAACCGGGACAGGGTTTGTGCGCTGATGGAATAAATGGCATGTACCATGTTCACCCAATGTGGGATAGACTTACCCATGGAGTAGGGGGAGTTGCACTATCATACGGTTTTGTAATCAGTTTTAAACGCTTATCAACTCATTTTTCAGCAAATCTTTCTCGGGGAATGATATTTTGGTTAGCCTTTGGAGTTTCAATGTCGGGAATGGCCGTGTTCGAAGTTTACGAGTTCTTTGGTAGGATGCTTTTTCTTACCACTGACCAAGGAGGTTATGTGAATACTGCTGGCGACTTGATTAGTGATTTAGTGGGGTGTACTACAGGAGCTTACCTCGGTCTAACTATGGATAAATGGCAAACTGTTTGGGAAGGTGCTAGTCAAAGACCGCTACCAATAATTGTCCAATTAACTCAGTCATTCATCATTCCAATGACTACTTCGGCTTTTATTGCAATAGCAGACTTATTGATAGTTGGCGGGATGGTAATGAATCGGAATTACGAGAGTTTAGGTATGTACCTTACTGCAGCAACGACTGCATCAATGAGTGTATTACTATTGCAGTACTTACGTTTGCGGCTATTTGCCAACCCGATTATTCATGAAAATGAATAGTTCACTTCCCTCAACCCAAAGGTTTCAGGAATTCTTATTGCATCCTTGCAAGCAACCATTTCAAAGGTGGTTTGGTATGGACTCGGTTTTGGCCATTGGTTAGAAATAATCAGCAACACTTTGCTGTAAGATTGAAGGGCTTGATGCTTACCCACGAAATCATGAGCCAACGTAAGGACCGAATGGTATGGATTGACCTTGAAATGACTGGACTAGATATTGACGTGTGCACAATCATTGAAATTGCAACTGTCGTCACCGATGGTGAATTGAATATTATTGCTCAAGGTCCAAATATGGCAATACATACGACTGATGAAAACTTAGCTGCAATGGATGAATGGAACACAACTCATCACGGAAGTAGCGGACTAACAGAGCGCGTTCGCAATACAGATGTAGATATGGCCGATGCTGAAAGACAAACTCTTGATTTTCTTGCCCAACATATAGATCCACAAACTTCACCCCTGTGTGGAAATTCAATATGGAACGACAGAAAGTTCATCGAAAAGTATATGCCGGAATTAGCAGATTTTCTACACTATAGAATGATTGATGTTTCAACAATCAAAGAACTCGCAAAAAGGTGGTATCCAGATATTAAGCAATACTACAAGAAAGGTGCGCACTTGGCACTCGATGATATTTTGGAGTCTATCGAGGAGTTGAAGTATTTTAGAAAGAAGGTATTCATTGACCAACCTTAGGTATGACGCTTATTGAAGGCGTTGTTGCTTGATGATTTCAGCAATAACTGCTATCGCAATCTCTTCAGGGGATTCGGCGCCAATTGGCAAGCCGATTGGGCAATTTATTTTGTCAAGCACAGCCTGACTAGTTCCGGCTTCCAATCCCAATTCTGTGAAGCCTTGCCATTTGGACTGACTGCCAATCACTCCTATTACTGGGCCATCACCAGCCAAGAGTTTTATTAAATTCGTGAAGCGTTCTTGGTCCTCTTTCCAATCGTGACCAAGAAGGTAAATATGGGTAAATCGCGAAAGGGTATCCTTATTTTCACCCTCGAAAAAGTCAGCAACTGAGCCAGCATGTAATTCCCTAGCATCCGGATAGGCTTCATTGTCTGCATAGTCAACACGGGTATCTTGTACACTGAAATCCCAACCCATTCCTCCGCAAAAGTCAGCAATAGAGGCAGCAACATGCCCTCCTCCCATCAATAGTAAATGTGGCACCGGAAAAATCACCTCAAGAGACAGGGTAACCCTGCCCCCGCAAAGACTGTCCAGAGGAACTGCCTCATAGCCCTTGGCATCTTTGAATAATGCATAGGTAACCACATCTCCGCCTGGGCCATCGCCATTTTCCAACATTTCATCTAAGACAGATATTACCTGATATTCAAGCCCAGCCCCACCTACTGTGCCAAACCGGTCATCACCACTAGTCATCGCTAGGCGCGCACCTGCTTTGCCTGGCACTGAGCCAGAAGATGATATCACAGTTGCAACTGCAACAGGATGACCAAAAATTAACCTTTGGTTAATCCACTGGATTACTCTTTGGGTCATGAATCACCCGAGGCGCCATTGGGCAATAAATCGTCGCCATAGCCATTCCATGATTCAAGGGACAATAAATCATCAGGATTATCAATATTCAAGTGCAGAAAAGGGTCATCAACCTCAATATGATTTGCCGAAATTATTTCTCGCAGGGGCTTATCTAGTTCCGACGCCATAACTGCTTCTATAGAATCTCCGGCGAGGTGGAGGGGGTGGCCGCCACGGCCATCTTTGGCTGGCTTTAAATCACCTTCTCCAGACAATAGTTTCGTCAATGTTGAAATGCTCCAGCCCGGCCTATCAATGGGACAAATGATTACCCTTTTTGGCAGACGACCTTGGGTTTCACCGATTGCAATTAGTCCAACTTGTAGGCTACCTGTGCGTCCTGCTTCGGGATTTGAATTGACAACTACTGAAGCGCTTGGACAAGAAAGCATGATGTCAACGAGCAATTCCCTTCTCGTGACAATTATAATTGGATAGCAACCTGTAGATTCCAACGCTGAAACCATATGAAAAATAAGTGGGTGCTGGCTGACTTCAACCAGTGCCTTGGGTTGACCGAGGCGACTACTTGCCCCTGCAGCGAGAATGATTGCTGGTATTGCGCGCCCCATTTGTGCACCCACTCCCTCATTTGTGATTAATAGCAACTTGTCTTCGGAAATTGACTCACTTAGATTACAAATTTCGAGTTATTTCTCTACCAATTATCATTCGTTGAACTTGGCTACTTCCCTCAAAGATTTGGATGACCTTAGCCCCGCGCATTAGACGGGCAACGGGATATTCCTCTGAATAACCATAGCCGCCATAGATTTGTACCGCATCGGTAGTCACTTGCATTGCAGTATCCGCGGCAAATACCTTTGCATGTGCTGCGGCTTCGGTATTTTGCAAACCAGCATCGGCCATACTGGCTGATTTCCAAGTAAGTAAGCGGGCAGCTTCAATCTTGGTCTTCATATCGGCCAGCATGAATTGGATCGCTTGATGCTGGTGTAATTTCTTATTGAATGTCTTGCGCTCATCTGAATACTGGAGTGCATGCTCAAATGCAGATTGAGCGACTCCAACTGCATGGGCGGCGATATTTGGCCGACTCATGTCGAAGGCAGCCATGGCATTGAACCAACCACCACCTTCGCTCCCCCCAACTAAATTAGCAACAGGAATACGAACATCATTGAAATTGACGGAACGCGTATCAGAACATCGCTGCCCCATATTGGTTTCCTTCTTTCCTAACTCAACGCCTTCCCAACCGGATTCAACAATAACTCCGGCCATGCCTTTGTAGCCGGCTTTCGGGTCAGTATATCCTAACACAAAGAACCAGTCTGCATGACCGGCACCAGTAATGAACATTTTTGAGCCATTTAGGATGTAATCATCACCATCTTTTACGAGTCGAGTTTTTATCGCTTGAACATCAGAACCGGCGCCAGGCTCGGTTATTGCGTACGATGCTAAATCGCCATTCTCAGCAACCCCGCGCAAATATTTGTCTTTTTGCTCATGAGTTGCACCAGTGATTAGTGGGGCGCAAGCCAAGGAAGTTGCATATGCAGCGGTGGCAAATCCGGGGTCTGCCCAGCCAAAAACTTCGTTGACAATGACTTCATCCATACTACCCAACCCTGCTCCGCCATATTCCTCAGGGATGTGAAGATTGAGAAGACCCAAATTGTGAGCAGCCATAATTGCCTCTTTTGGATAGGTGGCTTCCTCATCCCATTGGGCGGCATGAGGGCGTATTTCATCGCGAGCAAAATCCATTGCCAGTTCTTGAAACATCTCTTGCATTTCCGATAAAGCGAGGTCCACCATGTAACCCTCCAAGAGCCACGATGTCATGAGGCTTGCCTTCAAGCGAATCGGCAATGTCCGATAATTCTAGAAAAGATTGGAAGTGAAGGGGAAAGGCAGATCTTACCACCAAGGCAATATCCACCCAACTCGTAATGCTTCCAGTAATAGGATGAATAGAGCATAAAATGCGCACATAATAATTCCTTCAGGCCGATTAAACTTTAATTGGGTGAACATGAAGATGAGAGCTAGGCAAACTCCGATTATGGTTGCTGGCGCAATTACATTGAAAATCAATCCACCCCCTCCGGTAAGTGCAATTGGCCTCACCATGGCGGCAATTCCAATTGATAACATTGGGTCGGTAATGTTTGAACCAATTAATGTCCCAATGGCAACTCCTTGTGATCTTCTTGCTGCAATCAATGCAACAACTAATTCGGGGATAGAAGTTCCAAATGCCGAGAGAGTAGTGCCAACTACCTCATGCGGCACATTCATTGAAGTTGCAATTTCAACGGCGATTTCAACTAATTGGGTTGAGGCATATACTGCAAAAGATAGCCCGGTTGCTATCATCACAAGATATGCTCCTTGGGTCCAACCGCGGTCTTTTGTTTTGATTTCACCAATAATTTCCATCTCATCAATGCGTATCTGTTCCCGAAATTTTAATAGCCAAATAATGTAAAAAACATATGACCCTGCGAGGAGAGCACCCTCCCAACGCTCAAGTGTGTTTCCGGTCCAAAGAAGGAAAGTCATAGCAACAACGCCCCCTAACATCAACATACCATCGCGACGAATCCATGCTGGACGTATTTCTAAAGGTTTAAAAAGCACAACTAATCCAAGAATAAGCGAGATTTGGACTAGGACAGACCCGTAAATATTTCCAACCGCAAAGTCTGCTAATTGAGGGTCAACTGTTGCCGAACCCACTGATGCCGAAACCGAAACTAAAATTTCAGGAAGGGATGTACCAATACTGACAATTGTAAGCCCAATTACTACCTCGGCAATTCCTGCTTTTCGAGCAATACCTTTTGCCCCTTCAACAAAGAAATCCGCGGCTGTAATAAGGCTAGCAAATGCGAGAAGAAGCAAAAAAATACTGACCCCTGGATTTGACAAACCCTCGGCCTTAACGAAGGTTGTAATGGCTACCAGTGAGATAAATAACGCACCTGTAATTAGCAAAGCATTCCAATGGATAAGTTCCAATGTCCCAAACTCGCGAGGGCCCGATTTCGAAGAATCAGCACTCGCCATGATTGATGCGGGGTATTTTCCCTCAATAGACTTCGCTATGAAATAATCTCTGCAATACTATTTGCAAAGTTGAGAAATAACATTGTAAACATGTTCAACATCTGGAATTGTGTGATCTTCGAGTGGTGGTGAAAAGGGCACAGGGGTATCTAGTGCGCCGATGACAACAGGCATTGATTCAAGGGAAAAGAAAGTCTCTTCCATAATTCTGCTTTGAATCGTATGGCCAAAGCCACCAGTCCATTGACCTTCTTGTAGAATCACCAAGCGGCCAGTTTTGTTCACACTTTCAACACAAGTTTTCGCATCAAAGGGAAGGAGGGTGCGAAGGTCAATGATTTCCACTTCAATTCCCTTCTCCTCAGCCAATTTTTCAGCAGCATGAAGCGCAACATGAGTCATTGAACCCCAAGTGACTAAGGAAATATCTGCGCCCCCGCGAATCACTTTTGCTTTACCTATTGAATATGACTCCCCCTTATCTATAGATGATTCAACTAGAGTTACATTTACTTTCTGCGAAATGTCATCGCCCCAACCGGTCTTTCCACCTCTTAGTCCATAGAGCCCAATATGTTCCAAGAAAATTACTGGGTCGTTTAGGGCTGCTGATTCGACCAACAGGTCATAGGCATCTTGCGGGTTTGAGGGAGCACAAATAATCAACCCAGGATCATTTGTGAACCATGATTCAATCATATTCGCATGGAATGGGCCCGAACGAGTTTTCCCTCCGAGCGGTATTCTAACAGTTAGTGGCACCTCAGCGCCCCAGCGCCATCGGAGCATCGCAGCATTATTGATGAGGGCATTGAAAGCCAATGCGGTGAAACCACCAAATTGAATCTCGGCCATTGGCCGCATTCCGGATAGAGCGGCACCTGTTGCCGAGTGAATGATAATCGCCTCGCTAAGAGGCATATCAAGAAGCAGATTTGAATGTCCGGCGTTTTTGAGAGGTAAATTCATCCCAAAAGCACCAGCGATTTCCATGTCTTCACCCATAAAGACTGTTTTTTCACCATAACGATTTGCAATTGCCACCATAGCCTGCTGAATTGCCCGAGCATAGGTCCATGCGCCATTACCACTGCCAAAATCATGCAATAACTCACCAACTGCAAGGCTAGAGGGAGGTGAATGTGTGTCTGAAAGAGGAGATGAAGGAGATCCACCAGAAATTCGTTGCAAGTGGTCTGCATGCCCTTCAGCATCTCCTAAACTGGTAATACCGAGAGTAACCGTTTCTGGGTCTGGCCACGGCATTTCAATAACTTCTTGCATTGCAGCATTGGAATCTTCTTGCTCAGTTCTTTCCATTTCTTCAATCACTGCGATTTCCGCACCTAAGTTAATTAACAATTCCTTATGCATTGGAAGTGGGTCCTTTGCAGCCCAATATGCGAGTAAATCGCGGTCAACATATCCCGGTGGATTTCCAGATTCTGTTCCGAGATACAAGTCGTCATGGTGATGAGCGTGCCCACAACCGCGCATTGTTTCAACATGAAGCAAAGTGGGCCCTGCGCCCGACATTGAGTATTCACGGGCTGAAGCAGCACTAGCATACCAAGCGGCTGGGTCTGAACCATCAATTGTCCAAGAAGGCATACCCATTGCAACTGCCTTATCAGCCCATAATTCAACATTTGACTGATTATGATTTGGAGTGTCAAGAGCAATTTGATTATTCTCTAAAATATACATCAAGGGTAATGCACGAGTGCTTGCGAAGTTGAGAGCCTCCCAATATTCCCCACTACTACTTGCCCCTTCGCCGATACAAGCGACTTGAAAGCGTTTGGTACCACTCAGTTTGGCTCCGAGAGCAAGTCCGGTCATTGTGCAGGCAGATATGGGTAGAGGGGCGAATGGAGGAAGGACACCTTGCCCCCATGCACCTACATGGAGATCTCTGCCGCCTGCCAATAATTCACTTTGCCCTCCGTCCTGATTACTGTTGGCTTTACCTGACTGTGCAGCTAGAACTCCGAGAACAGTATCACCCATGGCGAGGCAAAGCCCAACATCACGAATCATAGGGCCAACAATGTCACCAGAATACACGCCTTTTGTGCTTTCACGTGAAAGTGCGCTGGCAACTGCGACTACCGGTTCTTGCCAAGTTGAACGAAAACCCTTTCCACCAAATTTTCCGCCATCGGGAGTTTCCATTCCACTCATGAACATTTCTTTTAGGTGCCCATCGAGATATCTAGTGCGTAACATCATTTTATGCCATTCAAGCCTCTGTTCTATAGTAATAGACATGTAATGAGCCAAGCGGCGAAGACACAATTTGAGGTCTATGAGAAAGCGCTTTGCACGACGACCTAGATGGGTGTTGAAATCACGGCGAGGTACTACTTCGAGGTCCTGTTTTCCCTCCAAACCAATTGTGTTTATTCGGGCAACTAAGCCGGTTTCAATTGCATCACACAATTTTTGTGAAAAAGTGTGCCACATTTCGCCATCAAATGATTCATTGTCAAATGCAGAAATCACATGATCCCAAGCCGCAGCAATTAGTTGTAAATGCCCATCGTGACGCTCAGCAATGAAGCGCAGCACTTCGGTTCTGGCAGCATCAGTAGGCAAATTAGAAACAAAGGAAAGAGGATTTTCAGGCTTCCAGTCGGCTCCATGAATTGGGGGGAGGTTGCCTTGTGCCATATTACCCGCCAAAGGTAGCACACATACAAACGCAACGGAAGATTGACTTGCAAAAGAGGTAGAGGGATGGAAAAAAGGCTTTATTCTTCTTCATCAACAAAACTACTTAGGGCTTTCATTGCTGCTCTCGTAATGAATATCGTGACAATGATTGTAGCAATTAAACCAGCAAATAGCATCATCAACACTCCATTTGAATGCCTCACTTCGGACATGCCTGATGAACGCAACACGAGGATTCCAATCACATGGCCATAATAGGCATAGATTAGCGAGTAAATGAGGCTAGATATATTTGAAATGATGAATACACGTAGATTCACTGGGCCAGCGCCTAATATGTAATTGAGCCATTCATCGGGAATAATCGGCGATAATCTAACTAGAATAGATATACGCATGCTTTCTCGTCCGAGCGCTGAATCAAAGTTGGAATATTTAGGGTCGGTGGCAACCATTTCGGAGATTAAGTCGCGGAAAAGCCAGCGGCCCAAACCAAATGCAATTATTCCCCCGACCATAGAACCGGTAAAGTTGATTAGCATTCCACCCCATACACCAAAAATGGCGCCAATGCCAACTTTGAGCAAGGGCGTTGGTAAACATAATATTACTGAAAAAGTGAGAAATATCGCAACATATAGGGGGCCTGCGTCGCCAAGTCCTCTAACCCAATCCAATACTACTTTCGTATTACTGACTAATAAAATACCTGCAATAATAAAGAACACAATGAACAATAATCCAATTAATGCACGCACACGAATAAT
This sequence comes from Methanobacteriota archaeon, assembly GCA_004195635.1. Taxonomy (GTDB): domain Archaea; phylum Thermoplasmatota; class Poseidoniia; order Poseidoniales; family Poseidoniaceae; genus PSPT01. The sequence continues at coordinate 58,383 of PSPT01000006.1, forward strand.
ACGCGGGTGCATTTCCTTTATTCGGCCTAATTCATCATGCCGACTGAATATCTCAGACTCACCGTGAGCGAGATAAGGTAAGTCGCCAAGAGTTGGCATATCTTTCAAGGGGGTCAACTCTGACCACCCTCTACGGCATCGGTTGAGGCAGCATGAACATCACTGCCCACGCCTTTGTCAGTAAGTGCCGACTCGCCTTCAGCGGCCGACTCAGCAACCATTTCTACATCCACATCCACATCACCAGTAGAATTTGAGTTTTCATCGTCTGCAATACTATCTTCCTCAACTGATTCATCATTCAATACAAGTGGGGGTACTTCAGGCAGACTCTTCTGAATATCTGCCATCATTTCAGCCGCATTTTCAATTTGAGTAAGTAGTGTAATGTCATTAAGTGCAGCAGGGCGACCAAGACTCCAAAGAAGGTCATTTGTATAATCGATTGCCAGTAAAGTCATTCGTAGAACTTCAGGATCAACTGAGATGTGGTCGTCATCTTTGGCAAAGGTGATTATCTCGGGCATTTCGTCTAGAATATCCATCTTACGCTCTACATCTCTTGCAATTTTATCTGCTTGACTCTGTAGGATTCGTTCCATACTACTACCACGAGAAAGACCTATTCCTTGCTTTGAAAGAGTGGGTTTTGAAGGAGTGGGTTTTGAACTTGTTTCGCCTCCACCTAATTTCTTTGATGATGAAAGTGATTTGTAAGTGATTTCTTCTTTTTCCTCAGAAGCAACTTTTTCGGAACTATCTTCTCCGCTATCCCCTTCTCCGCTATCCCCTTCTTCGCTATCCCCTTCTTCACTATCCCCTTCTTCACTATCCCCTTCTTCACTATCCCCTTCCTCACCATCATCTTCTTCGGAAAATTCACCATCAACTAATAATTTTTCAAGGGCTAATTTGAGTAATTCAGCCATATCAGCTTGATCTATACCTTCAGAAATATCAATACTTTTTTCTTCCAAACTTTCAAACAAGGAATTTACGAACTCGGCAGTTATTGTTTCAGGGCCGAGGAGGTTTTGCAACATCGGTAAGGCAAAACCAGTTTCACCAGCACCTATTGACAACGAAAAAGTGCCATCAGTATTTCCCGCATCAGCAATTTCAGCCGGCGGTGGGACGAATTGTTTCTTGCCATGCTTCCATAATTGTTCTATCAACACTTTCATGTCAAGGGGCTTTTTGAGAACCTCACTAACGCCTGCCTTAGCAGCGGAAATTAGGAATTCCTTACTATTATCTCTAGAAAGTATTACTATCCTACATTTAAATGCAAATTCAGGGTCAGAAACTAACCTTTGTGCACAATCCAAAGCGCTACCTGTGGACCATTCGGCATCAATGATCACTATTTCGGGCATTGTCGCTAATGCGGTCGCTTCGGTTTGCCTTAAGGTTGAGCCGCGGGTAACGTTGAAACCCTCTCGCTCCAAGGTATTGGCAAGTAAACTACGCCGGCCTTCATTTTCATCAGCAATAATTAACTTGGCCATATTCTTGCCTCCGACAAACCTGTCTCGCATGACCACATCATCAATGTTGAGGGTGTTTTTGCGTCACCGAGTGTTTTCTGTGTGTCAATTTTAAACGCCGTTAATATCGAGGGATAGTAGAGTCTACTTTCAAAGACCAGTCATTTATTCCACCACTGAGACTGTAAATATTATTTGCATCAAAGCCCATTTTTTGCAACAAAACCCCTGCATCTCGTGACCGAGTGCCATGATGGCAATAGATTAGTACATCCTTTTCCTTTGGGATTGATTGAATATTTTTTGCAACTTGGGTAACTGGTATTAGGAGGTCTGTGAAGGAAAGAGAAACTATTTCAGATTCCCGCTCAGTTCTAACATCTAACACAAAAGGTTCCCAACCACCGGCTCTTTTTTCATTTACCATTAATGCAGAAATTTCATGAATATTCTGCTCGAAATTGATTGAAGCATCAGTTGGTAATTTTTCGCTGCTATTATCTTGGCGCGGCAGAGAAGCCATTGATTCACTTTGACAAAGCATTGAATCATCATAAATTCCTAGTTCACTTACCTTACTGCGGCTTGAATCTTTTCCGTATTTGAGGCCGCGGAATCTTGTTTCCAAGGCATCATAGACCAGCAATACTCCGCTTAGTGGAGTTCCTTTACCGATAATTATTTTTATTGCCTCGTTGGCTTGAATAGTGCCCATTACTCCAGGTAATACTCCGATTACACCGCCTTCAGCACAGGAAGGGATTTTGTCAGCAGGAGGAGGAGTTGGAAATAAGTCACGATAGTTTGGTCCATCGTTAAAATTGAATACTGTGCACTGCCCTTCAAATCTATAGATAGACGCATAAACCCATGGAACTCCAACAATTTCGCAAGCATCATTTATCAAATAACGAGTAGGAATATTATCAGTTCCATCAACAACTAAATCGTATCCAGTGATAATATCAAGGGCATTTTCAGCGGTTAGGCGAGCATGATATGCTTCAACCTTGATGAGAGGATTCATTGATTCGATACGGGCTTGAGCACTTGCTACTTTTGGTAAACCTACTTGGGGCGTACCGTGAATGACCTGTCTTTGTAGGTTTGACAATTCAACGAGATCATCATCAATAATTCCAATTCTTCCAACACCCGCCGCAGCCAAATAAAGGAGAACAGGGCTACCGAGGCCACCTGCTCCAATCACTAAAACAGAAGCCTTTGATATTTCCATTTGACCTTTTACTCCTACTTGGGGTAAAATGAGGTGTCGAGAATAACGAGCAATCTCGTCTGCCGACAAGTCATGCGCCATGCTATTGCGTGCGGCTTCTCTTTCATCAATCTGCGGGCGGAACAGAGATTTTTGTGGTAAAGATAGAAGATTTCCTCGGCCTAATCAATTATGGATATTATCCTCTAGCCAGTGTTCAACATCAATTGCTGCTTGGCATCCCATGCCAGCGGCGGTGATGGCTTGACGATATCTCGTATCAACTACATCGCCGGCAGCAAACACACCGGGTACAGATGTCATGGTATGTTCCTTGGCAACAATGTAGCCGCTTTCATCGGTTTCAACTTGGCCGTCAAGGAATTTAGTAATCGGCTTATGGCCAATTGCAATAAAGGCACCAGTAACTGCTATTTCTTCAGTGGACCCATCTCTTGGATCTTCAAGTATTGCACCAGTCAAGCCATTGTCATCAGATAGCCAAGTCTTTACTTGACGATGCATTTTCATCTCAATCTTTGGATGCGCCTTTGCTCGTTCAAGCATTACTTTGCTGGCGCGGAATTCTTCACGCCGATGGATGATTGTTACTTTAGTCGCAAAGCGTGTAAGGAAGGTTGCTTCCTCCATTGCAGAATCGCCGCCACCGATAACTAATACTTCTTGATCACGGAAAAAGGCACCATCGCAAGTTGCACATACAGAGATACCTCTGCCTTTTTGAGCATCCTCATTCTCGGCATCGAGCCAAATCGCTTCGGCACCAGTACTGATAATTACTGCATGAGATTTGTATTCCTCTCCTTCAACAGTAACGGTGAATGGTGAGGATGAGAAATCAACTTTTGAAACATCTTTGTCGTGAACTTCAAGGCCGAATCTTTCAGCCTGCTGTCGTAATTGCATCATCATTTCAGCACCACCAATTCCTTCGGGATAGCCGGGGTAATTCTCAATATCGGTGGTAAGCATTAGTTGGCCTCCAGACATATAACCACCAAACATTAGGGGATTCAACATTGCCCTTGCATTATACAGTCCAGCCGTATATCCGGCAGGCCCGCTGCCAATAATAATCACATTTCTTACTTCACTCATATTTATTCCTCTTTGCAGGGTTTGCAAATCAGCCGGTTTTCACACCGACTTGTTGCCAACTCAAGCAATACCTCCTTGCATCGGTATTACTTATTGTTTTGTTATTTCCAGCCAAGAGTGTGCATTTCACTGAGTCTATAGAATGATTGTTTGCGCGCTGCCCCGCACAAGGTACCCACTAACCGGCATTGAAAGCAAACTGTGATGACTTTACTGGCCCACTGAATCCCCTTCCAACTGGTCAATAAAATACAGAAGGTTTCGGATAAACTCATAGCATACATCGATTTTGCCTTTACAAGCATTAATTCACACTTGCAAGAGGCTTCCATATGATTTGAGTGACATCTCCGGTGAATTTGGTTTCAGATTCTTTTTTCCATGAATCTGGCAATTGAATCCCGTATTTACCAAAAACAGGTATCCCAGTCTCGAGTTCAATTGGAAATTGTGTAATTATTATTTCATCAATTAATTCTGCTTGAAGACACTCCCCATTGAGAACGCCTCCTCCAAGAAGCCAAATATGTCCTCCAGATTTTCTCTTCAAATCATGGATTAAGTCCACAGCACTGTGGGTTTTTCGAGAAAGAATATGCCGTTCAAAGTTTGTGAATGGCTCCTCTTCAAATTGACTGATGACGTCCCATGTTCTTCTTCCAATGAGAACACAATCTATTGTTTCCATAAATTCCCCTAATCCATAGTCTTCATTCCCTGTAGGTCCAGGTAACCATTCAAGGCCATCATCTAAAGTGGCTATGAAACCGTCCATGCTTGTTGCAATATGAAGAATGACTCTCCGTTCTTCAGCCATATAGGGTCCATGACGGATTCGGATATAATTCAAGGGGTTTACCCTCTGTACACCCACTGATGAAATTTTCACGCGACGGTACCCACTCATGAGTTTCTCACGCAAGGGTGTACAAAGGGGGTGTCAGCAAATCCCTCGCTATATTCTGAAGGAGT
>PSPT01000030.1 GCA_004195635.1 Methanobacteriota archaeon
ACGTGGTAACTCTAACTCATATGATTCCACTAGAGATGTCTATGAATGTGTATTAGGAAATGACCTTGGAAATAACACTGGCGGAGATAACAACACTGGTGGAGATAACAACACTGGTGGAGATAACAATACTGGTGGAGATAACGATGTATGTACCGCAAATATTGAGTTGACACGTTCTGATCCAGGTGACGATGGAGCAACTCTGCGAGTTTGGGAGATTTATGGTTTTGTAGGAGATGGACAATTAACGAATGCAGATTTTGATGCCGGTGTTTATGTGACGAGTGTTTCCTACAATGGTGAGCAAACATTAACTGTTGATGTAACAAGTTTTGTTAATGCATTGATTGCATCCGGAGAACAATATGTTGGATTTGCCTTCCGTCAACCCGTCAATTTTGGGCCAAATACGGATGTTGAATTTGGAGGAGAAAGTATTCTAGTACTATCTGATGACAACAATGCTGACATAATAATTTCAAGCGATGTACATGGATTTGCACGTGACGGCGGAGGATTAAATGCAAACAAATTCCAAATTTTTGACAGTATTGATCGGGGTATAGTTGAATATAATATCCTTTCAATTACTCAAGCAGATTGCAGTGGAGATAACAATACTGGTGGAGATAACAATACCGGCGGAGATAACGATACTGGTGACTGGGACAACAATACCGGCGGAGATAACGATACTGGTGACTGGGACAACAACACCGGCGGAGATAACGATACTGGTGACTGGGACAACAATACTGGTGGAGATAACGACACTGGCGGAGATAACGACACTGGCGGAGATAACAACACTGGTGGAGACAACGATACTATTGATGAAGATGAACAACCCTACCTCCCTCCTACACTTGAAGTAGAATTAGATGTCACCAACACACCTACTCTTGCCTACCTAACAGCATCCAATCTTGATTCCTCTAAAGATTACACAATCGAGTGGATGATCGTTTCCATTGAAACTTTTGAAATAGTTTCTGGCTCTGAAGGCATTGAAAACTCATCTGCATCACAAATAACTGATACATGGATAGTAACTGATGAAATTATCCTAGAAAGTGGGGAATACTGCATAGCTGGCGCATTGTATGAAGATGGAATAATTATTGAGGCCGAAGTTATAGATTGCCAAACTGTCCTTACCCCTGAAGATGATGAAGATGATGAAGTTGAAGTAGGTATTGCAGAAAAGATAGTTTCGGTAATCTCTGACATTATCTGTGGACTATTTGCTTCTTTCACCGAATCAAAAGATGAATGATTCTGATGGGCAAACATCACTAGAAATTTTCACTAGCCGCTCTATTCCTTCTGACTGAGAGAGGGTTAGCTCTATTCTCTATTGCAGGCTAGTTCGTCATTTTTCTTCTGTGTTACGCGATGAACTCATAGAGCCGACACCTTTCGGAAGGACTAATGTTCACCCGTCCACGCGGCACCCGTGACTTCGGTACGGCCGAAATGGCTCGTCGTTTGGCATTTGAAAATCTGCTGGAAGCGCGGGCTAGTCGGCATGGTTTCAAGCGGGTGCAAACTCCTATCTTTGAATCGCTTGACCTTTTTACCGCAAAAAGTGGACCAGGAGTAGTTGGACAATTATATGCGTTTGAGGACAAAGGTGGGAGAAAACTTACTCTGCGCCCAGAACTCACAGCGCCTATCATGCGGGCTGTTGCTCAAGAAATGCGTCAGGAACCAAAACCATTGAAATTATCATATTTTGGCCAATGTTTTCGTTATGAGGAATTCAAGACTGGAAGATATAGAGAATTTTTCCAATATGGCGTTGAATTAATTGGCGCAACGGGACCCTTAGCGGATGCAGAAATTGTTGCGCTAGCAGTTGACATGTTGGCTTCATCTGGATTAGTTGATTGGGAATTAAAAATAGGCAACGTAGGGATTCTACGAGACTTATTGACCGGTCTAGGCCTTTCAGGTGAAACAAACAAAGGAGAAAATGAACCGCAAATTGCCACCGCAATGCGATTACTAGACAAGGGTGATTGGCAAGGTTTGACTGAACTGTTTGCAAACATAGGTGTAAAAGACGGTGCAGTAGATGGACTGAAGGAATTAGCAGGGTTAGCAGGTGGAGTTGAAACTCTTGCTACAGCACGGGAAATCCTAACAAGATTTGAGGTAGAACTGTCATCACTTGACGAATTGGAAGAAATGTTAAATTCACTTTCTCTATTAGCAGTTGCGCCACCTTCTCTTTCAGTAAATTTGTGTGTGGCCCGCGGGTTAGACTACTATACGGGCATGGTTTTTGAGTGTCATGTGCCAGAACTTGGAGGAGAAGGGCAAGTATTGGGAGGTGGTTCTTACCGCCTCATGCATCTTTTTGGACTGGACGAATTAGATCCTTGTTGTGGATTTGGACTCGGTTTTGACCGGGTATTACTCGCACTTGAGGCTCAGGCTGAGCGGCTTGGGCGAGACGAAGTAGTTCCGGGCGAAGCGAGTGAAGAACCGGTACTTGCAGTCGTTCCTTTCAAAATTGATGCGAACGAGGTCCTCCCTCTAGTAAAGGAATTACGTGACTCGGATATGAAGGTTGAATTAGAATTACGCAGTCGTAAATTAGGTAGATCTTTTGGTTGGGCTGAATCTATTGGAGCTACTCATGTAATGGTCGTTGGGCCAAATGACCTGCAAGCAGGTGTAGGGGCGCTGAAAAATTTGCAAACTGGCAATCAAGTTGAGGTTCCGCTTGATGCCGAGCAAATCAAAGCGCATCTAGCCTAAGCATGCAATGGGTAACTATTCCCAATCAACATCCCAATCACAACCATCTAATCGTGATTCATTCCACAAAGCATCCCCACTGATATCAACATCGGTTGGCGCAGGCTTAGGTTTTGCAGATGATTCAAGTGGCGGTAAACTTGGCGCTACGGGAAGGGCGTTTGATTGGGCTTGAAAGACCTTTTCGGCATCTGGTGGACCGGGGCCTTGGAGAGGCTGGGGGGCTGGTGGCGCAGGGGGTGTTTGCGTGCTTGTGCTGAACAACTGCCCAGCAAGAAGGGGCTCGTCACCTCCATCTGTATCATCTCCTTCATCCAAACCTTCAGCCAATTTGGCGGCTTCTTCGGCAGTCATATTTGCGACTTCATCGCTCAATCTTCGCAGAGAAAACTCATCTTCAGGTGGGGGTGGCCCGCTTGGACCATCGGCCTCTCCGGTTGCGAATTTCGCTGCTTTTTCGGCTTCGGCTTGAGCCACAGCTCGGTCGGCGCCGGGATCGTAAACTGTAGCCATACCTGCGCCCGATGCTAACATTAGCGAGGTCGAACTTGATGAGCCGAGATTTTGTATTGCAGCCAGTCGTTCTTCTTCGCTTGGTGCCTTCAAACTTGGGCTCTTTACCCACTTCATTTTTTCCATTTCTTCGGCTTGAAGTTCAGCCTCTTTTTCCAACCAAATTATTTCTTCTTCTTTGGCTAACTTATGTTGCTCAATTGCGTCCTTAACTTCTTCATCGGGATTATCCCAACGCTTCCAGAACCATCTCATTATTGGAATCATTATTAGTGAAAAAATAAGCCCGTAGAGGAGGATTTTCCCGAGCCAAACCAACTTCATCCAATCACCTATTTCCTAATAATGCATATATGTGATTTTTTAAGAGTAAAAAGAATTAATTCATCATGCAGATATTTCTGCATCGAGAATTGCTTCGACTACATCTTCCCCAGATGTCAAATGCTCCCATCCTGGCACGACATCGCCAATTTGCACAACTAATTCATCATCGCCACCAGGCAATGTTGAAATGTCGCATTCCGCATCATCTGGAACGTTTCTGAATAGAGGGCGGTTGGCCAATTTCTTGTTAAACAACATGAAACTAATTGCAACTACTCCCCAGAAAGTAAAGATAATTCCTGCACCGTGTGGGTCAACAGGATTAAAGGCCGTAATCCACGGATCGTAGGAGAAAATTAGGTCACCAAAGTAAGAGAAGAAGAGGACCAAGAATAGGATTGGGAAGGCCAAGTAGATTAGGTAATCCCACCATTTTCCGACCCAAAGGTCATTATCGCCGGTATTGATGAATTCATCCCTAAACGCTGAAACGCCATCTTGCAAATAACCACTGAGTCCTTCTTCTGATTCACCGGCGGCAACCTTGCGACGCCACTGAGACCACCCATACTTCCAAATTGAGAAAGCGATGAACAATCCGCTGAACATTAGACCGAAGCCCCAAATGTGGTCTTGCACTTCTAAGAAAGCGGGGAAGGCAACACCTTCTGAATCCAAACGGATCCAGATAAGGGCGCTGGGAATTCCAAACATGAAAATTGCAAAAGCGGTCATCCAAACTGCTTTTGTTCTCTCAATCCCGTGGTCAACAAAGTTCCTTACGCACAATTCTACTGTGGAAATCATTGAGGTGAGGGCGGCAAAAGAAAGAGCGAGGAAAAAGCCTGACATCATTACCCATGCGCCAATTTCTCCACCTGGTGCTTGAGCGAAAACTTCCGGCAGTGCGAGGAATGTAATTGCACTTGAACCACCAGTAACTACTGCAAGTGGGTCGGAGGAAACTGAGAAAATTGCAGATAATACCGCTAATCCAGCGATAATTGATATTGAATTGTTAGCAAGACCCATGACGAATGCGTTTAGAACCGTATCTTCGTCCTTCTTCATGTACACTGAATAGGTAATTGCCATACCCATTCCGGCTGAGCAAGACCAAGCAGACTGACTCAAACCATTTATCCAAATCTCTGGCTCCATCAGCAATTCCGTATCAACAGAGAACATGAATAAAAATCCATCAAGACTACCATCTTGAATATCCATCCATAGGGATAAGAATAAGGTAAGGAATAACAAAATGAATAGGCTTACCATCAAATAAACATTGACTTTTTCAATTGCTTTGGCTCCACCCATTATCGCACCCAATGTAATAATGATGACTAAAAATTGGAAGAAAATTACTTCATTGCCACTTTGCAAAAACTCATTCCAAACTTGAGTGGTATCTACATTGGTTAGGCCATTTTGCAAACCTAATGAGAAATATTTGAGGCACCATCCGGCCACGACTGCATAATAGAAGCCAATAGCGGTTGAAATCCAAGCCGTCCATAATCCCATCCAGGCGAAATTTCTTCCAGCAAAAATACGGAAAGTTCCAACTGTACCGGTACGGCTACGCTTTCCAAGTGAGAATTCGGCAATAACCAAAGGAATAGACCATACAAACAGGAAAAATAGCCAAGGGATAAGGAAAGTACCCCCTCCATTTGCCCCAACCATACGCGGGAAACGCCAAATATTTCCAGTACCTACTGCTGCACCAATTGAGGCGAAAATTAGACCAAGACGGCCACTGAATTCGTCAGATTGAGCCATGGTTAATCAAGCCCCTTTTCGCTCATTACTCGCATCAGCAGCCTCTTCTTCATTAGTGAGTTTAGGTGTTTTGACCATTTCCTTGAGAGCAATCGCCAAACCACCCCAAACCATTACTGCTACCAAAGTGAATAACAAGAGGGCTGGGATGAGGGCGCCAAATGATGCACGATAAACAATATCCAATACATGGTATTGGCCGTGTTCAGGATATTGAATCATTGAGATGCCGGAGATTGTGCCGACCATTGCCTTGTAATGAACTAGCCCAGATTCATCATCAGGAATTGGCATATTTGCCACTAGTATTGTTCCATTACTATCGTCACCGAGAATACAAGACCTTGCAGTTTCTTCAAAGCCGGTACGCTGCCAATTCTCAGTCACCCACTCTGTTGGGCCATAATCAGATTGTTGCCGATTTGGCTTTACCAAACGCCACATCACATGAGTAATGTTTTCATTTAGAGTGTAAGGGAAATCTTCATCCAAACACAATTCCACTGGAACATCGCCACCATCAGCTGGGATTGAAATGTTTTCGGGACTAGAAAGCCATTGAACTTCAGTCATATTTTCAATGGCAAAATCAGCGCGCTCTCTTGGTCCATCGGAAATCTCAATCGCATAGAAGGCAACACCAAGGTTGCGGACGGCAATATGTTTGATATCATCGGGGTGTTGGTGAAAGGCAGTTCCAATTTCAATCGTATAGCAATATGAACCATGAACTCCATAATGCCAATCACAGAAATCGCCAGAAGTAGGATACAAATCAGATGACTGCATGTTCTCGTATTGAGTCATTTCAGCCATTCTTTCTCCATGATAAATTAATTGAGCATGGTCGGGAGACTCACAATTCGTGCAATGTCCCCACGGGTAGAGAACTAACTCTGAAAATGAATGCCAAGTAATTGTTGATTTGAATTCTGAAGAACCATCGCCATTATCATCATTCATTTCAGTAAGGTCTTGAATGAACTTTGTTTCAGGCTCGGAATTTCCGCCCATCCAATCTTCATCGGTTAGACCGTCGCCGTCGTCATCCTTGCCGTCAACATGATCTTCGTTTATTTTACCATCTTTATCTTGGTCAACTGTATCAACAGGACCATTGTAAACGTCATTATTCTGTCCAGCATAACACATTCCAGGGAATAGTGGGCCGGTTGCACCCAAAGGCGCACCCCATTCAAACTGATAATTTCGGTTAAGGTCAACTCCGTCACAACCCTCATCAACTTCTTCATCAAGGTCGGGAATAGGAGTTACTCCGGTAATTGTATTATCGCGCAGATTCTTTCTCCAACCGGAGGTTGCACAGTTTTCCCAAGCAGTTTCTCCACAATATTCCTCGCGGTCGTATCGGTTTCCATCGACATTGAGCATTGGCACGAGATATACCTCATGCTTGTTGATTAAATCGGTAATCCACTGTTCACTGAAATCTTCATCGACTCCAAGGTCACCTGGTCCACACACTGTACCATCGCCATTGGTGTCACCATTTGCAAGAAGCAAACAATCTCCATCATCGTCAAGTTGGCCATCTCCATTTGCATCACCCCAAGGGTCTTCATCAATTTGGCCATCTCCATCATTATCAATGCCTGCCTTTCCATAATAGAAGGCAATAGTTTCTAACACCAACATTGGAACCTCATAAGACATCCATTCTCGGGCATGGTGGTTTCCGACGAGAAGGACATCGGGCTTATCTGCATAATTCCCGCTATCTCCAACAAAGTCATTGTATTCCCCCTCTTGCACGCCATTAGTAATCTTCATCCATGGGCTTGCATGGTCGTAATACCAACCCTCATAGGAATCGGCAGTTACATCCTCGCCGCGAGCATTTGTCCCACCCATCAGTCCTTCATGGAATTCAAAAATATCGGGGTTTCTTTCAGCCAAAAACTGCATTCTTTCCTTCATAGTAAAATAGGTGTGGTAAGCATTGAACTGCTCCGCATCGCTACATCCATTGCCCGAATTATCACACCAAGGAAATTCTCCATTTGCATATTCAGCAGTCCACAAATCTTCAGGTTCATTACCGGCTGGCTCCTCTTGGAAATTGACTGTTGCGGCAACTATTGGAGCACCAATTGAAAGTAACATTGGGATAATAATCACAAAAACGAGACGAGCCTTTGGCAGGTTCGGATATGGGGTCTTGGACATAGGCACCAACCTTGCCAACGCGCATGAGTTCTTGAAACCGCCGCGTTACCGCGAAGCGGCCGTACGCGAGAGTAGCCCTGTAACTGACGAGTATTGGAAGGGAGGCCTGTGAACTCCAAACCTTCCACTCAACGCATCATCGATTTCATAAACTTCAATATTAGTGCTTACATCATGCCTGAGTCACTACCGGATTTTGGCAATATTCATTTTGCCGGAAAATTGCGGCCTTCGCAAGAAGCTGCAAGCAAGGTGATTATCCCCCAATTAAACAACGATGAAACTCGACTGCATATTGTAGCACCCCCTGGATCAGGAAAGACAATTCTTGGGCTCTATGTATGGGCGGATTTGGTAAAGAAGCCGGCACTTGTTCTATCACCCAATTCTGCAATTCAAGCGCAATGGGCTGCCAGAACTTCACTATTTGATTTGGATGGAAAGGAGGATTTTATCAGTACCGATCCTAAAAATCCAGGATTGCTCACCTCTCTCACCTATCAATCAATTACTGCACCGGGTAAGGGTGGTGAAGATATTGAAAAACAAGCACTAATGGCTTGGTCTGAAAAGTTGATTAGCGAGGGGGAGGCCCATGATTATGAGTCTTGTGAAGCATGGCAACATGACCTCAAAGAAAGGAATCCGGACTATTATGATACAAGGCTAGGAACCTATCGTAAGAAAGTTCGTGACATTGTTGCAAAGCAAGGGAATGCACTCTCAATATTGGGGGAAGGCGCTAAGAAAAATCTCAAAAGACTGAAAGGAATTGGAATCGGTCTAATCATTTTGGATGAATGTCACCACCTAATGCATCATTGGGGTAGAATACTATCCGAAGTAAAGGAACTATTTGGAAACCCAATTGTCCTAGGATTAACTGCCACTCCTCCTGTGCCAGGGGATTTTGATGATGAGGATGCTGAACGCTATGAGGAGTTTTTCGGACCAGTAGATTACGAAGTTCCAGTTCCAGCATTAGTTCGCGAGGCAAATTTAGCACCATACCAGGATTTATGCTACTTTGTCAGGCCGGATGCAAAGGAGTTGCAATATATTGCAGGAGTTGATTCTGAATTCGAAGATTTACTCACTGAATTGCGTCGAAAGGATATTTCTAGAGGGCCAAATCAAGTATTGGATTTAGATAGTTGGATATTACAATCATTGGTTGAAAGAAAATCACCTGGTGGAAAGACGATGAATTGGAACGAATTCAAGCGGAAAAATCCAGCGTTTGCGGATGATGCAAGACGTTTTTTGCAAACTACTGACAATCTATTACCTTCGGATGTTCCAAAAATCCCAATGGATTCTAATGATGAATCATGGACTAGAATAAGTATGCTTAGAACAGTTTTAGATAGATATGTTAGACATGGATTGAGACGTTCTAAAGACCCTAAAGACCACGAAATCTCAGAGTCAGTAGTGTCTCGCTTACGGTTATTAGGAATTCAAATAACAGAAACTGGTTCAAGACCATGCGCATCACCAGTAGGCCGGGTAATGGCATATTCCTCCTCGAAAATTTCTGCATTGAACCGGATATTTTCTACTGAAATAAATACGCTAGGAGATAAGATAAGAGCAGTAATTGTTACTGACTTTGAGAAGACATCTGCAACTACTTTAGTCGATGGTATTCTAGATGATGAAGCGGGAGGGGCAATTGCTGTATTCCGCTCCATGGTATCCCATCCTGAAGGTGATTCACTTGATCCTATTCTAATGACTGGAAGCACTGTATTAGTTGATGATGATTTGTTTGAACGTTTCATGTCACGCGCAAAAATTTGGATTTCTGATAGAGAATTAAACATCAAATTGGAAGATCACTTACATCAAGGGTTTCATGAAATTCACGGCAAGGGAAAAGACTGGGTTCCCCGCTATTATTCGTTGATGATAACCGAATTCTTCCAAGAAGGATTGACAAAATGTTTGATAGGAACACGAGGACTACTTGGTGAAGGTTGGGATGCATCTAGAATCAATGTACTAGTAGATTTGACTACAGTGACTACAAGTATGAGTATCAACCAATTACGTGGCCGCTCTATTAGGCTAGATTCAACATGGACAGATAAAGTTGCTAACAATTGGGACATCGTTTGCTTAGCCGAGGAATTTACTAAAGGATTTGATGACTATGATAGGTTCAAAAGAAAGCACAAACAATTGTATGGGGTTTGTGATGATGGAACTATTGAGAAAGGAGTAGGACATGTTCATGCCGCATTTAACGATGCTAAACCAGAAGGTGTTAACGAAGGAATGGCTCTGTTTAATGAAGAGATGCTGAAAAGGGCATCAAATAGGCCACATATCTGGAATCTGTGGGGAATCGGATTACCATTTGATGTGAAATCGAATTCTGCAGTAGAGGCGAAAATGGGGGATGGTTTCTGTGGAGGTTTCAAGTTTGGAGTCAATAGAAAAGCATGGACGGATGAATCATTAATGCTTGAGATATCAAAGGTTATTGTTGATACACTGATAGAACTTGGAGAAATTGATAGAGATTGTAGGGCTGCTGGTGGAAGTAGAGGAGGGGGATGGTTGAGGTTTCATCTCGAACATGCAACTGAAGAGGGTGCTGCAAAATTCACCAAAAGCCTTGAAGAAGTACTTGGTTCACTAAATAATCCAAGATATATCATCAGTAGACCTGCAATGCATATGCGAGATACTTGGCTCTCAAAATTATTACCAGAAGTTGTTGGCAAGTTTTTGAAAAAGACTGTTCTAAGCGTGCAGATGTATCACATGGTTCCATCAATTGCTGCTAATACAAAGGAGCGCGCTGAAATCTTCCAGAAGCACTGGAATTATTACATTGGAAAGAGTGAAATTACCTATTGCCGAAATGATGACGGAAAGCAATATGTTGAGGATATTCGTAATAATAATATGAGTCCAAGAAACAACATTCACCGAAAAGAAGTCTATCTGTGATTGATGGATCAATAATAAGTGAATCAGAGGGTGTCCTTGTATGCGTATACGCATTTGTCGGTACCCCCGAATAGGACGGGCTGCGAACCCTTGTGGATTCTAATTTCATACTCATGATGTTATGGAGAACCCTCGTGAGCACATTATATTCACTTAGCCCCTTCATGTAATCAAATTCGCATAATATTTTGCAAAAATGTGATATTGAATGTGCACTTGGGAATAGGCAATATACGCGTGTTAACTTGAACAAGATAACATGGAACAACCCACACGATTACGAGCCCATTCTGGGCGCTTCTGAAACCATTTTTCTTCGTATTCTGGTTGTTCATCATACGGGTTTTTAAGCACCAAATAGAGCTCCTCGCAAACAGAAATATCACCTATTTCAGCAGCATCAATAGCCAACTGTGCCATCCAATTTCGCAGGACATATTTTGGATTCGCATTTCGCATTTTGGAGCGGCTTGGAGACTCACCAACACGCCTCCACCACTTACTTAACCAAGCATTCCATTGTTCGGTAGGAATAGTTGAAGAATCGTAAAAAGCACTACTTAATGTGTCAATCTGAGGTATTTCAATCGAGCATAGCAACCTAAAGAAAATGGTCATATCAGTTTCAACTACTTGCAACAATTCAATCAACTCCTCAATAAGTGATTGATCCGATGTTTTGAATCTATCTAAACCTAATTTGGCGACCCACATATCATTTTGTAAATTATGGGAAATATTTGTGTAAGCATCAAGCGCTTCGTGTAATAGGTTAGGTTCATCCATCAGTGGAATCATCGATTCAAAGAATTTCGCAAGATTCCAAGCACCTATTTGTGATTGTTGACCGTATCGATAACGACGTCTTGAGGTATCGGTAGTGTTTGGCGTCCAGCCAAGATTGTAATCCTCTAACCAACCAAAAGGCCCATAATCAATGGTCAAACCATGAATTGACATGTTGTCAGTATTCATAACTCCGTGAACGAAACCAACCCGCATCCAGTGAGATATCATAACTGCAGTTTGTTCTGCAATGTGAGTTAGCCACCTTACTCGCCCTGTATCATCAGAGACCGAGTGGTTAGGGAAATGATGTTTAACAGTATGTTCAACTAGGGTTTGCAAAGTTGAATAGTCGTTGGATGCTGAATGAATTTGAAAACTACCAAAACGTAGGAAACTTGGAGCAACTCGGCATACCACGGCCCCAGTTTCAGGGGCAGGGTTCCCGTCATACATGACATCCCGAGTTACCATTTCACCTATTGTGACTAATGAAAGCGCCCGGGTCGTTGGGACTCTCAAATGATGCATTGCTTCACTACAAAGGAATTCCCGAATCGAAGAACGAAGTACTGCCTTTCCGTCTGCAAATCGGGAATAAGGTGTAATTCCTGATCCTTTTAGTTGTAACTCTAATACTTCGTTTTCTAGTTGTACTTCTCCAAGTGTAATGGCTCGTCCATCACCAAGCTGATTAGCCCAAATCCCGAACTGATGACCACCATATCGCTGAGCATAAGGGTCCATGCCTTCGATGATGGCACCCCCTCCAAGAATAACTCCATCCGGTCGGGCAAGTCCTAATTTGGAAGCCATTTCCCCCGACCATAGCAAGAGTTGGGGGTTTGGTGGAGGCGTGGGTTTTACGCGAGACCAGCAAGCATTGGGAACCTGACGTGGACGTCCTCCGACTTCAATATCACCTGGGGTTTCATCGAGGAAACGGCTGAGCCACTCAAGTGATTCAAAGGAACCCATATTGGTAAGTGGTAGTGGTAGTTTCTTATTTCAGTTTCTTATTTCAGTTCCTTAACCTTTGAATCAGGGGTAGCGATACGAAGGACGCACTGAAAGCCCTTTGAAAATCCAAATCCGTTTCAATGGGTATTCGGATGAACCCTTGCGAATGAACCGAATTCAATTATTTGATTATCAAATTCGTTTCTGCTCCACCTGTTTGACCGGATCAAATTTCCTCAAAGATAGAATCAACTTATTCGTTTGGAACAATCAACTCAGCCAATTGTATCAGCAGTTTGACATTTTGAACCAAAATCTCTGATTTGCGAATGAAACCACTCATTCGAGTGGAGTTGATAGAAACATCAGAAACTACCAAATTCTTTAGCACATTACTTACCTCTAAGAGTTTAGATTGAATCTGTTGCGTGAGAAGTTCCTTTACCTTATATTCATCAGTTCCTTTGACTGTGAATTCCTTATCAAAGACGGGATTATTAGTATGAATATCTTGTTTGTCAGCGAACTTTCTGATTTTCCCTAGGATTGATCCCTCGCGCTTTACCACCAATCCGAGATTGAGTGGCTGGGAAAACCTCACATCATAATTCATGTATGTAGTACTACTCTGCCCGTTAGGTTCTGTATTCGCCCAAACCGAACAACTCAGTTGTTTTCCAATTACCCCACTCATTCTATATTTACCAAATATTCGCGTAACTGGAGTAAAATCGAATCCCAATTCTGTTGCAGCTTGTTTCCAAGCAGCATTTGTTTTCGTCCGACGCATCTTTGCAAGATAAAGGATGTAGAAAATGCTCAATCCACTTAATTCTCCCATCTAATTCACCTAATTATTCGGCACTCATTCCAACCTATTACTGTTTGCATGAGCCCTTTCAGGGGCTCTCACTACGTTTCGCGATTACGCTTCAGACGCAACTTCCCTTCTTGTCTGCCCTATGTTCAGGGTTTTTAGAGGGTGTATGAGCGATGTTTTCTGACCTTCTGGAATAGAAGGGAAAGAGGCGTTTTTCAGTCAATCGGTATGATGTGAAAAAAATTCGGGATGTGTCGCCACAAACCAAGGAGCGAACTGCTTAATTATTTTCAATCCCTCATCCTCTTTTGCTTCAGTACATACATTGGCTAGCTGATGCCACAATGGCTCTGCTGTCTCTTTTCCCATCCACTCCTGAGTTAGTTGTGCAAGTCGGTTGAGTGACCTTGTTAACCAATAGTAGAATGGATCCTCTGTCGATTTTTCCTTCATTCTTGAGGTGGACTCCTCGACCAAATCTTCGTAGAGTTCTATCTTTCTCTTCAGACCGGACTGATCTGAGTAAATTTTCGCTAACGCGAATTGGCATTGAAATCTTTTAAATATACTGTCTTCTCCATCTGCCTCATATGCTTGCATTGAGAAATCTAGAAGATTATATTTGGTGAAAAATTGATTCTTGACTACCTGAATAATCGCGCAAATATGGTCTCCAATCACTTCCCAATCCAATGATTGATTGGAGCCTATTGCATCCTCTAGTTCCTTACTGATTTCAGTATATGAGATATTATTGATTATCATGGATGAGATTTTGCGTGCGAACTGCAAACTCTCGTTTTTTTTGTCATTTTCTAACTCCTGAATTGGCGATATTGGAGTAACAGCCTCATGATTTAGAAGAAATTCCTCTTGTCTTTGATTGATGCACCTTAGAGATCGATTCGCCCTAATATGAGCGATTGCGTCTCTCATTGCCATACCTCGTAGCCAGAAAAACATTGCAGCAAATACACCTGCTCGACTTAACCCTCCCATGCAGTGTACAACAACACACTCACCTTTAGGTATGCTCTTGAGCAGATGGGCAAACACTGGTTCAGCTTCCGAAAGCCATACTTTATCAGGAACGGTGGTATCTGCAATGGGTAGATGATTCCATTCTAGGCCGTACTCTTCCACTTTGTGAGGAAGGTCAAGAACGCGTAGAACCTCCATATCTTCGTTTGTAACTAGGCTGATCAGCCGATCAACACCAGCATCCCGAAGGGTGGCAAGATCTAGATCTAGGTCTCGGTCCCATGACCCTGTCCAAGACCTAGGTTGGTACTTTCCTGGACATAATGTCATGCCAATCTTGCCTTCGTCTCCTTCGGTGGGAAGCCAATTGATGTACAATGGGTGACTAATACTTGTACGCAATCAATACCCCTCCTCTCTGCATCCATAGGCCCACATTGTTTTCCAAACGTCCAAACAAACATCGTGGTAATCTTTGTCAATAATACTCGCTTTAAAGTTATCATAATCCATGCTGGTAAGGTAGTGAGTAATTGCCTTCACTACAACTGTACGATCTGCTACAACTCGGAACCGATAATCGGCGGTCTTTAGGACCGTTGGCTCAAGACCAGGGAGCAGAGCTCCAATATGATCTGGATGGCGTGCGCGGACGAGCAAATGCTCGGGTTTATCTCGATGTGCCACTATTGACAAGAAGCCTCCTGAAACGTATAGCCACATTCAAGCCACCTCCATGCCGAACGTATCAGGTGTCGGTGGTGGGGTGGTAGTAGGTTGCGCCTCTGGAATCTCACGGAAAGGTGCTCTGAGAAAGGTTGCTTGGTCAATTAGCAGAGTGTAGTCCCAATGAGCATAGATTGCAGCGTAAACTGCTAAGTTGGTGCGCACTATGTGGTCGTCGACAACTAAGATGACACGAGCAGTTCGCTCGTCAAGGGCTTGAATAACAATACCTGTGGTAGAGAAAATATCAGCTGCGTCGGGCCAGCCGAGAGTGTGAGTGGCGTGAATGATCTCGCGAATATATTTGTCAACACTCTTACTCTTTATGTGAGCGAGTTTGTCATCGCTCAATGCTGGCAGTTTCAGTGTGGCGTCATTGGCTACGGTAATTGTTTTTTCGTGTCTAATCATGGGCTCCTCTCCCCTCAAATATGTATATATGTAGAGCCTTATAAATGCTTCAATAAACAACTGCAATAATGCTCAAATGGCCGTAAATATTAGCCTAAAACTATGGCGTTTTATCAGGTATTAAGTACTGCCAATATTACCTCCATC
>PSPT01000007.1 GCA_004195635.1 Methanobacteriota archaeon
CCGTATCAATACCCAATTCGCCTTCCAAATCTTGATCTAACTCAATGAAATCAGCAGGATATCCGGTGTGTTTTACCACAATATCAATCACCGCACTTGCAATATCTCCGCCATCCTTGGAAGGTTGAGAAGATGCAACCATGGGCGTTGAGGCTGGAACAGGAGTTGGAGTTGGAGTAGGAGCAGGGGGGGTGGCTGTGACCGCTGCTGAAGAATCACTTGAACCAATTTTCCCTGCAATATAGGTCACGAAATGATTCAAAGTAGAATGATCTGCAAGGCTAAAGTTTTCATCTAACTCAATAGAAAAGCGCTCTCTAATATCGCCCATTATTTCGGATTGCTAACTCAATGAAATCAGCAGGATATCCGGTGTGTTTTACCACAATATCAATCACAATTGCAGGGATATCAATTGCTTCCGAAATGCTTGCAGGTAATGCCTCAGCAGTATCGCTGGGAGTTTCCTTTACCTCTGGCATTGGAGGTGTAGCAGGCAGAATTGGCGCAGTTGGAATTGCTTCAACTGCTTGAACTGTGTCTTTTTGCTGCTTGGGAAGTGGGAGGTTTTCAGTAACTTCATAGACATCTCCCTGTAATCCTCCATGTAGGTTTTCATCACTATTTATGAAAGCAACCAACTTGTTTTGAAGAACACGGAGTATTAATTCTTCTGTTCCTGCAAGGTTTTTATTCCATTGCAATAATTTTGCCCCGTCAATTCTTTGACCAATAACATCACTTGCTTTCCACAAAGTTACTACCAATTGACTACCAAATCCTGCGGCAAATCGCAGGCCATATTTCATACCTTCAAATTGTCCACCTTTAGAAAGATTCAAATTTCCGAGTTCAGAATCAACTTCCTTGTGATTTGCAATGGGTGGCGCTCTTCCAGTTGCTAATGCGTGAATTAGAACTGCGTCCTCTATCCCAACCCCCATTGGGTGGCCAGTGAATCCTTTGGTATTGGTAATTACAATACTATCTGTTGAGTCCCCAAAGGCATTGCGAAGTGATTTCACCTCTGCTTGGGCTGAGCCGCCTCTTGCTGGAGTGTATGTTTCGTGAGACATAAAGAAAGTATGTGGAGCGATATCTTTGCGAGATAATTTCCATTTGCTTTCCATTTCACCTATGAAATCATTCATCGTATTAGAAACATGTTCTACATCAAGACGAGTTCCGTGGAATGCTGAATTTGCCATTCTTGTTCCGAGAAGTTCGGCGTAAGGTTGTACGCCTCTTTCAGCAGCGCCGCTTTTCTTCTCTATAACGAACGATGCAGCGCCCATACCAAGGACTAAGCCATTACGGCGTGCATCGAATGGAAGGGCAACATCCTCAACGGAATTGCCGGTTGATGCAGCACCAGATGCCGCGAAACCTGCTCCAATCCATTCCCATAATTCATCACCAGTAACATCATCACCAGAGATAATGACTACTCTGTCAACTTTGCCAACATCTAGCCAATCTTCTGCAATACTAAATGCGGCAGCAGTTGAAGCACAGGCATTGTTAATTGTAGTATTTGGACCTCTAATTCCTGTTGTTTGAGCAAATTGGGAATGCCCCATTGGAAGAACTTGGAAAAGGTAAGAGCGATCAAACTTGCCTTCGCCATCATCACCTTCTCTTCTTGCTAAGCCGGCCATACTTGCATTTCCGGGGAAACAACATGCGAAAATAATACCCGTGCGATCACGATATACACTTGGTACTCGCCAATTTGTGATTAAGCGCAAGCCACCTTTGCCGATTTTCTCTTCTGGTGTTAATGGGATCCCGGCATCGCGTAATGCCAAAAGGCCGCTAGCAACTGCCAATCTAGTTGTCACATCCCATGCGCGGGCAACCTTTGCAGGGATACCAAATTCTTCAACGATGTCAAATTCAGCAGCCTGCCCAGCTAGTTGCGGGAGATCTGAGAAATTCTCAGCAGGCTCCATTCGCGCTTGCCCATCTCTGCCCTTGATTAAACGGACAATGTTTTTGTCAAGAATTTGTTGCTTTTTCTGGTCACTTACTTCGGTAATGCAAGTCTCACCACGGACAAGTTTCTCAAAATTATCATCATCAAATACCTTCTCTCCACCTGGAAGACCAAGACTAATTCCTGTAACCACATAGGGGTCAGCAGACCTTGAGGAAACCTGAGGCGCAGATTGTGTTGAAGTCGTTGAGGCTATTGTGTGAATTGTTGGATTGACAAATGAGTCGGGGTTGTTGGTGACCCATCCTTGCGGAGGTCTAGTTACCCAACGGGCCAAATCACCCGCAGTTTGAATATTCTTAACATCATAATCGGAATCTGTAAGAGTCATTGAACCAATATCATTGATTATTTGGCTGATTTGCTCTTCGCTCAATCTTAAGCCTGCCATTAATCCGATAGAACCCTTGCAAAAATTAGTTGGATAACCGCTGAGCTTTGACAAGATTTCGCCAATCCATTCTTCAATTGCTACATGCTCTAAATCTTCGGTAACAAACAATTTTCGTGGACCTGGGGAGCGGTCATATCCAATAGATGTTGCTTGAGAGGAAGGAGAAATCTGGGGTGCAGGAGTTGTTGCAGGAGGGGAATGTTCAGCATCAACTGTGCTTAATGAAGCGGCAGATGGGAGAGGGCGTGAACGAGTACGCAAATCTTCCCAATCTGCACTCGAAGTTGATGCAGAGAGGTTATTCGCTTGACCAGCAGCACTGCCTAATTCCTTCGCCAGTTGATGTGCCTCAATCGGTCCTGCGCGGAATGCCTCAGTTAGAACAGAAGATTTGCCAGCAGGCCATTCTGTTTTCCTTCCGGCTAAAGATAGCATTGCAAGAGTTTGTAGGAAAGAGGCGATGCCGCCTTGCTTGGGATGATTGGACATTATTGCCAAATGAGTCCTCTTTTCCAATATTTGTGTTGCAAACATGGTCAATGCTCGCTTAGGTCCAACCTCAATGAAAATTCTTGCACCTGCATCATACATAGATTCAACTTGCTTTGTCCATTCAACTGCAGAAGCCATTTGCGGTGCGAGTTTTTCAAGAATTGCACTCTTTGAATCGGAGCCACCTGCTGCCATTGGATACCATCCTCCATCAACATTTGATGAAATCGGAATAGTAGGCCAATTTATTTCTAAACCTTCAAGGAATTTGCGTAACGGTTTGTTTGCAGGTTCAACAATACGGGAATGGAATGCATGACTGGTTTGTAAAATTGAACTCTGCATTCCTGCCTCATCAAATTTGGCGATTGCTTGCTTTACCGGTTCGGTCTCTCCAGCAATAACAGTCATTTTGGGTGAGTTTTTATTTGCTGCAATGACATATCCGTCAACTTCAGCAATTATTCTGCTAATTTCATCAAATGGTCCAGCAATACTTGCCATTAGTCCGGTATCTGCAATATCTACCGACCCCATTTCAGTGCCACGTGCAGCAGCAGCCCGAAGGGCTCCATCCATTGCAAGTATTCCCGATGACATTAATGCAGCATACTCTCCCAAAGAATGTCCTGCCACCATATCTGGCGAATGCCCATGTGCGTTGAGTAATTTTTCAATAGCCAAATCAGAGGTTAACATTGCAGGCTGAGTATACTCGGTTTGTTTGAGCTTATTCTCGGCCTCTTTCATCTCATCCGTTGATAATTCATGCCGCAAAACAAAACTAGATAGTGTTTCGCCTTCCAATACATCAACCATTGTCTCATCAGCCTGAGTCCACACATCAACTACTGGAGAATAGCGCATAGAAAGGTCATAGGTCATACCAACATATTGGCTACCTTGCCCAGGATACATGTGTGCTACTTTTGCCTCATTTGAAAAAGCCGGATTATTTGTGACAAGGATACCTTGTGCGGCTAAGAAACCCCACTTTGCAGGGTCGGCCAGTGCTTTTTCAGCAAGGGCAAGACGCTTCTCAAAATCAGCCCATGAAGTAGCGATCAATGCAAGTCTCACTGACGTGATTTCAAATGATTTGCTTGCTTCTTCAAGCACAATTGATAGACGTTGCCCTCGTGGGTCATCATCAAAATTTGAGCCGGCGGAAAGAATTTCTTTTCCAGCAACTGAAAGTTTTGCTTGTAATTCTTCAATAGTTGCTGCGCTCAATAGAAGGATTCCCCCTTCTATTGCCTTCAATTCTTCATGCGTCATTGAAGGAGAAGCCGAGGTGTCAAGTATTGAAGGTACATTGGCAAGTAATTGATTATCTTTCCAAGATGCCGAGGCGGCTCCTGCGGAAGATAATATTGCATCGGCAGCATTTTTACTTTCATTCCAAATTCGTGCTAATTCGGCATGGAATTCAGGGTCATATGCCTCCATGGCGACATGGAAATTTGTTCCTCCGAACCCAAATGCAGAAACTCCGGCTCTGCGCGGTGTACCGCTTGAAGGAGATGGCCATTCACTAGCAATAGTGGGAATGAAAAAAGGATTTTGACTCCAATCAACAGTATCATTTGGATTAGAAAAACCTGCACTCGGAGGAATTGTTCGATGGTGGAGCGCAAGGGTTGTCTTTAGCATTCCAGCCATTCCTGCTGCTGCTTTTAAGTGACCAATTTGACTCTTAATAGAGCCAACTGCAATATTTTCTCCACTTGGTACTTCGGCAAAAAATTTGCTTAAAGTTGCAAGTTCTGTTGCATCTCCGACTTTGGTTGAAGTTCCATGTGCTTCGACTAATTCGACTGTTGTTGCTGAATAACCAGATTGTGAATATGCACGGGCTACGGCTTGTATTTGCCCACGCTGGCTTGGAGCAGTTATTCCTTTTCCACGCCCATCGCTACTTGCGCCTATTCCTCGCACGACAGAATAAATAGTATCGCCATCGGTAATTGCATCACTCAAGCGCTTCAATACCATTACACCTGAACCTTCACCCATTACGAAACCATTTGCGCCAGAATCAAACGGAGTTGAATGTGTTGCTGATAAAGCGCCAATTGCACTGAATTTTACATATGATGCAGGATCCATTGTTCTATCGCTTGCGCCACAAAGAGCAACATCAACTTGCCTTGATTGCAATTGCCTGCATGAATCCAATAATGCCGCCATACTTGTTGCACAAGCAGCATCTGTAGTATAATTCGGACCCTGTAAATCAAGTAGGTTTGCAACTCGCCCTGCGACCACATTTGCCAACTCACCAGGCATAGTATCCTCATTTACGACTGGACGATTGTCCCTCCACTTACGAATGAATTCAGCCTCATCGGTCATCCCGCTTTCCTTAGCGATACGAATTGCTTCTTTTTCATGGATAAGCATGGTAGTATAACCGCGGTTTTCACCGCCTAAAGCATTCGCGAAAATCACACCAGTACTTGCATTTGGAAGTTCTTTTCCACCATCTCCATAACCGGCATGTTCTATTGCAGTTGCAGATGCTTCAACTGCCCATTGTTGAGAAATATCAATTTGCTTGAGAGTACCAGGAGGCTGCCGCCACCTACGCCAATCAAATTCAAAACCTTCAACAAAACCACCAATTTTAGAGTATGTCATGTTTTCCTTTACAGAGCCGGGGCTTCCTTCTGAATCATAGAAATCAGCAATGTTGCCCCATCTTTCAGTTTTGATTTCCGAAATTGAAACTTTGGCATTCAACACATTTTGCCAAAAGGCCTCAATATCCGGTGAATCGGGTAAAATGCACGATAAACCAATTATTGCAATTGGTTCAAAGGCCCCTTGAGAGGTCCCTTGTATTTCATTACTGATTTTTGATTTCGCCATACAAACACCCACCATTCTCATTCAATGGCATACTCTGGAACCATCGTAATTGAATACCCTGCATCGACATAGATGCACTGCCCCGTTACACCGGAAGACAATGGGCTCGCAAGCCATAGCGTTGCACCTGCAACATCATCTTGGTTGACATTTCGTCGCAGGGGTGAGTTTGCTGCAACGTGGTCTAAGATTTTCCCAATCCCAGGTATTCCAGAAGCAGCAAGGGTGTGAATTGGTCCGCTTGATATTGCATTTATTCGATGACCTTCAGGTCCTAAATGGCACGACAATTCTCTTGTCCAGCATTCAAGTGCTGCCTTTGCCATACTCATTATCCCATATGAAGGCACAAATCTTGTGCTTGCAGCAAATGTGAGAGTAATTGTTGATGAGCCCTCATTGAGGAAAGGAAGAGCATGGCGTAGACAACGTTGTAGTGAATTTGCTGAAATAGTCATTGCAGTATTTATGTCCTCATTTTCAACAAAAAGAATTGGCCTGTCAAAACAACCTTTTGGAGCAAAACCAATAGCGTGAATCAAAATATCTGCTTTCACACCAGGGTTTTCTGCTGCAAAGGCAGTGAAAAATTCAGCAGTTAATTCATCCTCGGCAACATCTAGGGGATAGAAGCCAGCAATCGCCGGTAATTTTTCCTTTAATTGGAATATTCTGCTCATAAATCTTTTTTGATATCCGAGATATAAAATAACACCTGCGGCAGCCAGTTTTTCACAAATTGCCCAAGCAATACTATCCTCGCTTGCAACTCCAAAAACAAAGGCCACCTTACCGTTTAATTCCAGCATGACGCACACCACCCCCTAAAGGGCAGGTGTTGCTGACAACACCCCCTCTTTGATGGTTGGGGTTAGGCTTGGACCCATATTGGCTTTTGATAGGGCATTATTCACGCCCAATTGGTGAAATAATTACACCCCATAACTATGCCTAATCTATATGTTAATGGTGAGAAAAAAGCAAAGTCATTCTACAAAACAAGGAGGCACTAATTATCACCTAACATAGTTGGATGAAATTCAACTAATTAGAGGTCATCAAAATCAAATTCATCATCTTCTTCCTCAAATATTTCATCATCCCAATCATCGGCATTGGAATCTCGGCGCTTATTTGATTTAATTTTTAGTCCAATAAACATGACAACAAGTAATGCAACAATGCCAACACCAACACCACCTACCATCATCATCGTTGAATCATCAACGCCAAGCGAATTGCCTAACGATGATAACCCTCCCCCTTTAGCGGCTTCAACTTCAACTTTGAATTCTTCAATTTGATATTCATCATCTTCAAAAATATTGCACTGGATAATTATTTCAAAAACGGCAACGTCACCGGGAGAGGGTGATGTGAAATTGAATGACAGGGTGTAGCCTGAATTAGGCTCTACATTTTCATAATGAGAGTTAGAATCAAATATTAACTCATGGGTTTTTTCACCTACTGCAACTGCTTCAGCCGCATAAGTACATCCCATTTTTGCTGCGCCATTGCCATCATTACTAATTTCTATGGTTGCATTTGCAGTTTCACCCGCTGAAAGATACCGAGTCATAGTACTCATTGAGATTGACATTCGCGCATAGGCCCTAATAAATACATCTCCGCCATCATTATCACTTGGAGCGATCGCATCAGGCATAGTAATTCCATTTGCTGTGGTTACTGTTGCTGTGACATTCCAAGAATATGTTGTAGTTGGTGAAAGACCTTGATTTGCTTTGAAAGTCAATGTGAAATCAACATCTCCGTTTGCAGGAACTGTAATAGAAGAGGGGGATGTAATTGAAATTACATTTTCTGAGACTGAAGTTTCAATTCGAACTTCTTCAGCAAAAATAGACGGGTTTTCAGCTGTACAAATAATAGAATATGTACGGGATGAGCCCGGCTGAATATCAATACTGACATCCTTTGGATCACAATCAATACTTATTCCCGGAACTGGGTTTTGGGCGGAAACCGGAGTAATAACTAGGTTGGAACAAAGCAAAAGCAGAATGGTTAGAAAAACTCTGCGCATACCTTTCACAACCCCTCCGAGGGGGGGGATATTCAAGAGGTTATCCAATAATTATGCAATAATTATGCACAAAAAAATAGTTATCCGCAGAGGTCATCAAGGGAGAATCTCAGTCATCAAAGAGGTGGGCCATACAATTCATTTGGCAAATCAACATGTGTGCGATAGAGAATTTCTTCATCAACACCCATTGAAAAGAGGGTTTGTGTGCGTTTAGGTACAGTTTTTGGACCCATCACAGCACCTGGCCGGCGAAGGTCATCCATGTAATCTGTTTCAAGTAAGAACCCCCTACTACAATCACTTATTGATGCAACTAAAGTTTCAATGCATCCCTTTTGCAAAATCACGCTAGGGACCATCCCTCCGGTCAATTCGTCTGATACATTTGCCGGAGCAAAATGTCGGACCATGTTCTTCCTAGATAATCCCACTCTATCTGCCATTTTTCCAATCTGCGAATATGGAGCCTTTTCATCCCCCTCAACATGCAATTGCACCGTAATATTCTTTTTTGCTGCAATGTGCAAAGTCTCTTCTAATAAGCCATTACAATATTGCAAAATATCTTCATCAACTTCCCAATGAGGGCGGCCAATTTCACCTAACCCATGCGCCTTTCCTTCCTCAATAAAATCAATTGCGAGGTCAATACTTTGACGATATAAATCCTTTGCTTTCTGCACTCCCGCTTCGCCTTCACTTTCCTTCCACTCAATGCACTGATGAGCAAAAGCCGCAGGGTGAGGGCCTAGAATGACTCGCATCCCAAGATTTACTTCATCACGTACTTTCTGTGCTTGTTCAATTGTTGATTCGTATGAGAGTTGGTATTCTTTTTTTGTTTTAGGCAAGTTTGAAAAATTGGGACAATGAACTAGAACTAAATCAGTCCCACCAACTTTGGCAAAATCCTTTGCAGCCTCAATATTTCGCCCATTGGGATTTAAGTGAAAATGGTTGTCAAGAATTGGTCCGCTCCATACTTCTTTTGACATGAAAGCCACCTAATGAATAGTCAGAAATCACCCGACTAATTTTCCTGCTGAAATAATCTTTTCACGTAGCACGACGGCTGACATAGCAACCAAATTTGGATGCCGCGCCCCAAGAGCAACGGCCTTTCCATTGGGCCAAAGAAGTAGTTCAAGTTCATGCCGTTCATCGTTAATGCGAATACAACCAAGTTGTTCATCAGATTCAACTTCCATCGGCGCAAGTGCACTTTCAAGTCCGGTAAAATCAATATTTTTTGAATAATCAAATGAGGCCATGATTGGACCCAATTCTGTGCTTAGTCCTGAGTCATCACGATTTAATTGCAATAATACTTCCTTGGCGGCAGATCTTGCTAATTCAATTCTTTTTGTACCATGAACAACGATTCGCCCGTCAACATCAATCAATATCGTTGCCTTAGGAGCTTTCAATTGCACCAAAACAAAAGTTCCTGACTTTCTACCTTTTAGTTTACTCACAACATCGTCTTGCGAGACTGGAGTTTGATGGGTAAAGCGAAATAACTGATTTTCAACACGAACGTCTGGGGCATTTGAACTCATTCTTCTTCCTCCGTTAATTGGCTCTCGGCAGCCACACTTGAAGGGTTCTCCGGTAAAGTGAGTGAATCTTGGATTTTCTCAACTTTTTCACAATTATCAAGCGATTTGACAATTTCACTCCTTCGTGCAACATGGTGTGGAACAAGCATTGTAACATCAGATGTACCATTTTTTTCACGTAAATCGGCCAGTGCGCCTCTCAATCTGCTTGCCAAGCGAGAATCCCGGCGTTGGTTCAATTCCTCTCCATTCCTCAACTCTTGTTCATACCACCATGCACCAGAGAGTGCACCGGCTATGAATAATTCAGCACCCATGCCAGGTGCAGGTTTACTAATTGAGGCTAATTTCAAGTGTAATTTACGGTATCTTCCCCTTTTAAACAATACCTTCAATAGACGCCAAGGATGAGTGATTCTAGTCGCTTGGTCCTCCAACCAAACCACCCATTCATCATCTTCAGCAGTTGGTTCAATCCAATAAATAGGGCGCTCATTTTTCTCCGCAAGGCGATGTATTCTTCTTGGCTCGGGGTCAGGAAAATTTGGCCCTTTAATGTCCTCAAGAAGGTCAAGTGAGTCAAGATATCTCCCTGTCAATCCTCCCGACATAAGAGCACTAGCGAGGTTAATTCCCGGACTATCTTTTTCAGCAATTTCTTCCTCCAACCATATCTCAAGTTCTTCATTAGTTGCCAAGAATGCCGTGCCATCCCAATTTACTCTAGGCCGTAAATGCAAAGGATAAACAACACAAGGAAGTACTCCATGCAAGTAAATTGAGCCGCCATCTGGGTCATCCCAGCGATAATCAGACCACTCAAGAGGGTCCACATCAATCACCTTCAACTTTCATTAACCCAGTCGCGAAGTGCATCAACAGACCAGCCTTGGTCGAAATAACCTTGGATTTGTTCTTCAGTCCATTGCGGGAATTCTTGTAATGCTTGCTGCATTTCAGGAGAGGCTCCTGCGCCGGCTTGAGGAGCAGATTGAAGTGCAGGGAAATCCTTTACCTCCTCTTCGTCGAGGTATTCATCATAGAAATCTTCGCCACCTTCGCCGCGGTTTCTCAGTACAAGCACAACCACTACTACACCCAATACTACGACAAGTATCCCTACAATAGCAAGGATTAGCATTAATGTTCCTTCACTCTCATCGGCAACAGATTCTGCAACACTAAATTGCTTTCCAGCATTTAATCCATGCCACAATATCTCACCTGTTTCATTATCTTCAATCTCATAATGTACAGAAGTTGTCGCAGTAGTAAATGCTTCAAGTGAGATAGACTCAATATACTTACCACCTACTTCTATTATTGGTGTTGTGACGGTCATTTCCTTTTGCCGTGTACCACCGACATTTGAATATATGTCAAGAGTGATGTTTCCGGCAGTATTTCCAGTATTTGTCAATGTAATATCTAATTCCATTTCCTGACCAACTGCTGGAGGGTTTGGATACATTCGCACATCGTTTTGGCCAATTGACCACTCTGCTTGCTCGTATACCACCTCATATTGGCTTGTCTGGGCTGCTTCAAGTCCGAGAATTGGTGTCCCAAATGAACCGCCTCCACTTACTCCAAGTCCTGCTGAATCTTGTCCTGATATCCAAAATTGGACCTTTACTCCATCCAGTTGAGTTCTACCGGGGAGTTCATCGACAGGCCATAGGTCAACACAGTTTGCCCTTGCAATAATCAAATCACCAGTACCAGTCAATTCAAGATCTGATGAAAGGTTGTCTGCTCCAAATTCCATAACATAATATGACCATGTATTTCCTGCTTGGAAGAAATTCCAATTTACTTTTATTGCACCTGCATCAAGTTGTTCACGCTCAGTTACCATAACAGTAATATCCACACAATGAATCGTTGAAGAAGGAAGGACTCCAATATCTAAAGTATCTCCACTTGCATCTTTGACTGACCAAGTATTTGGGGAAACTGAAGGAGGATTCCCATCAACCTTGATACTGAAAGATTTATGCTCGGTCAAGGTCGCATCTGTCGCACCCGCAGGTAGATCAATCAGTTGGAAGGTGTAGATGTATTCGTTAGTAACTGAAGGCATAGTCAAAATAATATTGAATTGCCCCCCAGTAAAATTGTGAACTGTGGTTTCGCCCTGTTGTTGCCCATATCCTTTAATTGGATCAGCAGTGGCAGTTTGGCGAGATATTTCGAGGTATAATTCTGTTTCAGGATTTACAACGAGGTCAGGCCATCCATCAACAAATGCATATTGGCCAGCAAAAGTAACTTCATCTCCCAAGAAAACGAATCCTTGAGATGTAGATAATTGGAAATCGAAGATATCTTCAGTCACTGGATTTACATTATCAGTAAGGGAAAGAGAAGTGGGGAAATCAAGTAGTATTCCATCACTATATATCCACCGTTGCTTATTCCTTCCACCGGTTTCAGTTAGTACTGTAGAAGGATTACTTGGGTCAAGATCTTTCACTCTAACCTGTGGGGTCATCACACCACTTGCAGTAGGTACATTCCAATCAATTTGTAACGGTATACTTAACTTATAATCAGATTCAAAAGGATCCACGAGACGCCCGCCATCCATTCTAAGCATCTGAACTCCTTCGCTTTCATTTGATTCTTCAAGCACATGAATCCAATCGCTATCAACAATCAATGTATCATTTCGCGGGAAGTAAGTAATTACCATGTCATCAGCGACACCTGGATTCAAATCAATTTCAAAGTATTGAATATCTCTCCATCCATTTGCATCACGACCTTCAACCTCTAGGTTGTATGTATTTCCAGCGTACATTGTACGTTGTTGGTCTGTGAAACGAAGCCCTTCATTGTCGTAAATATACAAGTTTTGTAACTCAGGTCCCTGAGAAGACATGCCGACATAAGTGATTAAATCATAATCAAATCCAGAAACTCCACCATCAATAGGATTGCCGGCAAGGTCGGTTCCACTTACAAAAATACTGACTTTACCAGTAGGGTCACGGCCTAAGTTTGCATAATCATTTATTTCCGCCTCATAGAATTCAGTTGCAGTTGCAGTATCACATGGGCTTGGATGCTCTTCACAATACATAGTAATTTGCTGATATTCACTTTCTTGTGGAATACTATCCCCATTAGCGTCATGGTCATACTCTACCCAATAATTTAGTATCAACACTTCAGGAGGAATTGGCATATCTTGAGCCTCAACTCTGAATAATTGATTTTGATGCGGTTGAATCCATGTGTCGTCAAGTAATACACGCCAAAATATTTGGTTCTCAAAGACAGAGATATTTACCAAGTTCGGAGCAAATGTGTCAATTGTTAAGTGGAAAGGAATTGCACAATCAGCATCTGGATTGTATTCGGAACCCGGACACATCAATCCCCCTTTATCGTATCCAGTCATACGAAAACGGTAATCTGCACTACCTGATGCTTCGGAGCCAAGGTCAACTGACCAATTGAAGTCACCACCGATTGGCCCTGACATATTTGCGATTTCTACCCACTCATAAGTGATATTCGCGGGGATTGTATTATTCATTTCCTCAATTTCAACTGCGAGGAAATATGCTGAAGGGTCAGGTGAAACATCTAAATCTTCAAGACGAACGCTACCTACAAGATTGATCATTTGATTGCTTCGGCCATCGGTAAATGATTGAGATTCGCCAGCACTATTTTGCACATCAAGCGAAAATATTCCTGCATCATTTTCAACTGCATTCCCTCCAAATGGAGCAAGAGTTAGTCCTGCAGGAAGGCCTTCAACTCCATTTACGGCAACTAAGCCAGCAAATATTCGTACTTCAGGAGTATCTTCCCAATTAGTATTAACAACAAATCTCCAAGTAACCTCCTTTCCTCCTGTAATATCAACTGCGGATGAAGATTGGAGGGTAATTAAGTCAAGTGGGTCATTAGTTTCGGTAAAGCCACCAAAGTCTGAATATGACAACTGTACTGAACCAGAAGATGATTCAAGACGAAGTGTACAATCTTGAAGAGTACTTCCAGTTCCACCATCGACAACATGAGTTGTAATGGCTTCGTAAATGGTGCCATCCGGATAAAGTCCTACTGGGTTGCCTTGAAGAGAAATTGTACTATCATATCCTGCAGAAGTTATTACATTCAAATTTGAAAGATTTAGGCCACCCCCGCTTCCAGCACGAACTTCAATTGGGACACCAACAGTTCCACCAGAACTAACTCCAAGGGCTACTCCTTGATTCAATTCCCGTACTAATCCATGACTTGCAGCAAGGGTTTGCTCTAAGTCATACAGGACATTAAGGTCAACCATTCTAACTGATGAACCAGTTGAGGCATTATCATTGCTTACACCAAAATGAATTGAAATCCAATCATTTCCATAAACATCGGTATGGCTAACTGCGACCATTGGATTGTCAAGTAAACTTTGGATTGCTGCAGTAAAATCAACATAGTCTACCGATGCTTCAGGGAGCCAAATGGAGAAATTATCGAAACTACCAAGAGATACTTCTTGTCCTGAACTTGTCAATACTAAGTCAAAACCTTCACTGGCATTTGACAATGAAGATACCGAATTGCTATCCATAGCGAAACTACCTGTTATTACATCCGCATTTACTGGCATCATAAATGTCGCACCTTGCCCAGTACCGGCTGACCCAAGAGTCACTGTGCTTGTTGGAGTTGCGTAATTAATCTCGTTTGTTTTGCCACCCCAAAATTCTGACTGACGCCCGAAACGGCCAAATGCTGGCTCGTCAAAACCCCATTCTATGTCACCATCTCCAGCAATATCAATTTGGACTTGAGTTGGATTGAAGCCAAATTCAAGATCAAACCAAAGACCATCAGCTGCACAAGAACCACTGTATGAGAGAGTTGCTCTAAATGAAAAAGATGGCGTTAGTAAGTCCTCCCATTGATTATTAGTTAGGTTGAGTTGTTCTCCATTTGGCAATACTATTTGGATAGTAGGTATTTCTGAACAGGAATCAGTAACAATTGGTTTGATTGCCGTTATTGGATATTCTAGTCGTTGTATTAATGCGGGAGGGTTATAATCATTTGACAAAATCGTTGGAGAATATAATAATGGAATATCCATGCCTGGTGAATTCCACACCCCATCTTGTACATCCATCGCAATGATAGAAGTTGTGTCATTAAAACCACTTCCGAGGCGCGAACCCATGCTAAATCCGTGTAATGTTGGAGTTGACAGACGATTAACACCTGAATCAAAATTAAAACGGAGATTAATAGCAGGGTAGTTACTCGCATTAATATCCCATAATTCAATTATTGAACCGGATAGGCTAGACATTTGGTTTCCAGCATTATCTAAGACAATGTTTCCGGTGTTTGGCTCCATAATATCGATTGTCAAGAAATTTGTAGGGGTTGTTTCAGATTCAATAAGTAATATTCCATATCCATCAGGGAATCCGGGATAAGGGTGCACACGAGGTGCAATATTCTTTACATCCATCCATCCACTTTGAGGCAATGGGCTTCCAAGGCGGAAGTCATCAATAAACCATCCTGGCATACTGTCATTTACTGGGTTGCCAGTATGAGTATTTCTTTCAAGAACGAAACGGAATTTGACAAAGCGCCCAATATGTAATTGTAAATTGACTGCGAGAGTGGCCCATCCGGTTGGATTCAATGCAGAATCAACACTCGTACCACCAAGAGCATATTCATTTGTTGCAACGCCCTCACAACCAGATTGAATCTTCCCATTTCCAGTTCCTTTTTGATATAGCCCCGACCCGAAACCAATTCCAGATGAATTAGACATATCAAATGGCATAACTACAGGAGGGCCCCAATTCTGACCATTTGATGAATTTAATACTTCTAAATATGCGCAATCATAATACATATTATTCGTTGTTGGACCACTAGTAGTTGAATTATAAAACAAACTGTGATATGAAGCAAAGCGTGCAATAAATCCTGTACTCTTCACTTCGATAGCGGGAGATTCCATGTCATAACTAAAAGTTTGTTGAGGTTGATCATCGGTATAGTTGTCATCAAAGGCATTGGTACCCCAACACTCTAAACCAGAGTTGCAGTTACTTGCAATAATATTCCCACCATTGAGAATACCGTGTTCCCAAGAGCCACCTGGTAAGGGCACACCTGCTGAAAATCCACCAGTGGTTTGTTCAAAGTCAGTTGTAAAACCATTTGAAAGTAAACTTACAGATGCGTCATTGTACGTAAAATCTCCAAGGTTTGAATAATTTGTCATTTGATTGTTGTAATTTGGGTCCCAAACATATTGAGTATTGGAGTCAATACGTGAGTGTTGGTCATGAACAACCATGGAAGTGGAAACCTTCATTGTTGCACTTGTCACAGTTTCATCATCAGGCAACTCAATGATTCCATCAATATCATTGCTATAGGTAGTTGAATCTCTTATCTCAATAATTACGCTATCGTTACCAGTTGAAAAAGTAGTTACAGTTGCCGCACCTGCAAGGGTACTGAACATCATCACGGCAACAAGGGCTATAGCTGGAAAAAAGCGGTTTTCATTTCTCATTTGGCTCACCATCATAGGGTATCCTACGACATGCCCAAACCGCCCCTCCATTAAACCCCATCGGCTTGACGGCTAAAAAGCCCATTCCAAACAGCAATTTAATGCTATTACTACTAATAATTTATGATAATAATGTGCCGAGATTTAGCCAACTTCTACTATTCTTAATTCATCCCAAATTGCATTTACTATTTCCTCTAATCCACCAATATCCTTCTCGTTTTCTTCCAGTCGTCTCAAGTCGGCAACTGTTGTCGGGTGATTCGGCCCAATAATATCACAATCTTCAGGTCCTGTACTTATTTCAAAGGTACCTAAAGCCTGCGCCATGTGAATAATATCTACTTTATCCAAAGCCAATAATGGACGTAATATTGGCCGCTCACTAGATCTTTCTACTGCACCGAGATTACCAAGAGTTTGTGAAGACACTTGCCCGATATTTTCTCCAGTAATAATGTGGGTCGCACCAACTTCTTCAGCCAACCGGTTTGCCATTACATTTAGTAATCGTTTCATGTGGACAAAATAATCTCTATGCATTTTTTTATCGGTAAATAGTGAAAGTGTGTCTCCAATAGGAATAACGAATAACTCCTCTACTAGATTACTATTTTTTTGAAATAATTTCTTGTTGTTGCTTAGTTGGCGCAAACAAGAAATAGTTTTTCTCTCAGCCTCGTCACCAGTTAAGGGCTCAAGTGAACCATGCAGTGGATAAATAATCCACCCTTGAGCAAGCATTCTTGCAACTGCCACCGGCGAATCAATTCCCCCTGAAACAAGGGCAACTGCAACTTTAGTGCCCGAGGCGCCTGGACTGCGAACCTCGTCGCCTTTGATTTGCTGAGTTGGCTCAAGCCCCTCATGCAGCACACCATTTACCTCTCGCATGATTTGAGGGTGAAGTGACTTAGACAAGAAACCCTCGGCTATTGAGGAGCAATCAATTTCAAAGAGGACCACCTCATCGGATAATTGATGGCGATGGACTACTTTAGCAGAGAACCAGTGACTTTAGCAGAAGAAGTCTTTCCTGGAGACACAAATGCATACGGCACTTTGTTTGGTGGTCGCTTGATGGGCCTTATGGATAAAGCCGCGGGATTCTCTGCATCAAAATACGCACATAGAGAGTTTGTGACAGCAAGCGTTGATACTCTCGAATTCATTAATCCTGCACGCCAAGGAGATATTATTGAAGTTGTAGGCCGGGTGGTTTTTACATCAACTCATACTGCTGCTTGCAAAGTAAATGCCTACGCCCTTTCAAAGTCTGATTGGGAACGAAAAGACATTTGTTCAGGTTATTTTTTCATGGTTGCAATAGATGCCAACGGTAGACCGGTTCCAATCCCTCAATTCGAGCCATCAACGACTGAGGAAAAAAAGGAATGGGAACTAGTTGCGACTATCCGTCAACATTTACTTGAACATAGGCATTCAAAAAATGACTAACTCCCAAAGCCTTGAGGTATGAAGGACTCGCCGGCGGTTTGATGACCGTCCTTAATGTGGCCATGATTGGCACAGATGAACTAGCAAGAGAGATTGCTAAACCAAGTGACCAAAGGGATGTGCACACATATGTATTCAAGGAACAAAGTGCATCTGGAGATGTAAGAATTATTTCAATTATTAGACCTGCAAAATTCCCAGAGAGACTACCCCCTCTACTTGCAGCATTGAATGTTGGACGTGCAGGGATTCTCGAAGTAAACAAAATAGACGGAGTATTTGGTGAAGCAGTAGTTGCATTTGCCAGCGCAGGTATTGACAGAGGAATTGTTGTAGTGAACCCCCCTTCCGGTGAATGGGTGGATGAAGCGCAAGTGAAAATGATGGTAAAACAAGCGGGTTTAGAAAAGTGGATTTTTGTAGATAATGATGGAATAGGGTTACGCAATAAATTATATGAAATAATGGATGAGATTGCTGACAGGCTTCAATCTGATGCAGAATCAGCTCTTGTGGTGCCAGTTGACCAACACTTCAATGTAAAGGGAATTGGATTAGTTGCAATCGGCTATGTGCAATCTGGTATTTTGAATGTTCATGATGAGTTATTCTTACTTCCTGCCGGTGGAAAGGGAGACGCAAAATCACTCCAAGTTATGGATGATGATGTGAAAATTGCAACTGCTGGTGATCGTGTAGGGATTGCACTCCGCAATGCAAAGGAAGAGCATCTTAGCAAAGGTTCATTGATTGTCCACCCACCAATAAATGATAAAAAAACCAACACAGTTGTTCCTTTGGCACTGATTACTCAGAAAAGAAGTTCCTTTGTGTTAAGTCCTTCTCCATTTCAAAAAAGACAATTAATCGTAGGTGATATTTGCCATATTGCAATAGATTTGCAATTTGCAGTGGGGCGAATAGAAGCAATTGTGCATAACCTAATATCTGTTGAATGGGATTCACCCATCCATGTCCGAAGAGACAATTCTGCTAATGCACTCTTGTGCCAACTTGATACTAAACCACGCATCATGGGCGCCGTGCATGAAATTGAATCACTTGAATGAATATTACCAATCTACACCTTTGAGCATCCTGTAGTATTAGTTAGGCAATAATATCATTCTCCTCTCCTGATTATTGGTTTAGTTTTGGTTTGTTTTGGATTATTATTTAGAGCAATAACGAGTGAAATGGATGCAACTATTTTTGTAAAAAATGCCTGTTTCGGCTATTCTTCAAGGGTCGCCATTTTGCCGCATTAAACCACTGATTAAGGGCAGAGTTCATATTGGGTAAGATTTCCTCCTACTTTTGGGATGCACGAAACTGAGCAGTTACTGACTCTCAGTGACGGAGGGGATGTTGAGATTTTCTCCGCTCTGAAGATGGCCGGCTTTGAGGGTCGCGTCAAGGGTATATTGTGCGAACGCGAGTTGCTATTAGAAAGACGCACTGGGCATACTTTGCATTTGGATTTATCATCTATCGCCCGATTAAAGCATCATCATACTTCATTGCTGCCAAGATGGGTGCTAATTATTGGATTATCATCAATATATGGGGCTTGGAGAGTCTTTATTGGGCAACCAGCAATTGCACTTCTTTCATTTGGGATTGCAGTATCCATTATGTTCTTCCTTGGCCGCAGGCCAACAATTACAATTGATACTTCTTCTGGTGATTGCCATATCATTTATGCAAATGATGCTTCATTAATGCGATTAACCTATCTTACCAAAAGATTGCGAAATGGATCGACATTGAAAGATGCAAGAATTGGCCTTGAATTGTTAAAGCGAGAAAATGACTACCCATCAACTACACCAATCGAAAACAGTTTATTCGCGGCAACAAAGCCTAATATTGAAACTCCCTCTGCTTTGAGTCAATTTTTGCAAAGTAACACTGAAAATGAGGTCCCCTCAGCGGAATTATTACCTGCATGGGCTGCTGAAAATTCGGGCGAGGGAATAATGTTGAATGAACCAACCTTCACCGAAGCAACAACTCCTGTCTTGAATCAACCGGAATCAACCCGACGGGCAATAGTGGCTCGCCAAGAATTGAATGCTCAGATACCACATCAAGACCAATTGTACAACCCGTGGGGTCAGCATAACAGTCAGCCTTTAGCAATGCAACAACATGATAGAGATAACCATCAGATTAACAATGTAGGCATGGGAATGAATGCGCAACAGACTCAGAATTACAGAAATAATTCTTATCAAACTCAGCAATCAAATAGAATGAATCCATCACCCCATGGCCTATTAGCAGCAAGTAATCAAATGCAACAACCTAATGAAGCAAATGATATGTTTGCAGAAGGAGGTATGTTCGGTGATGGGGGCATGTTCGGTGACGGGGGCATGTTTGACGAACCAAACCCTACCGAAACACCCATGCCTTGGGATGAGCCTATGCAACAAAATGCACTTCCAAATCATGCTTTGCCTCAAAATCACCTTGATAATAATTTTAACACGCCAATAGGCAATCCTGGCCAAGGAGGATTCCACAGTACTCGTTGGCAGGAGGGAGATACTCGACAACCCCCCGTATCCTCTATTGAGATGATTAGACGCGCCCAAGGCGAATTACCGCCCGTTAACTCTGGGGCATTACACCCACATGTAAATCAGCAGCCTCAACAAAGTTACTCAAACCAACCTATTTCTACACCAGAAACACCGACCTTCCTCACTAGTTTCCCTCCCAAACTTGAACATGGGCAAAGACAAAATGATTTGGTCGGATTCTCAACTGAAAACTCAAACGCAATAATGATTGAAGAACCGGAAACTGCACCAATACATAATATACATCAAACTGGGCTAGTTGCTGGCGCTAGATTAAATCAAGATGAAGGGGTTATTGAAGCCGAAATTTCCAGCGAAGGAGACCCACTTAGTGCATTCCCAAGGATGAAGAAGTTGGCTGCAAGCCGAGCACCGGGTAGTGGAAGATTGAAGTTTCGATCAAGTATTCTTCGCCGCAATAAAAGTAGTTCCGGCATTAGGAACATGACATTACCTACGATAAGTGGTGTTGTAACCAAGTTGTCATCTGCACGACGACGAATAATGAGACGGAGTGCAGAGAGAGGAGATGGATACGCACAAGTATATGGAGATCCAGATGGGTATGCTGGAGACCATTACGCACAAGAGAATTTTCAAACTGGTCAATCTTTGCGAACAATAAGTGACCAAGCATACCAGGCTCAAATAAAAAATGATATTCAACGGCTAAGTGAAAATAACGGAGGTAATTTGGATGATGAGACGCTCCTCAGAATGCTTAGGCATATTAGCGAGGATGAAGTTGCTCAGCAGCAATATTTCACTGCAGGACCGGAAGTGATACCCACCTCATTTAGTGAACTGTCATCCACTACTGAAAAGGCAGAACGTAGCAACGATATACCTGGTCTCACACGTATAGATGGGTGAAATAATTTCTCCTAATCATTTGAAACCAACCCCTATCAGTGAATTGTAATTATACAATTACTGAGTCATTAGAATCAACTTTAGAATGTAATTCTACCCATTGAGCAATTCTTGAGATAGCCTTCTTTCCCTCGGGAATAAATGGAATGAAACCCATCCAAACATGAACCATTTCCGCCCAAACATCAACTTCCAATTCCATTCCGGAATTACTTGAAAACTCTTTAATTCGTAGAGTATCGTCCAATAATATCTCTCTATCTCCAACCATAACCAAAGTTGGAGGTAAACCTGAAAAATCGCCAAACAAAGGAGAAACTCGCCAATCCTTCGTATCAATATCAACACAATACAGACTAGAGTACATTTGCAATATTCTCGGTGTGAGGAAAGGGTCGCGTTTTTTGTGAGTTTCTATTGATTCACCAGAAAGAGTAAGGTCTGTCCAAGGTGACATTAATACACAAGTAGCAGGTAATTGTCGACCGCTTCTCTTCAAATCCATCATTAATGCCAAACTTAACCCACCTCCTGCTGAATCTCCTGCCAAAATAATCTCCTTATCGGGGTTTGCTGAGACAATTGCGTCCCAAGCACTCCCTGCATCATCAAAAGCAGCAGGAAATGGGCACTCTGGTGTGAGACGGTAATCTATCCCATAGGACACAATGGACATTCTTTTAGCCAAATTTGCAATGAGGGCGCGATGCGTGGTTCGCGAACTTCCAAAAGAATACCCACCACCATGCAGATAAACCATTATTTGCTTTTCATTGAGATTCTTCTTTGGAGTAAACTTGGTCCCAGGTATGCCTCCAAAGTCACATCTCTCTCGTTTTACACCAAAGGGTGGGATTCGCCCCGGTAGTGAGGCGGTATCAATAAAGAAGCGAAGTAATAAAGCACCGGGATGAAAAATGCGATAAAAGATTTGAGTTGGACGTAATATGAACCAACGCATTAGTACATTACGAACGCTCATTATTGCACCTTCCAAATCATCTATCCCAGTAAATCTTCATGCATATCGATATATTGAATGGTAATATTTCGCGAGAGGAAATCTTCCTCATCCATTATTCTTCGATGTAATGGAATTAGGTGCTCAACCCCGACTAAACGAGTTTCTTCAAGTGCAGTACGCATCCTTGCAATCGCTTCCTCTCGAGTAGCCCCCCAAGTTAGAAGTTTAGCAAGCAAACTGTCAAAACAACCAGGCATTTCATATCCAACATGAGCATGTGTGTCACAACGAATGCCATAACCTGAAGGAAAGTGACAATCCCATAATTTTCCAGGAGATGGGTTGAAATTAGCGGGATCTTCCGCATTAATACGGCACTGAATGGCATGGCCCTTCCATGAAATATCTTCTTGACTTATCGGCAATGACTCACCTTGGGCAATTCGGATGCCGAGTTCAACTAGATTGTATGAAGTAATCAATTCGGAAACTGTGTGCTCAACTTGGACTCTTGGATTGACCTCAAGAAAGAAAAAATTACCATGCACATCGCGCAGGAATTCAAAAGTTGCTAAGCCTTTGTAGCCAACACTTTCAGCTCCATTACAAACAAGGGAACCAATTTCTGCTCTTACTTTATCGTCTAACCATGGCCCTTCTTCGACCAATTTTTGATGGCGCCTTTGAATTGAGCAAAATCTCTCTCCGAAATGAATTGCCTTTTTGCCATCACCCAACACTTGAAACTCAATGTGTTGTGCCCCTTCAATGAATTTCTCAACAAATACACGATCATCCCCAAATGCACTCCTTGCTCTACTTTGGCAAAGTTTCAACGCACCCTCAAATTCACTTGATTCAGAAACTACTTGCATTCCTATGCCACCGCCACCTGCTGCTGCTTTTATTATCACGGGATAACCGATAACATCGGCTAAATCACTTGCTACCTGAGCCGAAGTTATAGGTTCCGATGATCCTTTAGCAGTAGGTAATCCAACTGCTTCCATTGCCTTTCTAGCTTCTATTTTATCTCCGAGGAGAGTTATGACATTACTGCTTGGGCCAATAAATGTAATTCCCTCTTCTTCTAAGCGTTTGACAAAGGAGGCATTTTCTGCAAGGAAACCATATCCTGGGTGAACCGCGTCGGCACCAACTGCTTTGGCTGCTTCAACAACTGCTTCAATATCTAAATATGATTCCAATGGATTATCACGGTATATTGGATAGGCAATATCTGCAAGCCTTACTGGCAGCGACAATCGGTCCTCACGGCCATGAATAATGGCGACATCAATCCCCATATCTCGCAAAGCCCGCAATACCCGCAAAGCGATTTCTCCGCGGTTGGCAATCAAGACTCTTTTGAATCCCATATTTTGCTTCACACAAAGCCCCTCTATGATAGGTGCGGTTGGAGATTTACACTAAAGGCGCTTTTGGGACAGATTAGAGATTGGCGACATGTTTCTGTTTTTCGGCGGGATTTGGCCGGAAAAAGAGAAAACTTCAATAGTGACGGAACTTATTGCCCTTTATGAGCAGTATAAGTGAAAGGGGAGAGGAATTAGTTTCCGCTTTAGCCGGTAAGGATTGGACTGGCGATGGAAAAGTCATTAATTTGGCAATCGTTGGTTCCAGTTGTTATTATGATTTTTCACTCATCGAAGAACATCTTGATAAATGGGTAGAACGGATTGGTTTTCCAGACTTGGTAATAGTTGGGGGCGCTAGTGGAGTTGATTATTTAGCCGAAAGATGGGCTGATAACAACAATGTGAATATTGCGGTTTTTCACGAGGCTTGGCAAAACCCTCGCCAAGGATTACAAGATTTAGGGAGAGGGGAAGCAGGAAATGAACTTACTCGAAAAATTATTTCATCGGCAACCCACATAATCGCCTTCCCTTCAGCAACAAGTAAATGGACGAGAATAACTATTCAACTAGCAGAACGAGAAGGAATGAATGTTACAATAATTGAATTAAATGAGCAAGATGAAGAATTTGAGGGCGAAACTCTTCGCCCTCCTGGTGCATAATTATATCAATACACTCAAAAACTACAATTGGAAAATTGATTTCTCAATTGAAAATTACACCTTTGCAATCTCTCAAGGCTGAGAATCAGTACACATCGCGAAGATATCTCTTTTCAGCCCTCATGAGAGTTTTCTCAATGAATTCAGTTGCATCAATTTCGCTCAATCCACCATGCTCTTGAGCGATTTGGATAAGTGTATTATGAACATCTTTCGCCATGCGATTCTTATCACCACAAATGTAGAAATAAGCACCATTATCTATCCATTGCCACAATTG
Organism: Methanobacteriota archaeon; assembly: GCA_004195635.1. GTDB lineage: Archaea > Thermoplasmatota > Poseidoniia > Poseidoniales > Poseidoniaceae > PSPT01. Next base: position 24,132 of record PSPT01000007.1, read on the forward strand.
TTCACCATTTTCAGCCATTCGGTTTTGAACATATATTTTTTCTGGCTGATCTCTTGACCACGCGGATGTAAACTTGTATAATGTCCCATTATCTAGCCAAGTCTCAATTTGCTCCTTATAGTAGAACTCTGTTTTTTCAGATTGATCGCCAAAGAAGAGCCAGTTTCTACCCTCTCCTCCATCAAACTCTCGTTGCTCAAGGAACGCACGGAAGGGTGCAATACCGGTACCAGGACCTACCATAATAATGTCCTTACTAGTATCGCTTGGCAAAATAAATGATTTTGTAGGGGACATAAAAACCCTAATTGGTGTATTATTCACTTCAACAGCATCAGCCAAATAAACGGTACAGAGGCCACCGCGGGAACGTCCATGGTAATCATATCGCACAATACCAACCGTCAATTGAACTTCGCCAGGATGGACATCCATACTGGAAGCAATCGAATATAAACGCGGCTTTAGTTTATCGCAAAGACTCAAAAATTCTCCAAGTTCATGCAGCAAACCAAACTCGCTAATGACATCAATATAATCTCTTGACCAAATGTAGTTTTCCATTGCATCAGCATCTTTAACTAAATTTGCAACAATTGATGAAGGGTCCCCACCTGCACTTCCAGGTGCATATCCTTCGGGCCAATTTCCTGACTCACCGTCCCATTGCCATTCAGCTTCATTACTTTCACCAACTACAATTCGAACCCGCTTTGAAATCCGTGATTTGACCATTCCAGCAAGAGGAGAGATTTTATCTGCGAGTGATTGAATAAATTTCTTATTAACCCTATGAATTTCAACCTGAGTTTGCAAAACCTCACGCAAAGGTGCTTCGCCACTTGGTCCTGTTACCAAATCATTTCCATCCCACCCAGTAACCTGCAATAACTGCTCAACTGAGTGCGGAGGATTTTCAGCAAAAACTCCTAGCGCATCGCCAACTTTGTATTCCATCCCACTTTTGGGCAGATTAAAGACAAAATGGCGTGTTTCCTTTGAGGCACCAGGGCCATTTAGTAGAGTGTTTTCAGTAATATTTGACAAATAGGGTTCCTTTGCTGAATATTGTCCGGCCATTTGCATCACCACCAAGACTTATGCCTCGTTATCTTCTCCCACTTTGCTATGGTTTATCAACACGATGGGGAGGGGTAATGCTATGCGATTTGACTTAGGTTATGGATTTTTTAAGGCTAATTTATTCTAATGCAAAGAAAAAGTTGCGAGTTTCTCAAGAGTAGTGTTCAAACCGCATGACCTCATGGATAGTGCATGAGCCGAGTCGGTTTTCAACTCCTCGGAACTGGAAATGCATTTTTGCCTCAAGGAAGACTCCATTCATTACTATTAATTGACGACAAAATACTCGTTGATTGCCCACCTACTGTAATTGCTAGCCTCAGACAAGCAGATATTCCTTTGAGCGATATTTCCACCATACTTTTTACCCATTGGCATGGAGATCACTGTTTTGGATTCCCTTTTTTCTTGCTTGAGCGCAAGTATATTTCAGACCGTGCAGGAGAATCAAAATTATGGATTTACAATCCAAAAGGAGGAAAGAAAAAGTTGTCTCATTTGTGCGATTTGGCTTACCCTGATTCCTTAATTGACAGTATTGAAGATCGTTGTTCATTTTTGGAGAGTGATTCAGGTGCCATATTAGGGGTAAATGGATGGACATATGAGCGCTTTAAAGTTCTCCACGATGAATGTGTCGACCCACATGGATATGTACTATGTCATGAAAGTGGTTTTACAATAATGCATACCGGTGATAGCGGACCATGCGAGTCAATCGAAAGTCGCGTAGAAAGTTGTGATGTCGTTGTTATTGAGATGGGGGTCCCAGATTCGGTTGAAACTGAAAATCACTTTTCACCTAAGCGATTAACTACACTTGCTACGAAATTTCCGAATACAATCTTTATTGTCACCCACACCTATATCGATGACCCTCATTCAGGGAAATCACCAATTATTACAGCAGAATTACCACACCTCCCTAGTAACTGTACTCATGCCAGCGATAATATGAAATGGGAATGGGAAAATGGGAAAATCGAAATGGTGTAATCGGAATTTGCGCAATTTGCTATTCTTTACAAACCAAAGATTTGTTAGAAAAATAAAGGTTTTTGTTAGAAAAATATAGATTATTATATCGTCACGGGCAAGAGTAAGCGCCGAAAATCCAGCAACCGAAGTTTTCCGCGCACTAGTGGTTTTTGATGTGAAAAAGAAACTTCAATTTGCAATAATTATTGCCTCTTTATTATTGGCAAATTGTGAATTCAATGTTTCAATGTTCAGACACTTCGGCGGCATTTTTCAAGAGTAAAAGTTATTGGACCGCCAAAAACGAATTCCGGCGAAAATCTTTATCTGCGGGGTCTTTTCTTACATTTTTACCGCTTGGTTCATATACTCTCAATTGAAACCTATTGGTAATCTATTACTTAATGAAAGTGAGTGTTTTGCTTCCCTCCTGCATAGTCCTTATTACCATCATACTTTCTCGTCCTCTTTGCCGCGCCACCATGAAGGGTTGGCGGGGGTTCAAATCATAGAACAGGACATATTTCAACCGGAGTGTAATAAAATGAAGGATAATATTTTCGCCGATATTATTGACACCAAGGGTCTCTTCATTGACAAAGAAGTTCTTCGCCACACTTACAAACCATCCAAACTCCCTCACCGTGACGAAGAAGTAAAAATAATGCGCTACAACCTCGTTGAAGCACTGAAAGGCCACATTCCTTCTAACATGATTCTATATGGAGTGAGTGGAGCAGGTAAAACCGCAGTTACTCAGTTCATTTGTTCTCAGCTTGAGGAGATGGGGCAAAATATTGACCGATTTGTCAACCCCGTTTTCATCAATTGCAGGAAGATAGATACTCAATATAGAGTGTTAGCCCATCTTGGAAATTCATTACTTGAGGATTATGAAAATGACGACATACCCTTCACCGGTTGGCCCACTGATAAAGTGTTTTCAGAATTAATTCGAAGAATGGATCGCCTAGGTGGAGTGCACATTATTGTTCTTGATGAAATTGACCATCTCGTAAAAAAGAGTGGAGATGACCTTCTATACAACCTTACTAATTTGAATGCTGAACTGAAGAAAGCAAGATGCAGCGTCATCGGCATTTCAAACGACCTGAAATTCACCGAGTATCTTGACTCAAGAGTACAATCACGACTCGGTCAAGAGGATATTATTTTTAATCCTTATAATGCAGCTCAACTTCAAGATATTTTGCGAATGCGGTCCAAAAAAGGTATTTCAAAGGGTGCTTTAGGAAAGGGTGTTATTGAATTGTGCGCAGGCATGGCAGCTCAAGAGCACGGAGATGCAAGAAGAGCTTTGAATCTTCTTCGAGTTTCAACAGAGAAAGCAGAACAGTCAGGCGATACTGAAGTTATTGAACGACATGTCCGAATTGCTCAAAACCAGATTGAATGTGACCAGATTACACCGGTCATTCGTTCTCTACCCTCTCAGCAAAAGTTAGTTTTGTTTGCTGTTCTTAGAAACGAAAAGCATGGACTAAAAAATATTGCAACCGGTGAAGTTTTTGAATTGTATAAACAAGCGTGCAAAAATTTTGGTAGCAATATTTTGACCTCACGCCGAATAACGACCCTCCTAAGTGAACTTGATACACTTGGCCTAATTACTGCAAAAACCGTAAGTAATGGCAGGTACGGCCGCACAAAAATGATTAATTCCTGTATTCCAAACTCGATTGACCCAATGGAAATAATGATTGAAGCTGAGGATATGATGATTGCCGTTGACAACGGAAAATATCGCTTCCAGGCCAAAATCTAGATGCAAAATGCAGAGCAATTATTGCTTTCTTTTTCCATTTTTTGACTCTTAGCCAATATATGTTCGGGCTAAGGTCAATGGTCAGTATCCCCATAGCCAAGTTATGCAGACCCTCAAAGACCTCCCGCAAGAAACTGCGATTGAGCATTGTATTGAGATGAAAAACATTGCCTTAATTGGCATTAGCCCTTTACCAGAATCAGCAAGTTACCAAGACTTGAAGGGAATGCTTGAAAGAGGGTATACCATTCATTTAGTTAATCCAAGTTTAAGTAAAAGAGGAATAAAAATACTTGGCTTAAATGTGTATTCATCGATGGTAGAAATTGAAGATGTTGTTGAAGTAGTTAATTTGCACGTTGCAACTGAAGACGTTGGCAAATGGATGGATGATCTTAGTGAACGCATGGAACGCCATGGAGACATTGGAGCAATATGGTTTGAGCCAAATATAGATCCTGCACAATATCTCGAAGATGCCTATGATTTCGGATGGATGGTAATAACCGAAGTATGCATTTTGAGCGAAATAAAGAAGGCTGATGCTGGACATAATAATGCTGAAATTAGGCCTTAAAATATTGCTTATTTCTCTATGTATTTCCCAATATATCTCCAAAGAATTTTTATTGATTACTATCATTGTGAATAGACAATAACTATTTACGCACATCTCCTGTGTCGCCATACGAACATGTTCGGGGCATTAGATGTAGGCATCCTAACTATGCCAAGTATGAATGGGGCGATATGATGGTCATTGATAACCAAAAACACGAACATTTATCTGCGCAACGATTGTTAATCCAAATACGCTTGCCAGAAGGGCATTGGGCTGGCGATCTCACTCGCCAATTACCTCATGCAGTATTGCGAGTTGAGGAACATATGCCTCTATCCAAGGGAATGGGTACGGCAAAAACCCTCATCAATGGACCGAACATGGACCAATGCCTTGATTTACTTGATAATCATGAGGGAATTGATGAAGTTTCAATATATTCAGCAAATGACACAATGCTAGACCTTAACCTAACAATAAAACGTGGGGGCGGTGGATTCTTGCGAGCGCTTTCTAGAGCTACCGTAGTCCCTAAAACACCTTTTGAAGTAAGAGATGGCTGGGTTGAGTGGGAGTTTTCCACGGACCAGAAACATGCAAGAACCCTCATTGGCGCATTGAAGGTCGGAGACATCCCGCATCGAATCCTCTCTTTTGGCCATGAACAACCAACACGCTTACTCACACCACGCCAGCGTGAAGTTTTTGATTTGGCAGTGCTAGAAGGCTATTATGATTCACCGAGAAGAATTACACTTACTTCTTTGGCCGAAAAACTATCTGTTTCCAAATCTACCGTTTGTGAACTGATTCATATTATTGAACACCGGATTGTTAACGAATTCAGTGATTCAATTCGACGCCGAAGTCCGAGTGAGTGAACAAAATCAACAATTCCATACTGGTATACCCGATGGGGGTTTTCTTACTTGTTCAAAAATCATGGCTAGAATCTACTGGAAATTACTGAAGAAAACTTGCTTAATTTCAAAGAATGCGGTCTTAATTTGAGACCAGATTACCAAAACTAGTAGCAACTATTTTCCTACTTCGCGGAGGCCATGTGATTTCTGAATCAGAAAGCAGGCTAGTAGAGACTTAGTTGAGAATTTCGTACATTTTATGGACCTAGAAGGTGGTGAGCAAACGACCTAATTTTTTAGGGCGGCCAAAAAAACCGCGCATGTTCGGTCATTCTTCAAAAGGGGGGCGCCTTTGGGAGTATCATGACGAAATTACCTGTAACCTTTGATGACTGGGTTGAAAACTTCGGTGAATGGCAAAAGAAAATCGGTTACAACCCCGCTTGGGCAGGTGATTTTGATTTTTGCATTAAATTTGATTGGGACCGTGCCGGAAATGAAATTGAGTTTGGAGATTATTTTGGACAGAAAAAGTGGGAACGCTCTCTTCAAATTCCGCACCAAAATATTCGGGATTCACTTCTCACTCTAATCACCGTTCAAGGCGATACCGAATTTGCCAGTGTTGAGCAACAAAGACACCTACTTGATACCGCACCAACAGAATACGACCGATATGCAGCTGCCCGTATTATGGCGGAAGAGCAGCGCCATGGTTGGCAAATGTGCTACCTGCTAATGACTTATTTTGGCAAGCAAGGTGCACGGGAAGCACAGAAATTACTTGAGCGCAATTCCCAAGATGGAAATCGCCTACTCGGCTCATTTAACCAACTTATCCCACATTGGTTGGACTTCTTTTGCTTCACAATGTTTATTGATAGAGATGGAAAATATCAATTAGGCATGCTATCCACTTCAAGTTTCAAACCGCTCGCAGCAAGCATGGGACCAATGCTCAAAGAGGAATCTTTTCACCTTGGAAGTGGAGCAAACGGACTTCGCCGAGTAGTCAAGGCTGGCATTATCCCCCTAGACTTGCTTCAAAGATACATTAACAAATGGAGTGCAACGGCCTACGATCTCTTTGGAACAGATAACTCAACATCTGCTGAATGGGCATATGTTTGGGGAATCAAAGGGCGTTGGGATGAACGCAAAAAGCAAGAGGAAGGTAAAGACGTAGTTAGGGAGCGCCTCAATGAAGAATCACGCCAACATTATCATGATGAAATTACCGAAGAAATTGAAAAATTAAACGCCCATCTTCCAGAAGGGGCCACACCACTAATTGTACCGAGTATGAAATTCGGCAGAGGCATTGGTGACTTTGCAGGAATGCGATATTCTGTTGAAGGAATTGCATTTGATGGAAATGATGATGAGTGGAATGAATATTTGACCTCAGCCACACCATCCGATCAAGATGAAGATGACCTCAAAGGTTACTTTGAGCAAAAATGGATTGAGCACCGAGAACCAACACGAAAGATGCGTGAATCAGGTATCGGTCAAATTCAATTGTCAAATTAATAATGACAATGATATCTCAGAGGGGTTTCAAGTGATTCCAGTCGCACTATTCGGCATTGATGTCAAACAGTGTGAGGAATTTTACCGCCAACTCCCAGCCCTATTAATTGAAGGTGGAGTATTTGACGAAAAATATGAAGCAATGCTTTATCGAGTTGAAGGAAGTTTATGCTTAGATCATCTTCACAAAATAGATGAATGGGCAGGTTTTCCAATAAGTGCATGGCCTGAAGAAATAGTATGGGAAATATTGATAGCCTTAGCAACTATTTCCTATCCAGATGTTTCACTTATTGAAAGCCTCCTTACTTTAGATGGACTTGATGCTTCAAGACTCTCTCATTGGTTACATATTTTGACAAATGTATATCCAATATATGACAAAGATGCTTGTGCTGGATTACGTAAGTTGGGTTTAGTATGCCCATATGAAGTAACTGATATGGCCTCCTATGGACTCTATGTTTCACTAATTGAAGGAATAAAAGAATACGCCCCCGCAACCGCACTTCCTGAATATTCCCTGCCACGACAACGATTAATCCAATTAGGATTAGCCGCATGGGCAAAAAAGAACTGAAATGTATTGTAATGGTTGAAGTAACAAATTAGTAGAAAAGTCATTTATTCAGCACATTTTCTCACATTATTGGTAATTGATTTCAGTTGATTATTTTCATGCTACCGAAAGTAATGGGTATCAACTACCCCCTGGAGCAACATATAAGGAGGGCGAAATATGACTGGTTCAACTAAATTGAATGTCGCCAATCAACAACAGGGAAGTGCAACATGGATAATCCACCTCAAACTTCTCTTTGTTGCTGTAGCATGGGGGTTAGGCTGGACCGCTGGTCGCGTCATGGCACTCAATATGCCGCCGGTAAGTGCTGCGTGGTTGCGCTATATTATCGCCATTCCATGCTTAATGGCTTGGATGGTTTATCTTGAAGGTTGGCGAGTACCAACGAAGCAAGAATGGAGGAAAATTATTCTAATTGGAATTTTATCCACATTCCTTTATCAAACATTCTTTATGTATGGAATGAAATGGACCGCGGCGGGTGATGCCTCCCTTGTTATCGCCTTCAATCCGCTATTCACTGCATTACTTGCGATTCCATTACTAGGGAACAAAATCACCAACCGACTTGGTTGGGGTTTGCTTTTGGGAGTAGGGGGGATCTTAGTGATTTTCACTCAAAGCCCAAATGTAAACATACCCGCTAATGAACGAATTCTAGGAGATACATTGATTGCAATTGCCGCTTTAGTGTGGGCATTTGCTTCTATTCAGATAAAAAAAGCAATGAATAATCCTACAAGCGACTCTATCAAGCCATTAACTCCCTTAGCAATTACTGTGTGGGCATCTATAGTTGGATTGGCCTTCCTCACCCCATGGGCAGGTGTTGAAACTTACCAGCATGGAATTCCCATAATCGACATTTACACTTGGGCAGCAATAGTATTTCTTGCAATAGGTTCAACTGTGATTTCCTATGTTTGGTTTGCACAAGGAATAAAGGAACTTGGAGAATCATATGCAGCATTATATGTATATCTTGTACCCCCTTTTGGTATCATTTCAGGTTGGGTATTGCTTGATGAAAAACTTGGTTGGTCTCTATTAATTGCATTAATGTTGATAATTGGCGGAGTTGCCCTTGCACAGTCCGAGGCCAAGCAAGAACCATCTCAAACAATAACTGAAAACCTTTGAACTATAACAGTCAGGGCAAACTATGGGGATTCAAACAGTTGCGGTAATTGGAGCCGGCACAATGGGATCTGGAATTGCTCAAATATGTGCTCAAGCAGGATGGAAGACAAATTTATTTGATGCTTATCCAAATAGCCTTACTGCTGGTATGTCACGTATTGATGCTTTTTGGAACAAAGGGATTGCTCGGGGAAAAACCACTCAATCAGAAAAGGATTTGTGGCAAGCAAATTTAAATCCGGTTTCGGATATGGCTGAAGCAGTATTGAATGCAGATTTGATAATAGAAGCAGTCCCCGAAATCCCTAGCCTAAAGCAGGAGATTTTTTCTGAACTTGACCGCCTTGCACCACCACATGCAATTCTTGGCACAAATACCTCAAGCCTATCCATTGCAGAAATTGCTTCGGCCACCTCGCGCCCAGAGAAAGTAATAGGAATGCACTTCTTCAATCCAGTACCAATAATGAAATTGCTCGAATTAGTAAAACATGATAATACAAGTCAAGAAACAATTGATTTCGCCGAAAAAGCGGCTACGGCAATGGGAAAAACCAGTATTTTGGTTAAAGATGTACCTGGTTTCGCCACCAGCCGCCTAGGAGTTGTTCTTGGAAACGAGGCGATTAGAATGCTTGCAGATGGAGTTGCAAGTGCAAGTGACATTGATGCAGCTATGGTTTTGGGTTATCGCCATCCAATGGGTCCACTTGCACTTTCGGATTTAGTTGGCTTGGATGTCCGAAGAGACATATTATTGAATTTACAAAAATCTTTTGATGATGATTCATATGCACCACACCCTCTCCTTGAAGCATTAGTAAGTGAAGGTAGTGTGGGAAAGAAATCCTCCAAAGGAATTTATGACTGGACAACCGGAGAAGCAGTTGATCGGGATGACTTACCTTCCTTTTGAGTCAAACATCTTTGTGAAGTTAAAACTCGTAATTAAGGAAAAAGTAATTCTCCGCACTCGGGGCATTCTGTTCCAGGAATCCATGCTCCAAGCATATATCCGCAGTGAGGGCACATTGAAATTGGTTCGTACTCATCCATCAATATACCCATAGAGGTCAACTATCATTAACCTTTTGATTAATTAAAATCTGGTTTCCTCTTACTCAGAAAGGCATCTACTCCTTCAGAAAAATCAGCAGTTGGGCCGGCAGCCATGATGAGAATTTGTTCATGCCTCAAATGGGTCTCAAAGTCTTGACTTGATTGATTGTCCAATAAATGTTTTGTCGATTCACGAGTATGCTCTGCCAAGCCTCCCCATTTTTTTGCTAGATTAATTGCACTTGGAATTAATTCATCAATGCTTGTTATTTCATCTACTGCGCCGTAATCAAGTGCTTGAGAAGCAGACCAGCGCTCATTGTTTAGAAAAAACTTCTTGGCAATTTGCATTCCTACTAAACGCGGGAGTAACCAGGTAGTCCCGCCATCTGGAGATAGACCAAGGTTTGCGAAACCTGAAACCAACAATGCATTTTCGGAAGCAATTCGAACATCGCAAGCAAGAGCCAAACCAAAACCTCCACCTGCAGCGGCGCCATTGATTGCAGCGATACAGATTTTTGCGCTTTGTCGCATGCGGATTTGTAAGGGGTGAAGTTTACCGGTTAATTTCTCAATAAAATCAACGATTGTGCCATCGTCAATAGTGGCCTTGAATTTGTTTAAATCAGCACCTGCGCAGAAAAAACGGCCACTCCCTGTAATTACAATTGCGCGAATATCTTTATCATCTAATGCTCCATTAACTGAGGAAGAAATTGCATCCATCCCCTGTATTGAAAATCCCTTTGCAGCAGCATCACCCTGTAAGGTAAGCAAAGCAACACCCCCGTCAAAGTCTTGCCTTGACACTAACTCAGCCATACTATTCTCACATCCTAGTCAAACTATACATCATTACAATTAACCTAGGTTTACATTCACATTCTTTACACGTGTGTAAAAGCGCATTGCATCTGCAGATTGCTCAATCCCAATTCCGCTTGCCTTCCAGCCAGTAAAAGCTGTTTGTGGGAAAGTAATTGGATATTCGTTGATACTAACCATTCCGGATTCAATATCTCTTGCCATTCTGTGAGCAAGCCCAAGGTTTTGAGTCCAAACTCCATTTAACAATCCAAATTCACTGGCATTTGCTAATTCCAAAGCCTCTGCTTCAGTTGAGAATGTTGTTACCGCCAATACGGGGCCAAATAATTCTTCTTGAAAGAGAATATCATCCTTGCCAACACTCTTGACAATGGTGGCTTCCATAAATGCACCGGACTCTAATTCTCCGCCCGGGCATCCTCCACCGATTACCAATTCATTTCCTTGTTCAAGCCCTTTTTGCAACAGGTCAAGGACCGATTGGCGGTGAGACTTGGAAACTAAGGAACCTATTCTAACACCATCGCTTAGCCCCGGCCCAATAGGCCATTTCTTGATTTCATTCACAATGTTTTCAATTAATTCATCGGCGACATCTTCGTGCACGATAAGTCTTGAACCTGCCCAACACATTTGCCCAGCATTCATGAAAATTCCAAAACAAACCGCTTTGGCACAATATCTAAGGTTTGCATCAGCGAAAACCACATTGGCCCCTTTGCCACCTAACTCAAGAGTAACAGGAGTTAAGTTTTCGGCTGCCCTTTGCATTACTTGCTTGCCCGTTGATACGCCTCCGGTTAGAACTATTCCGTCAACTCTAGCGGAACCAGCAAGTGCATTTCCAACTTCTCCACCCGGACCTGTTATTATTTGTAAGACTCCTGAAGGGAGGCCCGAGGACTCAACAACCTTTGCCCACGCAAGAAGTGAAAGAGGGGTAAGGGAGGCCGGTTTTGCAATCACCGTGCATCCGGATGCAAGAGCAGGTGCGATAGAACGAATTGCCAATTGGAGGGGGAAATTCCATGGAATAATATGTGCAGTCACTCCCAAAGGTTGACGAAGTGTGTAGTTTAACCTATTTCCTGGCACGGGGATCGTGCTCCCTTCTACCTTATCTGACCAGCCTGCAAAATACTCTAATGTCCACGCACCAAAGCGAATTTCAGATAATGCTTCACGGAAAGTTTTTCCGTTGTTTTGCGATTCAATTTTTGCTAAATCCTTTGCCGCAGCATATGTGAGTTGAGCCATTTTTTGTAAAATCCGTCCACGGCCAGCAGGATCCATATTTGCCCAACTCGAATCTTTTAGTGCGAGTCTTGATGTCTCAATTGCCTTTTCGACATCGGCAGCATTACTCCGAGGGACGGTTGCAATTACTTCACCACATGAAGGATCGTGAATGTCCATTGATTCACCACTTCCACTTGCGCACCACTCATTGCCGATTAGCATCAATTCTTCATTCGCCATGTTGCCCTCGAAGGGCGTCTACCTCAAGACCCCTTCGCAGAGAAAAATCTGCTCTATATGCAACAATAGCGCCAAGATTTTGCAATTGCTTTATTCGTTGTTTTCTACGAAAAATAAGTCTTGTGTTGAGACTATGTCATTTGGAAACCTTTGCACAAGTAGAAAATAGTCAAAGCCACCATATGTAATTACATTATGCGATAGTAAAAGGGGAGTATATATGGTACGCACAATTGGTATGAAAAGTACTTCCTTAGAAAAAAAAATCCGCTCTGGAGATAGACCTCCCCGATTGCTTCTTATTAGTGGTGCTACAGGCGTAGGAAAATCAACAACTGCAGTATCTGCAGCCAATAATTTAGGCTTTTCTCGTCTATTATCGACTGATGCAGTTAGAGAAATTATCCGTTCTGTAAGTGAGGATAGTGCACATTCAGCACTCAACCGTTCATCATTCAGCCGGGGCGAAGCAGGAGACCCTGTCGTTGATTGGCTCGAAACTTGTTTAGCGGTTGAGGCAGGTGTTCAAGCCACAGTATCTAGGGCAAGGAGAGAAGGAATTGATCTATGCTTAGAAGGCGTACATCTTGTGCCTGAAAACCGACTTCTTCGTGAATGGAAGGAAGCGGGAGGGGTTGCTGTAGGGATTGTCTTGCACATAAGTAATCCAGATACACATCAATCCATGCTAAAGCAGCGCGAGGAGAATTCTTGGCGGAGAGCAGACAGATATCTCGCAGCACTTCCTCGTCTTCAAGCGATTCAAGAAGGAATGCTGGAAAGAGCAAAAATATCAGATTGGGTAACAGTTGACCCAAGTCAAGTGGCTGATGTTGTTGACAGGATTAGTCATTTATTTGACCTCCAATGGAATCAAAGAAAATGAGCCTCCATTAACCTCAACATTTCTTCGCCACTAATTCGCAAAGAATATTACTCAGAGGGGTTTTCAAAGAGTGATTTGGGCCGTGAGAGTATATTCTAATCGTGCATGACGGTCTGCAATCCCCATATTTACAGTAACATTCCATAAACCATTTTCACCCTCAACAAATGGAGAGAGGACTTTTATTTCAACACCTCTAATCTCCCCATGGTGTAATAAATCATCTGCAGTCCAGTTAACTGAAAGCCAAACTGCTTCTTCTTGACCTACACCTGCACTGACTAGTTCACTTGCACGTGAGTTCACTACATCCTCAAAAATGAAATTTACTTCCTTGCTAGTTTGCACGACTTCATCCGAAGTTGAATCATATGGTTGACCCAAGTTAGACAATGAAGTTCCATATGTTGACATAGACAAGAGGGACATCAACAATACGATTCCAGTTGCAAGAAGCATCTGTCCGCTTTCATCCTCGATAAGCCCTGATGAGGAATCTCTACCACTTCGGTTATGCTTGACTTTCTTCATCAAACACCACCGCCAGTTTGCCAAACATCCACTGAAACGGTCCAAAGATCCGTATCTATGTGAATGAGTTGGTGAACAACGATACTCTTGCCAAAAGGCTCAAACCCGTATCCATGAACTGTTGCTGGTTGAGAATTTTTTGCAAACCAACATTCGCCATCAAAAGTCGGAGTCAAGCCTTCAAGAATTAATTCACAAGCCGCTGTCCGATTATTGTCTGCAAGTAATTCAATTAGACGGTTTTCATATTGCATATCTTCAGCCGATTCATGTAAGGCCATTCGCAAACTATCCTCGGCGGCCAATTCAAGCGATGATTCACTTGCAACCGTTGAATTATCGGGAATGTGGATTTGGATGATGAAAGTAGCAGTCATAAAAAATAACCAAAAAAGAGTTACCATTTCCAAAATATGAACTTGGGCTTGGTCTCCTCGCCTAATAGAAGATATTGGCTGCCTTCGCATATGGAAGCACCTCAAGGAATATTGCCAGGGCTAGGCACATAGACACCTAATGCAGGGTTGAGAGAAGGAGGCTCTTGTACACCAATTAGGTCAGGTGTGAATGTTACGAAGTTGAATGCAAGGATACAAACAACTATCATCATTCCGGCTTGCTTCAATCCACTTGTTAGGCGACCAGTTGCCATCAATCCTGCCATTGAACCATTACCCATGGCTTGCATAGTCACCCCGTAAAAGAATACTGTTAAGAAGAAAAGTGGGTCGATTTTTCTAATAGTCATGTTCCCTATGGATGCATCAGAGTCATCAGCGTCGCCCGAATTCGCACCAGAAATAGCAGGAATAAACACTTTAGATAGAACAATAATAACTCCGAGGAAAACGAAGAAAGAAACCCAAATAACCGCAATATAGGACGAAATAGTTCGCACACGTTCGCCTTCTAAGAACTTTATTTCCCTACTATCATTTGCAGCGGTTACAAGAATGTCCGATATTTTTCCACCGGCTTTATTTGCCTCGTTAATCAATGAAATCGCCCGTTGAACTAAAGGAGTACCTACGCGGTCTGCGAACTGAATAATCACCTGCTCAAACGCAACCCCCCAGCCAATTTGATCTGACATTTTCTTTACTTCGGGGTTTAATGCACCGTATTCGGATGAGGCCAACGTTTGCACCGCGACAGTCATCGATAACCCTCCTTTCCAGTACTCAGCAAGATCCCGGAGGAAATCTGGAAACTTTTCCTCCAAAGCATTAATCTCAGCCAATTTCTTATCCCAATACCAAGAGGCGGGGAAAAATAATATGAAAAAGCCAATTGCGAAAAAGTTGAGGTATATCATTGGTCTCAATGGCTTGCTTCCAAGCATTACTTCTGGCCCAATCCAAAGTGATTTATTATTCATATTTTCAGGAATTCCATCATAAACCCAAGCGGTCATTGTGAACTCAAATTGTTCTATCGTCTCCCCATCAGAAAACAAGGCAATGGAATATCCTTCACCAGGAGGTAAATCGGGAATTGTAAATTTATCTTCAAATCCAGTTGATACTGAGATGCCACTATAATTTGAATAATGCCTTCTTTGCACACCTGTACTTGAGTCAACATCTGTCCATGTAATCAGTGTGTCAGTTGAATCTCGTATCTCAATTTGAAAAGGAGTTGGATTTGGTGAAACCACCTTGAACTTTACTTGAACAGGTTGTATTCGTTCACTTGCAGGGAAGCTTCCTAACGTATCTGCATCTAATCCTGGCATATCAAAGTCTTGTGCTCGCGCAAGCACTCCACGCCACGAACCTTGGGGTACCCAAACCGTCGGTTGAGGAGAATCTTGAAGTAATGCTCCAAATGGGCCAGTGCATGATTCATTTGATTCGTAATCCGGCGACATAGCTGGATTATATCCACAATAAGTATTTACGAAGATTGGGTTGCCATTAGGAGCAAGTACAAAGTCACTATTTATTATCCAAAAACCAAGACTGCTGAAGCCAAGTATGAGGCTTGTTGCAATGATAGCATACAATTTCATCATTGTGGAATCATTTTTTGGAAGGTCAAGGTCTACCTTGATCTTCTTCTTTTTCTTCCTTGCCATATTTTTCACCTCACATTGCTTGGTCTTTTGAATCTAGCCATACTAGGACAGAATATGCTACGTGAATACTTGGCACAACCCCCAAAATAATTGTGTATAGGAATCCTTCTGACATTTCTGAACCCTTACCTGAAACCCAGAACATAATAACTAACATGACAATTAGGAATAGTGGCATTGCAACCGCAACCACAACATAAGATTCAGCAAGTAATCCAAGGCTTTCAAGGAACATTTGAAGGCGTATTCGGTTTTCACGCATATAGTGCTCTGCCCGATTCAAGAAATACAATTTCAAATCACCTCCAGCGGTTAGTGTCCCAACCATTCCTTGAAAGAATTCAGTGAGCCAAGGGGATGCGGCACGGTCTACGCTCATTTTTATTGCCGTAATAAGGTCAAATCCCAATACTGCCATGTCGCGATAAATCATGCTCGCATCGTAGGCAATTTCACCATATATATCTCCATTCATGGCCAATGAACGAAAAATACGCTGTGGCGTTGCGTTTGCTGCAGACATTGCTGCGGTATAAGATGAAGCATACGGGAGATATTTTTCAATAGCATCGCCTCTTAATTTTGCCTCACGGTTAGCAGTATTGTTGAAAAACCTATAGGCAATAAAGGGGACTAACAGCCCACCAACTAGCGGAATTACAAGTCTTAAGGTTGAAGGGAATACTTTTGTACTGTAATCTGGGCAGCCGTGCCCTGGAATATTTTTGTTAGCATCTACTGTCTCTTTATTCCAATATTCCCAAATCCTACATGGCTCCAAAGTAGTAGGGTCTTGCATAGTTTCATAGAAATCAATAACTCCGATTGTAGGAATAAAAAATAGGGCGACGATTGCAATTGAGAAGAGTGAAATCCCAATCGTACTGACAATATTAACCGCCTTGTATACTTCAGGCATTATTGAAATTCCGGCCTGTTGTAATTTCTTCCCCAATTCCACATCCGCTCGAGCTTTTTGTTTGATAGCTCTGCCTAGGATTCGATGACAAATCTTTTCCCAGGTAGTTAATTCCATTATAACCACTCCAACTAACGAAGGCCATCAACTCGTGCTAATATTTCATTCGGTCGGACATAATATTGAGTGATGATTTGTGAAACTTGATCTGATTTGCGGATATCATTGAGAACCATCCATTCAAGAATTCTCTTTCTCGTACGCAACTCGCGACGCATATCATCCTGACTGAAATTTATTTTCACCATGATTTTTTCTAAGACATATGACTTGCCACTAAATATGAAATCATCAGTATTTACATCCCACCTAAACACTTCATTCGTAATCAATTCTAATGAGTGAGGGTCAATACCAACAATTTCAACTATTTGCTTTGTTCTTCGGACACGCTTGCCATTAATACGAGTTTGAATTTGAATAACGCATGCTTCAAGTGCAGGTAACAATACGCGAGGAATATCAATTGGTTTATTCTCTAATCTGTGAACTAATGACGGTACTGAATCAGCGTGCACAGTTGAATAAGCACAGTGCCCAGTTGCCATTGCCTGAAAGAGAACATATGCTTCAGCACCGCGAATTTCGCCCACAATAATGTATTCGGGACGTTCACGAAGTGCTGCTTTTAGAAGCTCGAATTCTCCAACCTCTCCTTCTTTAGACTCTCCACCGAAACCTTGTCTTGTAAGCCCGGGAATCCAATTTGGTTGAGGGATATTCACTTCTCTTGTTGATTCAATACTTACTATTTTCATCTGCCATGGGATAAACAAACACATAGCATTCAATGTGGTTGTTTTTCCAGATGCGGTTCCCCCTACGAATAGCATTGGGACTTCATTTTGGAAACCCACCCAAAGGTATGCGCACATTAATGAAGACATGGTGCGGAATGCTACTATGTCGCAGGGGCTGAAAGGATCATCCCTGAATCGACGAATACAGAATGCCGAACCACGAGTTGAAATTTCTCTGCCTAATTTCATGACAATACGTGACCCATCCATCAGTGTAGCATCTAGCAATGGACTTGCAACAGAAATGTGTTTCCCACAACGCTGGGCAAGTTTGATGACATAGGATTCGAGTAATTCATCGGTTTCCCATAAACAAGTTGTTTCAACAGATTCAAATTTACGATGATACACGAAAATGGGAACGTTTGTTCCATCCATGGATACGTCTTCCACATTTGGGTCATTCATCAGCATGTCCATGCGGCCATAGCCGATTAAATCGCGCTTGAGATAATAGAAAATCTTTGATTTTGCTTTCTTTTTTATTTTCATTCCATATGATTTGATAATTTTGTCCATTGCTGTACGCAAATAGGCCTCTGGGTCAGCATCAATATCCTCTATGCTTGCCGTAAGTGCACGGATAAAAATATCCATTATTTCGAGACGATATTCCTCTTCCTTTTTTGTTAATGGAGGTTCAATCATTTGGTAAATGATGTTCAATGTCCTCTTATCGCGAACAATTCTGGCAAAAGCATGTGGTGGAAGAACTGGGTATTTATCAAGCTCATCGTATTCAGCACGCTGCTGACGTTTGCGACGTTTACCTCCGCCGCCACCTTTATTCTTTCTAGCCATGAATACACCCTCCTCTACCTACGGCAGAAAAACCACCACCGCCGAATGATATAACCTTTGGTGAGATAATGGGCATATAGTAGGCAATAATGATTTTTTTTGTGTGCGCCGTGATTATTCACAATGAGAAAATAACCAGGCTTTACTGGCATCTTTAAATTCTTTTATCTCACCTTCATTTGAAAGGCGCCAATTCGCTTGTTTAAGAATAAGCCCCAAACCCCATCCACATTCACGCTCATCTCTTTCCTCAAAGGTTGCTCTATCACCATCTTCTGCTCGCCCGCGGGCCAATATTCTTTGAAAGCGGGCATCAATAGATGAATCAATTGCGAGAACTCCAAAATCATCACCCCATGCTTCTGCAAAAATATTTCTTTCTGCATCTCCGCGCATCCCCTCTATTACAACAATCTCGGTTGTCTCCAAATCTTTGTTGATGGCCCCAACTAATCTTGTAGCGAGAACACCATAGCCGTATTTATCACGTAATTCTTGGGCGATCCGGCCAAAAACATGAGGATTTTCGTCAAGGTCTCTTGCCTCAACTTCAGCGCGAATCATATCTCCCATTGAACGGACAATGAAACCCATCTCAATTGCAACTTGCCCAAATACCCCTTTACCTGCGCCGGGCATTCCTGAGATGGCAACAACACGGACCATGAATCAAGGGGGATGGTGGCCACTCCTTCAAACAAACGGGTGGTGCTGTACTTCAAACCTAATTGCTAAATTCAGCAGAACCCCATTTTCGGTCAAGTAAACGCATCAATAACCAAGAAGCAAAGAGTAACAATGTTGAAACTCCAAGAATTCCGCCAAAACCACTTTTTGCTTTCTCATCATCAAAACCGACATTTGACGAATCAATACCCTGTTCATATATTGCGCTAGCCCAATTATCATAGAAAGCAGCATCACCTTGTGTAAAGGAAAGTAAGAATAATACGAGTAGAGGAATTACTGTTCCAATCCAAAAATATATCATTATTGAGGCATCAAAAATTGCTTTATTCGGGCGCAGCCCCATCAAAAAGGCTGTGAGTGAGACGATGTATATTGAATTTGCAAGCATGATAACAAGTGCAACTGGCAAGGCAGCCCATGCATCTAAACTCCAAGACATTAAGAGTAAAAATAATATTGAAATCCATGTTGTAGTAAGGAAATATACAATTACCTTTGCCTTTATTAAATCGGGAACCCGCATAGGCAGGCCATTCATGTGCTCGGGTGAATCAATACCAGTTAACCAGGAATAGAAATTGAAACCAAAAAAACCAAGGAAAGGAGCATAGGAAAGTAGGTTGATTGGAATTGGCATTTCGGCAAAATCTACTAACCAAGCCAGCATTAATAATACGATTAAAGGAACTGAATAAGATACAATCATTTTCTTGATTGTCCCACTTCGAAGGAGGTCAACTAATTCTTTAGTGACGAGCAAGCGCATTTTGCCATTACCAAGGAAACCGAGGCGCCCATATACTGTACCAAAGATTTCCTTCCTCTCAATTACCGCTTGCTCAAAATCATTTGAAGTGATGAACGCGCCGAGCAAGGCCAAACCAATTGTTAAACCAAATCCAATAGGAATCAACCACCAATTGTGATTTGACTGTAAAGCATATCCAAAGACCATGTATTCGGCTGGAATATGGCCCATTGCAAATAATACTGCTATGCCAATAACCATGAGAGGAACAACCTTGCCCCATATTTTACCTCGTGTCCAAAGGGCTGAACCAAAAAAAGAAAACGCCAATCCTTGAGCGAGAGAGAGTATCATGGCAATAATAGTGATGGGCAAACTGGAATATAGAAGAGGTGTAGGGAGTGCGACGAAGTTTCCTAATAATATCCCAAGCGCCATGCCAAAAGCCACTGGGCTCAAGACAAGCATCACATAAAATGTCACTTCTTTGATATAATATGTAAAATAATTTGTTGATTGAGATAGAGGTTGGAGGGCGGGCGCAGTGAGAAGGTAATTCAGCCCAGACGCTCTTTGACTAACCATTACACGCCCAAGAAATGCAAAAGATCCCATCCCTAAACTGAACATAAATAATGGGAAATGGAGGGCGAAACGCATTTCTTGCCACGTGAAAGCGCGACGCGTTTCTTCAACAAGGACTGCATCATTAGTAACGCCTTCGCCAACTAAGAAACGCAAGCCAATTGTTACTACCATCGTTACGACTGACAGTAAAGCAGGGAAAAGTAAAATGTGACGCTTCCTTGCAAAATCAACATTTTGCCGCCACTCTTCATTGAACATCATTCGAAAAGTGATTCCAAATGAATTCATTAATCCCGGCGCTTCATATTGCCCCTTTAGTGACTTACTACTGATTCCTGCCGGCTGGAATATATTTTGCCCTGCACCGATTTCTGGCTCAACCGCCCCATCTGCAACAGCATCGTTCCAAGAACGACCCGAAAATGATTTCAGAATTATTCCTCCTCGGACATTCCATCTTCGGTGCCTTCAACTTCAGCAATTGAGTGCCCTACTAAACGAATAAATACATCTTCTAAAGATTCCTCGGGACTTTCTTTTAGGCTTTCCATCGTTCCTGCTGCGAGCACTTTTCCATGGTTAATTACAGCGACCCGCGTACACATTTTTTCAGCAACTTCAAGCACGTGAGAGCAGAGGAAAATTGTTCCGCCATTTTCCACTAAGTTCTGCAAATAATGGCGACATTTGCGTTGGTATATTGGGTCGAGATTTGCAAATGGTTCATCCAAGAACATCATTCTTGGCTCATGAATAAATGCGCTTGCTAGCATTACTTTTTGCCGTTGACCCTTTGATAAATCCTTGCACATGGTATCTCGTTTATCGTTAATGCCAAACCAGTTTATCCAATGTTCAATTCTATCTGAATAATCACTTAATCCGCGCAAGCGACAAATAAATTCCAAAAACTCAACCGGAGTAAGGTAAGAAGGTGGACTTTCAGATTCGGGTACAATTCCGATATTGGCTTTGAGTTTTTGTGCCTGACGGATTGCATCAATTCCCATGACAGAGATATTACCCAATGAAGGCTTTAATTGCCCTGTTAGTAATTTGATGAAAGTTGATTTTCCGGCACCGTTTGGACCAAAAACGCCAAAAAATTCTCCGGCGTTTACTCGGACATTTAATGGATGGAGGGCGATGAAATCTCCATACCTTTTGGCAACATCTTCAGCAATCACGAGTGTCTCTTTAGATTTAGCACCGCCTTTCTTCACCACCATTAGAACCCCCGCAATGGCTCTTGCGATAGAGGCAAGACATTTGATAACCGCGCAAGTCTAATTTTCAGGTAAACAACCGATATGAGAGAAAACACGACGATAATCACCATAGGCAACCACCCCCTCCCACACAGTATGTGCCCCGCTCCCATTTCCGAAGTTCTGCTCGTTGAAGAGATTGCAATAGATATAGAAGATAAGGGCCAAGGCAACATTGTGATATTGACGGTAAACCGTCCAAATAAGATGAATGCGCTCAACTCGGATGTGTCCAATGCATTAATTGATGCTTGTAAGTGGGCAGAATTAGAAAATTCTGCACGCATCATCATTTTTGCTGGAACAAGCCCTCTGCCACCACCTGAAGGTAAGCGTGCAAAACCAAATTCATTTATTGCCGGTGCAGATATTTCAGAATTTGTCGGAGTAGGGGGGACAGAAATAAGAACGAAATTCAAGGGGAATGCTTGGGAAGCAATTTGGAATCTCAGCAAACCAACTATCGCTATGATTGATGGTTTTGCTCTTGGTGGCGGTTGTGAAGTCGCAATGTCATGTGACATGCGTATGGCAACCTCAAGATCAAATTTTGGAACTCCGGAAATAAAGTTAGGACTTATCCCCGGGGGTGGGGGCACTCAACGCCTACCTCGCCTGATTGGTTATGGGAATGCAATGGAAATGATACTCGGAGGTGAAATGGTCAGTGGAGATTTGGCAAAATCAATGGGACTTGTAAATCACATTTGTGAGCCTGAAGAACTACGGGGGAAAACACTGGATTTGGCAAAAACGATTGGCTCGAAATCGCCTCATACATTGAAAGTGGCTAAGGCTTTAGTTAGAGCATCTCTTGAGCAACCAATTTCACAAGGAATTGAGGATGAAGCCATCGCTTTTGCCGGGCTATTTGATAGCGAGGATAAAGAAATTGGAGTGAAGGCATTCCTCAATCGAGAGAGTCCGAAATGGGCTGGGAAATAGTATCGATCAATTCCAAAAGGTATGAAGCCAATATTGGCTATTCTACCATGTCATCTCGCATTTCGGCTAATGCAGATTGGGCTCCACTGATTGGAGCGGGAATTGCCGGAAGTGGCAACTCTGGTAAAGTCATCCCTGGAGCACCAGGGGGAGGTGGCAAACCTAATTCGCCAGGCAAAGGAAGAGGTGGTAAAGGCAATCCATCGGGACCAATTAGAATTGGCATTTCATCTTCGGAATCATCTTCACCGATTGCTCTATAACCACTATCCAAAGGAATTCTGAGCCGCAAAATAGATTCATCATTAATACGAATAAAAGTAGAGCCATATGGGTGACCCGGTTCAACTTCAGCGGGCTCATTAAGAATAGTTAATCCATGTTGCGGGTTAGAAAGAACTGCGATTAAATCTTCACCTTCGTCATGTTCTTCCCACATCTTGGCAGTTGAGGCGCGAATACTTGCCATTTGTGAACGGCGGCGGTCTTCAATTCTCATACGGATACGGTCATGCATTTCCAATCGGTCACTAACTGCATCTTCAATATCTGCATCTTCGATTGATTGTGGATTTACCTCAACTACGAATTCTTCAGCAAGATGAACGTCGGGCTTGATTTCTACCTCAACCTCTACTACTGTAAGTTCTTCCTCGTCTTCGTCATCAGTGGATGATTCCAATGCTTTGGCTTTTATTTTTGCCATTTTTCTTTCTTTTAAACTTGCTCCGTCTAGACTATCAACTGTTACAATTTCTGGCAAATCCATTTCTTCCTCACTCGAAAGAACTGATACGCTACCACTAACTTGAGCACCTGTTGAACGACGTTTTCGCACTACTTTTTGCTCAATTTTTTTAGGCATCCACAAGAATAATATCGACTCTGATATTAGCAAGCCAATAACTCCATACTGACCTGAATCGGTAAGTTCAGAGGCATTTAACAGGTAAAATATAATAGTTACAATAATTGCAAGCCCGAGCAAGAATCTCTTCATACCCATCTCTTCACCCTGCCCTCGCGACTATACACTCGGCTTTCATGCTGACGGTCGGCCAAGTGACAATATAAGGGCCTGTAAGGCCCTTCTTCGATGACTGAATTTCTCCTTATCTTCAATAGAAATTCCTCCGAAAGGAATGCCGTCTGTACTAATCATCCCGACTGTTCCAAATTCGAGTGGTTCCCCATTTGAATCTAAATCACAAGGAATAAAAATTGGATCATAACCAAAACCATTGCCACTAATTTGGGAATCTGCAATATGGCCTGGACAAGTTCCGCTCCCAATGTGGATTTTTTTCCCATCCCAAAGTGTTGCAAGAGCTCGGAATTCGGCTCGTCGGTCGCCATTATTGTTCATCAAGCGCAAAATTCCCTCACTACCTATTGTGGAATGGACATATGATGAATAAACTCCCGGGAATCCATCAAATGAATTAATGAATAATCCGGCATCTTCTACCATTACTGCATCATCACCTTTTCCTATCGCATTCAATATTTCCCTTGCTTGGGTCAATTTGGATAGAGCAATTTCTTCAAGGATAGCAGCCTGTGGTTCAATAACTTCTGGAATTTGCCCATTAATTTCCAACGCCTTTACATCAAATCCCAATGGGCCTAAGATTCGTTGAGCTTCTTTGAGTTTGCCGTTATTGCCAGTCAAAAACCAAAGGGGTTGAATCGCCGCCATTGCTACTCGCACATGCGGTATGGTCTTGAACAGGTCGGCCTTGTGATGTGTCATGGAAGCCAAGGCCCTACTCCTTGTTGCCCTTGGTGGAGCAATCGGCGCATGCCTAAGATACGGCATAGGATTGTGGTTGACTTCGACTCATTTCCCTGGGCAACCCTCACTGTAAATCTTGTCGGCTCACTCCAATTGGAATCAATAACATGTGCCGCAGTGGTAAATGGTGTGCTAAGTGAGGAAGTCACCCTATTCGTCGGAATAGGGCTACTAGGTGCTTTTACGACTCTATCCACATATTCAGTTGATGCAATAAAAATGTACCAAGCCGAAGCATATTCACAACTTGCAAGTTATGTCTTTGCAACATCCATCGGCGGGCCACTAATAGCACTAATTGGGTGGAAACTCATGCAAACTATTCTTGACAACTAAGTCAAAATGAGTTCTGCTGAGAAACTATTGGCCGGTAAAATTAGCAACGCGCTTTTCAACATATGCTGCAATTCCTTCTTTAGCATCTGAACTGCTGAATAATGCAGATTGAAGTTCACGCTCTAGAGCCAAGTGGTATTCGAAAGGAATCTCGGGGCCAGTTTGACAGGATCTCTTGATATTTCCAACAGCCTTGACTGCCTTGTTCGGTAGAGTGAATTGGCTCGCCCAATCAAGTACATCACGACGGAAGTCACTTGCGCTACCTTCCCAAATGTGGTTTAGTAAATTCATGTCAAGGCCATCCTCAAAAGAGAACAATTCGCCTGTAACCATGAATTCCAATGCTTTGGCCTTTCCGATAAGACGGGTTAGACGGGCAGTTCCACCGGTTCCTGCGAGAACACCGAGGTTAATCTCCGGTAGACCCATTTTTCCTGCATTCTTACGGGCAATTCTAATATCAGCTGCCATTGAAATTTCTAGTCCGCCACCTACTGCGTGGCCATTCAAAGCAGCAATAACCAACTTTGGTGTTTGTTCAAGTCGGCTCAATGTTTCGTTTGCGTGAAGGCAAAAATTGTATTTAAATCCAGGAGTAACGCTATTGAGCATACGGATACTTGCTCCTGCTGAGAAAAACTTTGCACCATTTCCAGTTATCACAATAACTGTAACCCTATCGTCAAAACGAGCCTTGATAATTGAATCATCAATATCGCTCATCATTTCATGAGTATAGCAGTTTGGGCCCATTTCATCACCTTCAAGTGGTTCTCCAGCAGAGTTTGAAGCGAGTTCAATTACTGCAATACCATTTTCAGTTACACCATAGTTAACAAGACGATTGTTCATTGGTTTTAGGACGAGGCCATATAGGTCGGACATATTGCCTCCGAGAAGCCAACCCCCCTTCAATGATGCGATTGTTAAGTCACCCAAAAAATCACAAAAACAGGAGTTGGGCGTTAATACACTAATAATAGATGGGTAAACAATGCAAATATCACTTCAAAAGCAACTCATTGAGTCTTTAAAGAAATAGAGACCTCATCGGAGTCATTTGTAAAAGAAACATTGCCACCACCTTTTCGGGTAGCATTCCAGCGTTGTGACACCTCTGCTGCTGCTGCACTTTGCTCCCATTTATCTCTCTTTAAGGCCTTGCGAAAAGGTAAGCGCCAAATTTTGCGGCCATCGACAGTCTTTGTTGCTTCCATCATGCCGAGGCGGACAAAAGGCCAAAGAACCCGCCTAAAGAGATCCGGACGGAATAGCCAAGAAACAAAAGGCAGACCATCGCCATTCTTTTTTTGAGACTTCATCCATCTATCTGCAACCCGTTGAAACATTTTATCGCCTACCCGATTCATCAACCAGCGATTAACAAATGAATTTCTAACTAAGGGAAGGAGGTTCTTGCGGACCAGTTTTTCATAATCACCTTGACCGAGAATATCTTGGGCCGCAAATACTCCAGAAGAAATAGCATACCTCATTCCAAATCCCCACATGGCATCTTGCAACCCGCCGGCTTCACCGACATAATAACGCCCATCAACCTTGTATTGCTGGTTAATTGTAAAATCTCCTTTGCCCCCTACACGCTTTATTGGTTGACGATCTATTTCAGGATAATTATTTTCAAACCATGCTATGCTTTCGTTGAGAAATCTATCACTTTTTTTCTGTTTTCGCCATAAGCAAGTACAAATAAGCCCAACTCCATCGATGATTATCATATATGCATAAGCGCCAGGGGCTATTTTATCGTTAAATTGGAAACAAACTTTGTTGGCTGAAGAAGTGTGGAATATTTCACCGTAGGCAACTGCAGAAGTGCCTTTAGGGCCACTTGCAATTATTTGACAATCTTCGGGTTTTACTCGCGATTTATAGTGAATATTTACACCCGCTGCAAGTGCTTGTCGTTTTAGCCCTTGGTCTATTGTATGTTCAGCAGCACCTCTCTCAATTACCCTATAAGCGATGTGTTTACTCCATACAATTCTAACTTTGTCATTTGGGTCAATTAACTCAATGTCATGAAAAGAAGTGGATTTAAATTCCTCCGGGTCAATACCCCAATCTCTTAACTCATCAAAAAAATCTATTGGGTTGGTCCAATTTTCTATCCCTTGAAAGTCACCATCAAAGCGTGCACCAGAATCATCTCTTATTTCATGGACATGAACCTCGCGTCCAGCCTTAGCCAAAATAATGGCAGAAGCAAGACCCGAAAGTCCAGCACCCATTATTTGAATGGGCTCATCCTTTGTGATGGGCATTATTTCCTCCACAGCAGTTCTGACTTTCAAGGCTCCGCCAGCATAAAATGATGAAGGAGAAATGCTTGGGAGTGACATGGGCGAACTCATAGTTGTAGAGTCAGCACCTCTTTCTCTCAACCCGGAGGCTCTAAAATCAAAGATGAATGTCTTAGGTTGTGGAAGCATTATCACTTTTCTTGGAATCACCAGAAATATCGATGAAGGAGAAGAAGTAATTGCTTTGGAATTTGATGCATGGGAAGGTAAACTTGAGCCGGTTTTGGAAGGATTAGCAGTGCAGGCAATTGAAAAATTTTCAGTTCATTCAGTCGCAATGTCGCACCGAATAGGTCGAGTCGGTCCCAGCGAAAACATAGTTTGTATTCACGTAGCAAGTCCACACCGGAAAGAAGGTTTTGAGGCATGCAGTTGGTTAATCACAGAACTCAAGAATCAAGCACCTCTGTGGAAGAAGGAAGTGAAGGTAAGTGGCGAGGCCTGGAAATCAGGTTTGGGTTGAACTTAGTAATAAGAAATTTGAAAGTAGGTGAAAACATGGTAGAATTAAGTACTGAAGGAATAATTGATGTTGGCAATAAACCAATCGTTGCACGACGAGCAACTTCAACTGGATTATTACACCTTTCTGAGGCTACAAAACAAGCGATTATTGATAAAAACATTACCAAGGGTGATGTATTGGAAGCAAGCACGATTGCTGCTATTCAAGCCGCCAAAATGACCCCCACTATCGTACCCCACTGCCATCCAATTCCCTTAGAAAGTTGCAAAGTTGAGTGGTTATGGGAAGGCAATTGCTTAAGGTGTACTGTTTCAGTTTCAGCACATTACCGTACTGGTGTTGAAATGGAGGCGTTAACCAGTGTTTGCGCTGGTTTGCTCTGTGCTTGGGATATGGTCAAGTCGCTTGAAAAGAACGAAGATGGGCAATACCCAAGTGCAAAAATGACAGATATTGTTGTCCTTGAAAAATTTAAAGGCAACTAAGTAATAATCATGGATCATAGATGCAGAACTGCTGAATTTTCCATCCAAAAATGTGGCTAAAATTAATCAATAACAATGCAAAATAGAGCAGATTTAAACATACAATTAATTTGTCCGAAGGTAATAGTTGATGAGCGAGGAACTTTTGGGTGAAGGTATGCAGAACGTTAACGACTTGGCAGATTATTTTCGGCTGGCCTGTGAACGGGCTGCAATAGCCAGCCACCATTGGCGCGGAAAGGGTGATGGAAGGGCTGCTGATGCTGCCGCTGTCGAAGCAATGCGCTTGACTTTCAACAATGTTCCCTTCGATGGCCGCGTGGCAATTGGCGAGGGAGAACGTGATGAAGCGCCTATGCTTTACATTGGGGAACCACTGGGGAATATGCGCGGCGATGCAAGTGCATTGAAGATAGATATCGCA
This sequence comes from Methanobacteriota archaeon, assembly GCA_004195635.1. Taxonomy (GTDB): domain Archaea; phylum Thermoplasmatota; class Poseidoniia; order Poseidoniales; family Poseidoniaceae; genus PSPT01. Next base: position 52,175 of record PSPT01000007.1, read on the forward strand.
GTTGACCCGCTTGAATGCACCAATAATTGTGCTACAAACTCCGATAATTCGATTGCAGTATTAGCAGCTGCGCCAAGAGGAAGTTTGCTCCATGCACCTGACTGTTATATGGACAAAATTTGTGGTGGTGAAGAACTCGCTGGCGAGATTAGTCTTGATGGTGGAGTTGAATGGAATTTGCAGCAGGTCGCCAGCGTAATGGATAAGCCTGTAAGCGAAGTTAGAGTTGTTGCATTAGACCGTGAGCGCCACGCACAATTATTTTCTGAAATACGTGCCGCTGGCGCACAGCTTCACCTTATGGGAGATGGAGACATTTCCGCTGCCATTTGGGCAGCTGATCCAAACGGCCCGCATGATTTATTGATGGGAATCGGGGCTGCACCTGAGGGTGTTATCACCGCTACTGCAATTAGAGGGCTCGGCGGCGTATTTGAAGGAAGATTGCAATTTCGTCATGAAGTTGAAGAGCAAAGGGCAACGGATATGGTTGGCGGAGATTTGCAAAGGCTTTGGACCGCAGAAGATTTGTGTACTTCCACAGATGCGATTTTTGTAGCAAGCGGAGTGTGCCCCGGATATTTACCTGGAGTTGAGGAAATAAATGGGAGCTACAAGGTGACCAGCCAAGTTATTGATGTAAAGGGCGGAAATAACCTACGCTTTGAAACCACACATGAAGCCTGAAACATGGTTTTTGGCCCTCTTTCATTAAATCCGATCTCTATTACAATAAGTCATACGAGTGTACATTATTTGATGTTTTTCTGTTAGGCATTATTATCTTTTACCGGCGATGCTTTCATGTCCTTGAAGCGTTTGCGCCAATTTGCCCGAGGCTTGATTATGAAATACCATGTGCCTGCTGATGTCCCTGAAGAAATGGTTGACGATTATATTGACAATATGGATGCTGCAACTTGTGGCACAGGAAGAATGAATCTTTTTGCCTGTGACCAAAAAATCGAGCACCTAAATGATGACTTCTATGATGGTGGCAAGAAAATACCACTCTCATCCAACAACCCTTCACACCTATTTGAGGTAGGTGCAAGAGCACATGAAGAAGGCACTATTGGAGTATTGGCAGGTCAATTAGGACTTATTTCGGCATATGGGAGAGATTACCCCGACACCCCATACCTTGTGAAAATGAATTCAAAATCTGACCAAGTAGGAGTTACTCAGCGTGACCCAGTCAGCATGGCCATGTGGGACATTGACGATGTTTTTGCCCTCAAGGCAAATGGAATTAATGTCGTAGGAATTGGTTATACAATCTATTTGGGTAGTGAATTTGAGCATGATATGCTTACTGAAGCTGCAACTTTAATTCGCCAAGCACATGAAAATGGATTGATAGTTGTGACATGGATTTATCCACGTGGTAAAGCGATTAGTGATGAAAAATGCCCACAGTTAATTTCTGGAGCGGCCGGAGTAGCCCTATGTATCGGAGCTGATTTCACCAAGGTCAACTATCCACGAGAATTCGAAGGGATGTCTCAGCCAGAAAGTCTTAGAATTGCAGTTGAAGCATCTGGGCGATGTGGGGTTATTTGTTCAGGTGGTGGAAGTTTACCGGCTGAAGAATTTTTGCAGCGACTGCACGATCAAATCAATATTTCTGGCGCAAGAGGCGCAGCAACTGGCCGAAATATTCATCAAAGGACAACAAAAGAGGCGGTTAGAATGTGTGCTGCTTGTCACGCAATTATTTGCGATGATGCAACTGTTGAGCAAGCGCTCAATATTTTTACAGAACAATAACTTAAGCGTAATAGTTAGAAGCGGGCGTTTGACAGAGAGAGCAATTGTTACTTCGTCCTTGGGCGTAATTGATGAAAGCCGCTGAATTCTCAAGCGGCGGAAAAAGAGTCTTTATTATTGAGGCCTGAATTGGCTTCAATCCATTCCTTTGTTGCCCATTCACAAATATCATAGCCACCGGAAAGAGTTCCGGAACGCTTTGTGCTGCCGAACTTGATGATATCCTTATCCTTTGAGAGGACATTGCCAAGTTGTTGGGTAGTTGTTCCATGGCGCATCGTAGAATTGATGTGTTCTTGGATCTCTGCTGTATTGCGCGGCCCGTTTTGAAGAAATTTCTTTATTTTTTGTCGTATTCTTACTGTTTTCATTTGTAGTTCCTCCTTTTTTTTCAATTCTTACGGATTTTCCCGCTTGAATCTGTTAGTGCAGGCTCGCCTTGTTCCCATGCTTGGCAATTATTGCTCACCCATTCTTTAGTTGCCCATTCGCAAATATCATAGCCACCGGAAATTATCCCAGACCTCTTAATGTATCCCACCTTGACTATATCCTTGTCCTTTGCAAGAACATTACCCAATTGCTGAGTTGTTGTACCATGACGTAATGTCTTATTGAGGTGGTCAAAAATCTCAGTTGTATTGCGCGGCCTCTCATTGAGAAATTTCTTAATATTTTGCCGGATACGAGTAGTTTTCATTTTCTTCAACTCCTTTTCCCATCTGCTTTGCTCGCGAGTCCACCATGTTTTGGGGCCTGTTGGAACTTAGGAGTGCTGAGGGTCATATAAGCGTTGACCTTGTAAGTAAAGAGTTAGTTACTTAATTGAACCAAAAATTAGCGGAAATCTATAGGTTTTTTTGTAAGTGTGTTATTTACACCCCCTATGTTCCACCGGAAATGCGTAATTAAATGTAACAAAGATTCAATTTTTAGTAAGATTCATAAGATAGAGCCAACCGTACTCGCCTTGAAGGTGCCGATTATGTCAAAACGTATCCGTTCCAATTACAGAAGGCGACTATTGTATTGGTTAGCAGACGGAGGAGGTACGATATCAGAAGGTGCGAAAGCGGTTGGCCTTAGGCTACCTCACGCCTCAGCAGAACTAAAGAAACTTCGCCAAAATGGCTTTGCAGTGGGTGATAAGGAAGTGGGTTCACGTGGAGCAGTGCAGCGTTTAACCGGATTAGGACGAGAGTTGTTGCATGAGGATGAGATGGCAGCCTTTACTCGAATAAAACTCGATTCAAAACCAAATAATGCGATTGGATGCGTGTTAGCTAGAGATAGACAAATGCTGCTACTTGCTTACAATAAAAAACCAGTAAATCGGTTAATCCCGCTACCAAAAAGGCCCTTTGGAACAAACAATAGCACAGACACATCCTCCAGTGGAAATGAGGGGGGCTTGAGTAATTGGGTATGGGCCGTACAACAAATTGGAGGAGAACATTGGGTTAATGAGGAAGGTTTAGCCAGCATAGCGCCATCTTTAGAGGTCAATGGAGGAGGGACGATTGACGATTGGGAAGAAGTGAAAGCCCCCTGGGTTATTATTCGAGTTAATTTATTTGAAGAAAGAGGAGACTTGACATTATCTTTTGGCTCATGGATTGGAGATATTGGTGAGTTGGATGAGGGGGGATGGCCAGAATTGCCCCGCGGTTGTGTTGGTGGAGATTGGAATCTTGGGCTCGCTTTGCCTTCTTCTCTTCCAATTAGTCCGTTTGAATGTGTTATTGCACCAATTTCGGCACGCCTTGGCCGTGGTTTGATTTTACGTACTGCTGCCAAAGGTGCTTGGATTCTTGCTGACTTAGACTTACTTGCTGGCGAATCCACTCCCTTACCACTTGAAGTTCTCATGAAATGGATCGAAGTTGCTCATCCACGCTTATATCAAGAAGAATTGTTGGATCGGCACAATTGGCTTCGTTCAGAATTGCTTGGCCGGAATCGGCAATTAAAGCGAACTTCCGGCCAACAAGCTACATGGCAACGCTTCCGAAAGGCTTGGCCAAAAGCAATATGGCGCCAGAAAAATCCACCATTTGACTCAATGTGGAATTTACGAGGCATGGACCGAAGTGCTAGTTTTGCTTTGATTGAATGGGCATTAGACAACTCCCCGGTACCTGTGGTAATACAATGGCCATTAGACTTAGAAAATGATGTTGATAAACTAAAGCACATTTCCAAACACCCGAATCTGCGATTACTTATTACTTCGGGTTGGGAGCCAAAAGGAGATTCGCTCATCCTGCGAATTTCCGAGTCCGGTATGCCGAGTATGGAAATCGGAAGTGCCGGCTCTAACCCACTCCCTTTTACTTTGACAAATACTCCAGTTTCAGCATATTCGGTGCCCAGTATTGAATTGCCGCAAAATATTTCTGACCTAGCACCTACAAAGCAAGAACTACTTAATTCTGGGATGAAAGTACCAAAAACCATACCCGCACCAAGTAATATCTTGTCTCAATCAACTCTGTTTTCATGCATGCTTTATCCACATGGAGATTCTTCTTGGGCTAACTTATGTGAAGTCTCAAACCCGCTAGCAGCATGGATTGCAACACCAAATAGTGAACGGGCAGAGCGCTGGGAGAGAATTCATGCTCGTATTAGCACACAATGGATTGGCTTACTTGAACCCGAGAGTGTGGCCAACATCCAGATGTCAAGATATGCAGTATTGGATGCAGATTGGAGTCGAAGGGCATCGCATGAAATGCAATCAAGAATTCATAAAAACCCAGATATCCTCCTTGACCTCCATCCTATTGCATTGGGAAATGTTGATTCCTGGTATGCAGGTGTGGCATTATCAGTTGCGCCATTATTACCTAGAGACCACGCAAAAGATATTGTCAGTTGGGCTTGGTCAGTATGGTCGGCTGAACCTGAGCATGAAATGGAACATGTTTTACCTTGTTTAGAAAATTTGAGTCAAAAAGGACTTCTCAAAAAGGGCTGGAGCAAAGATGTATTTGTTGATCAACTACCTCTAGGGCATCCCATGCATATGTGGAAGGAACTTTGCTTAATCTCAACAGGTGCACCACTTGAGGAAGATGATGCCATTCTAATCATTTCACAATTACCTTGGAGATGGTGGGCAGGATGGGCAAACCAATTATTGATTGCAGCAATTCAAACTGCAAAAGGCCGCGAAGTTCTTTCTCAAACTAATCTGCCTTGGGCAGCAATATTATTCCAAGCAGCAGGAGCACCATCTCCAAGCCCTGGGACATTAGTGACATATTCTGGTTGCTCTGCCGAAATTGAAATTGTTTTGGCTCAGCATCGCTATGATTTACTTCGACGGGGCGGTTTAGGCACTGAACAACTCCTTGATGTACATGATTCGCTTCTTGCGATAGTGGAAAATAAACCGCCGCCTTTTGGCAGGTGTCATCCGTTAGTTGGTTGGTTGATTCAACCACTTGAGACTTGGCCACCATTGGATATTGATTACTGGGCGGATTCAGATAATGCGATAAGTCAAGCATTGCTTAATAGGCAAAGTGGATATCACGAAGGGCTGCTTTCACCAGAACAACAACGGCTTACCTAAGAGTTTCTATTTCACTACACCCTCCACGCCTCCTCCCAACATCATGGCGTTATTCCATTCGCTTGGAGGCTTTTCTCTCAACTTTGACAATGATTTTTTTAATTTTTTATAATAGGTATGTTCAAAGCGGGTAGGCGTTGACAATTGCTTGCCGCGACTGCAACATCGATGTGAGGCGCAAGCCCGTGAACATCGATACCATGTACGCGGCATTTGACACGGCTATCGAAGGCCCCATGAGCCTAACGGCGATGAAATGGGGTGCAAAGCCGTGTGAACTTACTGGGTAATGGGTCTTTCGTGGACGCAAGAATGAGATGGAAACAACCACCCGGTCGGACATTCGCCCCAGTGCGAGGGTCAGGTCCTCGAGGATTCCTGTGAAATGGACCGTTGCGCACTGGGGTACAACTCTTTTTTTGACCCTTTCTTAGTAATATTAGGCGTAGTGCTCATAGGTATTCAAGTCAGCCCGGTGGTAATGAAGCCGACCGAAATGTCTCGTTGTTTAGTCGGCGGGACCTTTGACAGATTTCATTTAGGCCATCAAGTATTACTTCAAGCAGCACTCCGTCAAGCGAAAAACATTGAAGTTTGGATTACAGATGACAAAATGGTTTTGGATAAGGCGGAGAATATTCAAGGCTGGGACATTAGGTCAAAAGAAGTTGAAGAATGGCTTGAAGAAAAATACCCAAACCGCGGCACAGTCCACCTGTTATTAGATGCTGAAGGACCAGCCCCGCATAGAGAAGATTGTGATGCAATTGTTTGCACTGCAGAAACATTAATCGGCTGCGAGAGAATAAACCAAAAGAGAGTTGGCAAGGGATTATTAGAATTAGAAATTATTGTTGTTCCGCATGTTGAGGATGCACTCGGCGGAGTAATCAGTAGTTCTCGAATTAGAGCCGGTGCAATTGATAGAGAAGGAAACGCATGGATTGAAAATAAGTATTTGCAGTCTGTTTTGCATATGATTCCTGAACTCGATGGTGAATTAAAAAGACCCTTAGGAGAATTATTTACCGGTCCGACGAGTCAACCATTAATCGCCATGAGTAAGGCCTTGGAAGCGATTGAAAGTCCAAGTTCATTACTCATTGCAGTAGGGGATGTTTCAGTTTCAACATTGTTGGAAATGGATGTTGTTCCGGACATAGCAGTTATTGACGGATTGACAAAGAGAAATGAAATTCCAGAAGATGAGCGAGTAAATCCTCTAGAATTCCAGCGAATTATCAAGGCGAAAAGTCCTGCTGGAAAATTAACTCCCGAATTATTAGCAGCGTGCAAAGAGGCAGTTTTTTGTGGCGTAAAGTGCGTCATTGAGGTAAATGGCGAAGAAGATTTGAGCCCGCTATACCTGCATTTATTGGCTCCACTTGGAGCGACGATTGTGTATGGGCAGCCAGGTCAGGGTGTTGTAATGTGCCAAACCGAAGAGAAAATTAAGGCACGCTGCCGAGATTTGCTTTCCATGTTTATGGTGGTCTGATTATGACAGAATATCCCTTGGTGAGTATCACAGTTTGTGTTAGGGATGGCGTTGAGTGGATTGATAGTTGTCTTGAGTCACTAGTGAATCAAGACTGGCCCAATATTGAAGTTATTGCAGTGGACGATGGATCCCGCGATGGCTCAAGGGAATTATTGCAGAAATGGCATGATCCTGATGCACAACAACATTCTTGTTCGGTACGAATTTTGAGCCAAGCCCCTTTGGGATTATCTGCAGGTAGGATGAATGCGGTAAATGAGGCAAAAGGAAAATGGGTTGCAATTACTGATATTGATGTAAGGCCTGAGGAAACTTGGATTAGTCAATTAATGGATGCACGGAATCCTATTGATGATGTTGAAAAAGTTGTGGCAGTCACCGGTAGAACTATTTTTGAAGGAGGCGCAAATATTGTAAGTCGTTTGCGCTCAGCGGAAATTTCTGCAAAGTATCGAAGCCGACCGCGCCGAACAAGTTTAGCCAATGGGCCTTGTAGTGTCTTTTTGAAACAGGCATTATTGGATTGTGGTGGGTTTAACCCCGAATGGTATCATGCAGAAGACATGGAAGTAAGCCTTCGATTGATAGCGGAAGGTGGGACGATTGTCTATACGCCAGATGCAGTTGTAAGCCATGTGGCTGAGGATTCCCTATTCAAATTCCTTGCAAAGAGAACGCGAGATGCTAGGGCGCATGTGAGAATTGTTCGCCACTTTCCACGCAAAAAGTGGAGTGGGCCAAATTTTGATTTCATCGGAAGTTCATGGGCTGTATTGGCTATGTTCCCCTTGCAGTTATTGCAATTGTTGATGATTGCACGTTTGGTAAATTGGGCAATGGGTGGATTTGAACTGAGCATCGATGCCGTTGAAATGATGCTTGATTCACTATATTTCTGCGTTGGCTTGTTAGCATTTTTCTTAAATCATGGGCTAAGATTTTTCTTTGGCCCACATCGCTCACTTGGAGTTAGCATTTGGCAACCTATGAAAATAGCAAAAATCTACAAGGTTGTAAATTTGTGGGGCTTTGCCCTTTGGAAAGGATTAGCGTTGGGTTATTTAGATGCATTATTGGGACGGAACGGACACCGATAAAACCAGAAAGAAGTAGTCAAAAATAGACCAATAGATGTAAAGTGTGAAATCACTCAAGAGGAACTTCAGCATCCTTGACATCTGCGGCGCCTTTCATTCCGTAACCAAGGAAGAATAATGCGGCTGAGACAGAATATACTCCAACATCAACCCATCCAGAGTAAAGTACTCCCCAAGAGATGTAAAAGATGATTCCAAGAAACATTAACCACGCACCGAGACTGCGGTTAGTTCCTTCTTCAGAACTAACTAGTGCGCCCCATACTTCTTCTCCAAACATGGAGGAAAACCATCCGCCAATGCCACCATCACTTGCTGCAATTGTCTTCAAGCCGATTGCGGCAATAACTCCGGTAATAATGAAGAAAACTGTGTCACTAACTGGGTGAAATCCGGTATTGTAAACATATCCTTCACCTAATTGACCGACGGTTAGGTAACCGGCCCAAGATATCTTAATATCGGGGTTTGGGTGGGATAAGCCAACCATATTGAGGAGGCCAATAAACAATCCAAACACACCTAAACCAGCGTACCAAGAGGCTACAGCACGACTTGGGTTCAGTAAACTACTGAAAGGCCGACTATTGGATGCTTCATTATCCATATTGGCGGCGACCCGCCTCTCGCATATATAACCAGCGTTTTGAATCCTTGACGCCACAATATTGGTGAAAGCGCTCTTTGCTGCATTGACATGCAAATGCGACTCCTATTGTAACGCATTGACTCTATGTTCTTGTCGCTGGTATATTTGATAATAAGCACAAATGTTACTATTGTGATACCTCTCACTTTACAGGTTGGAGCAATAACAAGATGGAACTAAATTCACCCTGTACTATTGATGTGGATATTGGGGCGTGGGGTTGAAAACAAGGGCGGGCTTGGGCAGGGGCATGGCCAAGCGTTCAGTGGACTCATTCGAGGATATTGTCGCAAAAGGCATGTCTGAATTCGGCAAGATAGACGAGAAGGCTCAACCAACTGATGCTGAAACAGTGGCTAATGAAATAAGTGCCTCAAAGCCCGCAATTGGTAGCCAGAAAGCAAAAGAAATTACTCGGGCACTAAAGGTTGAAGAACACAGAACCGAATTCATAGTTCGCTCACAAAATAAACCAATAAAGGAAAAGAAAGAGTTGGCAAAAGTATGGCCGCCACCAAAGCCTGAAAGTGAGGAGGGTGACGAGGATGTATTTTCTGAGAATGAAGTTGAGCAGGAAATAACTGAGGTTGGTGGAGATGAACTTGTTGAAAGTGATTTAGTAACTCAAGAAGCGGGCGATATTTCTAGTTTGACTGACGAAGTCGATTCTATGGTTGCCGCTACACCTGTTATGTCACATGATTTACTTCTTTCAACTACACTTCCAAAGGCTCCTCCTGCCGGCCCTCCTGCCGGCCCTCCTGCTGGTCCTCCGGCCGGTCCTCCTTCTGGTCCTCCGGCCGGTCCACCTGCCGGTCCTCCTGCTGGTCCACCTTCTGGTCCTCCTTCCGGTCCTCCTGCTGGTCCTCCTGCCGGTCCTCCTTCTGGTCCACCTGCCGGCCCTCCTTTTGGTCCACCTGCCGGCCCTCCTGCCGGTCCTCCGGCTAGATTACCATTTACCCCAAAGCCCAGTTCACCTCCAACTATAGATCTATTTGCAGCCCTTGGTGCACCACAAGAAGTTGTTGTTGAAATCGAACCTGTCGTTGAAATCGAACCTGTTGCTGAAGTTGAAACCATAGATCCAACTGAACCAACTGAACCTTTGGTTGACAATGATGCTGAAGTTTCTGAACTTGTCAAGGATGATGAACCAGAAGAGGATAGTGAAGAAACCTCCTCAAAGCGAAAAGTCGGTTCAGCTGATGGAGGAGATGATTGGATTGATGCCTTTGAACCTGAGCCGGAGCCTGAAGAGCCGGAGCGAGTAATCAAAGAAGCAGATTATATTGAATGGTAGTGAAAAAGTACCTTGCTTTTCTCGCCTTGTGTTGAGATATGTGTTCCTTTTTGCTAAAGCAGTAATAGCTGAAAAATTACTCCCCGCCCCAATATTTCTTTGGTGGGTCAACCATTGGGTCAACATCATTATCTCGATGCTGAATAGTCCATTGAGTCTTATCATGGCCCCAGCACAATATCCCTGGTGATTCGAAATCGTAATACTTGGTTGCGAAAAAATAATTGTCAAACCATTCATGCTTTTCCTCAAATAATATCCAAACT
>PSPT01000031.1 GCA_004195635.1 Methanobacteriota archaeon
TTTGTATCGCATACGGTTGGAAGGGTAGCCTTGGTATGGACGCCTGTACGAAGGGGCCCCCTTTGCATCAGAGAACCTTATGGTCTGAAGTCGTTCTAGTATAAACATGGAATTCAAGACCACCATGTCAAATTCTCTAGGTCGCTTCAATTGGAAATTGTATCTTGCGTTGTTGGTTACTGCAGTCTTACCAACTGTTTATACAACTGTGAGAATAAATTTCCTTGGTGATTTACCTGGCGATTGGGGATTCAACATAGCATCTCAGTTGGCTTGGGTCAACCTGATGCTTGAGGTGATTCAAGAAGCCTTGATTCTCCCTCTTTTCTATTGCATTGGAATTACAATCGCAAACAAAGAACAAACAATCAATAGAGTGCGAACTGGAATGGCAGTAACTTTTGGATTATATATTGTATTTACGATTTTCATACTATTATTTGCAAATCAATTAGTCGGATGGATGGCTCAAAATCCAGACACTATTGATGCGACTGCAACATATATCAGGCTCGAAATGTTTGGTTCAACATTATTTTCATTAGTTCGATTCTTCATTATTGTATTCATTCTAATGGATATGCGCATTCATATTTATGCAATTTTAGGGATTCAGGTATTTTTCTCAATTCTATTTGATTGCTTATTTCTGAGTTCGCTTGATTTCTCATTACAACTCGGAGTAAATGGGATTGCTTACTCAAATGCAATTGCTTCATTCTTCAGTCTAATTTACGCTGGAATTGTGTTTTCTAAGAAAATGGACATGAATTTATCTGACTGGAAATCAAACTATGATTATTCATGGATGAAAGAATGGTGGAATGTGGGGAAGTTCTCTGGAATTGACTCATTTGTTAGGAACCTATTCTACATGCTATTCATCGTTCGAATGATGAACGTAGTAGAAGAGCAAGGTACCTATTGGGTGGCAAATGGTTTCATTTGGGGCTGGCTTCTACTTCCATTCTTCCCACTTGCTGATTTATTGAAACAGGATACATCTAGGCTGGAAACAATAGATCACAAAGAGAAAACTTTCGCATACTTCGGGATTGCAACTGCGATGTGTGTTTTGTGGATTTTCACAATTCCAATTTGGGATTCATTCATGTCTGGAGTTATGAATATTGGAGATTATGAAAAAGTGATTGGATTAGTACTAATTTTATTGCCGTTTTACATTCTCTACAGTTACAACACTCTAATGGACAGTGTATTCTATGGTAAGGGAAGAACTGAACTTTTAGCATACCAATCGATTATCACCAACATTAGTGTCTATGGAACAGCATTCTTACTCTTTCAAGCAGATGTGTTCAGCCCCACATTGACTTCTATTGCTTTACTATTTGGAACAGGAATTGCAGTTGATAGTATTGTCACTTTTGTGATGTATAGGAAATTATTGAAAGAGACAAATGGCATGATTTGATGTACAGTCTAATTAATTCGGGTACAAGCAAAGGGTTCAGCCGAATACCCTTTGCATTTTATTTCCCGATACAAAGGGGATTCAGTGGGTCGATACAGACGCTACCCATGCGATAAGTGTTGAAAGGGTATTGTATGGGGTATGTGCTGACGTGACAAATAGAAGATGTTTGAACCCCTCATTCTTCTTCATCTGTGGAGGGGTAGCCGATTGATGTGATATTGATTAGCATGTGATGACACTAATAACTGTACTTACCCTTTGGATTTTTTGGCATCCCTTTCGGCTTTCATCTGCGGTTAGGCTAGTTTTCATGCCACCATAATTCTACAATCCCGTCGGAATTTTCTGGAGTGAAGAGTATTTTTTCACCATTATCGATTAGTGTAAAGCTGCTAGGTCCGCTCCCGACAGATCCAGGAATAATATCGGCGAGCATGTTTGTACCCGCTGCAGTTCCATCTGTCACCCATATTTCCCTACCGTTATCAACAGTTGTTGCGAAGAATGCAAGTTGCCCATTTCCAATCTCTGTGAATTCATTAGGGTTGCCACCAAGACTTCCGGGATTAATGTCAGCAAGCATCTGAGTTCCGTCAGAGGTGCCATTTGTTACCCAAATCTCTTTACCAGAAAGTCCACCATTTGCACTGAATACAATTCTACTTGAGCCACTGATTAATGTAAATCCGCAAGGATGTGAATCAACCATGAAGCCAATATCTTTAATCATCGTAGTGCCCATTTCGGTTCCATCACTTGACCATAATTCTATGCCGTTCATGGTATTTTCAGCGTTGAAATATATCGTGCTGCCTATGTATGTTATGCATGAGGGTGATGAACTCAATGCTCCGCCATAAATATCTTTCACCATGTATGTACCACTTTCTGTGCCATCACTTCTCCATAATTCGTTTCCATATTGAGAATTTGATGCTGAGAAAAATAGTGTTCCAGAAATACCTGCGACTGTAATTTCGTCAATTGAACTACCCAAAGATCCTTGATAAATGTCTTTTACCATGAAAGTTCCTTCTTCAGTGCCGTCAGTACTCCATAATTCACGTCCATTTTGCCCATTTGAAGCAGTGAAATAGAGTCCATCAAATACAGTTCCAGTTAATTTTTTCGGATGAGATGAACTCGACCCTGGATTAATATCCATTACCATTTGAGTGCCATCTACAGTTCCATTTGTCACCCAAAGTTCGGTGCCATTATTTCCATTTGTTGCAGAGAAGAATAATTCATTCCAATGTGGAAATAATTCTCCAGCATTACTGCTTCCGCTGCCGACATTAATGTCAATAAATAATTCAGTCCCATTCTCTGTCAAATCAGTTGACCAAAGTTCATATCCATTTGTACCATCATTTGCGGAGAAGAATATTTTCCCATTAAATGCAGCAATATCTCCACCGGGGCTATTACTTATTCCTGGATTAATATCTTTTATCATATAGGTGCTATCAATTGTACCTCTACTTACCCATGGTTCAGACCCATGTATTCCATCATCTACATTGAAAAATACTCCACCGCCCATTGAGTTAGGTATCGCAAATAATTCCCCCTCTATTCCATCGGTAGAGTCTGTTTTTACAATATCGGCGACTTTTCCAAAAGAGCCCTGGCAACCAAAGTTTGTCGAATTTAATATTTCACTTCCTTCCAACAACCCATCTCCTGCAGTTACGCCTCCGCTACCATTATCCTCGCCAATTTCAACTACTAGGGGGGGGTTTCCGACTGGGCATGCATCTATTTGAGCCTGTGTTAACTGACCGAGTTGGCCATAAATATTGTTGAATAATTGGCTGAGTTGAGATAATGCTTGTTGAGAACTATTGAGTTGGCCTTGCAAATCGTTAGCATCTTGCTGAAGCGAATTGACTAATGACACATTTTCATCTAGTGCAGATTGTAGATTTGATGCGTTGGTAAGTGACATTTGTAATTGTGCTTGCAGAGTTGAAATATTTGCTTGTAATTGGGAATTCTCACTTTGAGATTCGTTGAATGCTTGAATCGCAGACTGAAGGGCAGACTGCAGCGAAGTACTGTTGTTTTGTGAACTCTGTAATTGGCCTTGTAAAGATAAAACATTAGATTGAGCGGCGATGTATTGCCCATCCATCTGGTCATAGGCTGATTGTAAGGCGATATTATCTGCTAATAGTGCATCATATTCGACTCTTAATGTTGCTAATTGAGCGGTATCCCCGTTTGCACCTTCACCGCCATCGTTATCACCGTCTGTCTCGCTTTCACCCATAGTTGAAAAATAAACCGTCGTAGTGGCAAATATCAATACGAGCACAAGTAAGATTGATTTCATCTGGTCAAAGTCATTGACAAATTTCGAAAAGTCTAATCCACCTTCCTCGGTTGATTCATCATTTCCGGCGGATTCAGAGTTTCCTTCCATGCTTTGTTTATCGTTAATTATTTCGCTTTTTTGTTTAACAGAAATATCTTCTATTTCGTCATCATTCTCATTAGCCATTAACTGGTGGAGTATATTGGTTCTATTAATTGTTCTTGAAAAGCACGAATTTTTGGCGAGTGGCTGAGTAAAACTAGTTACTTTTGTTTCTGGCAACTCGCTCGGCTATCTTTTGGGCACGTAGTGTAGCTTGGATATCACCTTGGACTTCTAATCCGAGAACACGGGTTCAAATCCTGTCGTGCCCGCTTCCAATTTTTGCCTAATAGCACTCACCGAAAGCCCATTGTATCGGTATGAAAAATACATAGGGTATTCGGATAACCCGTTTGAATCATTTTCCGTTTTGAATTATCATAACTTTTTTATTTCCACTAACTGCACCAGTCAATAGAGAGACAATCGCACTAATCCCAACTCCAATACCAATCAATATCAATATGATACCACAACATAGAGAACCGAGACCCCAGTCTCCATCACTTGAACAATCATCAATCCCCCAAAATTCCAAACTAAAAGGATTCCCTGGAACAGAACCACCTCCCCTCCCGTCATCACTATCGGATTCACATTCTGCTGCATTATCGCCGAAATCGTTAATCGCACCATTTAGAAAAGTAAACCCAATTATTATCGCTAAAATCGAGCCAAATAATAGACCTAAACCCACTTTCAGTGTTGCATTAATCCCGGCTTTAGATATTTCATAAACCGCACCAGAATTTGTACTTGATTCATATTCAAACTCCTCATCACAATGTGGGCAATCAAATAATCTAAAAGCGCCATCCTCCAATTCAACATCTTCATCACAATGAGGACATTGAATTACGATCATGGTAGTTCCAATCATTGCAATTAAATAAGGGTTTACCGGCTTCAAATTCAAAAGGCTTCTATGTGCAGGCGTCCATACTCTTGCGCGCTCTATTCGCAGAAATGTTGGGGAAATTACTAAATGTATGCGCATAATGGTAGTGGACATGAGATACCCTGCAATAGCAATTGTTCTTCTGATGATTTGTGCCTCTCTCGCCGGATGCACCGCTGAAGAAGAATCGAGCAGCACCACGAACGGCACCACGAACGGCACCACGAACGGCACCACGAACAGCACCACGAACAGCACCACGAACAGCACCACGAACAGCACCACGAACAGCACAGTACAATACATCGGATTCCTAGACAATACGACTGTAGCGGGATACCAGATGAACCTTGGCGGAAACTTCTCTAATTTGGGTCTGATGGATACTCAAAGGTGCACCGACCACACTGAAGGACTTGGCTTCATGAGCGAGGGCTTCTGTATCTTAGATTATGGCATGATGTTCAATTATTCGGAGTCTGCTTGGGTCACATCAATGGAAATCAACGAAACCGAAGGTTGTGTGGAGTTGTACGTGAACGATACCAGTGAAGGATGTCTCGAAGTTTTCGGTAACATTTCAATTTCTGGTCGCGTGATGTGGATGGAGTATCTGGAACATAATGAAGGTCCCGATGGTGCCACTTCGACGAGCCATTGTTTTGTTTACATCGAAAGTCCGGCATTCGCCCCTTCTTCTCAATACAATCGGACACACAATTCATCATCTTCTGGAGTGAACTGGGATGAACTGTGGGCCGACCCAGCATATATTCTGTGGGAGGATGAGAGAATATCTGCATACAGTGTAGAAGAGGCAAATGCCCCAAGTTGGTGCACAACCCCTCAATTCGATGCGTTGTATTGGCTGACCTCCCCTGCGGGCAATGCCGCATAGGATCAAAATTCCTGATGCTATTACTTCATTTCTTTCGGTGGGTTTGAAATTAATGGTTACAGTTTGGACCGTTTCAATAATGATTTGAATCTAGGATGTTGAATATTGCATTCAAGCAGAGGGGCCCCTTTGTAGTCGTATGTGCCTTCGTGGGTACTGATTGTATTGCTTCTCTACAAGACACCAAAATGAAATAATTTTAACTTGCCAACAATCGTAAAGTGAAGGCTAATTACTATTCTGAAATGAGGTTTGAGTCAATAATATGCGAGGGAGATCCTTGGTTCAATATTTGCCGTCCTTCTTCCTCTTCTTCTTGAATTGCATCATTAAACCGCAATCACGGCACATCCAATGCTCAATCGCCGTTAATCCAACAAGTTGCTTCGGGAATTTACAGATGACATCTGGGGATTTACACTCGGGGCAAACTTTACTCCGTCTCATAGACAAGCCATTCTCTTTAAAGAGATAAACTCATCCATTCTGAAACACCCGCATAATAGTGGACACTGACGCAAGAGTATTGCACTAAGGGTAATGTCAATGTTGGGCTTGGTCACCACTGGGGCTTATTGAAAGCCTTAGGGTTGGCTACCTTCTCAATTTCCCGATTCCAAACGAGTTCACCGATGTCTCCATAAACATCTCCAAAAGGATCAATCTTATCTGGTTCAGGTCTACTGTCCATGTATGATTGAACTCGCTCACGGAGTTCTGGTTTGAACCTCCAATAGTGAATCCTCCATTCGCGTCCATCCCAAAGAGTAGTTTCTTCCGATTCAGTAGTTAAGAGGTCATAATCTTGAAACATGTAGAATAGGTTACGGTCAGTCGGTTCAAGTGCATTGTCAATAATGCGCTCATAAAAACCGAAGAAGCCAAGTGCGTGTTCTGCCATACCGCTGGCGACATCATCTTCCATTTCCATATCAATATGCTGGCGTATTGCAAGCGTAAGTTCTGCCATAGACATTCCCATTTTAATCCCCCTATTCATTGCGCTCCATTACCATCCGGTCATGGTGCGCTATGTACTATTTGTTTGTATTTCATCCCTTATGAACCATGCGGAGAAAATAGCCCTTTTTCGCCCTTTATTGGATTTTTACGGCATCTTTTCAAGGGCGAATCCCCACCTGTGTCTGTGACAGAAGAGTTTGAAGAGGGCGCCTTTTGGGGCATTCGGGGTTGTAAGACTTCATTTGCCGCAGATATTGCAGTTCTTTCTATTCCATATGAACTCACAACTTCATATGGCCAAGGGACTGAAAATGGCCCCGCTGCGGCCATTAGCGCAAGTGCACAAGTCGAGTTGTATGATGAGTTATTGACCAATGAATTACCTTGTGGCGGCAAAATTTTCACCGCTCCTCCTTGGGATGGCGAGGGGGACAATCTCAAAGAGCAACAAAAAGGAATAGCAACTTATGTTGAAAGTAATGTTGAAGGTGGTGCATTTCCAATAATATTTGGTGGTGAACACGGAATCCTCCCAGCAGTACTTACTGGAGTGAAGAATCATGAATTACTATTGGGCGATTTGTCAAAATTGACTTTGGTTCAAATCGATGCACATGCAGATTTACGTAATGAATTAGATGGCGAGCCAATGAGTCATGCTTGTGCGGCTCGCCGCTCATTAGATTTGGGTGTTGGAAAATTATTGCAACTTGGAGTAAGGGCTTATTGTCGAGAGGAGAAGGAGTTTATTGATTTGGATTCAAGAGTAACTACTTGGTTTGCCCGTGATGTACTTTCCTTGGCTAACTCAAGTGAGAAGTGGGCTGGCTGGCTTACTGCATTGCAAAGCATAGAAGGCCCTGTTTGGTTGACTATTGACATGGATGGGCTAGACCCTTGTTATGTGCCAAGTACAGGGACTCCAGTCCCAGGTGGTCTTTCTTTTTGGCAAGTGATTGAAACAATAGAGAAATTATTTTCAAGCCAATCTGCACTAGTACTTGGCGTTGATATCAATGAAATTGTTCCAGACCAAAATAATCACATTACTGAGTTCACTGCAGCAATGTTGGCAACAAAGGTTATCGCTGCACATATAGCAAATAGTCTCACACCCGATACAGAAGCGGATGATAATGAAGCTTAACTGCATGAGGTGAAAAGATGAATCCACGCCCACTTGGACCTCAAGGAATTCATGAAATGCTTGACATTAGTGGTTTTGATATTCCTTCGGAAGTTGGTGATGAAGGAGTTTGGATGCTCGCCCTTCTCCGCCAAGCAGTTGCGCAAAGTGGTGCTCGTGAAGTACACCATCATGTTGAATCATTTGATGGGAGTATTAGTCCGAAGGGTTTTGCAGCGGTAGTATTGTTAGATGAAAGCCATGTAAGTGGGCATTGTTATAGTGATTTAGGAATTGTTGCTATTGATGCCTTTACCTGCGGGGGAACAGACCCGAAGGTCATAACTGAATATTTGCTGAAAGAACTTCAGGCGGTCATCCCTTCCTTGCATGTTGAACAGAGTCACCGCGTGTCGCGTTTCCTTTCTTCTAGTGCCGGAGATAATAATGCAAATACAGAGCAAGTAAAGGGTGCCTCAATATCTAGTGAAAGCATTCGAGATTTTATCGATGAGCATTATAGACATTTTAATGCAGGTTCCTTATCTGATGCAATAGTATCTCTTCGAGGTTTTTTAGCGGGAGATGGTAAATTGTTAATCACCCTTGCAGGGGCGATGAGTACTGCAGAAATAGGGAGGAGTCTAGCACCCCTTATTCGTGCTGGAAAGGTTGCAGGGATTTGTACGACCGGGGCCAATCTCGAGGAAGATTTTTTCAATTTAATTGCTCATGATCATTACCAAAGAATCCCTAATTGGCGTTCCCTCACTCCAGAAGATGATGCTCAATTAGAGTCTCAAGGGATGAATAGGGTGACAGATACTTGTATTCCCGAACAAGAAGCAATTAGGTTATTAGAAAATAGTCTATTATCTCAGTGGAGGGAAGCAAGTGAGAAAGAAGTTAGTTTCTTCCCACATGAATATTTATACCAAATCTTAGATAAATCTGAAATAGATTTCCAAGCCGACCCACAGAATTCTTGGTTGCTCGCAGCAGCAGAGGTAGGTTTACCCATTTGGACTCCGGGTTGGGAGGATAGCACAACAGGAAACATATTTACCGCCGCATGCCTGCGTAATGAAGCAAACAAAAATGTAGTCAAAGGGGGAGTGGATGCAATGATTTCACTCACTGATTGGTATCGTCATAATAGCCAAAGCCCAGGTAGTGGTGCTGGGTTGTTGCAAGTTGGAGGGGGTATTGCGGGTGATTTCCCAATCTGTGTTGTGCCAATGCTTCGTCAAGATTTGGGCGAGGATGTACCGCTTTGGAGTTGGTTTGGGCAGATTAGTGAAGCAACTACCTCCTACGGTGGATACTCTGGGGCTCCACCGAATGAGAAAATTTCATGGGGTAAATTGTCTATTGACACGCCCCGTTTTATGATTGAATCAGATGCAACAATCGTATTGCCCTTATTATTCACCGCCATATTAGAGTAATAGTAATTATTTCAAAATTTTGAAAATTTATTCTTACGCGGTGCAAGGAATTATTGAATTATCCACCGCCGCCCTCAATAAGAAGTTCTCGTTGGGCTTGTGTGATGGCACTTGTGGTATTCCTTGTTACCTTCCCAAATGAAGGCTCTGCGAAAACAATATCTCATTCAGTTATTGATGCAGGGCTTGCCGCTTGTATACTTCGTTCACCGGTTACTTCTGTGTTCAATTGGCAAGGGAAATTGGAAGAAGAATCTGAAATAATGCTGCTTTTTAAGGTGCCACAAGAAAGTGCTGAAGAATTGCGGAACCATATTGAAGAAATCCACCCATATGATAATCCTGCTATTTTAGAACTTGAAGCCAATGCAGGTCAATTGTATGAAGATTGGGCGAAGAAACAAACCAATCCAGTTTTCACAGCAAAGGCCAATGCAAATAAGACAATGGGCGATACTATTTCACAAGTATCAGATGTTTTTGGCGGTCAAAATCCTCTTGTGGATGTGGAAGAAAGTGATATGTCTGAGGCTGAATCAATTGCATTCATTAAGGAATTAATGGAAGGCATGGATGAACTTGAAGAGATTGAGGATTTGTTGGCTGATACGGGGAAAGAGGAAGAGTCTGAAGTCAAAGAAAAACGAGGATGGTTTTCTCTTGGGAAGAAATAATTATTTCAATTTGTAGGAAAGCATAAATTGAAATTAAGCGCACTCAAGGGCAGTTTGGAGGAAGATGAATGCAAACACGTCAACTTAGCGCTTTTTTCATGCTATTGATATTCAGTTTATCTTCTTGGAGTAGTATTTATTCTCCTTCACAATTGGCTGGAGATGCAGCGGCTCAACAACCGGACATTACTCAAGAGCATTGGTATCATTCTTGGGCAACAATAACTTATGATACCGCTCAATGGGCTAATAATCACCCTGAAATCGTCACTCGTATTTCTGCAGGAACGACTGTTCTCGGCCGCGACCAGTGGGTCGTGCGAATAAGTGATTGGTCAGTAGAGAATAAGTCTGATGGAAGCCCAAAGGAATTGGTTTACATCGATGGAGGGCATCATGGTAATGAGCATTTAGGCACTGAACTTGCTTTCCTAACCGCTGAATATTATATTGAGGAATGGTTGAATGGAAATGAAGAAGTAATGGAAATATTACGTAATACCGAGATTCACCTTTTGATAATGTTGAATGCAGATGGGAATGATATTGACAATCGCTGGAATACTAATGCAGTCGATTTAAACCGTAACTATGATCATCATTGGACAACTGATGAATCTAGAAGCGGCAGTGGGCCTTTTAGTGAACCTGAAACAAGAAATAATGCTGATTATATGAATGAATATATGATTGATGCGGACCTCTATGTGACAATGCACACCGGCACTTGGATTCTTGCCTACCCGTGGGGTTTCACCGGCGATATGCCAAGTGATTATGAGATGTATGAGTACATTCGTGATACATTGCATGAGGAAATTGACCCAGACCTCCCTGTTCGGAATGCAAATGCTGGAATTTATCCTACACATGGCACCTCAAGAGATTATGGCTATGGGGTGATGGGTTACCCTACATTTACCTTTGAAACTGATGATGAACAATTTTTGCCAGGTACTGTTGAATCACTTTCAGATAGACTTTCTGTTGAATTAGATGTGATGAAATATTTGATTTCAAATGTTTGGTTTTGGCGGGCTAGACTTGAAGTAAGTAGCCTTGTAATGAGTGAGGATGAAATCCATCTTTCGGTCAATAATTTAGGTAGAGCATCAACCTCCAATGCCTCTTTACAATATGTTTCACAATCTGGCGAAGTAGCATGGAACTCAACTAATTTCTCAGTAAATGCCAGCAATTCAACAATGGAGGTACTTAATGCTGTGAATCTCACTATTGATGACGGTGGCTATTTCCAATTATTTTATCAAAAGCGAGTAATTAATGCGGCAATTTGGGTGGCAGAACCTCTTGAGAACATTACAATTGAAATTGAAGAAAAAGAAGAAAAGTCTTGGCTCGGGATGTTTGGAATAATGGACCTTTCTTCTTATCTACTAATTTGGCTACTTTGTGCAGTTTATATTGAACGCAAAAACGAACGGGCTATAGGTTGAAGTGAGAGACTCCCTCCCGTGGGGTGAGACACATGGAAATTACAGTCAGCAATATCGAACATGTTAACGGAACCTTAGTTCTGCCAATTAATAAAGGCGATGAGCACATCGCTGATGACCGCCTTGGCGGTGTTGCGCGAAGCCTACGCAACCAAATTGAATTGATTGTTAGTAGTGGCGATGCAACTGGCAAGAAAGGCGAAGTAATAACCCTGCATGCTGCTGATGGTAAAGCAGCAATAATTGGAATGGGTAAGGAATCAGAACGTAATGAAAAGACTTGTCGAGATGCTGGAGCAAAATTCGTAGGCCAATACAAAAAGCGTCATGGTGTTGTATTCACCATTCGTTTTTGTGGTTGGAGTGAGGCTGAAATGGCCGCTTTTGCAGAGGGAATGATTCTACGTGATTACAAGTATGATAAATACAAATCCAAGGATGAAGATGAAGAAGATGTGTCATTGAAAGCCATTTTGCAATGTGAAGAATCTTCAGTCAAAGCATTAGGGAAATTAGTTTCAACCGCTGCTGCTGTTGCCACCGGAGTACATTTGGCAAGGGATTTAGGCAATTGTCCACCAAATGATCTCTTTCCAATGGCATATGCACACAATGCAGTAGAATGGGCCAAGGACAAAGAGAATGTGCAAGTAAACATCATCTCCTTTGACGAAGCGAAAGAACTTGGAATGGGTGGACTTGTCGGCGTTGGAATGGGAAGTGACCGTAAACCATGTATGGTAATTTTTGAATTAAATCGCACAGTTGCTGGCCCCGCTCCTGTGATTGTTGGAAAGGGAATTACCTTTGACACCGGCGGTATTTCAATTAAACCAAGTCCAAGCATGGACGAAATGAAGTATGATATGCACGGGAGTGCAACAGTATTTGGATTAATTCAGGCTCTGCATGCAACCAATCACCAAGGCAGAGTAACTATCATTGCCTGTATGGCAGAAAATATGCCTGATGCCGGAGCACAACGCCCAGGCGATGTAATAACAACATATTCCGGTAAAACCGTTGAAGTGTTGAATACCGATGCAGAAGGCCGCCTAGTTCTTGCAGATGGTTTGTGGAAGGCCGCTGATTACGACCCCTCATACATTATTGATCTCGCTACCTTAACCGGAGCATGCGTAGTTGCATTAGGTCATGAAGCAAGCGGACTTTGGTCAAATAATGATGACCTCCTAAACAATATCAAGGAAGCAGGAGAGGTTGTAGATGAAATCGCTTGGCCAATGCCGTTATTCCCTGCATTCGAAAAGGAAATGAAGGATTCCAAGATTGCTGATTTGAGAAATCTCGGTGCAGGGCGCTGGGGTGGTTCAAATACCGCTGCTGCGTTCCTAAAACAATTCGTACCAAGTAAAGGAGAAGGCGAAGATAAAGAGCAAATTCCTTGGGCACACATGGATATTGCGGGAACTGCATGGGGCGCTAAGAGTAATGCTTGTGTGGCACACGGGGCCACCGGTATCCACGTTAGGACGCTTCATCGCTTGATTACAAAGCAATGAAATATTTTCAAATGACAAGCACTCATTCCATTTGGATGAGGTAGGTCTAACTTAGTGATGAATTATTGAAGAGTTAATATTCTCTCCAACCGTGTTTACAAGATTTACAAGTAAGCATACGCGTTTCTGGTTCATCCGAAGCACGAGTTTGTTCCAAATATGAGAATACTTCTCTTTTGTCACACTTAGGGCAAATATAGTCTCCATTAGTGAGTACTCCGCGAATAGTATCGGCATCATTTATTACTTCGTATTTGCGTGATTGAACCTTGCTTGAACTCATAGTTTTTGACAGGTCAATTTCGCTCCCGTCTGCCGTTTTCACAACATTAGATGCATCACCATCGTATCCACATTTATAGTTGGGACATTTGATGTGACCTTTGGAGTCAGGGAAAGCCAGTGTTCCACAAGATGGACAGAACATAGATACACGGTAGTGAAGGGGCTTATCAGCATACCGTTTAGGTGATATTAAAATAATTGAAATAGGGGATGGCATTTTTAGGTCAAATGAGAATAATAATACTTTATATTTTGGCAATTAATGAAGGTACACTTTTTCACTTGGAAGCCTTAGGAGTAATTGTGCAGGGCATTTGGTTTGATTGGCGAGCGGCTGCAGTCGTAAATTCAGATGGTGTAATCATTGATGTTGATGAGTGGTCTGGACCCTATAAGGTAAATGATGTAATGCAACGACTTGAATTGCTAAAAGCAGGGGCAATGACAACTGAAGCCCGCAGTCTTCTTATTCAATTTCCTGATTCAATACTTCTTCCCTCTGGCTCGAGTGAACTTCCCGAAGCAAATTACCCTATACCCGATGATGACGCCCAATTAATTGCAGATGAAGCAGCATTAAAGTTAGCAGAAGACGGGGTGGCATTGGCTGCCGGCGACCCGGACAGACGACTTGAGCACCTTATAGGGGCCGCAGAAGAACTTCGCTCAGCATGGGTAACTGGTGAAGGCAGAATGGTTGAATGGGTTGGCCTATTTATCCCTCAGGCTCGGTTTGAAAGCGATAGATCAAAACTAGCAACACAAATTATTTCCTCGGCAAATATTGCTCAACTTGCTGAAACTCTAAATGCAGAATTGCCGCCTGTTGGACCAGAAGATTCCGAATGGCATTCTCTTCACTCTTGGGCCCTCTATGTGTCTAACATGGAAAAACAATTGAATCAGATAGAAAATTCAATCCGTACAATAACACGAATACACTTGCCTTCACTGACCGCACTACTCGGTCCTTTGCTTTCTGCTCGTCTTTGTGTTTCTGCTCACGGAAGAATGCGTTTAGCAAGGCTACCTGCCGGCACAATCCAAGTGTTGGGTGCTGAAAAAGCATTCTTTCACCATTTAAAAACCGGTGCTCCACCACCAAAACACGGTCATTTGTTCATGCACCCTTGGATCTCCCGCTCCCCGAGATGGGTGCGAGGGAAAATTTCACGAATGTTGGCAAGCAAGGCAGCAATTGCCGCTAGATGCGATGCATTTGGCGGAGTGGATTGGTCTCCGGAGCAAATACAAAAAATTGAAGATAAAGTAAATGACATAAGAACTCGCCATCCAAAACCAAAGCAAATCCAAAGGTAGGTATTGTTATGAGTGGTGAAGATAGTTCTAGCCAAGGGAAAATTAAGAGAAACAATAATAATAATTCCAAAGCAAAGAATTATTCTAACCTTTCTTGGGCAGTTAGAATGCAACGCCGAGCAATTTGGACAATTAATGCCAATCCTCGCAAAACTGTATATGGTGAATCATTGCGGCGTTTTAATGGAAAAGAGTACCGCCGTTGGGACCCTCGGCGCTCAAAACTCGCTGCTGCAATGATTCGAACTCGCAACAATCCCGATATATTACTTCCAGCAGCAGGAAGCCAAATTTTGTATTTAGGTGCTGGGCATGGAACTACTATTTCTCACCTTCATGACCATTTATGTGGTGCAGACAATAGGAAAGGAGGGCGTCTAGTTGCCGTTGATTTGGCTCCGCGTTGCTTGCGTGATTTAACTCATCTTGCTCATTCGCGAAAAGGTTTAGTTCCGGTTCTGGGGGATGCTCGAAAACATACAGAATGGGGTGCTCTTGTTCCACGCAGAGTCAATTGGTTATTCCAAGATGTAGCTCAAGCAGGGCAAGTAGAAATTTTCTTATCTGCTTGTGATTCTTTTTTAGCAATAGAGGGGATTGCATTATTGAGCCTAAAAGCAGCAAGTGAACGCTGGAATAGCGAAGGAGAGGCTGCTCTATTCACTGAGGTAGGAAGAAAAATTGAAGCACATGGCTTAGAATTACTTGAAGGGATAAAATTAACTGGTTACGAGGACAATCATACTTTATTTGTTGTGAGGAGAAAGTCATGAAACTCAAAGCAAAAGAGGCTGGAGTTGGCGGGAAATTGTTTGCGCCTGAACTAATATCTAATTGGCTAATTACAAAAACCATGCCAATTATTCCAGATTCTAGCAAAGTAATTGTGCTATTGCTGCCTTTGATTCTAATTCTCCCTGGGTGTTTAAATACTGGGCCGACAAATGCAGAATCGGCTTTCCATGGCACTGAAATGGACGCTAATATGTGGGCGCCATTATTTACTTTACAGGACCAAAATGAAGAATTATGGTCGTTGGAGGATTATCGCGGGAAAACGGTAATCATGTCATTTATCTATACTCGATGTATTGATACTTGTCCTGTAATCAGTGCTTCTTTGACATCAGTAAGGGAAAAATTATCGCAAGATGAATTGAATAATACCGAATGGGTTTCTATCACTATTGACCCTTGGTATGATTCACCTTCTGTACTACAGAATTGGACCTCTGACAGGGGATATAATTGGACTCACTTAACAGGTGTCGATACAGCGGTAACTCCTATTTTGGATTCATATGGTGTGGCGCCAATTTCCTATGAGGACAACTCCAGTGAAGGTTACGGATTTTCACATACACAACCCACCTACATTATTGATGAAACAGGCCACTTCCAAGTGGTATGGTCTGAAGAAGATATTCCAATAGATTTGTTTGTGGAAGACATACGTGTCCTTCTTGGGCAAATGGAGTAGTGAAACTCTTGCCAGAGTTGCCGGAGGTTGAAACGGTACGCTCAGGTCTTGAAGCACAGATGGTTGGCCAACGAATTAGCAAAGTATTACTCCGCCGAGACGGCCTTAGGTTTCCCTTCCCTGAAAATATGGAGGAGCGGATGGTTGGGGCGGAAGTTGGCGCTGTTGAAAGGAGGGCGAAGTATCTAATTATTCGACTAAATACAGAGGATGATTGGTTGGTTCATTTAGGGATGAGTGGCTATTTTTCATTAATCAATGGTAAGGGTTCAATCGCTAATTATGAGCCACTGAAACATGACCATGTATTGGTTGAATTTGAAAATGGATTTATTGCAGTTTACAATGACGCACGTCGTTTCGGGGTTATGGATTTGTTTCCAGCGGGCCGTGAGGACGAACATCGTTTGATAACTCATCTTGGCCCTGAGCCTTTGTCGGATTCTTGGGATGCAAGGGTGTTAGCCAAATCATTAAGTCGTAGAAAAACTGCAATTAAAGTGGCACTATTGGATCAAAAGGTTGTAGTGGGGGTGGGAAATATATACGCTAGTGAAGCACTATTTAGGGCAAGAATATCGCCACTGGTTGAATCGGCTAAGATTGTTGGAAAAAGCGGAAAAAACATGAGGTCTACATTATTGGTAAGCGAAATAAAAAAGGTATTACGAGAAGCAATCGCAGCAGGGGGCTCAACATTGAAAGACTTCAAATCGGTAGATGGTA
>PSPT01000008.1:0-70370 GCA_004195635.1 Methanobacteriota archaeon
TGAGGTGCCCAACCATTGCTTCCGTGAAGGGCAATTACACATCCGAATGGTCCTTCACCTTCTGGCAGAAACAGTTCAGACTCAACGATTATTTCTGGAGTTTTTTCCAAACCGGTCAGTATGTGATGAATCTCAAATGGAGAGCGAGATCGAACTTGCAATCGCTCGACCATGAACGTTGGGATGACTTACATCATTTCAAATGTGGTTTTCACAATTTTCTGGTTTATTCAGAGGCTACCCCTATGATTCATGATAGTAAGGCAGACCAGTCTCTGTATAGAGGATTACATTTCTTCAAATCGATGAACTGATTTGAGCTTCTTCAACAGCTTCTATTTGCTCATGGTCAATGTATAATCTATATGCAAATGCAGTCAAAAGAAGGAATGTTCCATGTTCCCACAATTCGGTTCTATCACCAAATAATATATCCATCACCATGAATGCTACGAATAGCAAACTACTGGCCTTGAATGATAAGCGGTGTACTGTTTGAGTTGCAAATGCTTTATTCGCTTCAAGTGCGTTTTCCAATTGTTTTGGAAGAAGGGGTTTGTAGAATAGAATACTAAGAAATGCAACACCTAAAATTATCTCAATTGCACCGACAATATACAATGATCCAAGAGCTAATTCCGAAGGCAGGCCGAGCCTGGCAAAATAGCCTATTGTTTTGTCATCGCGATTTACTCCAAACCACCCATTAGGTTCAGTTGGTTGAAACGTATATGCTACTGTGCCATTCATGTCAACGATGGCTGCCTTTGTTGCATAACCATTGAAATTGATTATGTTTTCACCGTTGAAAAACTTGTCAAAACCGTTTAATAACCAAAATAGACCTAAGAAGAGATACAATATCACTACGAAATCTAGTTTTCGATCAAGCCAAATTAATGCTTTAGATATCGGGGTCATGAAAGAAGGACTCCTATTGGTGAGGGGCTGTAATCATCATCTCCACCCAGACATCCAGAAAGGGAGCATAAAAGCATCGTTAGAGTAAGCAAAGTTGCAACTTTTCTCATGCTTGTTGGTTAATCATGAGGTCTATTATCCTTTCATCCAACATATCATTTCCATGAAATCGCAAGGGCTATCTGATTACCCTTACAACCTTCTACCGTGAATTGGGGGGGCCGAGCCTCGATTTCAACATCAAATAGATCCGGTATTAACAACTGGCGTAGTATCTGTTTCCGAGCATAATACCACTAACAGATTGCTCACCATTGTAGCTTTCTTTTCCTCGGTTAATACGATAATGTTCTTTTCACTTAATTGCTCTAATGCCATTTCAACCATTCCAACTGCACCCTTGACAATTTCACTGCGTGCTGCAACAACTGCGCTTGCTTGCTGACGGCGAAGCATTGCTTGTGCAATCTCTTGGGAATATGCTAAGTGGCTAATTCTGGCCTCAAGAACTTGGATTCCTGCTCTCTTCAATCTTGCTTCAACTGAAATCTGTAATTCGTGTGCGATAACTTCTTGGTGGCTTGATAGTGCAATTCCTCCTATATCTTTGTCTTCAATTATATCATAGGGATATTTTGTTGCCATAGCGCGTAGAGCTGCCTCACTTTGAATCTGAACATAATTCTGATAATTATCAACTTCAAACAAAGCCTCAGCAGTATCTACGACCTTCCATACTACAACTGCAGCGATTTCAATTGGATTTGCATTGACATCGTTAACCTTGAGTTTGGCGGATTCGAAGTTTCTAATTCTTAGAGATATTTTGTGCTTTGCATATAACGGATTGATGAAGAAATGGAATCCTTGCTTGTCAACAGTCCCCTTGTATTTACCAAAGAATTGGATGGCAGCCCCTTCATTTGGACTAACTATTAAGTAACTATTGAACATTAAAAACCAAATAATGGAAATAATAAGTTGTACTATTATTCCAATAATAATCAATGCGCCCAACGCATAGGTGACAAACATACAAATCAAGATAAATGGTAAAACGAGCCATTGGATGGCTAAGCCCAAAAATCCATTTAATGTAATTAATGGAACATCTTTGAACATTATTTCATTATTGGCGAGTTTTTGCACGGGAGTTATCTGAACTGGCACAGGTTGCACGGCAAGGGGTAGGTATGTGGTTCCATAATCATTTCCATCTGAGATTTAATTCATTTCTACGTTTTTCGCTACCCTTTGTTCGAACCAACAAGACAGACTTTCCTTGGTAGTAGTTCAATTCCAGAATGCATCATCTTCCCACGGAAGGCCGATGGCTATTCCGATCAGTTCGAGAATGATGTAATTGAAAATCAAAAATCCAATAATGGCGATAGTAAATACCAGCAATGTCGTGTTAACTACCTTCTGGCGTTCACGTTTAACATCATCTAATGTGCAAATGCCATCTGCTTTGAAATAGCGATACAGCCCGTAAGAAAGGAAAAGGACGGTTGCAAAGTATAACCACCAACGGAATGGGCCCCAGTACAGTGTATCTGAAAGTGCAGCAGCGGTGGAAACCGAAGCTAAGCCTAACATTACCATTACTACTGAAGGAAGACAACACATGGATGCAAGGATGGATGCAGATGAAATCCATTTCCATAAACTCTTGTCCATCCCTCTCCTCTCCTGGGTGTGGCACACCTACCTTATGCTTGGGTCTTTCGTTTCTTTTTCTTTGGCATCAATTTTCCCATCAATTCCAGTATATGTCGATGCAGTTGCGGAAGCAATTCAAACAGAACTAATGCCATTAAGAACATGGCTCCAAGCGAAACTACTTTTGCTGCATACGAGTGGCCAAAATCAAACATTGAAAGAGTTAGCCATTCCCAACCAATGAAGTTGGCATGTAGCCAAACTAGGCCGGCATTGCGAAAAATATTGAGTACATGGATAACGGGGAGGCTAATGAGCAACGCTCTCACCCTTCGTTGCCAAGGCGCAGTTTGTAAAGCAACGATGGCTCCGACAAATACTATCATTGATTGCAGAGCAGTGCAAGCCAAAACAAATGAAATTCCAATAGGGGTGCCATCTGCTAATTGTAAATCGGTAAAAAATGCATTTTCTGCCCCACCAGTGTCTAAGAACCAACGATTGCCATCCCATTCGGACCAAGTAACGATACTTTGCCCCTCGATGTTGACATATGTTTCTCCAAGTTGTATGTCTCCGGCTCCAGTCCAGCGCATGAAAAGAACGGTTTGGCCTGCAACAAACCAAATTGCAAGAACATTCAACCAAGGTATTTTCTCCACCATTAAGTAGGGCATTCCAGCCCAAAAGCAAGCACCTCTAAACCAATTTAGAGACTCTGAAATTTCACCATTTTTGATCAGGCGGGCCTCCCAAATTGAAATTGCAATTGCCATAGGTAAAGTTGCTGCCGACATGATGATTAGAACTGGATCGGCCAATTCTACATAATGCGGAGTGTTCAGAAAAAAGTAAGACCCCAGCAAAATCCAACCAGGCACTGCTGCCCAAGAAGAAGATGCCTTTTTGCTATGAAAGGCGAGTGCAAGCAATAGTAATCCAGAGAATGCCAAGAAGGACTCGGAAAACGGTAATGCCGACATATTATGTAGTGGCCTCAACGGCTTTCCTGTATAAGTTCTCCTTTAGACTGTCGAGTTAAACCACCCTGATTATTAGATTCAAAATTATTTATTATTGACCTCAAGGATATTGAAAGTGTACGAATTCCATTTACAAAATATGCAAATGAGACAATATATTGCGACTTGTTAGGCGAAGTTGTATAAGTCCCCCTTCACAGCGAGTATATGGGGGAAGTGGCTTGAGTGAAACCTACGATTTCAACGGATTCATCGATTCATATGTCGCCGATTTAGTAAAAACTCTCATCTCGCTTGATAAGGATGCACTGGAAAATTTTGCATCCGCCGTAGAAGATGTAATGGATCATGGCGGCACAGTCCACTTCATTGGAAATGGCGGCAGTGCAGGAACTCCAAGCCATTCAGCAGGCGATTGGTCAAAAGAACTCTCCCTCCCTACACTTTGCCACACCGATAATGCTGCAGGTCTTACCGCATGGGCCAATGATACTGATTTTGATAATGTATTTAAAGCGCAGTTAGGCACTTTCCTTCGCCATGGCGACCTTGTTGTAGGTTATTCTGGCTCAGGCAATTCCCTCAATGTTCTAAATGGGCTTCGTTATGCTAAGGATATGGGTTGCACTACAGTTGGCGTTGGCGGAAATTACAAAGGAATGGGTGGTGGCGAGATGGCTAAAATGGTAGAAATAATGATTCTCGCTGATACCGAATCAATGGAAAGGATTGAGGATATTCAGTTGGTTGTAAACCACATTGTAAAAGAGATTATCAAGGATAAGCAGGCCTTGTCTAAAAATTCTTGAGGTGTTCATTTGGATTTTCCAAGTCGTGACGGCGCAGATATTATTGCACCTCTTGACTTACAACCTCTACCAAATAATATTGAATGGGATGGGCGAATTGCTTTTCTTGACCGCGACGGAGTTCTAAATGTCGGTAAAGTTGACTATGTCAATTGTATTGAAGACCTTGTAGTGTTGCCCTTGGCTGCAAAATCTGTTGGTGATTTACGACGTTCTGGGTTTCGCATTTGTGTAGTCACTAATCAATCTCCTGTTAATCGCGGACTATGGAGCCACGACCGCTTGCATGAAATCCATGATGAATTACGCAAGCGCCTCTTAGCAGAAGATGAGGATGCTCATTTGGACTTAGTTCTCTATTCTCCATATGTTCCGTGGTCTGGCGCTTGGGCAAGGAAGCCTAATCCGGGGATGTTGGAGGCAGGCCGGCAAATCATTAACGCATCCTCCGAGAAGATTCAATTGAATAATTTGGTAGTTGGAAGTGAATACTCAGCAACACAATTCCCCGAAGGAGATTTTTCATGTATGGTTGGTGACCGTCCTGCAGACATTAAGGCAGGTTTGAATCATGGAGTTAGAACTTTTCTTGTTGAAGAGCAATTGGGAATTGCAGACGTTATCCTGCGAATTCTTGATTTCACCGATCAAGGCGATGATATTTCTGTTATTTCAGGTGATTAAATGGGCTGGTTGGGTCTTGATGATACCGACGGGCTTTCCGGAGGTTGCACTACTCATACCTTCCATAAGTTGATCTCTTTGCTTGCAAAGGATACCAATGCTATTGGTGAGGATTGGAAGTGGAGAGTATCTACCAACCCGCGTCTTGTGCGGCTATGGCCGTTTGCTGAGCGCCGCACGAGGGGAAATGCTGCAGTTGCTTGCGAGATTATTCTTTTTGGCGAGGAAGATGATGTAATTGATGAAGGAAGAATTGATGAATCTGAAACTGCCCTTCTCAAGCGACTAGATGAATTGTGGGCGGAGCTTGTATTGGCTGATGCTGAACGTCATGGAAGCGCATCTGAGAGCCATCATGATCAACGACAACAATCGGAGGCTTCACCTGGAATGGTTTGGTTGAAGCAAGATATTGACAACAAAATATACACAATGGCTGTAAGAGGGGAAGTAAAGTTAACTGAGATTATGGAGTTTGTTGATGATAAAATCAATGCCTCTGGAGGGAAAGTATGGAAAGACAACGATGGTCACGGCTGCATTGGTGCTTTGGCTGCTATTTCGTGGAATGGATTGATTGACCATACTTGGGAAGCAATAGCCTATAGGCTTGAGAAAAATATAGGAACTCTTCGTTTCATAAATAACCAAAAAGTCATTCAGTTGACCACTAAATACCCCGACACATTTGTTAATCGCGACCCAACGATTGACCGCTCTTTGATTTCACCTAGGACGCCCTGTCCGGTATTGTTTGGGATTCGGGCTGAAACCAGAGATGCTGCTGAATCAGCAGCACACTGGTTATTGAAAGACAGGAATAGTGAGAATGCTAGTAGCATGCGTGTATGGCAAACGAATCAAGCGACAAATGATCATTTATTTCACAGATACAAAGGAGATTTAGTAGAAAAGCCACAAATCATCAAGGGCGGGCATGCAATAATTGAATTGGAAAACGGCCTAAAAGCAATTGCATTTTCGCAAAGCGGTGATATCAATAGGGTAATTCAAATGCTTCTTTCTGGTGATGAAGTGGAATTTTACGGAATAATCCCTAAGGGAGAAAATATAGTGCACCTAGAGAGATTTATCTTCAAGGCACCATCGCCAAAACGCCATCTACGCCCACTGTGTGATTGTGGGAGCAGATTTACCTCAAAGGGAAAAGGGCAGCAATTAAAGTGCCCTAATTGCAAGGAGAAAACCTTTGACCATTGGGTAGAATCGCCCCTTCCCGCTCAACTTGCCCCATTGCTTGGAGTTTGGCTTGAGCCACCTGCATCAGCAAGAAGACATCTTGCCGCCCCATTATCGCGATTACACCCTGATCTCCCTTGAGTGGGCATCTTTCATTCACAACACAACAGATTGAGCCTGTATTTCTGAGAATAATTCATACTATCTAATTAGAAAATTGATGTACTTCTTAGGCAAATCATCAATAATCAACTCCCTCTCCGAAGGGCTATGAGTGAATCTGTAAATGACTATGCGTCTTACATTACTTATGCGCTACTGATAATCGCATTTGCTTTTGCCGTGTGGTTTATTATTAAGAAAGGAAAAGAAAATGTAGCTGCCGCTAAAGAAGATGCTGCGCCCAAGGTTGCTGGTCAAGATTCACTTGAAGGCGGAGCACAAAATCCTGAAAAATTTGACGATCCTGATGATGATGCTCTTGATGAAATGGGCGCATTACTCGGTGAGGAAGATGACCAAGTGGACGAAGACTGAGGGTTGGCAGGAGATTTGCCCCCAACAATACTGCTTCCACTACTTCGGCGACTCACCTTTCCCCCGAAGACTTGAGGGTGAAAAGAGCCAACTTCAATCCTGCGTCTTTTGAAATATCAAATGAAACCATTGGATTCTAAATTGAAATGGAATTGTTTTTTTGTTGTATCTAAGCATCTTTCATTCCCATCTTGCTGACGTAGAAGATGCCAAGTTTCTACCCCTGTGTCAACCAAACGACTTCCACCTCGCACCTTCATCTCAATGCCTGCATCTGGAGATTCATATGATTTGGAAATAATTACTATGCTGCAGGAGTCGCTTCCGTGATTTAGTACTTCAGTTACCATGTCTATATTTTCTCTTGGCGCTTGACCCTCTGATGGAGCCCAGTCATCGATTACAATTAATTGAACTCTTGGCAATGTATCCTTGGCATTTACAATTTGCATTGAAATATGCTTAAGGTTATCGTCGAATTGAAGGGCATGGAAACGGCTACTAGCAATCAGATCAACATCAGAGAACAATTGTTGAAAACGAACAGAATCAGGCATTTCGGGAGTTGCCCAAAGAACTCTACCACCCGAAAGTAACACTTCACGAGAATACTGGAGAGCGAGCGTCGTGCCTCCGATACTACCGGAGACTGATAGATGTACCTTGTCAGGAAGTGGTGGTAAGAGCGAAACAACCCTCTCGGAAACCTCCTTCATATGTACAAGGTTAGCGGCAACAGTTGAAATGCATTGCTATTATTATTGCTTGAGCGAAATTACTAATTATCCTCAATAGTAAATATGAATGAATGAGAGGGAAGTGATGAATGAATAGTTCAAGTAAATATGCCCAAAAGCCCTATACCCGCCACCGAAGTGGGGAGTAACATGGCATCCAAAGAGAGAATCCCCCGTCGACCCTTGCCTGAATTCGCAGAAGTTGAAGGTGGTGCTATAGCCGGAATCTTTGCTCAAGGTTGGAAAATTTGGCGGGTTGCTCTCGATGATGAAAATCAATACGGACCTCATGCGATGATTTTGCTACTCGTCGTGACTGCGATTATTACTGGCGGAGTACTTGGTCTTGGAATGGTTTTGTAAAGTTCGCTACGACTCCGTAATTCTTAGGTGGCGCGGAAACTTCCTTTTCCCGCGGATATTTTTGATTAACCTTAACTGCCTAATTGCAACGGGCAAACTATGAATACCCGTAAATCTGTTCTAATAGGTGAGAGAGATAGTGTTGTGGGCAAGTCGCTTTCTGAAAAGCGCTGGACTATAATGGCGGCTTTACTTGGTACTAATATGGCATATTTGCTTTTCCAAGGGATTGCTCAGGAATCTAACTACCAATATTGGCGGCAAATTGGTTTGGTAGTTCTAGTTGCATCAATCCCATTCCAAGGAATATATTTTTTAATTGAAGCATACGTCCACGAATATAGTCACCGTATGGAAAAACGTGCATTAGTAATTCTCAATCGCCTTTCCATTTTTTGTCAAATCGTTTCCTATGGTTCAATAATTGGAATCGCGGTAATTTTCTACTCCTTTCATTGGATAATAGGGGCAACTTTCCTTCTTTCAGGACTGATTGCAGTAGTAATGGTTAGGCTTGCTATGTCACAAGTTAGTGAATTCAACCTACAGGAGAAATAGAACATCCGTAGTACAAATAGTGCTAATACTCACTAAATTATTGTATGGCTTGTCGAGCAATTCTAACAGCATCATCAACCAATTCTGCAGTAACTCCAAGGTGATTCATTGGGTCAAATGCCGACTCTAGTTCATCTGCTGAAAAAATACCGGCAATCGCTGGCGTTCTTGAACATACATCAATTAATTCCTCGCCGCTTTCGATACATATCATTGATGCCGTGCGAAGAACTTCATGTGCTTCATCACGCGGCATACCCTTATCAACAAGAGCAATCATCATCTTCTCGGCCATCACTAATCCCTTCTGTGAGTGAATGTTTGAAAGCATTCTGTCAGAGTCCACCCATAAGTTAGTTAATACTCGGTTTGTCTTAGTTATTACATCATCTAATAATGAACCAGCATGAGAAAGGGTGAATCTTTCAGCACTACTATTGGCTAAATCCCTTTCATGCCATAGCAAGGCATTCTCATAAGTTGGAATAATAAATGATCTTACAATCCGTGCTAAACCACAAGCATTCTCGCTAGTAATTGGATTTCTCTTATGCGCCATGGTTGACGAGCCGACTTGTTTCTCTTTGTCGAAGCCCTCTCCGGCCTCGGCGATTTCAGTACGTTGCAAATTTCTAATTTCCTGCAGAATTTTCTCACATGTGGTGGCAACATTAGCCAACCAGGCGATATATTCTACATAGCGGTCACGCCCAACCACTTGGGTCGTTACCAAAGGAACTTCTAAACCGAGATGAGTTAATATGAGTTCTTGCAATTTTCTTGCATCTTTGCCCTGGGCAGCTCCAGTACCAACTGCACCGAGGAACTTGCCTACTGCAATACGCTTCCAAGCCTCATCAAGGCGATTGAGATGTCGAACTAATTCATCGGCCCAAACAGCAGTCTTCAATCCAAAAGTAATCGGCACTGCTGCTTGCCCATGAGTCCTGCCAATCATCACAGTGTCACGTTCGCGTTCAGAAAGGTCAGCAACCACACCAATTAAATCACACAAACGCTTTCGCAAAATGACCATGCTATCACGCAACTGTAGGCCGACTGCCGAATCAACGATATCATTAGATGTTGCACCGAGATGGATACACCACCCCGCCTCTCCAGCAGCCTCGGCCATAGCCTTGGTTAGTGCCATAATGTCGTGCTTTGTTTCAGCCTCAATCTCGCTAACTCTCTCTTTTGTGACTGCATCAGGATTTGCTATCGATGCGACTATTTCATAGTCAGATTCACTTACTCTTCCGAGCTGCATATGCGCCCAAATAAGTGCGCGCTCAACCTCTAATTGTCGTACGTGCCGCCCCTCTTCAGACCAAATTATTTTGAAGTCATCATTACCATAACGATAGTCAAGGGGGCAGAAACGCATCATCTCACCTATACCGATGGTAGTGAATAAATGATTTGATGCTTCCGCTTCAATTGCCGTATATGGATTTTATAATATGTGGCATTCATTAGTGGAAATAAAGCCATTGTATAGGCTTATTATTGCTATTCAAGTTTCGCATCAGTAATGATGAATTCCCCGCGTCGACCCTGCCAATTACTTTCACCTTGCACGGAGATATCACCGTCAAAATGAGGTGCTGAGGTGACTATAGTCTCATATTCGCCACCCTCACCGTCAACAGAGAAACGGAATTCTTTTGCTAGATTATTAAGTGTTGATAATGATTCCCGAGTCAATAATTGGCCGAGCCATTCTTCGGTCAAACCATCAGACGATACAGATACGAGCATCATTTTGAAACCACATGAAACTAATTCCTGCATGTGTTGCAATGGGTCGTGATGCCAAAGCGGAGTGAATGAAATAACTCCTAAACGCTCGCACATCAATTCAATTCTTCGGCGCTGGTATTCAGATCTTATTGCGCCGCAGACAATTGCATCAATCGCAGGCCCCGAATCTATATTACGTAATGCTGAAGGTATTTTCCACCCACCACCGGGAAGACTAGTTGGGGGATTAGGACCAACCTTTCCCGATATTACACCTACTAATGACCTCTCTAATTCAATTACTTCTTGATCGGGTTTTCCGCTAACTGTCACCTGCATCCACCCCACATTCATTGCAGCAGATTGGTAGGCTGCCAAATTAGTACTTTGCAATTGGAACATAAAGGAATCATCATCCTCTACGCTGACTGTTACTAAGCCCGCCACATCCCAACCCTTGCTAATGGCCCACCATGATGCCAGTGCCGAATCCTTGCCACCTGATGCTAAAACTAGGACTCGCATAATTGGGCGATAGGTTTCGCATCCATCAATGCACCCCTCTCACAAGGCCCTTCACCCGGCGCCTGCTAAATTGCGTGATTTAATTGAGAATAATACATACATTTCTCAAATAATTTACAAATTGAAATGAGGTGCATTATTGAAGTGATTTACCGCATAGATTGATAAGACCCCTTCTCGGGTCGGAGGTTGAGGGTAGCCTATGCAACCGAGCGGAAGAGGATATGACCACAGTATTACAATGTTCAGCCCAGATGGAAGATTATTTCAAGTTGAATATGCTAGGGAATCTGTAAAAAGAGGAACTACGACTGCAGGATTAAAGTTCCGCGATGGTGTTGTTTTGGTCTGCGATAAGAGAATTGCAAGTCGTTTGATTCTTCCCGAAAGTATTGAGAAGATGTTCAAAATTGATGAACACATTGGTTTTGCCACCTCTGGACTTGTCGCCGATGCCCGGCAATTAGTTGACCGCGCAAGAGTTGAATGCCAAGTTAACAGGATTACTTATGCCGCTCCTATTCCTGTTGATATGCTCACCAAGAAAATGTGCGACTTCATGCAATCTTTCACCCAATACGGAGGCGCTCGCCCATATGGAACCGCCCTCTTAATCGGCGGAGTTGATGAGAACGGTATTCACTTGTTTGAAACCGACCCTTCCGGCGCATACCAATCCTATCATGCAGGTGCAATCGGCTCAGGGAGAAATACCGTTATTGATTTCTTTGAATCAAATTGGAAGGATAATCTCACTATGAATGCAGCTATGAAGTTGGGTCTTGAAGGATTACGTAAGAGCCTTGATACTGAGTTGAACCGTGAGGCTATTGAAGTTGTAGTGATTGATGCTGATGGTTACCGCATCCTAAACCGCGAACAGGTAGTTAAGCAAATTGACCGCCTAAAGCCTCTTGAGGAGTGATTGGTTTCCTGCTTGCGCTTTGTGAGTTAATGGATAAACCATTGAGGGATTTGGATGGTAAGTTTAGATGCAGCGGTATTGGCTAGACTTGAGAAAGGTGGTAAGCGTTACGAGATTCTAGTTGACCCCGAATTAGTTGATCTATACAAGCGTCTTCCGGAGAAAGTTGAATGGGATAACCTCCTTGCTACTGATGAAGTTTGGCATGATGCAAGAGGTGGCGAAAGGCCAACGGCGGAGGCTATTGAAGCGACTTTTGCAACCCAAGATATCCATCAAATCGCCGCCATCATTCTGAAAAAAGGTAATATCCAGTTAACTACTGCGCAACGAAAAGGAATGGTCGAGGAAAAGCGACTAAAAATCATCAATTCAATCGTTAAAACAGCAGTTGACCCTAAGACAAAACTCCCTCATCCCGCAGTACGAATTGAGAACGCATTGGATGAATCTAGATATTCTGTTGACCCTTTCAAAACAGTTGATGCTCAGGTTAAGGAAGTATTAATAATCCTCAAACAGTTAATACCCCTCTCGTTCGAAACTTGCAAATTGGCATTTAGGGTTAGTGGAAGGGCCTATGGTGGAGTTTCACAGTTATTGCGCCCTCATATGAAAAAAGAACAATGGCTAGAGAATGGAGATTGGGCGTGTGTAGTTGTTATCCCCGCTGCACTGAAGGCCGATTTGATTTCTCAAGTTGCTAGTCGTGATTCTAATTTAAGTGTAAAAGAAATGTAATAGAGATTGCAATTCCATGCCCTACTCTTAGTGAATGGTTAAAATGGGTGGGCTGGTCGGCGAGTTTGGAGGAAACAAAATGAGTAACCTAGAAGTTGGCGCCGAGCAGCGCCTAGTAATACCAGGAGAGTCCATTGGGGACTGCGCTGGAAAAAACCTTGGGAGTGGGGTTGCATCCACCAATAACGGCACAATTGCAACACGCCTCGGGTATTTGAAAGAGAACAATGGAACGATATATGTCGTTCCTATAAACGCAGCATATATGCCCCGTTCCGGTGATTTGATCGTCGGAATAGTTGAGGCAGTCCAAAGTAATCTTTGGTTCTTGGACGTAAATGGTCCATTCAATGCTTTATTGCCTATGTCTCTGGCACCATGGAAGGTTGAATTTGGCGATGCCCGCAACCACATGGATGTTGGCGAAGCAGTACTAGCAAGAGTCCAAGAAGTCGATGAATGTCATAATTTGGTTTGTACAATGAAGGGCGTGGGGCTTCGCAAAATCTCCGAAGGTCATGTTGCCTCAGTATCTATTCAGCATTTACCTATGGTAAAAGAGATTCTCGGTGATTTAAAAATTGCCGCCGATTGCCGCATTATTGTAGGCGATAACGGAAGGGTATGGGTGGATGGTGGAGCAGAAGGAATTCGCCTTGCAGTCAATACTCTAAATTCAATTTCCAAGACAGGTCATATCGATGGTGCAAAGGCACTTCTTGAGGCTACTATTGTTGGAGGTGTTGCCTAATGGGCGGATATGGAGATGTAAAATTACTGAATGATGACGGTACTCGTTTGGACGGCCGTGCTATTGATGAAATGCGACCGGTTGAAATCAGGGCCGGTGTTTTACCTGCCGCTGATGGTTCAGCATATGTAAAGCATGGACTCAATGAGGCAATCGTTGCAGTATATGGACCCATGGAAGCACATCCTCGTCGTATCCAATTACAGGATCAAGCGGTATTGGATGTTCGCTACAATATGGCGCCCTTCAGCACAAGCGACCGAATCCGCCCTGGATTTAACCGCCGAAGCCGAGAAATTAGTAAAGTCACAGCCGAAGCCTTGGCTTCAGTAGTATTGGTTGAGCGATACCCTCGTTCAAAAATTCGCGTTGAAATTGAGATACTTTCTGCCGAAGCAGGAACTCGTTGCGTTGGAATTACCGCTGCAGCAGTTGCTCTAGCCGATGCAGGCATTCCAATGCGCGACTTAATAGTTGGTGTCGCCGCAGGTAAAGTGGAAGACACAGTAGTTCTTGACTTAGATAAAGCAGAAGACAACTATGGGCAAGCCGATCTGCCAATGGGTATTATGCCCGCAACTGGTGAAATTGCTTTCATGCAAATGGATGGAGATCTTTCAATGGATGAATTAAACACTGCAATTGAATATTGTTTCAAGGGTGCAGCAGATATTTACGAATTGCAAAAAGCTGCACTCAAAGATCGTTATGACGGTGGTGTTTCTCAATGAGTACTCAAACAGTACCGCAATTATTGCGCCAACAATTGGCAATACTCGCCGAATCAGATCAACGTATCGATGGCCGAGGTCGTTGGGAGATGCGCGATATTGATCTTGAAGTCGGTTGCCTTTACAATGCTGAAGGTTCAGCAAAAGTAACTTGGGGAGATACCGTAATTTATGCCGGCGTTAAGTTTGAAATTCGCACACCATATGATGATCGCCCAGCTCAAGGTTCTCTAATGTGTGGTTCCGAATTGCGCCCCGTCGCTCACCGCAAATATGACCCTGGGCCACCAAGCCCCGAGTCCATTGAACTTGGACGCGTTGTTGACCGTGGAATCCGCGAAAGTGGCTGTATTGACATGGCTAACTTGTGTATTGTTCCAGGAGAAAAGGTTTGGATGGTCGTCCTTGATATTCATGTTCTAAGCGATGGAGGAAATTTGTTTGATGCAGCCGGACTAGCAGCAATCGCTGCATTACGCAACGCAACTGTCCCTGCCGCAAGATTTGATGTTGGTGAAGATTACCAACTTCCAGTAAGCCTTACTCCAATCATGACTACCTTTACTAGAGTTGGTGGAAGATTAGTGTATGATGCAAACGAAGAGGAAGAACTCGGAGGTGACGAAAGAGTAAGTGTTACCTTAGGCGATACTGGTGCAATGCATTCAATGCAAAAGGGGTTAAAAGGCACTTTCACTCCCCCCGAACTCGCAGAGATTCTTGATGTGGCTGCAGAACACTGTAAAAACCTCAGAGAATTGGTTGATTCAAAGGTGAATTAAAATGGCTAAGCGAACACAAAAAGCAGG
Source organism: Methanobacteriota archaeon (assembly GCA_004195635.1). GTDB lineage: Archaea > Thermoplasmatota > Poseidoniia > Poseidoniales > Poseidoniaceae > PSPT01. Next base: position 14,680 of record PSPT01000008.1, read on the forward strand.
ACTAGCAGCACGATATGGCGCACGCTACGGTGTTAGTGTACGTAGAAACGCCGCCAAGGTTATTGCGAAGAAATCAAGAAAATACACTTGCCCCGTTTGTCAATATCAAAAGGTAACTCGTAAATCCGTGGGAATTTGGTCTTGCGGAAAATGTAAGCACACATTTGCTGGCGGTGCATGGGAGCCCTATACACGAGCAAGCGATGCAAATAACCGTGTTATTCGTCGTAATACAGAAGGTGCTTCTGCCGCAGATATGGCATATATCGCCACTCAGGCTGCAGTTGAATACGAGCGAGCTCGTGCTGCCGGTGAAATAAGCGAAGAAGAGGAGTGATATTCTTGACTTGGCAGGCGGTCCTACGGGTCCGCCATTTGCAGGCTGAAGCATTACTTTCTTCATTAATTACTGAAGGTGGTTATACTTCACCACAGGAAGAAGGTGGTTCTTACGAGGTATCTTTGCAAGAAATCAGTGCAAAAAATCTGCGAGCTTTTTGGAATACTAAACTACGTTCTTTAGAGGCAGCCGAGGGTGCGCTCAACGCTCTAGCCTCACTTTCGGCAGTTGAATCATTGTAAGGGTTCTTGAATAACTAACACTTGAGAGGGTTTGGTGGCGACAATGGATAAGCGACAACAATTTTCGGGAATGGTTCAAGAGCACCAAGCAATTACTCAGCAAATCGCTGCACTACAGGGTCAACTCAGTGAACTCGAGGCTACAGTTGATTATGTAAAGAGTCAACCTGAAGACCGAGCCATTTACCGAAATGCCGGTGCGGTCTTAGTAGAGGTCGATGACCGAGCCTCTTTGCAAAATGATTTGAAATCGACAATTGAACGCGTATCTTTAGCCTTAGAAAGATATGTTACTCGCGAGAATGAGATAAAGTCCGCTTACGAGACATTAGCAAAGGAATTAGAGGGTAGTAAATGAAATCCCTCGATGATGACTTGGATTCACTGCATAATTGGCTCACTTCTGCAGCAGAGCAGGGAGCAATTGCAATTATTTGCGGTAGTAACGGCGACATGGATACGATCGGGTCTGCTCTATCCCTTGCTTCGGCATTTCCTCAAGCAATGGCTTGTGGAGTTGGAATTAGCAAAATTGCAAAGCGTATGATTGCGCAAACCAAGGCTCCTTTCATGCAACTAAGTGTTGAGGCGCCGATGTGGCCAAAGAAACTGGAGGCAGTAGTATGCGTAGATGCTGCGGCACCTAGTCAAATCGGCTTGACGATGCCTGAAGTACCATTTGCAATCATTGACCATCATGATACTAATTCATGGGAGGTCGGAGAAAAGGACCTTATGATTAGGAGGGATGTTTCAGCAACAACACAAATCATTTTCGCATACCTACAGAAATTCCATCCAAAATGCCTTACAATGGAAGTAAGGAAGTTATTACTTGCTGGCCTGATAACCGATACTGGGAGGTTTAAACATGCAAAAGCAGAAACTTTCCGTTGTGTCGGTGAATTATTAATGGGCTCAGGAATTGACTATCCGAAGTTCCTTGAAACATTTGAATCAGATAGAATGACTGATTCAGAAAGGGGGGCTATGGCGGCAGGAATGCAAAGAATGGAATCCAAAAATGCTGGTGAATGGTACCTCATGCATACTAGAGTGGGCGCGAATGAAGGTAGGATGTGTAATGTTTTACTTGCAGCAGGTGCCGAAGTTGCATTGGCATCGCGCACGAGAGACGGAATTACTCGACTTACCGCCCGAGCACCTAGAGTCTCAACTGCATGTGGAGTCCACCTAGGTAAAATCATGGAATTAATAGCAGAAAAAATTGGTGGAGATGGAGGAGGTCATGATGGGGCGGCTGGATGGTCGGGTCCTGTCGACCGAATTACCGCTGAATCAGCATTTATTCATGCCCTGTCAGGGGCGAAAAAAGAGAGGTGAATGACGTGAGACAATCTACTGCAAATCTTGTACAAAGGTGGAAGGATGAGGGGCCAGTTGACTTACCGGCGCTTTCTCAATGGCGAATTGATGACGAGTGGCCTGAAAATTCATGGTTACCTCATGCTGAAGAGGCATTTGCCCAAAAGCAAAATGACCTTCTTGAAATCATCGTAGCCGAATTAACCGATGCGCAACTGGCAACACTCAATCTTACAAAACTACGCTTCGAAGGCAAAGCAGATGAGTTGCCGGAGGCTCTTGAAAATGCTTGGGCGGCTGCGAGTAATCCAAAATCTCGTGACCTAGTTCTAGAAGGGCGCATACGTATGGAGCGAGGCCTTGTGAAGTTTGAAGCAGGAGATATTGAAGCTGCAAGAGACGACCTCGCATGGGCAGAAACTAGATTAAAGTCAGTGGCTAAAGCCAGCAGAGAGCATGATTTGTCCCTTCTCAACAAGGCTGCTTTTCACCTAATGATTGGTGAGGATTTGATGGCATTACAAGTCTATGGAGATATTCCAAGAAACGGTGAACATGCACCTGAAACAGTTGCATTCTCTCGACTTGGAGCTAGCCGGATATTAGCAAATCACGGTGACGTACCTGCGGCGATTCGCCATTCTTGGGTTTCTTTTAACCTCTCAAGGCAACAAAATATGAATGACATTATGTTACAGGCTGGCTCCACCTTTCTAATGCTAGCATCCGATTCAATGTATGATAATGCCGTCCCAATGGAGAAGCAAATTGAAGATGCTAAACCAAGAGGTACTGACCAACCTGCTGGGGAACCAAGAGTCCTTCCAATAGAGGTAAGTGATGTGTTCAAAACTTGTGTTGAGTCTTGGGATGGCGATGTATCTGGACAGGACAGAGGCGATCTCCTCGGCTTACTTTTTGCTGGCCATATGCTTGGGCGAGTAGGTGAAATTAATGGTATAATGACGAAACCAGATGAGGTTGAAGACATGATGCTTGTAGCAGCAGTGCTGCAAGTAATAGATCCTGAAAAGGCTGAATCATGGCAAAATAGGTTAAATCAACTTGCAAAAACCAGTGAGTGAAAATCAAAAATATTTCCGCAATAAATATTACTATTTTGGCCACTTTCAACATCGCTCGCCGCACCTATTCTAACGGAGTCCATTCGGCAGCCCATTTAGCCAATACGGTAATTTCGCTTGCATCCCATGTGTACATTTCCGGCGACTCGGTATGCCATTTTGCTTCCACAACACCTGAATCATAAACTTTCCAAGATTCTGGTTCTGTATCTGGAGTATTTTGAGAATTTTGTGTCCAATCCTTATTATCATCATTTGTTAGTTTCTTACCGAATAATTCCTCTGCAATTACCCAGCCAACCCAACCTTTTGGATAGAATTTCTTATTCCAGCAAATGAAACGGCCGCTAACACCTGTTTCCTCAAATAACTCACGGAACAAAGTCTGCATTGGAGTTTCATCGCTTTCACGAGTCCCTCCCGGCAGTTCCCATCCGCGGGTCTTATTTCTAACTAATAAAAAGCGACCACCTTCGCCTTCAGGTGTAACTGCTTCATCAGCAAGAGTGACCCAGGCTAATACAAATTCCGGCTCGGTCATCCAATCTTCTCCAAATCTATATATCAGTTGGTGTATCGATATTATTTACTCAAGTTCCAAGCCCCGGCGGGCTTTGTCTAGATATTCTTGAGCCCATTTTTCACCCAGCGTCAAGAGGCGGCGAGCGTAGAAGAACGCTGCGGCAAAATCTTTTGCCGCCAACAATTTTTCCATTTCAACAAGATCTGGATTAATTTTTTCCACGACCTTTTCTGCTGCTACCATAGATGAACCATGTTGACTCAGTTGGGCTGCTGTTGTTTTTGCCTCCAAAGTGGAAGCAAGTGATTGCATTCGTTGTAAGAAATTGCTGCGAATGTTTGTGTCTGGTTCGGACCATTTTTTACCTTCAAGCCGTTTAATCAACCTCTCTCTAAAGGCATCACGAGTATCAAAATGAGGTCTTATTTGCTGGACATGATCATAGCAAAGCCAAGCCTCATCCCACTCCTTTCGCTTCTCATGGAGGAGGCCAAGATCCATCCACAATTCATGGTTGCTTGGACGCTGAGCAAGTAAATGGTGAACTAATTCAATGAATAATTCTGCCCTACCAGATTTCAACACACGTTCAAGCCGTCGTCCAAAAATGATGTTCGCTCTTTGATCTGAAAAATCCAACCTTTTACAACGTTTGGCGAACTTTTCAAGTTCTCCTTCAGCACCATTACTTTTACAATGTTCCCACCATTTATCGGGGTTTAATGGATCGGCGAGGAATGCTGCTGAAAGCAATTCATACCCCATCGTAAGCATATTTATTCCTTCCAACTGAACCAGTTGATCTGGGTCTCGACCAAGGATAGTAAAAACATCGTCGAGGACAGCAGCTAGCCCCTCTTTGTCCTCAAGGAGGACTTTCACATGTGCTAGGCAGGCCCAGTTGCGCTCGTCGGTAAAATCATGCAATACCGATTGACGAGCGTTCTGCTCAGCCCATTGTAAGTTTTCCAAATTGCGAGAGGGATCTTTTTTGGCTGACTTAATGAAACGCTCGGCTTGTGAACGACAACGATTTCCAAGATTTCGCCTTGGATGTTGCAATTCACCTCCGCTATCACCCTGCATATGCAATAGGAATTAGTCTCACATTATCCCTATTGCGGTATTTGGTGTCAGGGAATAATGAAGAAATTATCAGACGGCAGTGTAAGGTGCCCTGTCAATACCTGGAGGCAAAGTCGCATCATAGCCAATTTTTGCAGTAGTTCCATCAGGATTTCTTGAAGGGTCGAGGCTGGAACCCTTCTGATTGGAAGTAATTATAGTATCTTTATCGGGTTGCCATCTCGTCATCATAGCCCACTCAACTTGGACACTGTTGCTCACATCTATGTCTGAATCTACAACAATTACCTGCTTCATCGAACGGTGTCCTGCTAATGCGGCTTCTATCGCTTTACGTCCATCTCCTTCCGCGACTGGATTAATAGAGACAACAGAAGATAGCCAACCACAACCACCTTCAGTTAGATATACATCAACGCAATCAACTACATTGTTTACTGCATTTTTGATAGTTGGGGCACGTGGAATTCCCATCAAAGTTTTGTGTTCAGCCTCGGCTGGAATTAAGCCGTGAAAAATTGGTTCCACTCGGTGATGAATTTTATGCACTTCAATAACCGGCTCTTGGCGTACAATGTCAAGTGTTCCTGTAATATCTACATACGGCCCCTCATTATCATCTTGTAGAGTGATTGATGCCTCCATTAGATATTCTGCATGTGCTGGCGCCAATATCCCATTGCTCAATCTTACTAATTCAAGCGGTGAACCATTAAGTTCTTGGTGGAGAGTTGCTGCAACGGTCATTTCATCAATCGGCTCGTCGAAAGACATTGCAGCTGAAAGTAAAACAGTTGGATCTGCACCATTGACAATTACAATAGGGATAGTGTCTCCATTTTCTCGCGCCTTGTCAACCATGGTTCTCAAATGGCGAGGCACTAAACGGGCAACGGTGTGATTAGCATCGCGGATATATTGGCGATGGAATGAAACATTACGCTGCCCATCGTATTCTGCAATTATTATGCTGGCTGACATATAATGTCCTCGATCATCGGGGTAATGCCATGGAATGGGTAACTTAGTTAGGTCAACTTTCTCCTGTCCGGATTTGAGAGCTAGCGATTTGGAAATATCTACTTCGGCAGGAGTTTGGCGATTGTTCATTGCATTGGCAAGAATGTCAATCAAGTCAGAGGAATTAATGCCGAAAGAATCTGATAAACGCTGACGTGTAAGTAGGTTCAATACAACTCTATGTCCGGGTGAACTTGGGATGTTCTGAAAAACCATTTTACAATGATTATGCTGGGCCGATATTGACATAATTTCATTAATACACGAGGTGGAGTCACTGATAATCATCGCACCGGAGATGTGGTCGCGGAACCCCATATGTAACCCGAGGAGCATTCATGACTTCAATATCACCCCATTAAAATTCTTGAGAATTAGTGAGGGAAAAGAAGAGGGTTATTTTCGATTGGAATTGGCTTTTAGGGGAGATGTGGTGCAATAATGAAGAGAAACGAGAGTGATAGTCGGAGTTTTTCAATCAAAAATATGTGCACTAATTTCTCACATAATTAGAGGTGCATTGCATATTACAACAGTCTTTGTAAGTGCCAAAGTTGCACCATACAGTCAAATAGGGGAGGTTGGTCGGCGGATTGCTCTTAGGAGGCTTGAATATATGGGCAGAGGACTCTTCGCAGGAAAGAAGATGAAAAATGACCGCCAAAAGTTTAGGTGGTCTGATCGTAGATATAAGAAGCGTATGCTCAAATCTCGAGAGAAACACGACCCTCTCGGTTCCTCAACACAAGCTAAAGGAATCGTTATTGAAAAGGTCGGTGTCGAAGCTAAACAGCCTAACTCGGGAATTCGTAAAGCGGTAAAAATTTCATTGATTAAGAATGGAAACAAACTTACCGCTTTCGCACCAGGTGATGGTGCAATTAACTTCATTGATGAACACGATGAAGTTATGGTAGAAGGTATAGGTGGACGTATGGGACGTTCATACGGAGATATTCCTGGAGTCCGATACAAGGTTATTCAAGTCAATGGCGTAAGTCTTGATGAAATGGTTCGTGGCAGAAAGGAGAAGCCTGTCCGCTGAGGTGAATTATCATGAGTGAAGAAAATGAAGAAGTTGATGATGAGCGCCCTATTGCCGGCATCGGCACACTTGTTTTCGGCAAGTGGGATGCTACCGAAATTGTCTGTTCAGACCCTGGACTCGCACCATACTTAAATCTCAAAACTGTTGGAACTCCTCACTCCGGTGGCCGCCATGCAAATGCATGGTTTGGTAAAGCAAAATTATCCATTGTTGAGAGATTTATTAACGGCTTGATGCGATCTGGCAAGTATACTGGAAAGAAATTGGGTGCTGCTAAGGCTTTCGAAGCAGCGCTTGACCGTATCGGTGACCGTACAGGCGAAAACCCTCTGCAAACTTTCGTTAATGCAATCGGTAACGCTGCACCTATGGAAGAAATCACTCGTATCCGCTACGGAGCAGTTAGCCAGCCAAAGGCGGTTGACTCTTCACCTTCTCGTCGTTTAGATGTTGCTCTTCGCCATTTGTGCAAAGGTAGCCAACAGGGCACTCACAAGACAAAGCGTTCACTTACTCAGTGTATCGTAAATGAATTGACTAAAGCCGCTGCTGGTGATGTTGCTTCATTTGCAATTGCAAAGAAGGAAGAAGTTGAGCGTATTGCAGCAAGTGCACGCTGAACCAATACTTACGCCAAGCTCGCTCATGCGAGCATCAATTAATTATTGATATCCTTTTAGGATTATAGATTATATTCGATTCATCAAGCCTGGTCGTTCAGATGATTACCCCGAACGTGTAGGGTTTGGCTACATCAAGAAGTAAGGCTAAAAAGTATAATCAGTCGGGCGTGTCTATGATGAGTGCAACTAGCGAGGGGGCAAACCAATCCCTTGCTAATAAAAAAAGGATAAATTGGCTCAATTCTATTTTCCTAATTGGTTCACCCGTTGTGGCTCCCATTGCTGGATATTGGCATGCCACTACATATGGCATTGGGTGGGCTGAGATTCTAATCTTCTTCATCTGGTACTGGGCATGCGGACTCTCAATTACCGTAGGCTACCATCGCTTGTTTAGCCATAAAAGTCATGAAGCGTCTTCTGCATTAGTGTTTCTCTATGCAATTTTTGGCGCAGCCGCTTTTCAGAATTCAATCGTTGAATGGGCCAGTGACCATCGAAATCATCACAAATACACAGATCTCCAAAAGGACCCCTATAATGCGAAAAAGGGTTTTCTTTGGTCCCACATCCTTTGGATATTAGTAGATAATACAAGTGAACAAGATTTTACCAATGTTAAGGACTTATCTTCTGTTCCAATTATTGCTTGGCAGCATAGGCATATTTTCAAGATTGGCATATTTGTAGGGATGATTATACCGGGTCTCATAGGTTTTGCATTCGGCGGAATTGGAGGCGGAATAGGTGGTTTTATTTGGGGCGGGTTTCTTAGAACAGTTTTTGTTCATCATGGTACTTTCCTTATTAATTCAGCATCCCATATCTGGGGGCGGCAACCATATTTACAAACAAACACAAGCCGCGACTCTTTTTGGCTGGCCTTTTTCACCTTTGGAGAAGGATACCATAACTTCCACCATGCTTTCCAAGCAGACTATCGCAATGGGCATCGCTGGTTCCACTTTGATCCTTCAAAATGGTGGATTTCCACTTTCAGTTTGTTTAAACTAAATAAGAAACTAAAGAGGGCACCACAGGGTTCAATCGCCGTCGCCAAGTTAGATGGGAGATTTGAGAGAATGAAAAGTCAAGTGATTAGAAATAATTCATCTGCAGATATTTCTGACTTTGAGCTCAAAATGGCTGAGTGTAGAAAAAATCTCCGCCGAAAAATGCTCGAATTATCAAAGAAAAATGAAGAATACAAAAAATCAATTGCTGCTAAGAAGGCTGAACTCGGCCGGCAAATTACTGAAATAAAAGGGACTTTGGCGGACATCCGCGTAGAAATTTCTAAAATATTCAGCGAAATGAAAGTCACTTCAAAAACAACTTTGGGCTAATCTATACTCTTTTCCGCCTATTTGAAAACGCAACACTGTAAGCACATGCTGAAAATATTGGCGGGTGCGTTTATTTACCCCTTTCCGGTCGCCGCATTTACCGAAGGTGACCTTATGGGACGCAAAGAAGATAACATTAAGCGAGCAACTGAAGTTATGCACATTTTACCACAGATTCGAAATCTCTGTATTGCTGCCCACATTGATCACGGGAAGACTACTCTATCTGACAATTTGATTGCTGGTGCCGGGATGATGTCCGAGGAATTGGCTGGGAAAAGCCGCGTACTCGATTTCGATGAGCAGGAGAGTGCACGTGGAATTACAATTAATGCAGCCAGTGCTTCAATGGTTCACACTGTAGATGGTACTGATTACTTGATTAATTTGATTGATACACCTGGTCACGTTGACTTTGGTGGAGATGTAACTCGTGCAATGCGCGCTGTTGACGGTTGTTTCATTCTTGCTTGTGCCGTAGAAGGCCCAATGCCACAAACTGAAACTGTTGTCCGCCAAGCATTGAAGGAGAAGGTTAAGCCAGTTCTTTTCATTAACAAGGTTGATCGACTTATCAATGAATTACAAGTAACTCCCGAAGACATGATGGAGCGTTTCAAAGGTACAATCACTAAGGTTAACAAGTTAATTCGCCAATTCGCACCAGAAGAAAAGAAGAAAGAATGGCAAGTCAGTGTTGCTGATGGAACTGTAGCATTTGGTTCTGCTTACCACAACTGGGGTATTACCGTACCATATATGAAGAAATCAGGAATATCTTTCAAGGATATTTTTGAATATTGTCACAAAGAAGAACAAAGAGCACTTTCAAAGAAAGCACCCGTTCACGAAGTTCTTTTGGATATGGCAGTATCAAAGTTGCCAGGGCCAGTAGAAGCACAAGCTTACCGCATTCCAAATATTTGGAATGGAGACTTGGAGAGCGAACTCGGACAATCAATGATCAACTGTAATCCAGATGGTGAACTTGCAATGATGATTACCAAGATCTGGATGGATCCGCACGCAGGCGAGGTTGCAGTTGGTCGTATTTACTCAGGTTCAATCAACCACGGTCAATCTGTTTGGGCTATTGGCGCAAACAAGGCAGAGCGTGTTCAACAAGTTAGCATGATGGTCGGTGGAGACAGAATCGCTGTACCTTCTGTTGTTGCTGGAAACATCGCAGCAATTACTGGAATCCGTTCCGCCGCAGCAGGTGTAACAGTTACCTCAAATCCTGACATTGAACCCTTTGAACCAATTCGTCACTACTCAGAACCCGTAGTTACCGTTGCAGTTGAACCACTGTCCATGAAGGACTTACCTAAGTTCATCGACGCTCTACGTTCTCTAGCAAAGTCAGATGCAAGTTTGCAAGTTACCACAAATCAAGAGACCGGCGAGGCTCTACTCGCTGGAATGGGGGAACTTCACTTGGAAATCACCACATACCGTATTGAGGAAGAACAGAACATTAAGGTGAAAGTAAGTGAACCAATTGTAGTTTACCGTGAATGCATTCAAGGAAACAACCGGGGCAATCCGTTTGAAGGGAAATCTCCTAACCGCCACAACAGATTCTACGTTGAAGTTGAGAAATTACCTGATGATGTAGTTCTTGCACTTAGAAATGGCGACATCCATAATGGAAAGGTTCGACCAAAAGACGCAAAGGGTATTGGAGACAAATTCTCTGAATACGGGATGGACAAGGACCTAATGCGCAAAATATATGCAATTAATGGCACAAATGTTCTTATTAACGATACCAAGGGTATTCAAGCACTTCACGAAACCCGTGAATTGATTATTGATGCTTTTGATGCAGTTTGCAAGGCAGGACCTCTAGTAGAAGAACCAGTTTCTGGAATCATGGTCCGTCTTGTTGATGCTAAACTCCACGAAGATGCTATCCATCGTGGACCAGCACAGACAATACCTGCGGTTAGAAATGCAATAAAGGGTGCAATGATACGCGCTCGTCCAGCAATTCTAGAACCAATGCAGAAATTATACGTTAGCGTACCAAACCAATGGTTGGGTGGCGTAACTCGTGAAGTTACTCAACGACGTGGTATTATTGAAGACATGCCTTCTGAAGGAGAAGTAACTACTGTAATTGGAACTGTACCTGTGGCTGAATCTTTCGGTTTCTCCAATGACATTCGTGCTGCAAGTCAAGGACGTGCTATTTGGAACACAGAAAACTCTGGATTCGTTGAGTTGCCACGTGGACTTTACGAGAACGTAGCCGGAGGGATCCGATCTCGCAAGGGATTGAAGCCAGAAATACCTGGTGAAGCATACTATTCTGACTGAGGATTTATACCACTATTTCTCAATAAGTATTGACCAGTTTCCTTCAAGGAATCATTAAACTTGCTGAAAATTTACTTCAAGTCAATCTCAAGCAAATGTAGTCTCTGAGAAAATTAAGAGAGTCTCATAAGTTGAAAGTCGGTCAACTCACGCAAAGCAGTGAGGTCGCCATCTCCCGGTAATTTGTTGAGGCATGCGTGAGCCATAGAATGGTACTCCTCTGCCCGCTCTCTTGCATATGCAACCGACCCTATCTCGTGCAAACCGGCAAGCCCCTTAGCAAGTATTTCGGCATCTACTTCCTCTCCCTTTCCTAAGGCAGCCAACACATCCCGCTTGGAAGGGGAATCTGATTGCTCTAGAGCATGAATCACCATCAATGTGCGCTTTCCTTGGGCCAAATCGCTACCAGCTGGCTTACCTAAGGTCTTGGAATCAGATAATACATCAATTAGGTCATCCATCAATTGAAAGCATAGGCCGACATTTAGTCCCCATTCGGTCATGATTTCAACGACATCTTCGCTAGCGTTAGACAATAGAGACCCAATCCTTCCGCAAGTCCTAAACATCACCGCAGTTTTACCCTCAATCATCTCGATGTATTCACTCTCAGCCACCGTTTTTCGGTCCTCAAAACTAATGTCTAATTGCTGCCCCTCTGCAACACGACGAACCATGTCACTAATTGTCAAAACGACCTCACGTAAATGGGAGGAAGGAATATTGTCGCTTAGCGCTAATACTTCAAAACCGACAGCGAGCATTGCATCACCGGCATTTATTGCAGTAGGTAAGTCATATGCTACATGTACGGCAGGGCGCCCTCGACGAATTTCATCATCATCCATAATATCATCATGGACCAAAGTGAAATTATGAATAATTTCAATTGCAGCACCAACATCATACAGACAATCATTAGCGAGCCCAACAGCCTCGGAAACAATAATTGGCAAAGTTGCCCTCATTCTCTTGCCTCCGCCGTCAATAAGATGCATCATTGCATCTCGCAACCGCGGTTGTGAACTTTTTGAAAGCGCAGAAATAATACGAGATTCCACTTCTCCCTTATGGCGCAATATCGCTGAAGAAAGGCCTTCACCAATAAAATCACCACCTGGATTAGCCGATTGGCCTTGATCTCCGGAAGTGGTGTCTGGGGTCAACATGGCAGTCACGTCACCTGCACGGTGGATATCCGGGTGGTAAATATATTCCTTTGAATCATTAGGCCAGCAAGCAGGAAGGAATTGCTGGCAAATGAACTTAAACCATGGAGCAATAACTTCACCTCTATCTTCTATTTCAGCGCACCAAGCGGCAAAACCATCCCTACTAACCCAAGCGACTTCGCAAACTTCATTGGGATTGAGATTCAATTCTACATCCACATCTATGCGTATCACATGGTCTAATTCATGTTCGACCCATTCGTCATTCATCCGGGCCATATAGTGGAAACGCCCAACAGTTGCAAAGTCTGAAGTTAATATTTTGGTAGTATCTATTCCCAATTCTTGATTCAATTTACGGATTGCGGCAACATGAGTGCCTGTGGAAGCATCCATCTCCTCAGCAAAATGAAGAGGATGGGAGCAACAGGAATTGGCCCAAATGCCTGGAAAGGTTATCTTATCCAAAGCCCTCCTTTGAAGCAATAATTCTCCCTTTGAATTGAATAAAAGAACACTGAAAGCCCGATGCAATGAGCCCTTGGCTTTGTGGGCGGACAATTTAGATGCAGGACCAATAATAACATCATCCTTATTGACTAATATTACAGCCTCAGACATCATTTTGACCTGCTCGACATCGAGACTAGAGTTCAAAAGTTCAACTCCATCCATCTCAATGTCAATGGTCGGAACTTCAGCATTTACGTCAGCCATGATATCCCTCAAACTTTGCGATGTGCTAGAGGGTTATCACAATAGCGGCTTTGAAGATACAATCTAACAGACTGATTCAAAATAGTACAAAGATTCTAGTTAGGTAAAATGACAGTACCGCGGCAATCCTCGCCTTTCATAGCAGAATAAAGTGTGGCGGCGACCCCTCTAACCATTTTTACTTCGATTCCTTGATTTGCAACATGTGAACCGCGTTCTGCCTTGAGGAAAATGCCCCCCGTTACATCAATATTTTCAAAATGTTCACCAGAAAAACCATCACTTTCTCGCCATTCAAATAGCAAATCCTGCGGCTCGCCTTCAATAGGCGGTGAACGCAATAAACCATCAACTCCACCAAGTGCAAATACTAATCTACTGACATTAGGCACTTCAACTGCAATTCTATAGACCAAATCATCACCAGATAATATTCCAAATTCCCTGCTACCCTCGCAAGCAACAACATCGCCAAAAGTTACCTTTACTTCCATGGGATGATGATCTGCAAAAATACTGACATCCCCTTTGAATTTCTCTCCGGTTCCAATAGCCCACTCATGAGGCGGATACACTTTGGAAGAGATTCCGTGTTTTTCTAATCCAGCAATTACGTGATTATTGAGATTAAACATGTCCTTTCGTACTGCGATAATAGCTTCATCCTGGGAACTAATGTGGCCCTCTGCGGAGATGTCACCCTCCGTACTGCCCACCAATTCTGATTCATCAAGTCTGCCAAGGTGCAGGCTCCACCTTTTGGCTTTTAGGTGGCCGAATGAACCGGCCCCATGTACTAGGATTACCGAATATCCCTCGCTGACGATTTCTGCTATCACGCCACACAAACTATCGATAATGGCAAGTTTTGGTGTGCACAATTTTTCCTTTTCGGTGATTAGGCCACCACCCAATTTGACGACAACACACCCCTTCACCATTATACCGCCAATTACGCCTAACGGTATTCCTTGATGAAGGTGGCGGAATAGTTGGATTGAAGTTAAGTTGCTGCGTGGGAGAATCATGACCGAACCAACTATTGATGAGTTCATCCGCCATTTGCAAGTAAAACTCGACAACCCTGAGTCAAATAACGATAGTGAAGAATTGAAGCGAACACAAAGGCAATTGGATGGAGCGATTAACCTAGCCATTTCATTTAGAGATAGGCACGCTAAATTGCTGGCTGCTGGAGAAAAGGAATTTGAAATTCAGCAGAATGTACGCATTTTGGCCGACAAAGTTCAGAGCGAAATAGTTTCAAGCGGGGATTCTCTTTCAGATATCTGCAGTTCATGCTCTGCAATACTTGAAACAGACTTGGACTTCTGCCCAGCATGTGGGACAAAAAAATAATTACTCAGTATTCCTTGAACTAATGAACTACTAATTTTCTCAGCGAGAAGCAAGAGTCAAATTAGCCCACATTTCTTCAGGTACTTCCATTGCTAATCTTAGGCCGCCCATGGCGCCGAGATGAATAGGAGCGTCTACAGTGTGTACTTCAACATCTCCAAGGTCAGAGAGGCGGCGCTCAATTAGCGCACCGAGTCCATTGATTCCGGAACCGCCACCTGCAAGAATTAGATTTCGGCGGAAGGCATCGTGGTATTCTGGGTTTGAGGCGGAAATCAATTTTTTAACGTTCTCAACGATTGGGTCAACGATGCTTTCGCATGCACGTTGTATACAGTCGGTGATGTCCAAGGTCATTGCCTTTCCTTCAACTGAGAAATCAACCATTACAGGTGAATCAGGAGCAGAGGCCGAGGTGAACGAAAATTGCTCCTTCCAGCGACGAGCCATGTCCTTAGTAATTTGTGCGCCGGCATATTTGAGTTGGACTTCCCTTATGATTTGCGCATCAATATGATCTCCAGCAAAGGAGGTGTGGACTTGGTCCTCAGGTTGTGGGACAGTACCATAGACGCGACAAAGATCAGTAGTTCCTGCTCCAATGTCAATGACCAAAGAATGATCAAGCATATCCAAAGAATAGGCAACCGCGAAAGGTTCTGAAATAATCATGCAGGCATTTACACTTCCTGCTGCTGCATCAAAGATAGCAGTCTTGTCAACATAACTAGCTTCTGCTGGTGCTCCAATTACTGCGACAACTCTGCCATAATCTTCGGGGTCAGCAAGGCTCATGATATGGGTGATGAAATCCGCAATATACTTCTTGTCCTCCGCATTATCTTTAATCACTCCATGCTCAAGAGGGCGAAATAAATTCAAAGCGAGGCGATTCTTCAAAGCATCCTCGCCAAATAGAACATCACGACGCAAGAAATTTCGCGCAATAACATCTTTTGGTGTTCCAATGACTGTCAACACTTCTTCCTCTTGTCCAGCACTGGATACCATTACACTTCTAAAAGTCCCAAGGTCAACTCCAATGTACAATACGTCATCACTCATGCTATCGCCAATATCGCCGAGTGTGGTCCACCTTATCAAGCATA
The DNA here is from genome assembly GCA_004195635.1 of Methanobacteriota archaeon. Lineage (GTDB taxonomy): Archaea > Thermoplasmatota > Poseidoniia > Poseidoniales > Poseidoniaceae > PSPT01. The sequence goes on from PSPT01000008.1 coordinate 30,001, forward strand.
CCACAAAAATAAGCAATAGTGACATGAGATATTGCAAGTATTCTGGAAGTTTGATTATAGATAATTGTTGAATAGAATGCGTTTGAGAAATAGCACAGAAGCGGTTATTGAATCCCTAGAAGGGCGAGGAATGGGTATCGTATTCTGCGATGCAAGAAGGATTCGAAGGATGTAAGTATTTACTTACAACCACTCCTCGCAGGGCTGACAATACCATGCATTATATTCGGGGTAGAGTCGACCCATTTCACTACAATTGGGACACTCTTTGAGGACATTCTCACCCATCATACTCATTACCATGTGGACATGCACATGGTCCTCAATTCCAAGATGTTGACGCATAGCCCAAAGCATTTGATCCTCGCTGGGCGAAATAATTCCATCCTCTAATACTATTTCTAATGCCGCACGATAATCCTGTATCATTGTTAAATCACGTGGGTCAAGGCTGACTCCGCCCTTTTCGTAAATAATATCTCGACCACCAGGGTCATCGACAAATAAGACCAATGAAGCAGCTTGATATTCATCACTTCGCATTTCAAACGAAATTGTTGTGCCTTCAAGATTAGCAAAAACTAATTGTGAATGGCGATTAATCACACTGGCGATGCTGCGGGCAGTATCTTCAGCCGAGCGGCCTCGTCGCCAACCGGTTTCAGATGCCTCGTCAAAGATATAGAATTCAGTACCTACGCCGGGATATTCGAGTCTAATTTCCTCGCCTCCATCAAAACCATTTGCAACTATGGTCAATGAAGCAACTGTGGTGTTGACGAGGTTATCATCCTCATCAAAAGAGATCATTAAGGGCTTACGTTCTTCTGTTGCAACATTGAAATGGCCCTGCATTCCATCCATCCATTTTGATTCCAAACGATGTAAACTTTCTTCTTGAGCAGAATTTAATTTCTTATCTATGCCCAAAATGCCCTTGAGATGTCCATCTTCCATTTCCTGATTAAACTCGCTAATTAGCTCGGCATCACGGCGATGTGTAGGTGGAGGTCCAGATCTTTTTGATGAAGCTTCTGGGTCAGGCCATTCATAAGAACACTTTACGCATTGCAAATAATCGGGAATTGATGAGGGTTGACTATCACTCCGGCAACGGGGGCAATCTCCCTCTTCGTCAACAGACAAATTTTCCTGCGCTTCTTCTCTTCCTCGGCGGATTCCAAGCCCCATGAAGCATGTTTGACGGTAGGGGTCATATGAAGTTTAACCATAATCCATAGTGGGATTAGGCCTCCAAAGGGCAAATGCATAGTTTAAGTTCACAACTTGCGCAAAACTGTAGCAATTCCCATGCCCCCGCCGATGCACATGGTAGACAAGCCGTATTCTCCACCGGTTCTTTGCAGGAGTGAGGCGGTTTTTCCTGTGATTCGACAACCGCTTGCTCCTAGTGGGTGGCCAATTGCTAATGCGCCGCCGTCAATATTGAGTCGGGGGTCTTCAGGTTCAATCGCGAGGTCTTTACAGACGGCAAGAGACTGGCTTGAAAATGCCTCATTTAACTCAATTACATCCATGTCATCAAGATTCAGTCCTGCGCGCAGAAGGGCTTTTTGTGTAGCCGGGACTGGCCCTATTCCCATTATATCAGGATCTACACCTGCAATTGCGGTTGAAAGTATCTCGGCATGCGGGTTAAGGTTGTTTTCTGCAGCATATTTATCGCTTGACACCAAAGCAAACGCAGCACCATCAGTAAGTGGTGAGGATGTTGCCGCTGTTACACTACCGGTTTCCAAAAAAGCCGGTTTCAGAGTAGCCATTTTTTCCAAATTAGGCGAGCGCATACATCCATCAGCAGCTACTTGGCCATTGGGAGTATCTATTGAAACGATTTCTGCCGATAAATGGCCTTTATTTTGAGCAGCAATAGCCTTGGTGTGACTATTGAAAGCAAACAATTCTTGGGTATCTCGAGAAATGTTATGCGAGGTAGCCAGATTTTCGGCAGTAATGCCCATATTAATATAGGCTTGAGGAAATGATTCTTCTATGCCAGAGTGAAGGTCTCTAGTCCAACCTCCACGTTGAACCAAGGACATTGTCTCAACTCCGCCGCAAAGAAACACATCGCCGCTACCCATTGAAATTGAACCTGCGGCTGTATGAATTACTTGCATGGAAGAACCACATAATCGGTTTGTGGTGGCACCGGGTACTGAAGTAGGTAGCCCGGAAAGATAGGTGGTAATTCGCCCGAGATTGAGACCCTGCACTCCCTCTGGATATGCGCAACCAAGAAGCAAATCTTCGATGTCGGAACCAGGCACTCCAGTTTTTGCTAGAACGGCTTTTGCCGCAGTAGATGCGAGGTCTTCGGGGCGGACATCCTTTAGAGCACCCCTGTGAGCACGGTGAAATGATGTCCTACTATAGCCCGAAATAACCGCTGCCATGAACCTGCCAAACATACTTCCCCAATGAGAGTTCCCCAAACAAAATCACTCTCTCATACAGAACGGGTTATGAAGGGGTGGGCGGTCGGCGAGGTGTTATTCATGCTACGCGAATGCAAGACCCACGGATTTTTCACTGGTTTAAACTGTCAGGTTTGTAATGAAGAAGGTAAGTTCATTATGAGCGATAGAGAGCATAATGGGCTTGGCCGTTTAGTTGCAGGAGTGCTTCGCCACTTCCCCGAGAAATTTGAATTGGAGATGGATATTAACGGCTGGGTTAGTACAAAAGATATGACTGACCGTTTCAAGGCACACCGCCGCTATTATCATTGGCTTCGCCCTTGGCATTTCAAAGCCATCGCAGAATCCGATGGCAAGGGCAGATACCAAGTTGAGGGTAATATGATGCGCGCAACATATGCCCATAGCGTTGAGATCGAAATTGACTTGCCTACTGACGATATTCCTGAAGCATTATTTTGGCCGTGCAAGCCAGAGGAATTGCAAAACCATTTGGAATTAGGTATTAAGGCCGGCGACCGCATACATGTCCACCTTTCAAAGACAATTGCAAATGCTCTAGAAGCGGGACATGTTCACATGCCACGTCCTACAATTCTTGAAGTTGATACTACTGCTGCAATAGTTGATGGGCATACTATTTACAAGGCAGGCACTACTGTATATCTAACCGAGGATATTCCTCCAAAATACCTATTTGTAGTTCCTTCTGATGATCCAATAATTGAAGAGATGGTCTGTGAGTGGGAAGTTCAAGAGGCAAAGGATGCGGCAAAAGCGAAAGCAGATGCAGCAAAGGCCGCTGAAGAAGCATTAGCCGCAGCAGCGGCAAGTGAAGAAGAGTGATTTCAAAACTCCTCCACTACAAATCCACCTAAATGGAAAATCTAATTCCCTTTCGAATGAATAGGTTCAATTAGCCTATATATTACATTCTCAATATCATTGAAGTTTCTATTCTTCCTCATATTTTTTACTTGAGAGTGGAGATGTGAAGTCGCCATTAAGTCCAGCCATTCTCTCAGCAGTTTCGGAGAGAACCAAAGGACGCATGCAGTGGGGGCAATTGTCATCAGGAGTAAGTAACATAGGAATTATCGCAAGAGTAGATTCGCAGTGGGGGCAAGAGGCAATCATTTCCCCTTCCTTTAATTGCGATTGATTTGGTAAATTCATACCCTGTCCTGAATACCAAGCGCGGAAAAGTGGATGCTTGAGCAATAATAAGCGCTTGAAACTCGACCAAGCCATGAATAACATGAGTACCCCAAGTATTAATCCTGTGCCTCCTGATGTAATTGTTAGAACTGAGAAGAGCAAGAAGAGCAAACTGGCAATGGTGAATGTGGCAATAACAAAAGGTAGGGCGAATGGCCGCTTTCGGCGAAATGAACCCCATAAAAAAGCAGCAATTGCAGAGGGTAGTATTGTTAAATAACTAGCAACTGGGTCGATGAAACTCAAAATACTCCATGTGAGGAACAATAGCATTACCAATGCACCGGCTAAAACCACAATAGTTTGTCGATGAGCATTCTCCAATGGATGGTTTGAACGCCCTGGGACTGAGCCGGCGAGCACCATGCCTCCTTTGTCGCCCATGCTTGGGGCCGGAGGTATTGGTTGAAAAACTAACACCTCCACTTCGCAAAGGAAAACGAATCATCCGCCACAAAATACATTTCCAAACCATCTTTCAATATAGTAAACTAATAATGAATACCGAAGAAGTCATGTTTGACTGGTCTTTGGGGGAGTTATGGCGAGTACTAATGACACCGGAGTCGAACGGGCTGGTACAAGCCTAGATGGGCAGCGGGTTCTTTTCGGAATTTCCGGCGGCATAGCCGCAGTTGATAGCGTTCGCATTGCGCGAGAATTACGCCGGCACGGTGCTGATGTGGTAGTTTGCATGACTCATTCAGCACTGCGAATCATCAATGCATTACCACTAAAATGGGCAACAGGAATTGAGCCAATTGTTGACTGGGGTGGAGATATGACTCAACTTGAGGGCTTTAATGCAGTTTTAGTTGCACCTGCTACGCGTAACATTCTGGCTTCACACGCTCATGGAATCCTCTCTTCCCCTCTGCTTATGGCATTAACTGCAGCAAGAGGAAAGGGAATCCCTTCTCTATTTATCCCGTCAATGCATTCATCCCTATCAGATGACCCTGTGACCGGTGAATTGGTTGATCTAGTACGAGGCCAAGGTGCTAATGTTTTTTGGGGGGAGGAGGAAGAAGGGCGAATGAAGACCCCAAGCCATGTGGATATTGTAGCTGAATTAGGCCACCTAATTAACTCAAAAAAACCACAACGCAAGAGCGTAGTGGTTACATTAGGAGCAACTCGCTCTGCGATAGACGATGTTAGGTTCGTACAGAATGCCTCTTCTGGACAAACCGGCTGGGCTATCGCCACACACCTCCACCGTATGGGACATGATGTGACCGTAGTAGCCGGTGCTACTTCTTGTGAACCCGAAATAAAATTACCGCTAACAATTGGAGCCGAATCACCAGATGAAATGCTCGCTGAATTACTGGCCCTTTCAAATGATAATATCAATGCTTGGGTTCATTCTGCCGCGGTATTGGATTATGTGGTTGAGAACCCTATAGAAGGTAAAGTTGCAAGCCTACAGGGTGGTTTGGAAGTAAGATTAGTAGAAGGGAAAAAGCACATTTTGGAACTGCGTGAAAAAACCTCTGGCGCATGCCGAATTGGCTTCAAATTGGAATCTGGGGTAAAGATTCAAGACCTTGTTTATCGAGCAGTTGCTCAAATAAAGAATGCAGGGATGACTGCGGTAATTGCAAACAGACTTGAAGACATTCAAAAAATCAACAAGGGTAGCCAAGAAGATATCCCATCTGACCTACACAGGGCACATCTCGTTGATTCTAATTCTGAGCATTGGGCACTAAAGGATGAGAGGGCCATAGTTGAGGCCATTGAAATCCTAATTCAAAGGCACTGAAATTTAGTCGATTAGGCTCAATAAGTTCGGCCAACATATACCCTTCTCTTCGTAGGCTTTCCGGTGACAACACAAGGTATCTCTTGCTCAAAATTCTCAACCGAGTCGCCCAATATGTTGAAGCCCGAAAACTTTTCAATTTCCTCGGCCTGTGCATCAGACCCATCAAATGGCATCTCATAGATGGTGCCCTCTTTCAGTTCATTAAACACCATTGAACCATCGGCTTTCCAACCAATTTTAGGGAATTTCTTTATTCGGTTCTCAACATGGCTCGCGGCCTTTTCGCGTAATATTTTGGCTATATTATCCAACTGGGCTCTTACCTGATCAACTACATCAGCAACTGGCAAGGGCTCCTTCCCACCAGTTCTTCTAGCGGCAAAAACGGTTCCATTCTCAATATCTCGCCTACCAATTTCAAGACGTAAAGGAACACCCTTGATTTCCCAATCAAAGTACTTCTTCGCCGCTCTAATATCACGACTATCAACCTTTACTCGCAGGCCAGCAGTTCTCAAGGTAGCTGCAACTTCATCAACGTGAGTAAGCACTTCCTCCTTGCCTTCAGTATGCAGAACTGGAATAATTACGACTTGAATGGGTGCAACAGCAGGCGGCATAATCAATCCCTGATCATCACCATGCATACCAACCAGAGCACCAAGAAGTCTCTCGGACATGCCATAAGTTGTCTGATGGCAAAATTGTTGCTCGGCATTTTCATCTTCATATTTTATGTCAAATGCCTTTGCCCATTGGTCACGGTAATGGTGTACAGAAGCAACTTGTAGAGTCCTACCGTTAGGCATACAAACATCAATCGCTATAGTGTACCATGCTCCAGGGAAAGTATCCCAAACTGGCCGCTTGGAAATCATTACTGGCAGACATAATTGGTGCATAATATTCCTCACAATTTCAAGGTCTTCCTCAATCTGCTTCGTTGCACATTCCTCATCAGCATGGGCAGTATGCGCTTCAAAGAAATGAATTTCTCTAACGCGTATAAAGGACCTTGTCTGCTTAGTTTCATACCTAAAAGTATTCACAACTTGGTAAGTTTTGAGTGGTAAATCAGCGTGTGAGCGTATCCACAACGGGAACATGGTGTACATTGCAGTCTCACTTGTAGGGCGCAAGAACATCGGAATATCCAACTCGTTTTCTCCTGCATGCCTAACCCAGTAAACTTCTTTTTTGAAACCGGCTTCATCCTCATCCAGTCTCAACTCACTGGGATCAACTCCTTCCTCTCTTGCTTTCTTTAACAGGGCAACCAAGCGGTTCTCCTTCTCCAACAAACTCTCAGGGATTAGCAATGGAAAATTTACTTCTTCATGTTCGGTACGTTCCATTTCAGCGTGAGTTAGATTATCGATCATTCGCATGGCCTTCCAGCCGTATGGACGCCAAACATCCATACCCTTTATTGGATATCTTTTGTCGACTAATTCAGCTGCTTCAACAATGAACGGATACCATTCATTAAAGTCCTCTTTAGCAGGAATTCCCCGCTTTGCTTTACCATGCTTTTGTGACATGTTAGTGGCTCCTTACCTCACTTGCGTTTCGTCATGATAACAAAGATTGCAAGCAATCCGATTATTGCTACAATATCAGGAATTCCGATTGAGCCGGCTTGCAAGGGTTCGGACCAAGCGTTGCCTGAACCAATGTCACCTATTGACAAGAGGTTGATTCTTGTTCTGCCCACATCAGGACAAATTCCGCTTGAACAGACGCTTCCAAAGAGGGTGCCAAAAATCCCAAACAGATTTAACATTTCAAGAATAAGTATTGAGAGTACTCCCATGCGAATTTTGCCAAAACCAGCATTACTACCCTCTACTCCACCAGACATTTGGCCAGGGGCGGGAGGTATCAATCCAGGTAAACCCATACTAGGTGAACCTGCGGCATGTGGCGGGAAATTACCCTCAACTACCTCGACCATTAAGTCAAGAGGATCAGTTGATAACTCGACAACAGAAGAACTAACATTGGATGAAACAGAAGCCTCTCCGCTCATTTGAGAAGGCTTGGAAATTTTCATCGGTTCGATGCTAATTCCGTAAACCCTCTCTGCAATACTTGCGAGAGTAGGATTGTTTGCCAACTCCTCTGCATCAACATCTCCATCAAGGAGTCGACGTAAGTCATCTAGGTCTTCCATACCCATCCCTCAATGTATGCGAGAGTTCCCTCCTTCTTCAAGCCTTTCGGAAACAGGGGTGCAAAGTAAGAGGGAGTATGAGGTGGAATTTATGTTCAAAGGGCTGGCGCGGAACGAGGTTGGAAGTTCGAAATGGGGTGGGAAGGTGAAGATGTAATTTGAAGAATCAGGCATTTCCAGCCTTCTCTACTTCGGCCCAATCAGCCATAAATCCTTCAATTCCCTTGTCAGTAAGTGGATGCTTGATTAACATCTTAAAAATCTTAGTTGGCATTGTTGCAGTATGTACGCCCATTTGCATACACTGCAGCATGTGCATTGGATGCCTGATTGAAGCCGCCAATACCTTTGTATCAATATCGGGATAATTATCCCAAGTATTCATGATTTCAGCAATCAAGTCCATGCCATCTGCCCCAGTATCATCAATTCTTCCGATGAATGGAGAAACATACATAGCACCGGCTTTGGCCGACATTAGTGCTTGAGAAGCGCTAAAAATTAGTGTAACATTAACTCCAATACCTTGGCTTGAAAGTACTTTTGTTGCCTTCAAACCCTCTGGAGTACAAGGAATTTTTATTATTACATTATCTGGTAGTTCAGCCTTCAATTGCAGACCTTCTTCCACCATTCCTGCAGCATCTAGTGCAGTGACTTCGGCTGATATTGGGCCTGAACAAAGTGCTGCGATCTCGGATACAACCTGCTTGAAATCACGACCTGATTTCTTTATCAGGGAAGGATTGGTTGTCACCCCGTCCAAAATGCCCCATTCGGCAATTTCTTTTACTTCTTCTATTATTGCTGTATCTAAAAAAAACTCCATTTTTATCACCTAATTATTTTCCTTTCGCTGGATGGCACGACGGGCTGCCGCTGCTATATGCTTGCTTGTTAATCCCATCATTTCTAACATTTCATCGGATTGAGCAGATTCGCCAAAGCGGTCTTTGACTCCAACCATTTCAAGAGGGACAGGTTGATTGGCACAAACATATTCAGCAACTGCGCCACCAAGTCCTCCAATAACAGAGTGGTCTTCAGCAGTCACTAGGCAGCCACAAGTGTCAACGGCTCGATTAATTGCTTCATTATCCAACGGCTTCAGAGTATGCATATCCAACACCATTGCTTCAATTCCTTCTGCTGCTAATGCTTCAGCAGCTTCCAATGACTCTCCAACCAAAACTCCACATGCGATTATTGCCACTGCGTCACCATGACGAAGAATATTTGCCTTACCTATGGTAATTTCGGACTCATCGGAATACAACTTAATGGTTTTATTACGAGCAGTTCTCATGTATGAGGGTCCCGAAAGCCCGAGGCATTGCTTTGTCAATGACATTGCACTTAGATAGTCACTAGGATGCATGACTGTCATATTTGGAAGGGTGCGGTAAATTGCTAAATCCTCTATAGACTGTGCGCTACCTCCATCTGTACCAGTATGTGTTCCACCGTGGCTTCCACAAATATGCACGGCAAGATTTGGTCGTGCAATTCCGTTTCGAACCTGCTCAAACCCTCGCTCTGTGAATATTGCAAATGTACTGGCAAACGGCTTGTATCCCGAAGAAGCCAAGCCTGCTCCAATCAGCATCATGTTCTGCTCGCCGATTCCACATGAAATAGTTCGCTCTGGATGTGCCTTACGAAATATTACTGATTTTGTTGACTTACCGAGGTCGGCTTCGAGGACTACCACCTTTTCATCGCCAGCCATTTCAAGCAATGCCTGACCATAGCCATCTCTTGTTGCAGCCATATCACTCATTGAATCAACCCCAGTTCTGCAAGACCTTGCCCTAACTGTTCGTCATTTGGCGCTGCACCATGAAAGGCAGGATTATTTTCCATGAATGAAACTCCCTTGCCCTTCACAGTATTTGCGACAATAACTGCTGGCTTATTTCCTACACCGTCAAACCAATCAAGAGCATCGAGTATTTCCTGCATATTATGGCCATCTATTTCACGAACTGCCCAACCGAATGATTCCCACTTAGCAGCAATATCAAACATTCGCATTTGATTCTCGACGAAATCATCATTTTGAATACGGTTGCAATCAACGAATACTTTGAGATTACCCAATTCGTGATGGGCGGCGGCCATTGCCGCTTCCCACACACTTCCTTCTTGAATTTCACCATCGCCAAGCATCACATAGGCATTTCTTTCGCTTCCATCAAAACGGGCAGCTAATGCGCAACCAATTCCGTAGGATAAGCCCATACCTAGGCTTCCAGCACTGAAATCAACACCTGGTGTCCACTTCATGTCCACATGTCCTTGGCAAGTTCCCCCCATTACTCGGTATGATTTTAAATCCTCTTTTGAAATGAAACCCTGTTCCTCTAAAATGGCGTACATACCTGGGCTTGCATGACCTTTGGATAGAATAAATCTGTCACGGTCTGGCCACTTTGGGTTTGCAGGATCAACCCGCATTTTTGTAGCATATAGGGCGACTAGAATATCTGTTTCGGAAAGAGAGCCGCCAGGGTGACCCGCACTCGCTCGATGAGTCATTCGGAGGATTTCTCCCCTGCAACGACTTGCTTTTGCTTCCAATTCAGAGATGCTACAGTCCTCAGCCATACCCTTGCCCCACACTCCTTGCGGAGGGATGGGTCTTTGATGGTTGTGCTATTTTTGTGATTTCTTTACTTTGAATATTGTCCTTAATTATTAGGCTGTGAGCGAGAATAAGATGGAGAATAAATAATATCAATATTTCGGAGGATGCTGACGTATTTTACAATGTGATTGAAGGCTGCTGACCTACTAGTTCAATGCAAAAACCTATTTGGGTGGCATTATTGCAGTGGTAAATCTTCGTCCGACATCAACTAATACCGACAAGATATCGGCAACAATAGTTCGGTCTGAATTAGGTAGAGACCTTGTTGCCAAGAAGGCGAATACGGCAACGAATGCTAAATAGAATACGATTGACAGGCCTTGCCCAAGAGTACCAATTACCTCAAACCAATCTTTAGGGTGCTTCCATGTAACAATGAAGAATGCAATTGCTACTCCCATCAGAGATTCTCCGGCGATAAAACCTGCTCCAATTAATATGCCTTTGTCGGTAACTGATTTTGCTTCTGCTTTAGCTTCTGTTGAAGGTTCTCCGCTAAGGTCGCCATCTATTCTTTGGTGAGTGATACGTGTAACGAAGAAGTGAAGAAGACCGCCGATAACAATTGGCACAGACAGGTAAATTGGAAGGTAAATGCCAATCGCAACTGCCATAACAGGCATTTTTTTCCAAATAATAATACAGGCGATCGCTGCTCCAATTAGCACCATAGGGAGATTAAAACTGCCGCCGAAGAAACCGTTGATTATTGCCCCAATTAATTCTGCTTGAGGTGCCAATAATGCATCCTCACAATCGTAATATTCCGCATCGGCGGTAAATCTCATGCGTTCATTTGTTGCCACACAGGCGGTTTGAGTGATTTGAAATGCTTTATGTAAAAGCATCAATATTGGACCTATAGTAATGGCGCCAACGAGTACTCCTACGATTTCAGCAATTTGCTGTTTCCAAGGAGTTGCTCCAAGCATATGACCTGTCTTTAGGTCCTGCATTACATCTCCCGCAATAGCCGCGTTGACGGCAACTACTGCGGCAATGATTAGCGTTGCAGTCATCAAAGAAGCAGTGGACATTCCAAGAAGCAAATCTCCAACAACCCACACAATTCCGGCAGTAAACATTAGTGTAGCAATAGTCATTCCAGATACGGGGGAATTAGAAGAACCAAGAACACCAGCAATATATCCGGCAACAGTAGAAAAGAAAAAGGCTGCAACTGCCAAGAATAATGCTCCGACCAAGGCCAGCCACAATGATCCAGTTGCCCACCAATAAAAGCAAAAAGTCAGGACAGTGATAATTCCGCAAGTTAGCAGGACCTTATCCATAGGCAGGTCCATTTCGGTTCTCAAAGGAGGCGTACCATCTTCATCTCCAACAGAAAGGGCCTTTTTAAAACCAGTTTTGATAGTGTCGCGCATAGAAATTAATGTCCAAACACCACCTACAACCATTGCTCCAACACCAACATAGCGGATTTGTTCATTCCAAATTATCATAAAACTAGTAGTCATATCAACACCGGCAGGCCAGCCATTTATCATGCCATACAAAGGAACCAAAACCATGAAACCAAGAACTCCTCCGAGGAAAATGAAAGAGGCGATACGTAGTCCAACAATATATCCTACTGAAAGCAATGCTAGTGATAATTCTGAACCGGCGTATAGACGAGTGCCGAAGAAAGAGGTTGCTCCTTGAACTAATTCCTTGGTGATGTGGAAACCTTTGACAAACCATCCATAAAGAGCTCCAATAATGAGGGCATAAACGATTGCGATAAGACCTGAACCGCCTTCTTCCCCAGCAACTAATACCTCTCTACAGGCTACCCCTTCTGGGTAGGGCAATGCTTCTTCGACAATGAAAACGCGACGAAGGGCGATTGTAAACATGGTGCCTAATACGCCACCAAGTAGAGCAATAATAAAAGTCTCAACTAATTGAATTTCAGTCCAAACACCCATCACAAGGAGGGCTGGTACGGTGAAAATTACACCGGCAGCTAAACTTTCACCTGCACTTGCCATAGTTTGAACGGCATTGTTTTCCAAAATGCTAACATCTTCGAATTTACCTATTCGCAAAATCAGCATTGACATAACGGCAGCGGGAATTGAGGCTGATACTGTCATTCCGACTTTTAATCCCAAATATGCATTTGCTGCAGTCATCAATGCGCCAAGAATAATTCCGATTACGAATACCCTTATTGTCAGTTCCTTCGGATTTTCCGAAGCCGCGATGTAGGGTTCGGCGGCACTGCTCATGTACCGGCGAAACCCTCTTACTTTGTCAATAATGCGTATGTGAGGGGTCAAATCTATCATGGCAATTGCCAAATTAGAATGTTATTCAAAAAATATAATGTAATCTAGTTAATTATATATGCAGTTAGTGATAATAATCTGTCCTATAATAATCGCTCTAATATTTCCCCCTCATCAAGAAAGTATCAATATTTACAATTGCATATAAAAGGCATCACTCAGAGGTGTTTAAAAAGATTATGAATATGATTATTATGTGAATGTTTTAGCATTTAAGCGGGAAACCCCACCCTCTTGCTTTTGTATTGATTAGAACTGCAAGCAGTTAATCGGGAGGGTATCCTTTGGCTAAAGACGCAACAGATTGGTCCAAATTGACGGTTCAGGAATCCTTTGCTAAACTGACCTCTTGGCCTGAAGGCCTCACTACTGCTGAGTGTGAAACCCGGCAAGTGAAATACGGTCTTAATGAAATTGACGAAGTTGAACGAGAACCAAAGTGGAAGCGGTTTATTGCTCAGTTCCAAGATCCATTGATTTATTTACTTATTATTGCTGCAACTATCGCCCTAATCTTACATCCAAATGAACCAGGTGATGCGATTTTCATTGTTCTAGTTCTAACTGCTAATGCTTTCTTTGGCTACTTGCAAGAGGAGAAGGCCGAACAAGCAATGGGCGCTCTTAAGCAAATGGCGGTATCGTCTTGTGTAGTATCTCGAGATGGTATTGAAATCGAATTACCAACGATAGAATTGGTACCTGGCGATATTATTCGCCTTGAGCAGGGGCTCAATGTTCCGGCCGATGTTAGGCTTACAGAGGTGTATCAATTTACTGCTGATGAATCTGCACTTACTGGAGAATCTATTCCTGTTCGCAAACAATTAGAACCGCTCCAAGGCAGAAATCTCATCGCCGACAAAACAAATATGGCATTCACGGGAACACTGGTTGCTACCGGAAGAGCCGTCGGTATTGTTGTGAGTACTGGTATGAACACCGAACTCGGGCATATCGCCAGCGACATCGCCGATGCTGAAACGCCAAAGACCCCCCTTGAGATAAAATTGGAATCTCTTGGCAAGTTCCTCGGAGGTGTGGCTTTAGTGGTTGCAGTACTTATGTTGTCTCTAAAAATGGTATTCGCGATATTAGGAAATAGTGATGTCCCGCTAATTGATGTATTGGTGGAGCAGTTTATTATTGCCATTGCCATTTTCGTTGCCATTGTCCCTGAAGGATTACCTATTATTCTAGTGATTACTCTCTCACTTGGAATGCGTAATATGTCACGTCACAAGGCAATTATAAGGCGGATGAAGGCAGTAGAAACGCTCGGCTCGACCACAATCATCTGTAGTGATAAAACAGGAACTCTAACGAAGAATCAAATGACTGTAAGGAAATTTTGGCTCGGTGGCGACACTTGGGGTGTTAGTGGCAGCGGTTTTGATCCAACCTCGGGAGGCTTAGTCGGCCCAGATGGAGAAATTAATGTAGAGGGATTAACTTCACTTAATGAAAGAAGAGATTATCGCCTCTCAACTGCTTGTTTGGCACTAGCGCATAATAGCCGTATTTTCCGAGACGAAGGACACTGGGCTGCCATCGGTAATCCCACCGATTCTGCATGCGCAGTATTTGGCTGGAAATTAGTAGGGGAGGTTGACAAGTTTGCAATCCGCCACCCTCGCCGCTTCGAATACTTTTTTGATGCTGATAGAAAGCGAATGTCTGTATTACATGAATGGGAAGGTAAAGATTGGCTATTTGTTAAAGGAGCAGCAAGTTTCATGGAGGACCGATTAAAATACGAATTGGTTAATGGAGAGGTTGTCCCACTAACTGAAGATACTCTTTCTGCTTTCCTCAAGGCTAATGATGAAATGGCTTCTGACGCCTTAAGAGTCATTGCATTGGCCGCACGAGAAATCCCCGAAGGTATTGATTTGGAAGATACCGACGTAATGGAAGATGAGTTAATTCTTCTTGGTCTGGTCGGAATCAATGATCCTCCTAGATTAGAGGTGTATGATGCAATTGCTATTTGTAAGAATGCCGGAATAAAGGTCAAAATGATTACCGGCGACCAAGCAATTACCGCGCAAGCAATTGCTGAAGAATTAGATATTTGTGAATCAAACAGTATTGCAATTAGCGGATTTGAGTTGCAAACTATGAGCGAAAATGAGCTCAATAAACGCTCTGTTGATACGGCAGTTTTCTCTCGCGTTACCCCAGAGCAAAAAATGCGCATAGTCACCAGTCTACAAGAAAAAGGACACGTTGTCGCAATGACCGGAGATGGAGTAAACGATGCGCCAGCATTATCTCGCGCTAATATCGGTATCGCAATGGGTATCGCAGGCACCGATGTTGCAAAAGATGCATCAGACATGGTATTACAGGATGATAACTTTGCCAATATTGTCAATGCTGTGGAAGAGGGGCGGAAAATTTACATTAATATCCGAAACTTTGTTCGCTATCAGATTTCTACAAATGTTGCAGCAGTCGCTCTAATTATACTCTCAACATTTGTTTTCGGGTGGCGCTTACCACTGACTGCAACCCAAATATTAGTCATTAATATTCTCATGGATGGACCCCCTGCAGTGGCTCTCGGAGTAGAGACAAAGCATGGAAAAGTAATGGATAGGCCACCTCGACCTGTGGACGAAGGGCTACCAAATATGAAAGACATGATTATGATATTCTACCTTGGTGCAATAATGGTCATTGGAACTTTGGCAATCTTCTATATCGCAGACGGGCATCTTGTTACCAGCGAAGTTTGTACTAAGCCAGTTCTTTGGGACGGGGGAGCAATAGCCTTTGAAGGAAGCCTTGTATTTGACGAAAATGGTGAATGTGTATCTGAAACCGTGTGGGAGAATTGGGCCGAATGGAAGTTTACTCTCGCATGTACTTCAGCATTCGCGGTTTTTGTGCTCTTCCAATTATTTAATGTGTTAAATTGTAGAAGTTCAGATACCTCTATTTTTTCCTTAGGTATCTTTTCAAACAACGCCATAAACATCTCTTTCGTCATAAGTGCGGTGTTATTATTTGCCTTTATCCAAGGCGCTAATTTCACTCTGCCGCTAGCAGGTTCAGCCTCAAATGGCTCCCTTAATGTCAACATTGGATCCTTACTCCACACTGTTAAATTACCGTGGAATACCTGGATTGTACTGCCTGCAACAGCTTCAGTTGTGTTTTGGTTCGAGGAATTTAGGAAGATTTTTATCAATATAAAGAAGAAATAACCGACTCAACTAATCTGCTTCCTGCAAGGTCACTTGACCATTAGTGTAAATAATACCAATATTGAAAGTTATTAGAATCGGGTAATACCAATTTCGGATTATTTTTTGCTAATTTGCAATACCTAGTTGAAGGCATAGTTCTTCAAGGCGTGGCGATTCGGGCTAAATAATGCAGAAGACACGCCAGCCATGGTCCTCCGACCAATACTCGGCGGGAATAAATCCCGAATGGCAAATGGTACTGGCTAATTTGCTCTCACCTCAAAAGTTCCCCCTTGAATTACAAGATATTGTAAATAAAGTATCCACGGGTCAGCGCCTGAGCATTGAAGATGGACTTATCCTGTACAATCACCCCTCACTTACAGATGTTGCTAGGATTGCAAACGCTGCCCGTCAAGCGAGGTTTTCAAACGATGTTTTTTTCAATCATAATGTCCATGTTAATCAAACAAATCTTTGCATTCTTTCATGCAAATTCTGCGCTTTTAGTAGAACGAAAAAATCTGCTGACGCTTATGCTCTATCAATTGATGATTACTTGCAACAAATTTCTCTCTACGCTCCCTTTGTTGATGAGGTCCATACTGTTGGTGGATTACACCCCGATTGGGGTATTGAACAGTACGAAGGCATGTTTTCTGCAGTCAAGAAAATGTTTCCAAACATTCACATCAAGGCACTAACTGCTGTTGAAGTAAACCATCTCTCAGTTATTTCTGGATTAGGTGTTTCTGAAACTCTTATTCGTCTAAGAGATGCTGGATTAGATTCATTACCAGGCGGAGGGGCTGAAATTCTTGATGATTCGATTCGCGATATTATTTGTAGGGGTAAAGAGACTACTGCTGAATACTTGGAGATACATCGTTGTGCTCATGAAATAGGTATGCCGACAAATTGCACTATGCTCTATGGTACAATTGAGACAATTGAGCAACGCCTAAACCATTTGGATTTATTACGTCGTCAGCAAGACGAAAGTGGTGGATTTCAGTGCTTCGTACCGTATCCCTTCCTCCCTGATTCATCACGCTTGCCCGAAGCACAACTTGCAACCGGAACTGAAATACTGCGAACGATGGCAATTAGTCGGCTAATGCTGGATAATATCCCACACTTGAAGGCTTATCGCATGAACTTGGGCGATGAAATTTCCGAACTCGCTCTACAATTCGGTGCCGACGATCTTGACGGTACTGTTCAGCAAGAATCAATAATGCATCTTGCAGGATCAACTACTCCTCTTGATTCCGATATGTCTCAACTTGCTAAAATAATATATAACGCTGGCAAGATCCCGATCCTCAGAAATTCAAAATATACCAACTTCACAGAATATATCGCAACGGATCCCAAAACTAAACCACTAAAGGGCAAAGGTGTTTCACTAAGGGTGATTTGAGGTGAAAGGATGACTGAAGAAGCATTGTGGCTAAAGACGATAGGAAGGGTTTCTTTCCTAAATTGCGACCCTCTATTCCATCACCTGCCGAATACGTGGTCGGTATTACCTGCGCCACCTTCATGGTTGACCGGTCACTTATTGCGTGGAGATTGTCTTGTTGCACCGATACCTTCTGCCGATTACGCCAAATATTCCGATGAATTATTCCTCCTCCCGGGCATGGGAATTTCGGCACCAAATGAGGTCGGCAGCGTGCTTCTTTTCGGCAACCGCCCTGTTGATGAAATGCGCGATATAGCCTTGCCAAGTGACAGTTCAACTTCCCAGCGCCTTCTTTTGTATTTGTTAAAACAAAAAAATCTGGACCCTCGTCCAATTGAAATGGGTCCAGACTTACATGAAATGCTTAGAAGATGTGATGGTGCATTGCTTATCGGAGATAGAGCATTGTGGGAGGCGCAGCAGCACCCTGAACTCGTACAAATGGACTTAGGTTCTGCTTGGTATGATTTGACAGGTTTACCAATGGTTTTCGGGGTGCTAGCAGCAAGAAAGGATTCACCCCTCTCGGCTTTGAGAGAGGCATATGAGGCTTTAATTACCTCTCTGGGAGAATTTGCATCAGCCGAGGGTAGAGGTCGCGTCGTCAAGCAGAGTTCACAACGAAGCCGCTTTGATGAGGAGCGTATTGACAAGTATTTTTTTGAAGTTTCAAACCAAATGAGAGAGGAAGAAGTGAACGGTCTAAACAAATTCCTCTCTGATGTGTGTGGCATGGAAGAAAAGGCCCAGTTCATGGAGTAGACCTTGATTGCCTGTGCCTTATTTATCAGGATTAATTAACTTACTAAGCGCTGAAGACATCATTGCCTCTTCATCCTTTTTGGCTATTTTTGAATTGCCTCCTTCACCAATTTTTGTTTTTGAGTCAGCAGAGGAGGTTGACTTTTGGGAGATTTTTTTGCCGGATTTGGCTGTAGTTTTTTTCTTACTGACCTTCTTGCGACTCACCTTTTTACGCTTCGTTGCGACTTTATGAGTTGTAGGAGCGGTTGAAGTATCTTCATTCGCACTATCATTTACTTTCACTTTACGAGCGACCTTTGTGTTGGACTTACGAGTAGATTCGTTTGACTCTGGTTTGACCTTTCGTACCTTAACTGGAAGCTCCTTCAATATAGGTTCATATCCAAATTCTTCCTGTGAATCATCATATGCGCCATCCCAGCCATAATCCCATTCAGTTGGCGCATCTCTATCATTACTCTGGATTGCTGCAACATCAGCTAAGGAACCACGAGTGCGCCCTGCAGGTTTCGAGTCTTCGGCCCTCCTACGCCGGTGAGTTTTCTCGTCCTGGAAAGACAGCTGCATCGATGTTGCGCCGATTCTCTGCCTCCTTGAAGGTGGCCCTTTTAGTGGAGATGGCGGTGCAATACCTGAATCCACTGTCCATGCATTGTCCTCAACAGAACCGCCCCATTCTTTAGTTTCCTCGTCGTAATCATGATCTAGTGAGTCATCTGCCCATTCTTCATCCTCGTCTGAATTATCAAGAGGGGGCTGATAAGAATTGGTTTCTTCATCTTCGTCGGAAAAAGATAAATCAATCGCATTTCTTTTGCGAATTATTACCACAAATGAAAGCGTGAGAGTTATTATTAATAGGACAATCCAAATAATATTGCCTGACGTAAAGGAAAGTAGATTATCAGTAGCGGTTGGCTCAGCAAGTGGCTTTGCCTCAATAAATAACTCCAAACTACCAGAATCGCTTGTCCAAGTCGGGACGACTGATGAAATGGCTCCCTCCATAGATACTTCGAGATTTATTGGTGAAAGTGGGGCGATTTGGGCGGCACTGCCGGCAATATGTGGAATTATTTCTGAAAAACTAATATTGTATGGAAGTGTTGGAGTATGAGACAGATTGAAAGTCGTAACCCATGTCATACTTAATCGTGTGATTTCATCATATTTTGATACTCCAAAGAGGCCTGATGTTGCATAACAGGCAAAAGAAGGGTTTGACATATCTGTGCCCTCAATAGTGACAATGCTATCCCACGCATAAAACACATCCTCCTGGCGAATATTGTCACATAATGCTTGCGCCACCCTATCTACTTCTGGTTCAGTGATACTTTCAGCCGTACCATCAATAGCCTCGGCAGTAATCTTACGAATTGCCGAACTGATTTCAGATGAGTAGAGGACAGTATCGCGAATTACTAATTGGCGATTAATAATTTCTATGTTAATTTGTCTAATTAGTTTTATATTTGCATCCAGTGAACAATCAGAATTAGGGCATTCATCACCGCGGTCATAGATGTCAGCAATCCCATCGCCATCATCATCCAAATCAATATCATTTGGAATTCCATCGCGGTCGGTATCGGTTCCGGAAACTCCGAATCCTTCGGGGGTAAACTCCGATGAATAAAGGGCAACATGAGTCGAAGATGAAGCAATAGCAAGCAACTCATTACTACTATGCATTGAAAAATCCAAAGCCGCATGACCAATTGAAGTTGCATCAACAATATCCCATGAACCAGTAGCATACGAAATGATTCTTGGTGCGCCAATGTCTTGCAGGACAAAGAATCGGGTGCCGTCATCTGCCCACTGAATGGTTGTAGCAGAATTTAGTTGATCGGTGAGTAAAAGTCCACCTGAATTTGAATATATCCTCAACTCACCCGAGCTTGATAATGCAGCAAAGCGGTTTTCTATGGGGTCAAATGCACAATCTGCTACTGCAGAGGAAAAAAACCATTCATCCTCAATTTGCGAAGACCCTTGAATCCATTTTACTACGCGCCCATCTTCATCACCGGAAAGAATAAACGATGCATCGGGATTGTAAGAAATGCAAGTAACACTAGCAGTATGTCTGTTGTCATATTTTATTGAATTTTCAAATCCAGGATTGCTATACTCGGTAATTCCAGTTGAAGTATCGCGCAATGCGACAAGTGAATTATCATCACTGATAGCAATTGCACCTACATCTCGACCCCCTGTCGCACTATCGGTTATATTCCAATTATCTAGCTTTGAAATAACAATAATGGAGGGTTGGGTAGCTTGAAAACTTTTCATGCCTGCAATAAGCCAATTGCTATCTTTGGAAAATTTCACCTCTTCCACCCGATCATTTGTTGGAATTTGTTTTACCACCTCTCCAGTTTCAACCAAATAGATTGCTACTCCGGTTCTAAAACCTGCAGCCAAATATTCTCCATCTAAGGAATATGCAACAGATAATGAATCGTCGCTTGGATCAATACCCGGTAAAAAACCCGATAAACCTAATCCGCTTTGGTCCAAAGAACTTCCACTTGAAGCAAAAGGGATTAGCAGAGATAGGGAAAAAATAAGAGCCAGTAATATCGCCGTTGCTCTGGTTTTTGGGACACCAGTACTAGAGCGCATAGACTTGCCTCGCACCTCTCTAATATGTCATATGTATTGAGGCTTCGGAAAAAATTCATACTACGAGTTGATTTGCAGCTGAATAGGTGGTATTTCGGGAGAAGGTTTGAAAGTCACCCTCTGCCGGCAAGGTTTGATGGTAATGTCCGACATTCAGGTAATAACGATTGGCCACTCGCCCGATCCTGATGATGCATTTATGTTTCACGCACTAACAACTGGCGCCTTCCCAACTCCCGGGTTGAAATATATTCATGAATTGCAAGACATTGAAACTCTAAACCATCGCGCAATGCGAAATGAGTTAGAAGTAAGTGCTGTGTCTATACATGCATTCCCTGAGATATCTGGTTCTTATTCACTCATGAATTGTGGGGCTAGCATGGGAGAGGGATACGGCCCAATGGTTGTCGCAAAGGAAGGAGTTAGCAAGGAGGACGCACTCAGCAAGCCGATTGCAATTCCTGGACTAAAGACAAGTGCTTACCTCGGTTTGCGCTTGTGCTGGGGAGATGTAGAAGTAGCCGTCGTTCCTTTTGATGAAATTATCCCTAGAATCCTCACTGGAGAGTACCTCTCTGGCCTCATTATTCATGAAGGGCAGTTGACTTATGCCGATGATGATTTAAATGTCTTAGTTGACCTTGGAATTTGGTGGGGTGAAAAAACAGGTGGGCTACCTTTGCCATTGGGGGGGAATGTTGTTCGAAATGACCTCGGCGACGATTTGATGTTACAAATTACAGAGGATACAAAAAAATCAATAGTGCATTCAATTGAGTCACCAGATGCTGCCCTTGAATTTGCCAAACAATGGGGAAGAGGTATTGATGATGACACAAATCGTGAATTTGTTTCAATGTATGTTAATGAGCGTACAATTGACTACGGGGACGATGGAAGAATGAGCATTCGCCTTTTCCTAAAGGAGGGGCAAGAACTCGGATTGATTGATAGCAATTTTGATGTTGATGGCATGCAATTCATCGGATCCAATGAATAATTGAGGGGTTCAAGGTCACCAAGACCCGCTACGATTTATTTTCGAAGGCTGCAAAGTTTTTATTACACAATAACAATAGTGAAAAATGGTGGCGGCTAGGGCCACTTGTTTTGTTTTTGCAAAGTATTTATGCGACTAGTTCAAGGACTTGATACCTGCCGCAGGGGTTGAGGATTAGTATGCCCCGTGACAACGTACCCATTGCATTGTCTCCATCAGGTGAAATTGGACCACTTTGTAATGTATGCAATAAACGCATGACATTTGGTGAGTCAATGGTTCATAATGAATATTATTTATGCTGGGAGCACTATCAAGAAGCAACCGGCGCATCCAGTATTACTGATGATGAGGAATTGGAAAAACCATTTTTTAAACCTTAGGGCAAGTTGAAAAGCCCCCCCTCGCTTTCGCAGTTTGGTGGCAAAGTGTCAAGCACAGGTTGGGCTAAATTTGCTTACCTTTTCGGTGAGTATTATCGTACATCCGATTTTTGGCTACCTCCTCGTTTACGAATGAGAGAGTGGATGTTTATTCCATTTGGTGGTGGCACTCCTTTGCGTCATCGGGCTTTCGATGACGCTTCACGCTTGCGCCAATATTTATTGCGCTCCCCGCCCCATTCCGCATTCTATAGTACTGCATACTGGAGAAAGCCACGTGAATATAAAATGGTGGAAAAGGAGTGGAAAGGCGCTGATTTAATTTTTGATTTGGACGGTGACCACTTACCTGGTATCAGTGATGTTGATTTTGAGGGTATGTTAATTGCAATACGCGAACAGGCTCACCGATTGTGGAATGATTTTTTGGAGCCTGAATTTGGCTTTGACAAAAAATTCTTGCAAGTAACATTTTCCGGCCACAGAGGATATCATTTGCATTACCGTGACCCAACTATTGTTCACCTAGACAGTGAGGCAAGAAGGGAATTAGTTGCCCATATTAGAGGTGAGGGGATTGACGTAGGTGTTGCATTAGAGGAATGGCAAAACCAGGATGCGAGTGGGTGGACAAAGAGATTGAGAGAGGGATTGAATCAAACTTTACAACGCCTAGATACTGTTAGGGAGGGCGAGAGAAAACAAGCAAAGCCAATCATTGATGAAATGATTGAATCAATGCGCCGTTCAGCAATTTTAAGTGGGAAATCAATTAAGAGAGGTCCCACTGTAGTGGAAAAAATTGCTGAATTAATTGAACACCCCGAACGGCGTATGCGATTACTGAATGGTAATTGGAATGCTCTTGGAGGTAAACAAAGAGGAGACCCCAATTTTTACCGCAATGCACTCATTGACATTGTTAGAAGCGATAGAGGGATTGTACTCGGGGGCGCAGGTGAAACTGACGAAGTTGTAACCGTTGATACCCGGCGAGTAATTCGCTGGCCAACCTCATTGCACGGTAAATGTGGTCTGCGCGTCAGTGAATTTCCACTTGACAGGTTAGACCCTGATGGGTCAAACCCTTTTGACCCCCTTACCGAAGCAATCGCTTTGCCTATGTCAAAATCAATTACTGTGGAGACTACTATTGAGCAAGCGAGTACGAGAGTGGGAGAATATTCTATTGACACGAATTGTGGTGATATCTTGGAATTACCCGAAGGAGTTGCCGCTTTTTTGGTTCTCAAAGGGTGGGCGAAATTGGCACCATCTGCCTAAGGCTACACCCACCTGTCAATATACATTGAATTTACAGTCTCAGTGGTGACTTTTAGTTCCATTATTCCCAAGCCGTGAAATTTCGGCAACAAAATTGCAAGGGCCGATAGGCACCCTGCTAACCCGATATAGGCGAATCTTCAATACGGGGTCTTTGTTCACAGGGTCGTTGAGGGACACATATGGCGTTCGGCAAGAAGAAGTCAAAGAGGAGAAATGCACCTGCTGCAGGGCTCCCTCTGCCACCTTTGCCCGGTGCTGCACCATTGCCTCCGCCACCCGGACTTGCACACATGCCACCATTACCTGGTGCCGCTCCTGCCCCTGCCTCTCCTGCCCCAGTTGGCAATATCCTCCCTCCTGCCCCAGAGATCCCTTCACTACCTGCTGAGCCGCAAGCCGCAGATACTCCTTCGGAGGCAAATGAAGGCGGGGATGAGGGTGATGAATATTCAAAAATGTGGGCAAAGCGAAGCGAAACACCCCTTCAACAAATCTATGGCCAAATTGACCGTATTGGCGAAAAGGATACTGGCAGTTTACTAGACCGCTATTCAGACCGATTCGGACATCAATTGGACCGTGAAATAATAGTCTTGCGTGGACAAGCAGCAGAAGCAGCAAAGGCAGCGGTTCGAGATGCTCCTGTCGTTGAGTTGATCGGTGAAGATGTGGAGGAAAATATTTCGGCAATGGAGGAGGAAATAGTTTCTCAAACCGATGTTGAGACTGCTGGCGAGGCTAGTGAAAATGATCTATCTGCTGATGAAGAGGTGGAACTTCAAGAGCAACTTTCAATTATTGAGAATGAAATTCGTGAGTTGAAGCCACAATACAAAATGGCTAAAGCCAAAGGTAATTCTCGCCAACTAAAGAAGTTGAAGCCTGCTTTACAAACTCTAATGAATGAGAGAAAATTGATAATGGCAGTCATAGCAGGAGAGGAGTCAATGGATTCCTTACTGGGTGATGATGCTGAAGTTGTTGAAAGTGATGACCTTTTCCTGTCATTCGTTGGCATTGTTGATGATTTACTTGGAAAAATGCCTGAAGGGGCTATTGATGAATTCGTAGCAAGTTCAGATTTCGCCCTTTACCAGCAAGTAGCCAGTAACCCTAGTGAAGCCGACGATGCTTCAAGAGAGGATTTCTTCAACCTAGTTGATAGCAAATTGGGTGAAATGCCCGAGGAAGCAATTAATTCCTTCGTTGCGAGTAATGACTTTTCCATATACCAAGAAATGGGTGCATACTTCAGGAGTTGATTAAATGGGACTATTAGACAAAGCAGATGGAATGCAAGGCGGTTCAGCGCCTAAGGCGAAGCCGAAAGTGGCATCAAAGAAACCGGCTGCTCGTACCGCAAAGCCAGTTAGGGCAAAGCCAGTAAAGGCTAAGCAACAGAAGACTGCAAAGCCAGCGCGACAAAAGAAGGCTCGTACTCAGCGCCAAGCAACAAATCGTGATCTACCCGGAGAGTTTATGCTTGCAAGTACAGGTAACCGTGCAGCGGCAGGATTTATCAATTTCTTTTGGAATTGGAGCGCGTTCACAACCGGAATCGCACTGAATGTATTCGCTGGAGCAAATACAACCTGGATTATTATTGGCGGCCTATTGATGGCCATTGTTAACATCGTAATCGTCCCTGGTAAGTGGGGTCGCAGCATTGGTCAATTCGCATCTCGGACCAAGTACATCAAATATACAGGGAAAAAACCATTCTTCCTCCATGGAATTCTATCTAATTTAGATGTTCTTTTCATTGCGGCTGGATTAAATTTCACTCTTGTTGCTTCAGCTGGAGATGGTCAAGTTGATGCTATCAATTTGGTGATCGGAATTCTTTGTTTGTCAATCCCTACCGCTAATTATTTCTTCAAGAAGAAGTCAGAAAGTAAACAATCATTGTGGGACGTTGCCTTTGGCGCCTATCTGGTTGCGCATGTGCCAACTGGCGAAGAGACCGGATGGGCAGCACGCCTTGAGAACCTTGGCGAGTACTACGAGAAGCGGCAATCTGACAAAACAGATAAGCAGTCAAAGACGGCCAAAAAGGCAAAAGCCAATAAGGCAAAGAAAGAGTCTGAAAACAAAGATGAATAATTGCTGGTGAGTGTGTGAAACTCACTTCACTTGTCCTACATTTATGCGTAGTTATTATTTTGGCTTGTTTAATACAAAATACTCTAGAAGTATTTGTAGCAATTGCGATATATGTGGCTACTGTTATTTTGATTACTATAGCCTCTAATAGCGTAATGAAATATGTATTCCGCCACCCAAATAAGATGCGCTCAACTTTTCACCACCCAGATTGGAAGAATTATCACCTTCAAAATGAAGGTCATTCAATACCCACATATTCCCGGTTTCATGCTATAAGGGCCCCTCTTGTCATCCTTATTCATGGATGGACTTCTTCATCAAAGAAGATGCTTGATCGAGCAAATTTGATTTTCGAGAAGGGTTTTCACACAATAATGTTCGATTACCGAGGGCATGGTGCGGCCGAACCAAGTAAACTGTTTACCGCCGAAATACAAGTACTCGACCTCAAGTATGTATTGGCCAATTTGCATGAAGTAGGTGATGTGGAATTAATTACTTCATTCTCACTATATGGGCACAGTCTCGGCGGATTTATTGCCCTAGGTTTTTCTCGCCACTACCATCCAGTTAATGAGCAGATTCAAAATGAAGTTGGTGAAGTGGCAATTATACCATATGCATCATTGATTCTAGAATCTCCAATGACCAGTTATAATTTAATTATGGAACAAGATAATAACGGAGCAATCAAAATCTTGATGCCGATTTTGAGAAATAAAATGAAATATATTTGGGCGCAAATGCATCCGCACTATCCCCTTCTAACAAAAGCATATTTGGAAGTTCCAACTTGGGGGATGCCAGAGTGTCCCGTTTTAATTGTTCAAGCTAAAGATGATTCAAGACTTGGCCGCCAACATTTCGATCACATCATACCATTTTTGCCTACCGGCTCTGAGGCTCATTTACTAGAAGAACTAACACATACTGGATCTCAAATATGCCAACCGAGAGATGAATTAGTAATCAATTTTTTACAAGGTAATACCGACAACTCACAACTCAAATGAGTGGGAGATGATTTTCACCGGCATTTTTAGCACACCTTTTGTTGAGGAGGCAGAAGGCGAGTAATAAGAAAATTAGCAAACATCACTCATTAGAGATTACAGAGGAGGATGCGCCATCATCGTTGGTCAATTCCATGGCCAATTCACGCATATCTTCAACCTCATCGGTCTCATCAACAATTTCCTCGCCGAGTAAAGTTTCAATAACATCTTCCATTGTTAAGATGCCCGAGGTGCCGCCGAATTCATCTTGCACGACTACTAACTGTTGCCGGCTCTTAAGGAAAATGTCAAGTGCGCCATCTACATTTGCCTCATCAGAAATAGTCCTTATTGGGTTGGTGAACTCACTCAATGTTTTTCCCCATTCATCATTAGACGCAGCAGTTAATATTTCGCTCCGAATAATCAAACCCTTGAGGTCATCAATATTGTCGCCATAAACCGGAATACGAGAAAATCGCAATATTGGGATTTCATCCAATACCTGACGTATAGTATGGGTAATCGGGAAGGCAGTTACTACTACCCGTGGAGTCATTACCTCCTTCACAGAGATTTCTGCAAGACGTAATAAATTCGTTATTACTTTTTCCTCATCAGCCTCAATAGCCCCTTCTTCCTCACCGATATCTGCTAATACTGCTAATTCCTTTCGAGTTACGCGCTCGACCTTTTGATGTGGAAGCATTTTCTTTAGAATAATGATCAAAAATACAATTGGATAAGTTATTCGAGTAAGAAACAGAGTTGCATGTGCAGCAGGAGCGGAAAGTCCCTTCCAATAAGTTGACCCGATGGTTTTTGGTAATATCTCAGAAAGCAAGAGAACACCAATGGTTAGAAACACAGATGAAATTGTAAGTGCTGATTCTCCAAAATGTCGTTGGACTTCTGCGCCAACTCCTGCAGCCCCCATGGTATGTGCAATGGTATTGAGTGTCAAAATAGCAGTAATGGGGCTTACTGCGTCGTTTTCCTTCAATTTAGCCCAAATATCTCCGCTTCGCTTCCCTGAATTTTGCATCAATTTAATATGCCCATGGGAAATTGACAGGAGGACTGATTCAAGGATACTGCAGAGGAAAGAAACGCCCAAGGCGAGGATTATGTAGAACAATAATAGGTTGTATTCCATTTCGTGCTTTGCCCCTAGGTGGAGAAGTTCCCAACTCCCGCACATGGTTTGAGTTCTTTAGGCTTTCAGTCGGATGACAAATTTGTTCGCATGTAAATAGTGAAAAACCAAAGAGGGGTGGCCTGTACGAAGGCTTGGTGAGAATTGCATGGTAGACGAGCATGTGTTGATTTGTGTTGCATGGCCCTATGCAAATGGGCCCTTGCATCTAGGACATGTTGCAGGTTGCTATTTACCGCCTGATATTCAATTCCGCTTTGAGCGTTCACGTGGAAATCGGGTGCTAATGGTTTCCGGAAGCGATGAACACGGAACTCCTATTACCGTCACTGCAGAGCAAAGCGGTGTAGAACCACAAGATATTGTGGACAAATATCACAAAATTAATTCCAAAGCATTACTCGACCTTGGATGCTTGTGGCAACCCAATATTGATACGCGTGGGATTGAGTACGGAGGGGCTTTGTTTAATCGCACCTCTGACCCAGAGCACAAAGCACTAGTGCAAGAGAACTTTCTCTCATTGTTTAATGCTGGCTTATTTGAGAAAAAGACTATGCAGCAGTATTACGAGTTGCGGGGAGATGATGGAAGATTTCTTCCTGACCGCTATGTAGAAGGAGAGTGCCCCAACTGTGGAGAAGATGGTGCTAGAGGTGATCAGTGTGACGAGTGTGGAACTACTTACGAGTCACATGAATTGAATAATCCACGTTCAAAAATGCATCCAGAGGCGAAGATTGAAATTCGTGATACCGAGCATTTCTTTTATCGCCTTGATAAATTTCAATCTGCTCTTGAGGCTCATGCTGCAGACAGGCAGGCAGTTTGGAAACCAAATGTACGTGCAATGACCAAGCAATGGCTCGACATGGGGCTACGCCCACGAGCGGTTACTCGCGACCTCGCATGGGGTATTGAATTGCCCTTAGAAGGAACTGAATGGCAGGGCAAATGTGTTTATGTCTGGTTTGAGGCAGTCCAAGGATACTATACCTGTGCAAAAATATGGTCAAAACGACATGCTTTGAGTGCGGGCCATCCCGACGGTGAATCGGCATGGGAAAGTTGGTGGAAAGATGGCAAAGATGGTTCTAAGCCACGCCATCTATATTTTTTGGGCAAGGATAATATTCCCTTCCATACCGTTATTTGGCCAGCCCTTATTATGGGATTGAATCATGCAAATAAAGGACTTGGAATTGAAGATGAGGTAACACTACCAAAACCCGGCGATTTACATCTTGAGGATAATGTTCCAGCAATGGAATACTTAATGCTAGCCGGAGGGCAATTTAGCAAGAGTCGAAAACACGCTATTTGGCTGCCTTCATTCCTCGAGCGTTTTGACCCCGACACATTACGCTACTATCTTGGAATAAACATGCCTGAAAATCACGATACGGACTTCAATTGGCCTGATTTTGTTGAAAAGATAAATAATGAATTGATTAGCACATATGGAAATTTTATTCACCGAGTATTATCTCTTGGTGAGAGACTTGATGATGGGGAAAGTAACCCATTGAGCGAATTTGATGACTTGACCCATTATTCCACCGAGGCAAAACAAATTGAGGATATTCAGCAAAAGGTAACTGCGAGCCTAGAGGCTCATCGCTACAAGGAGGCGCTTCGCGGAGTAATGTCAATTGCACAAAAGGGAAATCAAATACTTCAATCTGCCGCCCCGTGGAAATATCTTTCACCTACGCCAAAGGATGATGCAGACTTAGCGTTTGGCTGGAGAATCTCCCGCACCCTTGCAATCCTCACTCAACCATTCTTACCTTTCAGTTCACAACGTTTGTGGAACTCACTAGGCCTAAACGGCCAGTCAAGTGAGACATTGTGGAATACTGCATGCGATTGGAACTCACCAATGGCTTGGAATCATGATAAACCTACACCACTATTCAAGCGCCTTGATTTAGAAGAAATATTGGCTGCAGAACAAGGACTTGTGAAGATCACTGATGACGAAGGTGCGAAGGACCCAGGGCACGGCGTCAAGGGAAGTAAGAGAAAGAATAATGCACCAAAGGAAGGCACAAAGCAACAGAAGGGAAATAAAATGACTGAAGCACCAGAAGGAATAACTTATCTCAATTTTGAAACGTTTATGGAAGTAGAACTACGTGTTGGCCATATTTTGGCAGTAGACGACCACCCCAATGCTGACAAACTCTTTGTTGTCAACATTGATGATGGAAGCGATGAAGGACGCACTGTATGTGCAGGCCTAAAGGGCTATTACAAGGCTGAAGACATGGTAGGCAAATCAATAGTATTTGTCGCAAATCTGAAGCCCCGTAAATTGCGAGGAGTCATGTCAGAGGGAATGATGCTAGCTGCTGACGATGGCAAAGGTGGAGTGCGCCTTGTTTCCATTGACGGCGATATTGCAGTTGGTTCTCGGGTGCGCTAACTGATGAATGATTTTCCAACAACGTTGCACTTTTTGCGATATGGCACATTTCATTCCATGTAAAATTACCAAAGGTGAATAATTATTGATAGAGGCTGTCGGGGATTTTGTCTTTAAATCCAGTCGTGCGTTTCTTTGAAATAACTCCAAGAGCCTTTTTGAAATCATCATTTGTTACTTTGTCTCTGTTTTCGCGAATGGCTATCATTCCCGCCTCGACACATGTTGCTTTTAAGTCGGCACCACTGAAGTCTTTTGTTTGCATTATTAGATGCTGGATATTAATCTTCCCAGTTGACATTTTCTGTATATGGATTGAAAGAATTGACTTTCGCCCCTCATCATTGGGTAGGGGAATCTCGACAATTCGGTCAAAGCGACCTGGTCGAAGTAAAGCGTCATCTAGAATATCAGGGCGATTGGTAGCAGCGATAATTTTAACATCCTCCAAAGAATCAAAACCATCTAATTCGGCAAGTAATTGCATCAATGTTCTCTGAACTTCGCGGTCACCGCTAGTTGAACCATCGAGTCTTTTTGCGCCAATAGCGTCAATTTCATCGAGGAAAATAATTGATGGTGATTTTTCCTTTGCAAGAGAAAATAATTCTCTTACCATCCGGCCCCCTTCGCCAATATACTTCTGAGCAAGTTCCGAACCAACCATACGGATGAATGTCGCATTAGTTTGTGAAGCTACTGCTTTGGCAATCATTGTCTTTCCACAACCAGGTGGGCCAATCAAAAGGACTCCCTTTGGCGGATCAATCCCCACCTTCCTAAATGATTCTGGGCGCTCAAGGGGCAATTCAATTGCTTCTTTTAAGGCGAATATTTGTTCATCAAGTCCACCAATCATGTCATATGAAACATCCGGCTTAACAGTAATCTCTGCACCTGAAACTAGAGGATCCCATGCTTCATGTAGCACATCCACTACTGAAAGAGTATCTTGGTTTAGGGTGACGCGTGTACCAGGTAGCAATTTACTCTTTTCAAGACGTTGATTAAGAGCAACTTGGAATACGGTCCCGTTTGAAGAACGAACAATACAAAAACTATCATCCAAAACATCTTGAATATGTCCGATAATCAAGGGAGGGGATTTGAGCAGGCGCACTTCCTCTTCCAGACGATGAGTCTTCTTTTTGAGGCGCCCCAACTCACTTTCTAATTGAACTCGCTCAGTAAGCAGTTTCTGAGCAGTGTCATGGAGTTCCTTGTAAGATACCTCCAAACTGTCTAGATTGTCCTCAGGAGAACTGTTTCTGCCCGAGCCAGCGGGCCGCATAGAATCGCTCTCAGATGTCATCCGTATCAATACCCGGTTGAATCCGTCGTTATTCAACCTATTTAATTCATTTTTATCTTGAGGGGCAAAGCGAATTGTTCATACAGGGCAAACTCCTCACAATGT
Source organism: Methanobacteriota archaeon (assembly GCA_004195635.1). Lineage (GTDB taxonomy): Archaea > Thermoplasmatota > Poseidoniia > Poseidoniales > Poseidoniaceae > PSPT01. The sequence continues at coordinate 61,384 of PSPT01000008.1, forward strand.
TGATTCAAATGGGCGCGTGTGAACTTTGCGGAGCGGAGAAAGTGGGAACTCGAGCAGTGAAAATGGGGCGCGCAGTCATATCCGCGTGCACTAGGTGCATTGAAAAAATGAATTTGGAATTGGTTGAAAAACCTAAATCTGCCCTAAGTCAGTCAACGACTAGCAAGACGGAAAAATTTTCTGGTGGATACGGCGGCCGTGGTATGGCTGGCTCAGATGTAATGATACGCGGCGAGAAGGATCTCGCTGATGATTTTGCTAAGAGAATCGTTGATGCTCGACAAAAACTAGGCCTAGATAAACGCCAATTGGGTCATAAGATTGCTGAAAAAGTTAATGTGATCCAGGCAGCGGAATCGGGGAAAAGACCAACTGATGCCTTAATTAAGAAACTTGAGCGCTTCTTAAAAATAGAATTGATGGTTGAAACTACTGTTGAAGAAACTTCAATGGTAGGGGTTGGTTCATCTCGTGGTTTAACCCTTGGTGATTTTTTCAAGCAAAATGATTAGTGGAGTTCAACCAAAATGGATAATTCTGTTTCGATTCATGCTATTTGGTTAGCGCAAGATGACCCCAAAAAGAATACTGCGGTCAAATTAGGCAAGCGCGGTCAGCTGAAACTTCATGAAAACCTACGGAGATTACCGCGAAGGGGAATATTACTAGATCCGCTTTGCGGCAAGGTTTTTGGTCCAGAGGATCATCATTTATTGGAAACTGGTTCGTTAGTAGGGCTTGATTGTAGTTGGGCGCAAATTGAAAGCAGTGTAGAAACTGTCACACACAAGACTAAACTTGTTCGCCGAATGCTACCTCTACTATTGGCAGCCAATCCAGTGAACTGGGGTAAGCCAAGCCGTCTAACTACTGCAGAAGCAATTGCAGCAACTCTCTATTTAGCCGGACACAAGGAGCAGGCAAAGACAATAATGGCCGCCTTTGGCTGGGGTGAAAGATTCATTGAATTGAATTATGAACCTCTTGAAGCATATGCAAATGCGGCAACAAGTAGTGACCTAATAGACCTACAATTTGAAATTTTTGATATTGAGCGCCCCGAGGAATAACCGGTAATGTTGAAGAATCGCCTCTGCACCGAGTAACTATGCAAGGCCAACTTGTTGAGTGCGTCCCGAACTTCAGTGAAGGAAAGGATATGGATGCCATATCCGCTATTTTAGCTTCGGTTTCAGGAATTGATAATTGTCATTTACTTTCAGCAGAACCGGATGCTGATTACAACCGCACAGTTGTCACATTAGTTGGGATGCCCGATGCAGTCAGCGAGGCGGCTTTCAGAATAATTGCCGCAGCACAGCAGAATATAGATATGCGTAATCATTCGGGTGAGCACCCCCGGCTTGGCGCCGTTGATGTTTGCCCATTTATCCCATTACGGAATATTGACATGGAAGAATGTGCCCGCCTTGCCCTTCAATTGGGTAATCGCGTAGCGACTGAATTGAACTTACCCGTTTACCATTACGGAGCGGCAGCAAGTGATGATTCGCGCAAGGTATTGTCAGTATTGCGCAAGGGCGAGTATGAAGGACTTGAAGGTCGTTTGACAGAGGGTGAGTCAGCACACTCCAATTCTACACGCTGGCCAGACCAAGGACCAAGAATTTGGTCTGAATCAACAGCAAAATTTGGGGCGGTTGTTATAGGCGCTCGCCCAATTCTCGTCGCTTACAATGTTAATCTCAAAGAAAAAGATGCTAAAGTGGCAAAACTAGTTGGCACCTTGGTCCGTAGTTCAGGCCGCCTCCTAAAGCAAGAGGATGGACGACGTATGCGAATACCGGGTATGTTGCATGCAGTACAGGGAATGGGTGTTCCACTCGAGGCCCATGGCCTATCACAGGTCTCGATGAATTTGATTGATGTTGAGGCATGTCCACTTCATTGGGCCTACGAGGCTGTGAAGTCAGTATCAGCAGACCATGGAGTTGAAGCAGTAGGTAGCGAATTAATTGGACTTGCACCCCTTGATTCTCTACTCGTCGCTGGTAGATGGTACCACAAGGCTCCTGATTCAGCAAGCGATGAAGATTTAGTAGCTGCTGCAGTTGAGGGGCTTGGCCTCTCTTCACTTTCCCCATTTAATCCTCGAGAGAGGATAATTGAATGGGCAGCTGAGAGGAGTGAGTAATATGAGTAGTATTAATTGGTCAGAAATGAGTGTGAGAGAATTTCAAGCAGCCTTAGCTAGTTCATCACCAACCCCCGGTGGTGGAACCGCAGCAGCAATCGCTTTAGGGCAAGCTGCAGCATTGACTTGCATGGTTTGCGACCTCACAATTGATAAGGATAAATGGAAAGATGGGTGGGCAGCGGCAGAAGTTGCTCAATTGGCTGCATTTCCTTTGTTCAATCGATCACTTGAACTTGCAACTGAAGATAGCAATAGTTTTGATGCAGTGATGGCTTCTTTTAAATTGCCTAGGAATGATGATGATGAAATTTCTGCACGACGTAACGCAATTCGTCAAGCAACACTTGAAGCATCAAGAGTGCCACTCCATACTGCAGAACTCGCATTTACCCTGCTGGAAACTCTGCCAGATTTGGCCAGCAAGGGCAACGGAAATGCTACCAGTGACGTCGGTGTAGCGGCTTTATTAGCCAGTGCTGCATGTAAAGGCGCACTGATGAATGTCAAAATAAATTTGCAAAGTTTACCGAACGACATGGGGGTCGAAGAAAGGGAAGGATATGATTTACTATTTGACAAGGTACGCGAAGTTTCTCGGCAATGCATGGTTGCCATTCACGAGCGCTTCGGTGAGTGATTGTGTCAACTGTAGAGGAGGACAGGGAATTGGAAGGAGAGCAGAAAAGGGCTATCCATAAATGGGATGGTGAACTGAAAGTTTCACAGGACAATGTTGCAACGGAAAAGCCCCTTCAATTATTTATTCAGCAAGGAAACAAACGGCATCTGATCGGTTCATTAATAGCCACACCTATCAATCTCAACGAATTAGCCATTGGCTTCCTCGCCTCGGAGAAAATCCTCAAACTTGACTCGGGGCAATTAGGCCAACTGAAGGTTGAGTTAGATGCACATCAAATTATTGTTCATATTGACGCAGTGGTTGATTTTGATATGGGAGTGACCGAGATGGCAATATCTTCTACCCCGAGTTGTGGATGGTGTGGAAGATCCAGTATTGAAGAAGTGATTGCTCTCCTAGATGGAAAAATCATCCCCCACAATTGTATTATTGAGATTGCAAAATTGCTCGAGTTTACCACAACAATGGCAAGAACTCAAATCATATTCAACAACACTGGAGGAGTTCATGCTGCTGCTCTCTTTTCACAAACTGGCGAGCTGATTTCGCTTATGGAGGATGTCGGACGGCACAATGCTGTTGACAAAGCAATCGGAGATACAATTATCAACGGCAAAAAAATGGGAGAAGTTCTAGTTCTTTCTGGTCGAGCAGGGATGGAATTAATTCACAAGGCAGCAATTGCCGAAGTTGAGATAGTTATTTCTGTTGGCGCTCCAACTACTGCCTCTATCGACTTAGCGCGTCATGCAGGTATATCCTTACTTGGCTTTGCAAAGAACGAGGGCGTAAATATCTACACTCATCCAAATAGATTCTACTAACTCTCAAAAAGTAACATATGCTCTAAGGCTATTCTCTTTGTCAATGCTTTTGTAAATAATAACAGTTTTAGGGATTATTTTGCCGTATGCCAAAACTGAGATAATAAAGCAATGCTCAAAGGAGAGTTTCTCTTAGTCGTACCTATGACGGAGGTTGAATGGGAGGGGCTACGCAAGTATATTGGCGAAGGTATTCCTAATTCCATTCCACAAATGCCTATTGATGAAAAGGGTGTTGATAGGGCACCTGTAAGGAAGCAAATACTTTCTTCTGATGAAAAGTGTCTTGCTTTAAAAAATGCTTTGCGCTATTTTCCCGAAGCGTGGCATTCAAAGCTTGCCGGAGAGTTCTTGGATGAGTTGAACACTCTTGGTCGCATCTACATGTTGCGTTTTCGACCTACAGAATATGAAATGCGCGCTCACCCAATCTCTGCCTACCCAGCAAAATGTCAGCAGGCCGCAGCGATAATGCTGATGATTCAGAACAACTTGGATAAAGCTGTAGCACAATATCCGTATGAATTAATTACATATGGCGGAAATGGTGCGGTCTTCCAGAATTGGGCCCAATATAGAATTACCATGGAGTATCTTTCTCTAATGGATGAGAGTCAAACTCTAGTAATGTATTCTGGCCATCCACACGGTCTTTTTCCTTCAAATACGGAAGCACCTCGGGTAATTGTATCAAATGGAATGGTAATTCCAAACTATAGCTCACAGGACGATTATGAGAAAATGAATGCTCAAGGTGTCTCTCAATATGGGCAAATGACCGCAGGTTCTTACATGTATATCGGACCTCAAGGAATAGTTCATGGAACCACAATTACTCTCATGAATGCTGCACGCCTTAAGTTGGGTAGAAGTGGAGAAAACCTCATGGCAGGAGTAACCTTTGTCACCTCTGGCCTTGGAGGAATGAGCGGAGCTCAAGCAAAAGCCGCAGTGATTGCAGGCGCAGTAGGAGTCATTGCTGAAATAAATCCGCACGCCGCACGCAAGCGGAATGAACAAGGCTGGCTTTCTGAGTTATACGAAGATATTGACAAGGTATTAGACCGAATGGAGGAGGCCCGTGACGCCAAAGAAGCGGTCTCTATAGGTTATATTGGCAATATTGTGGACCTTTGGAAGAGGATTGATGAGCGCAATATTCACATTGATTTAGGCAGTGACCAAACTTCACTTCATAACCCTTGGCAAGGAGGGTATTATCCCACCGGATTATCTTTTATTGAGGCTCAGGAAATGATGGCACAACAACCAATGAAGTTTGTTGAGCGAGTTAAGTCGAGCCTTGTTGAGCATGCAAGCGTGATTAATCGCCTAACAAAAAAAGGAATGTATTTCTGGGATTATGGAAACGCTTTCTTGCTTGAAGCTAGTCGGGCCGGCGCAGATGTAATGCAAGAGGATGGAACTTTCAAATATCCATCATATGTTCAAGACATCATGGGTCCCATGTGTTTCGATTATGGCTTCGGACCTTTTAGATGGGTTTGTACAAGCGGCGATGAAGCGGACCTTGAAAAAACGGACCGCATTGCTAGTTCCATATTAACTGAATTAGCGCAAAATAGTCCTGATGAAATTTCCCAGCAAATGTGGGATAACATTCGCTGGATTAATGGAGCTGGAGAAAATAAGATGGTAGTAGGTAGTCAAGCAAGGATATTGTACGCAGACGCTATTGGAAGGCGTTCAATCGCGCAGGCCTTTAATGAGGCAATTGCAAGTGGACATATCTCGGAACCTATTGTATTAGGTCGTGACCATCATGATGTGTCCGGCACAGATAGTCCTTACCGAGAAACTGCAAATATATATGATGGCTCAGCCTTTACTGCCGACATGGCAATCCACAATGTGATTGGTGACAGTTTTAGAGGTGCAACTTGGGTGAGTATTCATAATGGCGGAGGAGTAGGCTGGGGTGAGGCGATAAATGGTGGCTTTGGAATGGTGCTAGATGGATCAAAGGAATGCTCTGTTAGAATACACTCTATGCTATCTTGGGATGTCAACAATGGTGTTGCACGACGAGCATGGGCAAGGAATAGCGGAGCTGAATTCGCAATAATGCAGGCAATGCAATCCGAGCCAAAACTGTCCATCACTTTGCCAAATCATGTGACTGAAAGCACGTTTTCAGGGCTTGACTTTGAAAGTACAAAAAACCGAGGTGAGTAATTGCAAACTGTATTTCTAGATGGTGAGACGATGACAATTGCTGATGCCTTTGCGGTTGCAAGAGGTTTGGCGACTGTTGAAATAGCAGCCGATGCAATCCCAAAAATTGAGGCTGCACAGAAAGTAGTTGAAGAAATAATTTCTAGCGGGGAAACGGTTTATGGAATCAATACCGGTTTTGGCGCATTAGTTAATCAGAGAATAGGCACTGAGGACCTAGCGACTCTACAATTGAATCTCATTCGCAGCCATGCTTGCGGGTTGGGGGAGCCGCTGGATATTTTAACTGCAAGAGGGATGATGTTAGTCAGGGCCAATACCCTTGCTAAGGGGCATTCCGGTGCCCGAATCAGGGTCATACAACAGTTAGTCGATTTCCTTAATTATGGAATTACCCCCTATATTCCTCGTATCGGTTCATTAGGTGCATCAGGAGACTTAGCGCCTCTTTCCCACATGGCGTTGTGCCTAGTTGGTGAAGGTAAGTGCTATGATGCCGATGGAGTTTTGATGCCTACCAAACAGGCCCTTAATGCGATTGGCCTAATACCGATTGAATTGAGAGCAAAAGAAGGGCTTTCTCTAATCAATGGGACAAGTCTAATGGTAGCATGGTTGATTGAAGCAGAAAGGAAGTTAACGAGCCTGTTGAAATTGGGCGACTTGATTCTTGCAACATCTATAGAAGCGAGGTCTTGTAGCCTAAAACCATTTGACCCCAGGGTCCACGCTGCTAGAGGGCACCCCGGCCAAGCACTGGTTGGAATTCGCATAAATATGGCTTTAAAGGACTCGAAAATTGTGTTAAATCATAAAGATTGTGATAGAGTTCAAGATGCATATTCATTCCGCTGCGCACCTCAGGTTCATGGCCCTGTTCATGAGATGCTATCTCGATTGAGAAGGGTGATTTCTGTTGACTTGAATGCTGCCACTGACAATCCATTGATTTTCCCAGATCCAACAAAAACTGGTTCTGAGGTGGTTATTTCTCAGGGTAATTTCCACGGACAACCTATTGCTCTCGTTGCTGATTCTATGGCACTTGCCTGCCATGAATTGGCGAGTATTAGCGAGCGCCGAATCGATCAGATATTGGATGCCAGCCGAAGTGGATTGCCGCCATTTTTGGCCAAAGAATCTGGACTTGAATCAGGTCTAATGATTGTCCAATACGTTGCCGCTGCTAGTCTTGCCGAGTTGAGATTATTTGCAAACCCGGTTTCTCCATATAATGTTTCTACTTCGGCTAACCAGGAGGACCATGTAAGTCTAGGAGCAACCGCTGCATGGTCATTATGCAAAGTTGTTGAGCGCTTGGCAGAAGTTCTCGCATGTGAATTATTGGTTGCTGTTGAGGCACTTGAATATCAACAAGAGAATGCGGGAAAATGGGTTAGTGAACTTGTGCTATTGACGAGGAAGATTTCACCCCCTCTTTCGGGAGATAGAAGTGTAAGTGATGAGTTAATGGAATTAACCAATTGCCTGTCAAACGGAATATGGTTGAGTCAACTTGAGGCTCAACTTGGACAACTGCCAAGCATTGAGTGAAAATCGAAGTTACTGAAGCGAGTTAGGTCGGTGAAATGATATCACTGGAGTTAATCTTGGGCAAGTAAAGTGTCTAGTGAGCGGATTATTTCTTCAAGACCAGTTAATTGACGTATTCTAAAGCGAAATTTTTGTGCACTCGCAATATCACCTGAAGCAGCAAGAGAATCAATAATGCGGTCAATTTCAACTGCAATACGAATCTTTTCTTCTACTACACTATACAGGGCATAAGAGCGGTTTAAATCAGAATATTTCAGCGCAGGCTCAAGTTCTGAAACATCAATCCCCATACGTCGCCAGGACAAAATACGCTTGCGTAATATTTCTTTTGTGAAACCAGATTCGGGGATTTTTACTAAGAGGGAAAGGCGAGGCGTGCCATCTTCAGTTAAATCCAAATGACTTGCGGGCAATTCCGCATAATACATAGAGGGGCTTTCAGATTCTTGGCTCGAAGATGAGCCTAGTTCGGGAGTATTCAGTTGTTCAATGGACGATACGTCTGACGGTTCCGGTAATGTGAATACCGCTGCCTCGCGGCGAAGCATAGCTACTTGGGTATCCTCTAGAGCCAATGGATCATAGGCCAAAAATATTGTCCAACGAGTAGGGCCTACCGCATCAACCATGCTGCGCACATATGTTAATACCCCATCCCAGCCATGTAAACCGATGAGAAACTCAAGACCCTCAATAATTGCAAGGCCTTGCCCCTTGCTAACCCTTTGACGAATCGAAGAGTCCATTTTTTCAAGCCGAGGTGAGAGTGCAGTATCGGCTTGTTTCTCGGTTAACCAATGAGTTTCAACCTTGGTTAGGTCAAGATGTAAAAGTAATCTACGCGGAGGAAGGCGAGAAATTAGGATGTATGATTGCTCCTCGGCCTCTAACAATCCACCAAGCCATTCATGCACATCAGCACAGTCATTGGTGTATATACTGTACACCTTACCAAAAACTGCGGGCACATCCATTTGCATTGAACTCATATGTTCCTAAAGCAACAAGGTTTTGATTGTTGGCCATGTTATGCACAAAATTGTTGCTTTTTTAAGCCTAAATCATTCCTTCACTCCATCAAGGATTATAATAACTAAGATGGTGGGGGGGATAGAGGCACAACTATGACGACCGAAGAATCAGCGATTTCAATGGCCGAGTGTGGAGCCTGTAGAGCAATAATTCCTGTCGATTCCACAAGTTGTCCTAAGTGCGGAATTAGTTTCGTAGGAGTTTCTGATGAAGCTCTTGGTGCATGTGGCGCATGTGATGGATTAGCACCGTTAGATTCCACCTCTTGCCCACATTGTGGCGTCTCTTTTATCGCTGATGATGTGGTTGAGGTATTGTCAAAGTGGCTTGGTGCAACAGGATTGGCGGTTTCCAGTCTATTTTCAAGATTTGATGCAAACGATGATGGCGAAATAAGTTCTGAAGAATTACGGGATGGCCTTTTGGCTCTCAACTTAGCCGACCTACCTCCTTCGCAAATTGAAAAATTGATTTCTCTCCTAGACGAAGATGGCAATGGAACCATTGACCTTGGCGAATTAGAGAGAATAATTGTCGGAGAAAGTTCTGCCGTAAAGGAAAGTTCTGAAGAGGAAGG
>PSPT01000008.1:70379-127471 GCA_004195635.1 Methanobacteriota archaeon
CGACGATGATTCTGATAAGGATGGCTCCGATGAAGGAGAAAGCGATGACTCCGGCGATGATTCTGATAAGGATGGCTCCGATGAAGGAGAAAGCGATGACTCCGGCGATGATTCTGATAAGGGAGAAAGCGAAGGCTCCGACGATGATTCTGAAAAGGATGACTCTGATGAAGGAGAAAGCGCTGGCTCCGACGATGATTCTGATAAGGATGACTCCGATGAAGGAGAAAGCGATGGCTCCGAAGATGATTCTGATTCAACCAATTATTTCTGGGGTGAAGTGGAGTTATCCAATTTACAGGTATTGGGCATTGCAATTGCTAAATCTGACATGAGCATTAAGGAAGTATTCAAGGCAATGGATACCAACAATGATGGTAGAATTAATGGACCCGAATTGCAAAAAGGTATTATTGAAATATGTGGTGAAAATTTATCTCCTGATGAAGTATATGAAATGTTGAAACAATTTGATGAAGACGATGATGGTTCACTTGATCCAATGGAACTTATTGAGGCCATTGAATCCCTTGACATGGATATTGTATCTGACAAGAAGGCAACAAAAAAGAAAGTGAAGCCAAAGAAGCCTTTCCCAACTGATTTGCAAAAGGCAATGATGGGTAAGAAATGGAATGATATCTTTTGGCCATTAATCCACTTCGCATTGTTCGCAATGGCAGCAATTTGGATTGCAAATGGCCTAATTGGCTTTGTTGATGGAACAGGAGGATCCATTGCCTACGATGGAGCAGGAGCATATACTGATGAAGTCGGTCTAAACGAAGGCGAATGGGTTGAGAAGGGCGATATTTATTACTGTGAATCAGATATCCAAAATAGTAAATGTAAGAACTCATTAACACCTCTTGCAGGAGATGATGGTTCCAGTTCAATGCCAGTTGGCTTCTACTGGGATGGAATTCTAATGATACTACTCTTCTTTGCTGGAATGGGTGGCTCAATTTATGCGCACCTCGTTTTGATGAAAAATTGGCGAGCTGAAGCTAAGAAACTTAAGGATGAGTCAGGTGATTCAGAAGACGATGAGGAGGGCAATGCCAGCGACTCGGATGATGAGGACGACGACTCGGATGATGATGAGGACGACGACTCGGATGAAAATGAGGACGACGACTCGGATGAAGAGGGCGATATTGACATTGGCTCTCGCATTGGAGTTGAAGTTGATGGCAAGGAATATTTCGGTGAAATTATTGAATTCAATGATGAAGAGGAGACCGTTGTTATTGAAGATGAAGATAGCGGCGACGAAATCACTGCAATGCAAGAAGATATGTTTGTGGAATGATTAGATGAGCGACCCACTTGACGCATTTATTGGCGCTTCAATATGCCCTAATTGTGCTGTTCTAGCACCAGAGGGAAGCCCTAGATGCCCCGAATGCGGAACTTTCCATAGTTCAGTACACCTTGAAGATAGAATACCTACTGCAGAAGATCTTAAACCCCATGAACCAAAGGTAATTGACCCCACTCTGTACAGCCTAAATCCAAATACCGGAATTGTTGTTGAAGGCACTTCTGATGTTGAAGATATAACGAAAAAGTGGCAGGGCGGGAATACTGATTTCACTATTGAGGAGGAGGAGGGGCGCCCCATTACCACCACAAGCCCCCCCAAAAGTAGTATTCTTGATGCTCCTCAATTCGAAGTTGTGATGGATGATGACGATGGCGAATAATGAAAAAATGAGTCTTGCCTTATTAAAAGACAAATAGTATGGTTTCAATCACTCGGTTTGGAAACCCATTTCCTCACAAACAATTTCTCCCTTCCACTCATACTGTTCAAAGTTCTAGCTTCTCGCCACCAGTTGCGAGGCCATATACTATGCCAAATAACTGCTGCATGACGTGGAGTCAATTATTGGAACCAGTAGAATCAGACAATTAATAATACTCTCAGTAATGCCTTTTTATGTTCCGAGTGGGCTCGGCCAGAATTGAACTGGCGATCTTTGCCATGTCAAGGCAACGTCATAACCCCTAGACCACGAGCCCCGGATAATTGCTGGACATGGAGGCTATATATATCCGAATCGGTCCAGAAATATGAAAAATAGGCGCACAAATAATTCGGGTTAAAATGAATAATGTGATGAAAATCACAGGGGAAATGAAGAATATATTTACTAGAGAAACTTTGCTAAAATCAATTAAGATACGATTTTTGAGATTTTTCCAGTACACCCTGGCTGAGAACATGTGCCAGCAACGCGAGTGCGACCATTCTTCATTTTAATCGGAGTAGGACCAGCGATAGGCCCATAAGTTTTGCATTTTAGGCAGAAACCTTCGATTGGTTCGGACATGGGGAACAAATCATCTAAGGGGGAGCCAAATAAGAATGTTGGGTAATAGGAAGAGCTCGACAGTAATTGTTACACCATTACTCGGCGTCGCTCCATCCACCTCAACTAGGTCCCTTCCCCTCTAGGCTCAAAGGGTGATAAATGGGTAAAACTGCCCATTAGAAAAATTCAGATGTTACTTACTTGCCAAAAAACGCCATACTGAGAGGGTGCTTGCGACTAAGTAGGTATAACGAAGGTTTACGGAGAAATGTAAATATGTACCTAAGGGCGCATAACAACCATTATGCGCCCGAACGGGGGCTCTTTTTTTTACCTAATTGGAGAAAGGCAGTTGCTCGGCCTCAATTGTGAACATGCCGATGAGTGGAGGGCCTGCAAATTCAACATCAATTCCTCCATCTTTGCTATCAAGTTCAGAAATGACCCGATCGTTGGCATTTTTCCATGCAACCTCATCAATATATATTGCTTGGACCAAAAACATACCTTTCTGTCCAGATGCTGGTGCAACCCATGCACCCATACAACCTTCACAACGATTTTTGAAAGCTTGACGAGATTCTAATAATCGCAATAGCCGTACATCTCTACCTTTTCTTGCCGAACAAACAATTGTTTCCATTAACATAGTATCACCTGAAATAACATTAAAAGCCTAACGCACACCCTTGTAGCATATTTTCATAAAAGATGTGTGTTTAATTATCTGAGTTGTAATGCTGGTATTTATCATGAACAGGTTGAGTGAAAGAAGGGTTCGAAGTATATTCAAGCAGGCTGAGATGGAGAGGGATAATTTCTGACTTTGATCTTCTCGCATATTTCCCACTCCTCTGAACAAATTTATTGATATATCACTATTAGCCTATATTTATTGCATTTACTGTTTTTTCAAACCTTGCCCATTTAACGTTTCATTTCACCATTAGAATCGTGCCTATGTAATTCGCCAGCGATCATTGTTGCTGCAAAGGGTGAATCGCCTGGACTCAAACACCAATACTGCCACTGCTTACTGGAAAGAATATTTAGATCTGCAACACCACCCTCAACAATCATCCCATCGGATTTTGCGGAAGAATTGGCAATTGTATGCCCCGAATTACGGGTGCAAGCAACAAGTGCTGCCAATGGGTCGAGGCCACCTCTATTTACTGCTAAAGAGCCAATAAATGGTAAAGATAAAGTCATGCAGTTTGGGTTATAATCAGTAGCAATACTAAACATCCAGCCTTCATTTTGACAATGTAATAATGGGGGCGAATCTTCACCCATGACATAAGGAGTTCCTGGTAAAAAACCTTGCATTACTCCAGCATTATGGGCCTTTTGCCTAGCATCGTCTGATGAATGATGTGCATGGTCAGCAGTAGTAACTTCAATTTCTGCTGCCAACTCTAATCCGCCGCCATCCTTGAACTCGTCTACATGTAGGCGAAGATCAAGTCCACCCTTTTTGGAAGCAGTCAGTATCTCAGCAGTCTCCTCAATTGTAAACCAACCTGGCTCACAGAAAACATCTGCTGAACGGGCAAAATTTTGTTCCAAAACTTGCGGTAGTTGTTCGCTTAAGATTGATTCTACATATGACTGCCTAGCGAGATTGGCGTCTTTTGCACCTGGTGGAGTGTCATGGGCACCTAACCATGTAAGATCTAGTGTTGGCAAACCTGAAATAGTCTGCAAATCATTTGCAGCATCAAGTAATAGTAATTCGGATTCAGTTGTTAACCCATAGCCACTTTTTGCCTCCAGCATCGTAGTTCCGTTTCGCAAAGCAGCTTGTAATCGATCAATACCTAGGTTTAGCAAATCTTGCTTTGAAGACTGGCGGGTCTCAGCGACAGTGTAGCCTATTCCACCCCCCAATTGGGCGATTTCAGCATACGATTTACCCTGTGCGCGCCATAGAGATTCCTGCGACCTATCTCCAGCCCAAAGGAGATGAGAATGTGAATCAATGAGCCCCGGGATGATAGCGCTGCCGCGTAAATGTAGGACGCGTGTACCGTTCTGTTGTGCAAATTTAGATAATTTTGGCCTATTTCTTGAAGAAGGTGAGAGATGTGCACTTTCCTTAATTACCCAAGGTGCATATTCCTCAAGCAATTCTTGCTCATCAGTTATTTGACTGATTAATCCATTTTCAATCAAAATACCCATGCCTTTTGGACTTACTAATTCATCCACATTTGACATTTCAGCGCCGTATACTGGTCCCTCGCCAAAGGCGAGGTGGGCGATGGGCCCGCATCCCACCAATAGAGTGCGCATGACGCAAGCAGGGGTGGGAGCGTTCATATGTTATGCCCTCGTCAGTTGATTTGAAACCAATGCCATTCACACTCGGAATAGAGTCTACTGCGCATACCTTTTCCATTGGATTGTGCGACGACGAGGGTAACCCTTTACCTTCAGCTTCGGCATTTGTTCGCCCAGTAAAGGGAGGGATTCATCCTCGTGAAGCGGCCGATCATCACGCTGAAAACTGTCAAGCATTAATCAGTGAATTATTTGCTAAACATTCATTGAAAAGTAGTGATATTTCTGCAATTGCATTCTCTCAGGGACCAGGTTTAGGCCCATGTTTGCGTATTGGGGCATCTGTTGCAAGGACAATATCAACTGCTTGGAAGGTGCCATTGATTGGCGTCAATCACTGTGTTGCACACATCGAAATAGGTAGGCAAGAATGCGATTGTAGTGACCCAGTGCTCTTGTATGCATCTGGAGGGAATACACAAATTATTGCCCGTCTTCAGGGGAAGTACAGAGTACTTGGAGAAACTTTGGATATTGGAATTGGAAATATGTTGGATAAATTTGCCCGTGAACAGGGCATACCTTTTCCAGGTGGACCAGTAATAGAAAAAAATGCGCTCCGGTGGATTACTGCGAACCCGAAATCCAGCCTTGACAATTTTTCCTTACCTTATGCAGTTCAGGGAATGGATCTTGCATTCTCAGGTGTTCTAACTGCGGCATTGATGATGGTTGCAAAGGGAGCGCCCTTAGATGCTGTGTGCTGGAGTTTGCAGGAGCACGTTTTTGCAGCATGCGTTGAAGTTGCTGAAAGAGCACTTGCGCATACAGGCAAGAGCGAATTGCTTTTGGGTGGCGGTGTTGCATGTAATCAAAAACTGCGAAATATGTCTTCCATGATGGCTGAACAACGTGGTGGCGAGTGTTTTGTTCCAGAAAAACAATATTGTATAGACAATGGTAGTATGATTGCAGTCCTTGGGCGACTACACCTCATTAGCGGCGAAAAAATGGATGCAAAGGATAGTAAAATCAACCAATTTATGCGGACTGACAGTGCTGAAATTACTTGGAGTTAATCTTTTTCTTGCACAAGCGATTATAAGAGGTCGTTTTCACGACAAAAATACGGGAGACTGTATAGTGGTTGGACGAGGGCGACGGAGAGGTCATGGCAAAGATCCTACAAACATCTTTTCAGGTGGCTCAAAATCATCCAAACCCAAGTCCACTCGTCCTCCTGCTCGCAAACCTGCTCCACCGCAATCAAAGCCGGCTTCGCAAAGGAAGCCGACACCAGCGGAAATGAAAAAGCGCTTTGAACAGACACAAGCAAGTACTGCGCCTGCGGTACCGGCTGCTTATCGCACCAAGCAAATCAAACCCCAAGCAGCTCCATCTGTTTTCCAAAAGGAGAAGGAAGAAACACTTGAGCAGAAAAGTGCCGCTTTAGTGGAAAAACTAGAGGCTCTTGATAAACCAAGTGAGGGAGAAGTTCCGGAAATACCAACTGAGGTAATAGAGGAGGTCGCTGAAGTACCATTAGTTGAAGGGGAAAATCTCCCTGTTACACCCGAGTTGCCAATCTCCAGTGATGAGAAGTCTATTGTGGAGGATGTCGAGGCACTCCCAAGTGAGGTTAATTCCGAATCTGAATCAGTCGAAGAGGTTAATGCCATTGAGGCTCAATTAGAGGATATGGAGATTGAAACATTAATCTCAGACAACTCCTTAATTGAGGAGACTATTCCCCTTGAACAAGTAGTAATTGCACCAGTGGGAGAAACCATTATTGCAAATCCCCACTTAGAAGGTACGTCTAAGAAATCCATTGATGCTGTCACCAAAAAAGTTGGTTCATTTAAACCAAAACGCCGACGCCGCCCTGACCAAAAAGGCGGTGGCAGGCAACCAAAATCTAAAAAGCTCAGTCGACGAAAGTATTTGGAATACAAATATGAAGTTAAAGATATTCTTGATGATGAATCGGTTGAGGAGGAACATCGCTCCAATATTATTGGTCAAATCTGGGCAAAAGGCGAGCGCATTGGAATTGATGCGGCGATTGAATTCATTGAGGAAAAAGAGGCAGAACTTATTCTGCCTGCAAATATTGCTGCAAAACTGAAAACTCTTGTATATTCATATACTACAAGAAGGTGAATAATATGTCAGACGAAGTTGTTGAAAAAGATACCATTGCAAGCGTGCATTATACCGGAACTCTACAAGACGATAGCGTCTTTGACACTAGTGATGGTGCCGAGCCGCTGACTTTCTTAGTTGGACATATGCAAATGATCCCTGGATTTGAAGAGGAAATCATGGGTGCAAAAAAAGGAGAATCCCGGAAATTCACCCTTGAACCCGCACGAGCATATGGAGAAAGAGATGAGAAAGGTGTAATGGAACTACCCAAGGCTCAATTCCCTGAAGATGATGAAGAATTCAAGTTAGAAGTAGGCATAACTCTTGTTGCCGATATGCAGGGGCAACCTACACCTTTCAGGATTCTTACAATTGGTGCTGAAACTGTTACAGTTGATTTTAATCACTTCCTAGCCGGACAAACGCTTACCTTTGATGTTGAAGTAGTCGAACTCCGAAAGGCAACTGAGGAAGAATTGACTCATGGCCATGCACACGGCCCTGATGGACACCACCACCATTGAGGCAATAGTTTGAGTGCTAGCACTCACTCGCAAGCACAACAGGGGAGGTGTATTTTTGCGTAAAGAGAAATGGGAAACTTTGAGCGGTATAGAGATTCCACTTGATTTGCAAGATGCAGCCAGGCAATCCTTGCAAGCGGATAGTGAAAATACTAGTACTGAAAATGCCGGCCAACCACCTTATACAAGAGGAATTCATTCTACAATGTATCGTTCGCGCTTGTGGACTATGCGTCAATACGCAGGGTTTTCCAGCGCAAAACAGACGAATGAGCGCTTTAAATTATTGCTTGACAGAGGACAAAAAGGACTCTCTGTGGCTTTTGACCTGCCCACTCAATTAGGAATGGACAGTGACGATGCGATGTCTGCCGGTGAAATTGGGAAAGTAGGGGTAGCCATAGATAGTGTTGCAGATATGCAGCAATTATTTGCGAATATTCCCTTGGATAAAGTTTCCACATCCATGACAATTAATTCACCAGCAATTATCTTGCTAGCCATGTATATTGTGGTTGCTGAGGAACAGGGTGTTCCGCAAAGTGAAATCCGCGGTACAATACAAAATGACATTCTAAAGGAATACATAGCAAGGGGAACATATGTTTTCCCACCTAACCACAGTATGAGATTGATTGGCGACATTTTCCAATACTGCACAAACTCCGTTCCAAAATGGAATACAATTTCAATTTCGGGATACCACATTAGAGAAGCAGGTTCAACTGCTGTTCAAGAAGTGGCATTCACATTATCCAATGCACTTGAATATGTCAAATATGCAGTAGATGCAGGATTAGAAGTTGATTCATTTGCGCCACGTCTCTCATTCTTCTTTAATTGCCACAATGACTTTTTTGAGGAAATTGCTAAGTTTAGAGCAGCGCGGAAATTGTGGCATGATTTGATGACTGAGCACTTTAAGCCAACTAACCCAAAGAGTTCCATGTTGAGATTCCATACTCAAGTAGCAGGGGTTTCATTAACCGCCCAACAACCATTAAACAATATTGCTAGAGTTACTATTCAGGCTCTTGCTGCAGTATGTGGAGGGACTCAAAGCCTCCACACTAATTCCTTTGACGAAGCGTTGGGGCTTCCAACCGAAAAAAGTGCAACTGTAGCCCTTAGAACTCAGCAAGTAATTGCCGAAGAAAGTGGAGCGGCAGATGTTGTTGATCCACTTGGAGGCTCACATCATGTTGAATATTTGACCGAAAAAATATACTCCCTCGCAAGAAGTGAAATTGAAAAAATTGATTCCTATGGCGGTGCCCTAAAGGCGATGGAAGATGGTTACCAACAGAGGGCAATACACGATGCTGCATGGGAACACCTCCAGCAGGTAGAATCAGGCGAAAGAAAAATTGTCGGAGTGAATCATGGAATAATGGATGAAGGCGAAGGGCCTGAAACCCTTACTCTAGATCCGGCAATAGCACAATCACAGTTGACTAATTTGGCTAATTTGAAAAATTCCAGAGATATGGAAAAGGTCAAACAATGCTTAGCAGCAGTAAGTTCTTGTGCTAATAGTGAGGAAAATATTTTCCCAATAATCATTGAGGCCGTGCGAAATAATTGTACTCTCGGAGAGGTGATGAATTCAATGAAGGAAATCTTTGGCACATACCGTTCACCGAGCGGGTTTTAAACGGGTGGAATAATGAACGAAGAAGTAGCAAATAAAGTCGGACCAGTGATGGTTGACCACATTGGCATTGCATGTGAAAATCTTGAACAAGCGAGTAAGTTTTGGCAATTACTTGGGCTTGAGCAGGGAGTGGAAGATGAATTGGTTGATGAGCAAGGTGTAACTACGCGCTTTTTTGCCACAGCCAGTGGGAGACCAGCGAAGATTGAGTTGCTTGAACCGACTTCAGATGATACACCAATTGGGCGTTTTATTGCTAAGAAAGGGATAGGAGTTCAACAAGTTTGCTTTAGCGTGGGAAATCTGCAAGCAATTTTGGATTATTTACATGACAATGAAGTAATACTGATCAATCGAAATCCGGTAATCGGAGCTGGTGGGAAAATTATTGCCTTTGTCCACCCAAAGAGTACCGGCGGAGTCTTAGTTGAGTTGACTCAAAGATAGATGTTTTTACAAAAAGAATATGCACAACGGTGTCATTCTAGAAGGATTGGCACATTTTTATGTGAAGAGAGGTCGTTTAAGAGTTAGTTTTGAGCCGGTAAGGCTCTTGAAGGGATGGATGTTCGGAGGGTTATGCGAGCAAGTCTAAGTCGTCTCATTGCCGAGGCTTATATTGATGCAGTTACTGTAAGAGCAGAGGCGGAATTCCTTTGCAATACCTTGGATGAGGCTAGAAGCAAGGGCGAAATTAGCAATGATGCTTTCCTTGATGCAGGGGTCGTTCACGGTGCATTAGATAATTTGGCGACTCATATTGATTTGGGGGTTTCGCAAAAGGAAATTCAACAAATGCTGAGAGAACAACTTTCACGAGCAGAACGGATTGCTGAGAAGCATCCAACACTTGATGAAACAGTTGATTCAAAACGCAGCAGGTGATTTCTTGTCGGCTCTTCTCACTCTTAACGGAGTGAGTAAACACTTTGGTCACATTGAGGCACTCAGCCGAGTTGACCTAACTCTCAATCGAGGAGATATTGTTGGTCTAGTGGGTGGAAATGGTGCCGGGAAAACTACTCTTTTACGATTGATGTGTGGGCTATATCAACCAACTGATGGAACCGTCGTATACCATGGAGAAAATGGTGACCGTCCATTGGTTGAGATGAGAAATCATTTGGGTGTTGTTCCAGAGGGCACTGGATTATACCACCGACTTACTGCTTGGGAGAACATTCGTTACCATACTAGACTTCATGGAATAGAGGATGAGGTTGCGTGGAAAAAAACACTTCAATTAGCCGATGCCCTGTCATTTACTGGGGAACTTGGGCGACCAACTCGTGGCTTTAGCCGTGGAATGAGGCAAAAAACCGCAATAATAAGGGCTCTAGCCCATTCCCCAGACATTCTTCTCTTGGATGAACCTACTGGAGGGTTGGATGTCACTAGTGCAAGAGAGGTCCGTTCGCTTGTAGGTCAAGTTAGAGATTCAGGGGGCACTGTCATTTACAGTACTCATCATTTAGCCGAAGCGCAACAAGTATGTGATCGGATAATTATCATTCATAATGGAGAAGTTAGGGCGGATGGCTCACCAGATGAACTAATGCGTTATACCGAAGAGAAAAATCTGGAAGACGCTTATGTAAGTCTAACTGCCGATGCTGCAAGGATTTTCGATGATGTTGACACGGAAGGGAAGATTGCAAAAATTTGGCGTAAATTACTTACTCCCCGCAGACTGCCAAGTAACATGAGTTCTCCAGAGGAGGTGAATGAAGATGAGTAAACTCAAAGGGCGAATGTTTCGAGTTCGGGCCGTAGCCACCAAAGAGTTAATCGATTTCGTAAGAGATTGGCGCACGCTTATCGCAGTAATTCTGATCCCCTTGATAATATTCCCTTTACTTTTCATAGCTCTACCCTTCCTTCTTGAATCTCAAGCCGAAGAGAGAAGTGAGTTTGAATTGCGAATTGTAGTTCAATCTGAAAGTGAAGATACGGATTTCATGGCATATTTGGACGGTGATAATGCGAATATCACATGGGAGGAATTGCCCGCTGGAATTGCCAACTTGTCTGACCCAGGACCTGATTATTCGAGGGTAAGAGAGCATGGAGTAAATGCGATTCTACGCTTGGAAGAAGGAGTTGAGGACAATTCGACCATCTGGAATTATTCTATATTACGCGATTCTACCGATGAAATGGCTAATGAGGCAACTAAGCGAATAGTGACTGCGTTGAATACATGGGAGGAGCAGTTGATTGAGGCGACTCTTGATGAAAACGATTTGAATCCAAACACCACCCTAAACCCTATTCGCTGGGGTGGAGATATTGATGCATCAGATGTTGCAACTGCGGGCGAGCAGGCCGGTTTCGCACTTTCTCTTTTTATCCCCTTGATTGTTGCCACTTGGACTGCTACTTCGGCTATGCAACCATCTATCGACATGACTGCAGGGGAACGAGAAAGAGGCACCATGGAGGCACTTCTTTGTGCGCCCATTAACCGCTTTGAATTATTACTCGGCAAGTGGATTGCTGTTGCTTTGATTTCGGCTACAGGGGTATTAGCACAAGTTTGTGCACTCTTCTTTGCAATAAGTTTCATCGCCAGCAACAGTGATACGTTTGGAGTACCAGAACTTAGTTTGTCGGCGATATTATTGATGTTTATGGCTATTCTGTTATTTGCCATAATGGTAGTTGCCTTCCAATTAGCTTTGGCGGTACGCAGTCGCAGCACAAAGGAAGCCGGTTCAACTTTGGGGCCGATGATTATCGCAATTCTATTCCCTGCTATGTTTGCCCAATTTATCAATTTGGAAGGGGTTGAAGGATATTGGTTTTTGATACCCGTGGTAAATGTTCTACTTGCATTGCGAGAAATTCTCACTAATACTATTATCTTTGAGCACATCATATTGTGGGCTGGCTCGAGTTTAATTTATGCTCTTCTTGCTGCATATTATGCAAGTAGGCAATTTAATCGTGAAGACCTGGTTGATTCAATCAATTGAACTCAACGAAGTGCAAAATATTAGTTGAAAAGCAATAGTTTACCATTTGTTGATTTGAAAGAGTGTGAACTCACATTGACATCGGCTAAGTATTCGCCACATATTCGCCGAGTATTACTCTGCGAATACTTATAGAGTCGAGTTCTTACCGAGAATCATGCCGAAGATCAGTTTGGACGTACCAGCCGAATTGCTAAGTGACCTAAAGAAGCATGTTGGTGAGCAACATAAATTCATCAGCGTAGCAGATGCTATCAGAACAGCATGTCGTAAAATGCTTGACCAATTGGATATTATTGATGAGCGCCAAGGACGAATTGGTAAATCAAATGAATAAATGGGGGAAGGTAAATGATAGCTAGGCAAGAAGCAGAACAAGCAGTGCTCACATTACTTCACTATTTGGAGGGTGATGGTTCTAAGCGCGAAGGATTAATTGACACCCCTGAGAGAGTGATAAAGTCATGGAGTGAAATATTCTCTGGTTACAATGAGGAGGCAGCAGTTGTATTGTCTTCCACATTTAATGGAGAGGGGTATGATGGAATCGTCCTATTGCGCGATATTGAATTTCACTCAACATGTGAGCATCACCTACAACCCTTCAAAGGAAAAGCACATGTTGCATATATTCCAACTGATAGAATAGTCGGAATTAGTAAATTAGCGAGATTGGTTGATTTACACGCAAGGCGATTGCAGAATCAGGAACGTATTACCAAGAATATCGCTGATGATTTGGTTGAACATTTGACACCACTTGGAGCTGGAGTAATCATAGAAGCAAGCCATGGATGTATGCAATGCAGAGGTGTACGCAAGCAAAATGCAATAATGACCACCAGTGCTATGCGTGGAGTATTCTTTGACAAACCAGAAGCCAGAGCTGAATTGTTTCAATTAATTGGTAATGGTCGCCTAAACTAAGAGCAACGATGAATCTGCGAAAAGAAATCGAAGAATGATGATCATTACTAGAATGGAGGGATGAAATGTCAATTGAAATCCAAGATGAAACATCACCTTGCGACATTGTTCATGAAGAGAAAAGTAATACACAGGTAGATATTGAATCAGAATATCCAGTAGTAGAGATATTTCATAGTGTGCAGGGCGAGGGGATAAAGGCGGGGATACCCCAAGTGTTTATTCGCTTCGGAGGATGTAATCTGAACTGTAAATGGTGCGATACTGACTTTACAAAATACACAATAATGACTGCCGCTCAAATCGTTGAAGAGGTTTCAAAATACAATTGCACTAATCTCATTTTCACTGGAGGAGAGCCGATGTTAAATGACTTATGGCCATTAAGTCGATTATTTCATTCAAGAGGATACTACCTGTCATGCGAAAGCAACGGAACAATTGCCATTCCTGAGGGTTTGCTAGATTGGATTTGCATTTCCCCTAAGGATCAGGAATTCCCCAATGTTGTTATTAGGCAAAAAACAGGAGATGAATTGAAGTGTGTTTATGTTGGCCAAGACCTCTCTATGTATGATGAAATAATTAATGGATTTGATAATTTACTCCTTCAGCCATGCTATGACCATTCAAAGGGCGTAGAGTGGAATGGTAGGAATTTCGCCGAGGTTGAGGAAGTAGTAAAGATGAACCAAAAGTGGCGCCTATCCCTGCAAACTCACAAATGGATGGGGGTTGACTAATGTCTTCTAATTCTAATAAATGGGCCGCAGAACTAATGGATTGTTGAAGTGCTGACTAAGGGGCTAGATTATGCGAGCAGTTATGGCACTAAGTGGTGGAATGGATTCTACTGGCCTGTTGATGCGTTTACTTGCTGATGGCTTCAAAGTCTCATGTATTTCATTTGAATATGGGCAAAAGCATAATGTTGAATTGCAAAGGGCTCAGGCCAATATTGCTTATCTTAGTGAAAAAGGTTACTCAGTTGAGCATGAAATTGCGGATTTAAGTTCAGCCATGAGCCTTTTTCATAGCGCACTTATCACCGGTGGAGAGGATATTCCCGAAGGACATTATGAGGAACAACAGATGAAGGCAACTGTGGTTCCAAACCGTAATGCCATATTTTCTTCAATCCTTTATGGGTATGCATTGTCCGTTGCCTTGAGAGAAAATGTAAAGGTGGATATTGCTCTTGGAGTCCATAGTGGCGACCATGAGATTTATCCCGATTGTCGTCCTGAATTTTACGCGGCACTTGAGCACGCTTTTGCAATAGGTAATTGGGATAGCGAAAGAATCTCTCTAAACCTACCATACATTTCAGGAGATAAGGAATCAATTTTGAGAGATGCTGAAGATGCAATAGAAAAGCTTGGGCTTGATTTTAACACTGTATTTGCTAATACAAATACCTCATACAACCCAGATGAATGGGGAAGGTCTAGTGGAACAAGTGGTGCTGATGTTGAGAGGATTTTGGCATTCCATGCAATCGGGCGGGCAGACCCAGTTGAATATTCCACTTCTTGGGAAGAAGTTTTACTTGCAGCACTAGAAGTAGAGGCAATGCATAAGAATGCACAATATCGCCAGCAATTATCCACTGAACAATATCGTATTACTAGAGAAAATGGAACTGAGGCAGCCTTTAGTGGGATATATTGGGATGAAAATAGAGAAGGAGGTTATATGTGTATTTGTTGTGGACATTTGTTATTTACATCACAATTAAAATTCGATTCAAATTGCGGTTGGCCCTCATTCCATTCTGAAGATGCAAATGCTGAAATTAAGCGTATTATAGACAATTCATCAGGAATGGTACGAACCGAAGTAAGGTGTGACAAGTGTGATGCACACCTCGGGCATGTATTTAATGACGGACCGCAAAAGTTTGGCGGCGAGAGATATTGCATTAATTCAGCGGCATTAAATTTAGTATTAGCAATTAAAGAGGTGAAAGAGGAATGACGACAATAATTCGTAGATATGTAGAAACTGACACTGGACATCGTGTTCCAAATCATAAGAGCAAATGCCAGCATATGCATGGGCACAGGTATCGCTTTGAGGCAGAAATCGAAGGCGATATTGTAACCGATAGTGGAGTTTCAGAAGAAGGAATGCTAATTGATTTCTCAGACGTTAGTGCAATACTAGCACAATATGTCCATGATGTAGTTGATCATGCATTCGTTGTATATTCAGGTGATGAAAAAGGTCGAGCCGCATGTGCTGTGATGGGTGATGAACATAGAACTGTTGTTGTCCCCTTTATTCCTACTGCTGAGAATTTGGCCAAGTGGGCTTTTGAACAAGTTGAGCCGCATATCAAGACATCATACGGCAATCGCTTGAAATTAGTAGCAATGCATGTGCGTGAGACACCAAAATCATGGGCCACATGGAAACCCTAGATAAATTCAAAAGTTACCTGCTTTCACCAGATGCAAAAGAGCAGTACCTCACTCCTCCTCATAGATTTGAAAAGGAATATTTATTGATGATTCTTCAGTGACATTCAAGCGCTTGCGGCGCTTTTTTTGCCAATCGACATCACCTGCTTGCTTCTGCATTGCAGTAGTAGCTTCGACAAAGGCACCAAGGAGTCGATGGGCCTCAATATCAAGCGGCATACCACGCATTATTACTCTTGTCAATAATGTGGAATAAGTTTCTTTCCGTTTATCATCGCCAGTTAATGAATATCCAAATTCGCGGATGGCTTGGCGTAGTAATTTACGAATTTCAGGCGAAATAGTTCTATCTAATTGCAAATGATCTGCAACTCCCAACGATGACCCTTGAACCAGAATATGGTGGCGATGAATCTCATAGAGAGTAGTATTAACTGCATGGCTTAAGTTAGCAATAGGGTATCCCTCCCAAGTTGGAAGAGTCATTAGTAAATCGCACTTTGTTAACTCAGGTGTTGAGAGACCCATGCCTTCCTCGCCAAAAACTATAGCGATTTTACCGCCGTTTTCAGGGCCTAATTCTGCTACATCCCAAGGGTTAAGGAAATGACGAAAAACTGTCTTGGGGCCATGTTCTCTCTTTCCGCTTGTACCAATGACAAGGTTGCAATCCGCTACTGCTTCTTCCCAAGTTGAGAATATTCCGGCCTCATCAAGTATGCTTCCTGCATGCTTTGCTCGATTACGGGCTTCATCGCAAGTAATGTCACATTGTGGCTCAATTAAGCGAAGTTTTGTAAAACCGTAATTCATCATTGCTCGGCAGACAGCACCTAAGTTCCCTGGATGTTGCGACTTGACGAGTATGACAATTGGGTCCCAACCTCGTTGTGGCAAGGGGACATCGCGGCGCTCACCCATTATTTTCACCAACAAATTCCTCGTTCCAAGAAAGTAGCCATTGTGGGTCACAGGCTTGGTATAAAAATGCGACATAGCCACCATTGATACGATCTGGCATTGGTATTGAACGCTTTGTTAAATTATAAACATCACGCAAGTGTAATAGCAAGTTCTTCAATACATCCAAAGATTCGTGATGTAGACTAACAGGGACACGATCCCAGTCCACTCGGACCGGTTGCATTAATGTCACCTCAATCTACACGGCGTTGGCGGTAACAGGTCACATAGCCTGCAATCCAATTGCGTAGGCGCTTGTTACTGACATCGGTGTATTGCTCTACCAATTTCTTGTTGTGTTCAAAATCATCAGTAAATTCATCACCGTAGATTTCACAAAGTCGAATTGCTCTGATTTTAATAAATGAAGGTCGAATATTTCCCATAACTATCACCTCACTCCTCAACGAGTTTTACCTCAATAGGAATTTCATCTTCCTCAAAGCGAGTAACTTGAACCCTCACCTTTCGAGGGGGGTTCTCAATACCGTTTGCCCAAATGTGTTCGTTAACACTTGGGTCAATGTATATCTCCTCATCTTCCTGAACTTTGAGATGACGAATTACTTCGTTACGAATAATCTTGATTGCACGAGGTGCTCTCTTGTATCGAGTAATGTTCCAAGCACCTCGAAGAGGTACCACTAATTCGCTAATATTTCCACGTCCCATATTTTACACCTTACCTCTGTAATTTGCTTCGTCGCCAATGATGGCGTTTTCCATGAGTAGTTACATTGCGGTTTGTCCTAAGCATTACCCAAACAGGTACACGGCGGTTTTGCTTAACGACCTTGTTGAGGCGGGCTTTCTTTGCTGTAGGTTTATTTCGTGCCATAAGTAATCACACTCTTCGGATTGTTGGTTCACGGCGTTGCTCTTGTAAGCCGGAAAGGATTTTCTTTAAGGTTGATTCATTGAGCGGGATGATGATTCTCCCTTGGGAATGAAGGGATGTAAGATGAGTCTTCACTGAAATCGCCAATTCAGGATAAGCAAGTTCAACTGTTGCAAGTCTTGAACGTGCTTCGGGGCAAAGAATTGTACGCATCATATTGTTCAGATGATCTTTCTCAGCGGCCTGTACTTGTGCACTTTCTTCAGATTGAAGTTGGTCCATTGCTTGGGACTCAGCCTGTTGCTTCAAGGCTTGAATACGTTTTTGGCGAATCCGCAACAACTCCTCATCCTGTTCAACAGACATTGAGGTCACCTTTTCACATCCTTAGTATTTATTCAATCCGGGGAAAGAAGTATCTGCTGATTCCTTAACAGAACGAGCAGCTGAATCTAGAATTTTGTGACCTGCACCGGTAACCTTGCGGCCCTTGTACAAATCCATCTTTTCTCCTTCGGCATCTTCAATGATGCGATGGAGTACTTTTTCGACCAAGCCGGCGTCCTCGAGTTGCTGCAATATTGAGCGGACAATTTTTCTACTGCCAGATTTTGCTCGGTTTGGTTGTGCCCCACGGTCAACCTTGCCGCCATAGGATTGAGCGAGGTGATTTACTCCGATTGGACCATTCATGGCAACCTTGCGAAGGATAGCAGCAGCACGAGTTTGCCACCATTCAGCGCTTACCGGAGGGTTTTCGCGGTGTATACCAGTTTTGACACTTACGGCCCATTCAGGCAACTCAATAGAGTGGTCAGAAGATAAGGTTGAAGCAACCTCAGGCAGTAATAGGCCAGCCGGAACATCGTAAAATGTAGTCATGCGTACACACCAAGCGAATCGCCGACCGACTCCCCGTATATGAAACAGTCGGATTCAATTGGGTCTATAAAAGCCCACTAAGACGAGATTCCACACCCGCAAAGATTGCAATTGTTGGACGAAAATAGAGGTTTTGTCTTGATATTGGACAAAGGGAAATATCCCATTTGGGCGTTTTACAATAGGTAAGTATTGAATGCACCCTCCACCCCGCCCAAAATATGCGCAAGGCTTTGGCACAAAACCCGAACTTGCTTCGCACGCTCTTAGGGCTCTCTTTCACACTTGTGTTTTTCCTTTCCTACGCTGTATATGGGGCAACGGTTGACAGTACATATTTTGTCTATTCTAATGAGAGTCAGGAAAGCGAAATGGATTTGAATCTGATTTCAAATAATACATTTCAGCGTGATGGTGAGATGTGGACTGCTTGGACTTGGGAATTCACCACAGACGGAGGCAATTTAACCTGGATTAATGCAAGTATTCTTGATGCTGGCGCCGAGGGAGAAATTCGCTTGCTTAATACTGGAGATGGATATTGGAGCCATCCTGACCTAGGGGACCCCGAGGCAGAATTATTTTCGTGTGCAGAATATTGTTTCAAAAATGGTAGCCATTCAGCACCTGTCATTGAAGGTGAAGCAACCGTAACTGGATTAACTCATCATAACCCGAGTAGGCGCGATGGAGGTACGGTAAGAGCAGTAGATCTCGTAGAAGCAAAATCTATGGCCAACGAGGAAGTACTGTATGAACATGGAGATAATACTTGGCAAGTGATAGTCCAACTATCTGGTGACCACACACAAGAACCACAAGTTTTCGCTACTTCTGTTAATGAGGAACTCGGTGAAATTGAACAATTTGAACTAGATCCAGCGACTGAAATGGTCTGGGCTTTGGCTGCAGTAATTGGTTGTTTTGCTATGGTTTTAGTTCCGTCATTCAGCATCTATTTTGCTGCAAATGCTCGGCGGGATAAGGCTGAGTTGCATACTGTAATTGACACTGAAAGTGGAGAGGATTGATTTCCAGTCCGATGTTTATCTTTATTGAGATAGACAATAAATATCTGCCATGAAAATCAAGTACTAGAGTCATTTTCTATAACTATTGAGGGGCTATTTGATATAGATTGGTTAGGGTCAATGAACCTGTATGCGGCAAATTAGGTCTGTTCTCGCTTGCGTTGCGGTCCTATTAATCATGGATATACTCGTCGCGATTACCCCTACTATAGTATATTATGAACAGAATGTAGAAGATGAAGACAAATATGCTTCAGCACGTACATCAGGCATTGATGTTCACCCAACGATTGTCAAGTTTAATTATCCTAATTCAGCGGACCAAGACAAATATAAAATGTTTAGTAGCAACCATCCAATCCCTAATTTCAATCGCCCTGAATTGCTCTTTGTTATTGACGGCATGAAGGGGGTTGATTTGCAAATAACCATTACGATTGAAAATATTGGAGTGAATCCAAGTGGCACATTTAATACACAAATTAAAGTCTTACATGATGAGTATTCAGAGTTTGTTTTACTAGACACCCAAATTGCCAGCGCCAGCATTAATCCAGGCTCAACGGCAGACATTACTTTCACTTGGAACCCAACCTACTCCGGCAACCATTCTATGCTCATTACCTCATTACACTCAACTGATGATAATACCGGAAATGACTTACTTTCACGTCACCTTACCATCGGCTCAATATATGATAATTGTGATGATCTTTCACAATGGACCGTCGGTTCAAGTTGGTCTTCAAGTACTGAGGCGGCAATTTCGGCTGGAAGATCTTGTCATGTTGGTAATGGCGTAAGTTCCAATTATGGAAATGGCTTAACCACCTCGCTATACACTCCAATTTTTGACCTTTCAAACAGACACCCAAATCCAACTCGCGCTATTGGTCTGTCCTTCTTTGCCACCGGTGCAGGCGAGGCTAACGATATTGTTTCATTTCAAGGAAGAAGGGCTGATGGACAATGGGAACAAATTGGAATTATTGGAGGAAATATTGATACAAATCTCAATTCTTGGAATACCAATACAAATACCGTAGGTTCTCAAACTCTACCAGTTATGCCAATGAATGTTGGACAACTTCATGCTACAAGCCAATTTAGGATGCAATTCACCTCGGATGCAAGTGGAACAAATATTGGCTACTGGATTGATGATTTAGTATGGTATTATGACGAAATAGCCCGTGAGAGTGAGTTCGATTGGAATATTGGAGTCAATAATCAGTCAAGTGCCCGTAGAGGATATTGGACTGATCAATTAGTTACTATTCACAATAATGGAAATGCATCGGATAGATTTTTACCGACTGTAACGGGGCTTCCTTCGGAGTGGGATGTTTCTTTCCTGCACGAATCGGGAGGAGGAATTAATTCACTTTCGGGAGTGATGGTTTTGCCCGGAGAAAGTCATAACATTAGAGTGCGATTGAAGCCAGGGGAAAATGCAACTATTGGACCGGCACAATACAATTTGAAAATTACCAGTGCCACATATTCTACGCATTACGACCTCAAGCAAATGTCAGTAAATGTTGACCCCGACTTTATTCCCGAAATTCAAGAAATGACAAGTATTCCTGCTTGTGCACCTGGCAGCACCTGCGAGTTCTTTGTAGAGGTGAATAATATTGGCGATGCATCCGATTCCTTTGACCTTTCAGTTCGCGACATAAACATTCGTAGCGGCTGGACATTGGGGCTAACTTGGAGTCAAGTTACACCAATTACTATCTCAGCAGGTAGTTCAGAAATGGTAAAATTCGTCATCAGCGTTCCCGCTGATGCTGAACCCGATTTGACCAGTTCCATTTGGTTTGATGTCAATAGTTTTACTGACCCATCACGGGTCGATTCAAAGATAATTGAAGCAAAAGCAGCAATGGTAAGTAATGCCGAAGTAGGCCTTGACCCGAGTGTAAATGCAGGGGCTGATTGGAGTGTGATACCAGGTGGCTCAACTTCTGTTACATTCACCCTTTGGAATAATGCAACACGGCAAGATGTATTTGATGTAGGTGTACTGGTGCAAGGAGGGCGTTCTTGGAATGTTTCTCAGCCAAGTGTTTCTTCGATGGCAGTAAATCCATCATCACATGCGACATTCACCGTCAGTGTTAGTGCACCAACAACTGGTCAGGCAAATGACCCGGGCCCCATTATCACTCCATACGCAACTAGCACTAGATCTAATACAAATGCAACTGCAACGGCTTTCACAAACCTTGTTATTGCCCCCCAATATGACTTGGTAATAAGAGAAGTCTACTTTCCTGCAATAATTGAACCTGGAGTGGCTACTGCTTATTCTGTGGAAATTGAAAATGATGGCAATGGCGTAGTAAATGCAGAGATAAGCATACCAAATATGCCGGAATCTTGGGATTGGTGGACAGTTGTTGATGGAGAAAACCAAAGTGGGCCGATTAGTCTAACTCCTTCATATGAATTAAAAGATACTGCATCAATTGACATAATGATGCTATTACCTCCTGATGAGGAGCCAAATGAGGAACTTGACTTACAGATCTTAGTAGTGCCTTCTGATGGAGGAATTGATTTGACCCCCGCAAATAATCAACTATACATTACAACTCTTACTGCGCAGGTAAAGCGCCCTGAAATTAGAAATTTTAATACTACTCAGATAAATATGCGTGTGGGAGAAACAATTGTACTTGATTTTGAAGTTCACAATGTAGGGAATGTCGGAGACCCCAACTTACGAGTAAAAGCACAATTGCAAACTATGCCTCAGACAAGTGGGGTAGAACTATTGTTAATCAATTTAGACAACCCAAGTATTTCGGCATCAGAATCCAATTGGATTGATATTTCACAACCTGCAAGAGGGATTGGTCACCTGCAACTGAAAGTAATAGTATCGGATGAAACCCCCATTAATACTAATATTGCAATTACCATTGTTGTTGAAGGGGGAGATGGAGGTAACGATTTACCCATTACATTAAATGAAAATGTTGTGATTGTAGTTGATGAAAGGAGAGATGTTTCCCTCGATGTATATTATGAAACTTCACAAGTAATGGCTGGAAGTGCAATGCAATTTAGTTTCACCGCTTGGAGTAACTCGAGTGTGTTGGAAACTCTTGAATTAGCACCGCAATTCCCCCAAGGGTGGTCCCTTGAATGCGATGGCTTGCAAATTGACACCGGCATTGAAATCACCCTAATCAAAAGTGATGGGATGCGTCCAACCTCATCTGTAGTTGAGTGTACCTTGCTAAATGGCGGTGACATATACGATGGAGAACTCACATGGGTAATCAGTAATCAGGAAGGAGAGGAGATCATGAGTGGAGAGGATTTTTTCACTTTCACCACTTCTAATGATGATGCAAAGGGTGCTTTAGACTACATCAATATGGATACAAAAACATTGGCAATCGTGGTGGTTGTATTGGTTATTTCAGTTGTTTTCACCTTATTGATTCTAGCAAAGAAGCGGAGAGCAATTGTTGAAGATGATTATGATGAAGAGGATATTGAAAATACTCAACCTGTCCAACCTATCCAACCTGTCCAACCTGTCCAACCTGTCCAACCTGTCCAACCTTTCCAACCTATCCAACCTGTCCAACCTGTCCAACCTGTCCAACCTTTCCAACCTATCCAACCCCAACCTATCCAACCTATCCAACCTATCCAACCTGTCCAACCTGTCCAACCAGTCCACCAGCCTCCTGCCACCTTAACCGCTGCCCAAGCACCACAATGGACTGATGAACAATTAGTTGCTTCAGGATGGACTGCTGAAGAAATTCAATATCATAGAATGCAATCCTCAACTGTGTCATCCCCAGAACAAGAGAGTAAATCTCTAAAAGATGCCTTTTCTGCACTATAGATAATTCTGAGGTGAGATAATGATGCCAACTGCATGGTATATTCTATTGGCAATCGTATCATTTTGCGGAGTCGGTGCATGGTACATCCGAAATTTCACACAAAAGGTAGATCTATTACGTATTTTTGCTTTTACCGGGTCTATTGCTATGGGCGCATTGTTAATATGGACATGGAAAATGGACATCTAAGTGGGGCAATTTCATGGCTACTGAGGACACAAGATATCCAACCCGCCTCCCAGTATGGTGGGGGAGGCATGGGAGCCCAGGTCCACATCCTCTTGAGAGAGGAGTTTCCGGCAAATTAGTTACCCTTAGAATTGAAAAGAAATTCAACCGCCTTGAGGCCTTTATCCGCAAAGTACTTCGGGGACCAAGAGAATTAAAACGCCCCCTTGATGATTTGAATAGCGTCATTTGGGAATTGGCAGATGGCACAAGAAGTGTTGATGATATCGTTGGCTTAATGGACATTACATTTCATGAAAAAGTTGCTCCGGCAAAGCACCGGACTGAAGCCGCATTAATGCAAATGCAACAAATAAGAATAATTGCCATGTTGAAGGAACCATTTGAGAAAAAGTGGCATATTGGACCCGGACAAATTCCAGACGGACAAAAACTAGATGAAATTGATTTAAGCAATTATTCATTTGAAGAAGAATAGTAAGAAAATATGTCCTCCGGTGGGCGCCCAATTACTGCAACTTCGCCATCATCGTAAATTGGGCGCTGAAGAAGTATTGGAAATTCATTGATCAAATTAGCAACAACTTGCGGGTCATGTAGTTCATTAACAGAAACTCCAGAACGGTGAAAATCATCTTCACCAGTCCTAATAAGAGTCGGCAAAGGTGTTTTGAGACGACTTATAAGAGAAAGTAATTCAGAAACAGGGGGGGGGGTTTCTAAATATCTTACTTCAGTAAAACTGGCATTTTTTTCAGTAAGGAAAGTAATAGTTTGTTGCGATTTTGAGCAACTTGGGTTGTGATAAAGTCGTGGCATTCGGGCACCTCTATGATTTGCTATGAATCAAACCAGTTGGGCCGGATAAATTAACCTTGCTTCAATTTTGCAAGTATTTTGAAAATACTTTCTGACCTATTTCTCATAATTTACCAAATAATTTGATAACCATCAACAGGTAATACTTATCCATAATTGGTGAGGGTCTATGGTCGGTGAGCCAATGAGTGACGCAGGTCCGACCCAAATTGACATGCATAAATTAGTGCAGGATGTTGAAAAATCTGCCGCCAATAAGGCCAGCAGAAATAAGCATGATGCCGATGAGCAAAATGACCCACAAGAAGCCAATTCTAATACAATGGAGGACATTGCAATGGCGGCTATGGATACGGATTCAGCAACTCTTTCAAGTGAAGAAAGTGAAACATCAGATGTGGTGGATGATGACTTTGGAGAAGAATATGAATCGAATCCAAGCGAAGATTCAGCGGTCGCAGAAAATTATGAATTAACCGACCTCATTGACGAAGGCGAATATCTTTCTCGCGAGGGTGATTTCTCCGCGGCCCTTTCTGTTTTCAACAAGGCAATAGCAGTTGACCCTTCTTGTGATACCGCTTGGTTTAATCGCGGTGTATTGTTGGAAGGTAATGGCGATATTCATGGAGCTCGGCAATCATTTGCAATTACACTTGATGTAAACAAAGATCACGCACCTGCCGCCGCAAACCTAGCGATTATTCTTGACCGACTCGGTGAAACCGCAGACGCCGGCAAGTGGGCACAAGTGGCTCTCAAAACTTATTCTACTCATGCAATGCTGATTGAAGTTGTAGAAAGATCAGGCATGAATATTACTCCTGTTGCTGAGGTTACCCCTTCCCCTGCCCCTGTTGCAAAGGAAGTTGCTGCGCCTGTTGCTGAAACCCCCGAAGTCGTTGAAGTTGATATTGATGCTCTTGTTGAAGCCGCAACAACTATGCTAAAGCAGGGAGATGCTGACGGTGCTTTTAATTTGCTAAAAGGTGAATTGTATTCAAGCGCAGCTAAAAGTCATGCTGCATGGAATATTTCTGCTGGGGCCCTTGCCCGCATGGGTCATATTGACAAATCAATTGCATCCTACAAGTATGCATTGAAATTGAATGATTTAAATCAAAAGGCATGGCATAATATCGGTGCACTACATAAGAGGCAAGGGGAAATCAATGATGCAATTGATTGCTTTTCAAGGGCTTTTTCCCTTGACCCGAATTATCAGAAAGCCGCTGAATCTTTGCGAACTACATTAATGGATAGTGGACGGGTTGAAGAGGCGCTCGATGTTTGGGAGGCGATGATTGAAGCCAATCAGCCAGGCGTTGATGCCCTGTCCTTTGCTGAAACTCTAATTCAAATGGCCAAGGGAGAAGCAAACGCCTTGGAATTTATTTCCGAACTCCCTCCAACAATGCCCGAGGGACCCTCTCTTGCCCAACGTGCATTGAAGCATATTTCTACTCAAGATTCACCGATGCGAGCAAACGCATTGAGCCTATGTGGCGAGCATGTGGAAGCCGTGACCATATGGAAAGAACTCTTGCAAATTGAGGCCGAAAACGCCTCTTATTGGCTTGGTTTAGCATCTGCATTAAATGGTGCAGGAGACGAAACTACTGCACAAAAATGCCGTGAAAAGGCCAATGCTCTCTCCGGTGATGTAGCGCCAGTTGTTGAAACTGCACCTGAGCCTGTATCTGAACCTGAGCCAGCATCTACACCTGAGCCTGTATCTGAACCTGAGCCAGCATCTACACCTGAGCCTGAACCTACATCCCCTGTAGCAATTGAAAATGACATTGAAGAAGATGAAGTTGATGCTTTTGCTGAACTTAGTTGGAGTGAGGAGGAAGTGGAGGAGAAAGAAGTAGAGGAAGATAGTGTGACTATTGAAAGCGCAGCCAATTCTCTCCTTGAACCTATTGAACGCCCTGTTGAGTCACCCACTCCTGAAGTACAAACCAATCCACTAGTAGACCTCGCCAAAGTTGCATTAGATGCAGCAATTGTAGTTGGTGATTCTCCAGCATATACTACTTCAACTTCTGCAATTGGAAACGACATTGAATGGTATAACAAGGGCTTGGGCCTGATTCATGCAGAGAAGTATCGTGAAGCACTTTCATGCCTTGACCGCGCACTTCCTTCATTCAAGAATGATGATGAAATGGTAATTCGTATTCTAAATGCTAGGGGAAATGCATTTTATTATCTTGAAGATTATCCAAAAACTATTGAGAATTATCATCAAGCAATGATGATTAATCCGCAAACTGTCTCCGGTCGCACCCTTTACAACATGGGGACTGCCTATGCCGAAATGGAAAGATTTGATGATGCAATGAAATGCTATGAGCAAGCAATGCCAAGAGGTTTATCAAAGGATGAGGAAGCACTCGCAAAGGAACAAATTAGGCGCTGTACTCAACTAAAGAAGGAAATGTTACGTCAAGCCAATAAATTGAGCTAGGACAGGTTTTTAGCACTAGGGCATTAGCCTATACTGTTTCCGATGACTACTGATGCACAGTGCCCGACCACCGAACCAGTTATTGAAGTATATAATGAGAATAATTTAGTTGACCTTAAACTAACAATTACCGAGAGAGCAAGGACAATACTTGAAGGCGCAATTGAGGGGGAAAACACTTCTTTGCTTATTGGAGTATTGAATGGCGGTTGTTCTGGTTTCAAGTATGAATTACAATTGGTCGAGGAAACTGATGAAATATGCCAAACGGTAGTCGTCGACGGTATTGAGGTTCTAATTCCTCGGAATTTTGCCAATATGTTAAATGGCATTGAAATTGCCTATGAAGATAAATTAATGGGTGGCGGTTTCAAAATCAATAATCCAAATGCTGACCGAACCTGTGGTTGCGGCGAGTCATTTAGTTAATCAAAAGCCCTAATAATTTCCTTTTATAGCCCTTGAATTATCACAAATAACCGAGTCTCAACTCGTATAATTCTAAAGCATTGCGCCACGGCACTGGAATAATTATTCCTTTTTTGGGGTCGAGATATTATCCGGAATTATCGGGGGGATAGTCGGCTTGCCGTCCTGTGAGGTAGACCGCAAGTCCTCAATGAAGGAGTAATTGACATGCGTGCGAGGTTCGTCAAACTCTGAATCTATTGAATCGCGTCGCTCTTCCATTGAACATGCAACATGTAATTCCAAACGCCCACTATGCCGGGTGAAATTGTACGAAAGAGGGGAAAATGTTGAGACTACTTGGCGAGAAAATAATTCACGCACTTTACCACCACGCCGCCTTGAAAAGCCAACTTCAACTCCAAGACCAACAATTGTTACTGAAAACAATACCAGTAGGGCTTGAAGAGAAAATAGAATTGGGTCGCCTCCAGACGAACGGGATTCATCCAACAAATTTCGAGATAATAGGAATATTAGACCAGCGCCAATTAATGGTTGGATGAAATTCTCAATCCATTTGTCAATGGGAATTAGCCTGCTTCCGGCAGGATCTGCAAATATTAATTCAGAATCCATCGCTGTCGAAACAACTTCGATAACTGCAAGAAGCCCGAGATATAAGAGTCCAAAGAAGAAGACTTCGAGCCACCACGCTTCGGATTGAATAACCCAGTGAATAATTAGCCATGCAAACATCCCAAGGAATGAGGCCCTCGGCATTCTGTGAAACGAAATTAAGTCGGTGTGAAGATTTGAATGGTCAACTCGTGGTTGAGGTATGTGAATCACTTGCCATTTTGTCTGTTTTTGGAAGAAGGACATTGCCTTAATCAATATTTTTCGGTCTATCAGTAGCCATTCAAATAGCATTATCATTGGTAGAGCAAAAAGAAGAAAAGGCGCAGCCAAGAGTAATGCTAAAGGAATAAAAATTAGTGCAGGAAGGAGTAAGAAGTGGGTGATTGAAAGTGGATACAATATGTCAGTTTCAATGAGTTTTGCCTTGCTTTGATCAATATGCAATTTGCGCCTTTCGTCGTCCAATGAAACACGGAATTGTTCAAGAGAATAACCACCGTCTAAGATTTGCTTGACTTTTTGCCGATATTGTTCATCTTGTATTTTACTGCCAACCCAATGACGCCAAATAATTCGCGCTGGAATTGCCATCCAAAGAGGGATAGTTAGCAAGGCTATTGACCACAATAGCGCAGCGACATTGGTGTCGGACACAATTACTGCTACCGGTCTTTTCGCTTAGAAATATCCCTTAGCAGAACTCGGTGGTTGGACGGAGAAATGGTTGATTTTTCAGCCCATATGTAAACAAGGATAAGATTGACTGGCTAGTTCCCAATGTACGCAGGCAGAGATGAGTTGGCGTTTTTTCGCCACAACATTCATTGTTAGCACGCTTGCACGAGGTAGCATGGCACGTATTGCTGTTACTGATGGCATGGCTGAAGAAGCCGTTGAAGTCCTCACTAAAGCTGGGCATGAAGTTGTTGTTTCACATATAAACAAGGATGATTTGCTTGCCGGTGCATTGCAGGAATTTGATGCGATTATTGTCCGCAGTGCGACCAAACTAACCGCAGAGGTGATCTCCGCTAGCGTAAATGAGGGAGGTAAACTAAAGGTAATTGGAAGAGCAGGAGTTGGGGTGGATAACATAGAATTATCCACTGCTACAAAACACGGAATTGTGGTTGTTAATGCACCACGCGCTAGTACACAGAGTGTGATTGAATTGACCATTGGGCACCTAATTTCTTGTATTCGCCACATCCCGCTTGCAAACGAAGGCATGCGTCAGGGAAAGTGGGAGAAAAATCAAATGACGGGAACTGAATTATCAGGTAAGGCACTGGGGTTAATCGGCTTTGGAAGAATTGCTCAAGGCGTTGCCAAAGTAGCACAATCAATAGGAATGGAAGTTCATGCTTATGACCCCTATCTGCCAAAGGAAATTGCAAGAAGCATGAATACTACGCTTCATCAAAATGTCAACGATATTTTTCGCATGTGCACCCATATTTCAATTCACTGCAATCTTAGCGAGGAGACGCATCACCTAGTTAATTCAGATAGAATCGCAATGATGCCTGGTAAAGCACCTAATGGTATTGTCTGTGGCAACCATGTGGTAAATTGCGCTAGAGGAGGAATCGTTGATGAAAGAGCTATATTAGATGCATTAAATAGCGGAGAATTAGCAAGTGTTGCACTTGATGTATTTGAAAAAGAGCCTGTAAGTTTGCAACAAAAACTACTCCAACACCCTAATTTCCATGGTACGCCACATATCGGAGCAGCCACTTTGGAAGCACAAAGAAGAGTGGGTTTGGATATTGCCGAAGCCGTGATGGATGCTATCGCAGGGCGAGAAATAAAGACGCTAGTTAACAAAGATGTACTTTGATGCGACACATTCAACCGCCGTCATGACTTGCAAGATGGTATGGATGAGCCCGACTTTGTACCATTACAGTTCGCACCTTACCCAAAAGAGGAGATGAAGGAAAGGGCTATTGAGTTCTTTAATATGCTGAAAAAACGACGGTCAATGCGGGATTTTTCACCGCAGCCGGTTGCTAAAGAATTGATTGAATATGCGATTAGAAGTGCTGGCACCGCTCCAAGCGGTGCTCATCTGCAACCATGGACTTTTGTGGCTATTTCTAATCTAGAGTTGAAGGAAAAAATTCGTGCGGCTGCAGAAAAGGAGGAGAAAAAATCCTATGAACAAAGGATGCCGGAGGAGTGGTTGGAAGTTTTGGCGCCACTCGGGACTGATTTTGTAAAAGAACACCTTACTGATGCACCGTGGGTCGTAGTTCTATTTAGGCAAACAATGAGGATGAGAGAAAATGGAGAATGGGGGCCAACTTATTACTCGATTGAATCGGTTGGTATTGCTGCAGGAATGTTCATCTCTGCAATACATCAAATGGGGCTTTGCACACTCACACACACACCTTCTCCAATGAAATTTCTTGGTGAAATACTAAAGAGGCCAGATCATGAAACTGCAATGCTTGTACTACCTGTAGGATATCCAAAAGATGAGGCTAAAGTTCCGAATATTGAGCGCAAGGATCTTGGAGAGATTTCGGTTTTCCTTGAATGAACTAACTCCTATGAATTATCAGGTGAATCAATAAAAAGAAGATATAGGTTAATTGAATAACTATCGCCACGGATTATCTAATATGAGAGAGGAGGCGTTTGGTGACCACATCAATAATATCGCAATCTCTCATGGAAGAATCATCATACACTGCGACTTAGATGCCTTTTTCGCCTCAGTTGAAACTTTGCATCATGGACTTGACCCCAATATTCCCCTAATCATCGGTTCAGACCCGAAGGGGGGAAGAGCGAGAGGGATTGTTAGCACTTGCAATTATGCCGCAAGGAAATATGGCATACATTCTGCAATGCCCATTTCGGAAGCATGGCGTCGCTGCCCTGGCCACCCAAGCGGAATAGGTCTGTACATGAGGAGCACAAGAGGGCTCATCTCAAGAGCCAGCCGAAAAGTAATGGAAATCCTTCAGGCAAAAGCAGACAAATTTGAACAAACAAGTGTGGATGAGGCCTTTTTGGACGTCACTACAATAACTGACGGAGACTGGGATAAAGCATTAGCATTAGCCAAGGCTTTGCAGACTGAAATCAAGAATATTGTTTCCTTGGGTTCATCTTTTGGGATAGGTCCTACGCGTATTATTGCAAAAATGAGTAGTGAGGAAAACAAACCAATGGGAATTCACCGAGTAATGCCCGATGAAATTGAACATTTCTTCAATGGCAGAAAATGCCGAGAAGTACCTGGAATCGGACCCAAATCGGCTACTCGATTGGCAGAATGGGGTATAGAAACTGTTGATGATGCATACGAATTGGGGGAGATTGGTCTAACTCGCTTCAGCAGTGAGAGATTTGCCAAATGGATAATTCGCATTTATGAAGGAACTAGTTCAAGTGAAGTTTGCGCATTACGTAGTCGTAAGAGTATTAGCAAAGAGCATACATTCCCTGCTGATATTACAGATTTAGAAGAGATTCTTTCACGCTTGAAATTACTCATTGGGCGTGTTTGCAAGCGGGTAAGAGAAATGGATATTGCCGGGAGACTTTGCGAGGTTAAAATCCGCTACAGAGGTTTCGAAACTCACACCTATGGAAAATCATTAATGGTTGCTATGGACGATGAAAAAATATTTCGCCGAGTAGCCTGTGAATTGTTCGCAACCAACATTGACCTTGAGCGGCCAGTTAGACTAATTGGTTTCAAAATAGGTGGGCTTGAAGCACCCCCGAATAGGCAATCTACCCTTGACGATGTTGGCGAGGAAAGTGAATAGACCTAACTTACCTAAGTGGGTATATGTGAAGATTTGTCTTAGTGATTAGAAGTCGACTTGGCCTCACTCAAGGCTATGCATTGAAGTTAATATTTCAGTAAAGTCAGCATCTGCTTCAATATTGACAAGTTTTTCTGGGATGATTATTCCGCCAATCGGTTGATTCAGTGAAACTCCTGCGTCCTTCTTTGTCTTCCATGTGTCGCTATTGAAGTCAATTATTGTCTGAGTGAGGCCGCACATCGCCTTACCTTCGTCGCTGCCGGTCGCCAATAACTCAACCGGCATAGCAGGGAATTCGCGCACATCTACTGCACTTGAACCATACAAAGTAGTACTAATGTGATGGGTAAAGAAGGGGCATATTGGACTGAACATTGCCATGTAATCACGAACAATACGATGAATTGTCCACGCTGCATGTTTGTCATCACCATAGAGGCGAGTTTTCGCCATTTCAAGCCAGTGACTTGGTAATATTCCAGTTCCGAAAGATTTTAAAGCATGTCCGGCAGAATAAATGTCAACTGATTCCCAAGAGGTCGCAACTGTTGTCATCATTTGCGAGAATTCAGCCAATATCCAGCGGTCCTCAACTGGTAAACCTTCAGGCGCAGTATCAAGGTCTTCGGGGCAATCAAATTGGGAAGCAAAACGAGCCACGTTGAACAATTTTGTCAAAACACCAAAAT
The DNA here is from genome assembly GCA_004195635.1 of Methanobacteriota archaeon. Taxonomy (GTDB): domain Archaea; phylum Thermoplasmatota; class Poseidoniia; order Poseidoniales; family Poseidoniaceae; genus PSPT01. The sequence continues at coordinate 102,235 of PSPT01000008.1, forward strand.
ATTTCTTTTCAATTTCCTCGGGATTAATTTGGAAATCATCACCAACTTGAGCCTCACATGCCTTCCACAAGCGGAAACATTCACTGCCAATTTTATTTGCTTTCAAGGAAACTGTCTTGTCAGGCCCTTTGATCTTCCAAGATCCGGTTCGGCCACCAGCTCCACACTCCAATACTGAATCAGCATCAATTCCATTCCCTAGAGATTTGGACATTTTTCGCCCCCAAGGGTCCATTCCTAAACCATCTATCCAAACATTGGAGAATCCGGGTTTGTCAAATAATAAGGTGCTCTTTAGGAGGGTGTAATACAACCAAGTACGAACTATTTCTTTGCCCTGAGGACGGAGTGCAGTAGGGAATGCACGCGAGAAAACTTCGGGGTTAGTGTAACCGCTTACATACAAATTTGAATTAGATGAGTCCATCCAGGTATCGAATACCTTTTCCTCACCAATAACCTCACCAATTGAACTTGAAAGTTCATCCCACTGACCTAATACTTGTCTTGTTTCTCGGTCCAAAACGCGAGAGCCAGAAGGAGGTGGTTGGCGCCAAGGTTGTACATAAACACCTTTTGGAGGAATAATTATTTTGCTTTCATCTAGGGAGTACCAAATTGGGATTTCAGTATGGTACCAGCGACGACGACTTATTGGCCAATCAATACTAATATTATCCATCCAGTCGAGCAATAATTGTCTATTTCTAGGTGGAATGAAATTGATTTTTTCAATGTTCTTTCGCATCTTGTCTTGGACATCGGTTTGCTTGACATACCATTCCTTAAGTAGAATAATTTCCACTGGATTCTTTCCTCTTTCACTAACTGGAACTTCTTGCATGCGTTGTTCTATTTTCTCAATTTTCCCTTGCCCTTCAAGTATCTCAATAATTTGTGAGCGGGCATCCTTTACACTTAGACCTGCAAGAGGTCCTGCTAATTCAGTCATGCAACCATCTAAACCAATTGCCTGAAAGGGAGTCAATCCTAATTCACGGAAAACGGTAACATCATTTTGGTCTCCAAATGAACAAACCATTAGAATACCACTGCCAAATTCAGATTTGACACTCTGATGAGTCATTATTTCAACCTGTGCCGTTCGACCAGATACCTCAACAGGAAGGTTGATTTTTTGTCCAACTAAATGTTGATATCTATCATCATCAGGGTGGACTACTACAACTCCGCAGGCACAAATTAATTCTGGTCTAGTTGTGGATATAGATAGACTCTCTCCGTTTTCAGTTTGCCAAATCACATCGACTAAATTCGTATTTCGCTGGAGACGCTCAACCTCAGCATCCGCAATAGTTGTTCCCTCAATCGGGTCGTAAATATTTGGCCGAAGGTCTTCCACAATACTGCCTTTTTCAAACAATTCTATGAAAATAGACTGGGTTACAGAACGATATTCGGGGGAATCAGTTAGATATTCATTTGCAAAATGGCATGAGAGGCCAACTCGCGAGGCGGTTTTGCGCATTGCCTGAGTAAACTCTTCGATAGTTTCAGCACACTTGTCGAGAAATTCTGCTCTGTCATAAGTCTTCATTTTCCTCCCAGTATTCTTTTCGACAGTAAATTCAATGTTGATTCCATTACGATCAACACCCCAAGGAAAGTACACCTCCTTGCCGAGTAATCTCTGTGAACGTGCAATCACATCAATCATGCTATATTGGGCAACTGCACCGATATGCCATGTACCACTCGGGTATGGAGGAGGAGTGTCAATGACGAATAATTCCTTGTCACTATCAGGATTAAAACCGTATCGTGAATCATAAGATGTCGCATCGGCATAATGTTCTTCTTGAATTTTCTTTTCAAGGTCAATTGACCAGCGTTTATCTTTAAGTCGTGGTTTGGGCATAGTGCATCCCGCCGGCCCGACATTCTTACCAATGTAGGTCCATTCGAGGCGGCATCAATTTAACATATGAACCCGCCGCCAACTGAGTAACATTGACTTTGTAATTTTTAACCCAGATGAATATTCACAAGAGCAAATGGAAGTGATTTATTGGCTGGAAAAAATGCACTTGTAGTGCTCCTACAGGCGTTATGTGTTAAAGGAGGTAATGTGACGCCGTAATAGGTGCGAGTATGAGTGATGGGGGGAGTAAGCGAAAACCAAGTGTTGGTGAGCGTTTGAAAGACCTCTGGTCGCATAGCAGAGAGCGAACTGCTGAACGGCGAAATCGAATCATTGCAACTGCAAAGGGGTTTGACCCAATTGAATTCAGTAAATCTACCGCCCAAGGATTTGTCGAAGCACCTCAAGCATTTCGTCGGGAGTTCAAGCGAAGTGGATACACTGGAATTCTCACTGCCTTTCCACTATTAATGGTAGTTGTCAGTCTTGCAATTACTAGTTTTTTCGTTTGGCATAGCGGTTTTATGGATGTTAACGAAGAATCTAATATGCCTTGGCAGGTGAAAAATGAAAAATCACTGGTGGTAAATGGTAGCCTTGATGTTTACTTGCCAGAAGGAGACCCTGTGTCCATTGCGATAAAGGAAGTTCAGGAGGACTGGTCAACAAATGTTATGATTATTTATGTTGAATCCGAAGGCCAAAATATCACTGATGAGGCGATATTGCAGCAATTTGATAAAGTCGAAAAAACACTTAACCCACTAATTTCGGACCCTTCTGATGATGTGATTTATGTTCTATCACTTTCCACTCTTATCAAAGAGGTTAATTCATCTAGTGCTCGGGTGACTCAAGCTTTCATTCATGAGGTTGGAGAGCTGGGGTGCCAAGGAGATGATGACCCCGATTGTCTTACTCGAGATTTGGCCTCTGGTGCAAATTCAAGCCTTGAAGATGTGTATGGCGTAATGGGTTCTTATTCAATCCCGTCTCAGACTACTATTGATCAAATAATTAATAATTTGTATGATGATGATGGTTCACCTACACCAGGTATGGATAAATTGGCCCAAGACATAGAAGGAAAGAAAGGTCAGCCCGATGGGATTCTTGACCGTGCTGTAATTATCATTGCAGTTAGCGAGGACAAGTCAGCGAAAGAAATCATAGACAAAACCACAGCTGAATTAACAAGAGTTGGACTTGAGAATAATTGGGATTGTGATGAGGATATTCGCGAGGTTAATGACCCAATGTATTGTGATGGAAATGAGTTGCACATTAGCATGACTCTCACTGGGCCTGTGCCAATTACAAATACTGTAACTGAATTCACTTTCGCCTTGTTTTGGAAAATTTTTCCGATAGCGATTATTCTTGTCGCTGCCGGTCTTTTTGTTTTCCATAGTGATATTTTACAGACCGGCACATGGCACCCTCTTCAGGGATTGAAAGTAGTAATTATTTCTGGTCTTCCGACTTTATGTTCAGTCTTTATCACTTTGGGGATGATAGGCTTTATCAACTACGAAGTTACGATGACGATTATTATTGTCGGGCCGATTTTATTGGCACTTGGTGTATCTTACGGTTTGCATATTACCAATAGGTATGCTGAGGAATCGGGTACAAAACGGGAAAAAATGCGCATGTCAATTGAATCGACTGGAAAAGCCGTATTCTTATCAGCGGTGACGACAATCATTGGTTTTATTTCACTCACTTTTACACCCATGCGCCCAATCGCTACAATTGGTTTTGCCCTATCTGGCGGAATCGTCGCTGTTTGGATAATGACTATGCTAATGGTGCCTAATTTAACGATTCTATTGGACCTAAAGAAACCGAGTCACCCCCCTCTAAAGGCCTTTGATGTGGCCGTCGACATACCTATAAGATGGAATTACGCAGTCATAGCAATTTTCATGGTAGCTATTTTAGTTTCTGCAACTTGGGGTCAGGATAATGTCGAAGAAAACATTGACCTGCTGGGAATGGCGCCAGAGGGTGAAGATGCAGTTATCAAAATGAAACAATATTCCCGCGAATTTAATGCCGGTCAGGTGGGGATGATTCTTGTTAAGGGAAATGTCACTGGCGATTTGCAGGATGATGATACTGAAAACGATGACCCATTTCGCAATTTACGCGGGATTTCTGAATTGGAAAAGAGAATAAATACTGTTCAATATTCAACTGGTGTAAGTGTTGTTTTCCTAATGAAAGCAGTTGGCGTTCAAGTGAATTTCTCTACTGAAGAGCAGTATCAAGCAGTTGAAGAAATACTCAATATTCTTCCAATGCCTGATGAAATACGAGAAATAAGTGAAATCATTTTCAATCGTTCTGAATCGGAAGATGCAACCTTTTGGAATGTTCTACTTTCTTTGGATTCCGTCCCTGGAAATGAGGCAACCCAAATTTTCTTGCTCAATGTGTTTTATGACTCACTTACCGATGAAACTCGTTCATTATTCGTTTCAGGAGATTATGGCCGTTCGCTAATTTATGTTGATATGCCTTTCTTGCCAGTCAAAGATACTCAGGGTTCAGTTGGTGAAATAAATGAATATTCAGAACAGACATATGCCGACGGTAATATTGAATCTGGCAAATTAACCGGTGTTGCGGCAGTTGCGATTGTTGTCAACAAACTGATTGTTTCTTCACAGTGGTCATCCCTTGCATTTGCAATTATTCTTACACTAATTACTCTCGGGATTGTATTCCGAGATCTGCGCTTTGCTATATGGACGACATCGCCAGTGGTTGCCACTGTTGCGCTGCAATGGTTGGTGATGGCGGTCAAAGATGTTTCATTGTCCCTTGTGACGGTGATGATCGGTTCTATTTTGGTTGGAGTTGGCGTTGATTTCTCGATACACATAGCCAACCGTATACGTGAACTTGGCGGCGGGATTGATGCGATACGGCTGGCCACCGTGTCAACTGGGATGTCATTGTTTGAAGCAGCAACCGTCACCACACTTGGGCTTGCTACCGCATACTTAATTCCGATTCCTGAAATTAAACCGTTTATTACTGTAATTATTATTCTGCTTTGGATTGCTGCGGCGAGTGCATTGTTCTTATTACCTGCAATATTTGTTACTCTCGAAAAAATGGGAATTGGGACCACAGGGGGAAGTGACTCCATGAAGCGAGCATTAGGCCTAATGCAGGCTCAGAGAAGTGGCGAAATTGCAATTGATGCGGTGATGGTAACCCCTACAATTAAGACTTCTGATGAAGCATGGTGAGCGTCAACCTCATGGACCCTCACCGATTGGGCAAAATATGGTCAATCATTGGTTGGTAAAATCAGAACCTGATGTTTATCCATGGAGCCAACTGGAAATTGATGGTTGGACTCATTGGGATGGGGTTAGAAATTACCAGGCCAGAAACATCATGCGAGATTTAATGAAAGAAGGCGATTTAGTACTATTTTATCACTCAAACACAAAACCGCCTCATGTCGCTGGAATGGCAAGGGTGAAAACCGAGGGCTATCCCGATTTTAGTTGCTGGGATAAAAAATCCAAATATTACGATGCTAAATCTACAGAAGAGGAACCTCGTTGGATAATGGTAGACATTGAGCCAGTGAGAAAATTGCAACCCATTAGTCTTGCGAAATTGCGAGAGAACCCGCTACTTGAGGGGATGCCATTGCTAGCAAAGGGTCAGCGATTATCTGTTCAGCCCGTAAGTGAGGAGCATTTTGCAGTGGTGATTGAAATGGGTGGAGCGAACATAGACTCCAAATGAAATGTTGATGTGTGGAATAGGGGTCGCAATTGTATGGCGCAAATACCAGTTGCTCAACGAGCGGCCCAAATAGAGTATGCAATTCGTGATGTTGTCGTACCTGCAACAGAGTTGGAAAAACAAGGTCACAATATCATCAAATTGAATATCGGCGACCCAATCGCCTACCCTGGCCTTGAAACCCCGACCCATATGATTAGGGCTTTTCAAGAAAGTTTGGAGAGGGGGGAAAATGGTTACTCTCATTCATATGGACTACCACAACTCCGCAGCGCTATTTCTAAGGATGAAACCGGTAAAGGTTGGCAATGTAGCGAAGATGATGTTTATGTATGTCATGGAGTTACCGAAGCTCTACAAATTATCTTTGCTTCTACCCTTGAGGAAGGAACCAAAGTACTAGCACCAGGGCCTCACTACCCGCCTTATATGGCATACCCACAAATGTATGGAGCAAGCACAATTGAGTATAAATTGAAAAGTGATGATGGATGGAAATTGGATTTTTCTGATATTGAGGGGAAAATGGATGATTCTGTTCGATTATTAGTACTGATCAATCCAAATAATCCGACTGGAAATGTCGCCGACGAAGAGGAAATAAAATGCCTAATTTCAATCGCCGAAAAATGGCCAAATTGCATTATTATTGCCGATGAAATTTATGATGGTTTGGACTTTTCAGGCAATCAGGTCTCGGCGGCTTCCCTCTCAAATTCGGTACCAATTATTACCCTAAATGGTGTGAGTAAAGTGTACTATGCACCAGGTTGGAGAATTGGTTACATGGCTATTCACGACCCACTGGGGAATATGGAAAATGTGAGGGATGGTTTGGAAAGATTATTGAGAAGTCGCCTTTGCGCTAGCACCCCTGCTCAAATGGGTTACCTCGCCGGACTTGAAGGGGACAAAAAGTGGATGGACGCCTACTCGGAAAGGGTGATTGAGCAACGCAATTTGTGCATTGAGCGAATTTCAAAAATTGATGGTCTAGAAGTTCAATCACCAAATGGCGCCTTTTACATGTTTGTTCGCTTGATGGACCCTAAATGGGCAAATAATGACAAGCAATTTGTTCTTGATTTACTGCATGAAGAGCATGTTTTGGTGGTGCATGGAAGTGGTTTTAGTCCCGAACTTGGAAAAGGTCATTTTAGGATAGTCTTTCTACCAGATATTGATATTTTGAATCTTGCTTTTGACCGAATTGAGCAATTTTTGCTTCGCCATCGCTAAAATATCATGTCGGCGAATCACTCTTATGGAGAGAGATGTAGCGCTATATATGCGAAGCCGAACCCTCGCAGTACACAAGCACAGAGTATCCTTTTTTTGCTCGGCACTTTCCCTCTTAGCATTGATTATATTTTCATTGCCTAGCGCAGTTGCTGAAGGAACTACTATTGTCAACCCATCTTCATTTAATATTGAGCTTCTTTTTCCCTTGGGAACATCATTATTCCTTGCACTAATAATGTGGAAAATAATTATTCCCAACTCAATGTCTTCATTACAAGTTGCTTTTGAGATTGATGATTCATTGTATGAAGTTCACAGATTGACAAAAACTCGCGAGGATGTGAAAGATTTGTTTAGCCTACCTCGCGTGGGTTTTGCAGTTACAATGTACCTGATGGCGATGACTGGAGTTTTATTATTAATTGCAGAATTGATATTTAATCCAACTGTATATTTCGAGCCGAACCTCATCCTAATGGGTTTCTTACTAGTATTTCCAATATTACTAAGCCCTTGGGAGACCTTCAATGCCCAGATTGAGCAAATGTATCGCAATTCAGATAGAGTGCATATTCTGGTCAAAATATTTCGTCGTACTTGGACATTTTTAGCGTTGATAGCTGCAACAGGATTTACTCTATGGTTTGGCATTACTACAGAGGGGGAAATTAGGCCGATTTGGCTTGTTCTTGCATTGTTGGTATTTATGTCACCAACAATTCTTGCTTATGGACGAATATTAGGGGCCTCTTGGAATATGCTGCTGCTTAGTAAATGGCGCACTATGCGCGGACAACAAACTCCAATAAATCCGGACCCACCATCATTTGGCGCTCGTATTAGCGGTCTTGTCCTATGTATTTTCTTGATTACCATGCCCGTCACTGCAATAAACGGAATAATGACGGTCGCATATGTGCTTCTAAACCAGCCGCCTAATGCTGAAGAGATTTTGAATTTTGGTGGCATTATAGGCTATTCAATTTACGAATGGGCGCAGTTAAATGAAGATTGGATTGAGAAATGGGTTTCTGTAAAGCAATTGGCTTCAACTTTGACGATATATCTTTCAATGAATGTAGCAATCGTTGGATTGGCTTTCATCTTTGAGTTAACACGCAACTTATTCATTGGTGGGCAAACTTTTGGCGGAATAGGAGGTGTAACTCTTTCATCTCCGCGTGAGATTCGTTCAGAGGAAAAGGCACAAGCAAAATTGTTATACTTTTCATTTGCAGGTTTTAGTGGATATACAGTATTGTTGTTGATAATGATATGTTACAAAGAATTTAGCCATTTGATGCCCTTTACCTCAGTTCTTGTCAATCAAGGATTCACCGACCTAATTATCCTTGAAAGTACTTGGATTTTCATTGCCGTTGGCCAAGGTATTTTCCTTCTTGTGTGGCTTCTTTCAATTATCCGTTTTATCTCTTTGTCAAAATTAACCTTTGACCTATCTCCTGATGAGAGGCGGGATGGTGTTATCATGTCAGGTGGTGGAGATTGGATGCGTAACCTAATTGAGCAGGCAGCGCGTAATGATGATATTGACCGATTGCGCAGATTTGGTAGAGACTTTATTGAGGGTGACGAAGCGTTGGTCAGACTTGAAAAATCAAGAGCAAAAATGATTGAACTTGCATTACGAGGACTTTGGCCTTCGGCCATTGAAGAAGCAAGAAAGTTACTCGCTCAACAAGGCGGTGATGATGATGAGGCAAGAATGATTATTGCAGCAGGACATGTTGCCAGTCGCAGATTAGATGCGGCCAGAGAAGCATTGCGAGGATTGGAGCAACCTGAGGGTTATGATGAACCAGAACTTCTTGCATTTGTCACTGAATGGATGGACCCTTGGAGAGGGCAAGTTACTGAAGATGACATGTGGGATTGGGAAAACAACTCTTGCGTTGACCATATTATTGATACGATGAAGAGATTGCGTAGTTGGATGCCTGTGCCACCGGACAAAACGATGCATCGAGATAGGTTGACAGTTACCGCTCGCTTAAGTCATGTTGCACTTCTTCGTTCGCAACGCCGTAGTGAAGAGGCTCTTGATATTTCACTTGAAATCATCAAGCAAGAGCCGTTAATGGTTAAAGCAAGGATTGCCGCTGCCCTTTGTTTATTGGATACTGGAGATTGGCATAGCGCAAATAGTATTCATTCAGAGTTAAGTGAAAGCGATCCAAACGACCCTCGCGTAAATGCACTTGGAGCAATTCTTGGAGTTCACTCTGGTGATGATGAATTTGAGACTTCTATTGCAGTCGGTAAAGACAAGGAAAGAAGGAAGTGGGTCAATGAGGCACCTGTCAATGCAGTTGCTGCTCTTTGTGCCAAAAGAGGTGAGGATGAAGCATTAAATGCCAACGTTTTCATTGCCGCTAGTGAAGCAGTTGAACATGCCATCACGCCTATTTACAAGCCCTCAACATTGGGAATTATTTTCAGATGGTTTGTCTTGGTTCCACTATATGGTGTATTGGGAATTTGGATTAGCACATTTAGACCACAAGCTGCCGCAATAGTCGTCCCAGTGGTATTAACAATATTACAGGTATTTTACCTTCGAATTAGGAGAAGTCAACGCAGAGTTATCAAACATCGCGACCAAAAAGCAATGATAGCATATGCCAAGCGGTTTAGGCGCAGAAAAGTCAAAATGTCAATTAATTCAATACCCATCGGAAATCATATGCTACTCACCGGATTATTAGTTTCAATTAATGGTGCAATATACGACCTTGGTTTGCCAGGATGGCTGGTCGTAAGATTACCTAAGGATTCAGATAAGGTCACCAGACAGAGATTAAGCAAAAGAGCAAGGACAATGAAAAAGAAAAAAGTCCCAAGGCTAACACCTCTCAAAGAAGGATGGTGGCTTAATCGGCCGAAAAGCGGTGATATTACCAGTTCGTATTTAGAACACGTTATTGGACCTTCAGCATATAGTGGTAGAAGCCAATATTTGGCAAGAAAAGATTCACATAAGCGTCATGGAAGAAAGGAAAAATCCAAAAGTAGAGTCCCTATTTCTGAAACAAATATGGGTAAAAAAGGAATTCCTCACCACTCAATACTTTCGGAAAAACCCGTTTCTTTGGGGGGCAAGGCGAGTGGGCCAAAACTTCCCGGTTCGAGAACTAATAAACCTTCAATTTCTTCATTTGGACCCCCGCCAACGGGAATGCAGAGCAAACCTTCTTCCGAAGAGAGTCCTAAGAAAAAGAAGCAATCTTCAAGAAGAAGGAAAAGGAAATAACCTACAGTTGAAACAATAAAACATCAGGCTTCTGCCTCGGCCAATAGGATTTGAAAAGCAATTCAGAATATTTTCATTGAATGAAAAAGTCGCGTTGGAATGATTGCGCTGGCTTTCGGCGAATGCGGGTAGCCGAATGGAGGTCACAGAGTTGTTGTGAATATTGGGTCAGCATAGGCATTAGGGGTGCTTCCCCAGCAATAGTGAATTTTGCTAAATTGGGATTTCAGCGCTGCTGTCCTTGCCAATACATCTTCGGCATGCCCGTCCTTTGCTGCTAAATAGATGAGGTCGGCTACCTCGTCCATTTCATCAGTACCCATCCCAAGTCGAGTCATTTCGGGAGTACCAAGGCGAATGCCCGATGGCTTTACCGCACTTGTATCTCCAGGCAACATGTTCTTGTTCATCACTAGGCCTTGGGCTTCACAACGCAAACTAACATCAGCACCTCCTCCAAATTCAGAAACATCAACCAAGATGGTATGGGATTCAGTGAAGCCGTGATCAGGTGCAAAAACTTTCATTCCCCTTGACCAAAGTCCCTCGGCAAGAGCCTTAGCATTGCTAATGATAGCATCTGCATAATCTGCTTGGAATTCAATTGCTTCGGCAAGACTGACACCAAATGCTGCAACTTTGTGTAAATGGTGATTTGAATGAACTCCGGGAAATACCCTACTTCTAACCGTCTTGTGGAGCATGCGCCCGTTGGGCAATTCACGGTCCTTACCTCCTAAAATAACCCCGTGTTGAGGTCCCGGGAAAGTTTTGTGTGTTGAGGCAGTGACTAAATCGGCACCATCTCCAATTGGGTCTTGGAATCGACCTCCTGCAATGAGCCCAAGTACATGTGCTGCATCGTACTGGACACTTGCGCCAACTTCTCTTGCTGCTGCAATCATTGGTTTGAGATCACTCGGAAAAAGATAAACGGATTGGCCGAAATAACAGACCCTTGGCTTCTCATTCAAAATTGCCTTAACAGCCAAATCAGTATCAATTGACATTGTTTCAGGAATTGAGGGGTAGGTGATTGTTTCCAGACCTCGTAATCCGGCGGCGCCAAATCTTTGAGTGGAAATGTGTGCGCCTGCAGACAATTCTGGAGCCATGAATTTATCGCCAGGTGACGCCAGACTGAAAAGGGCAGAAATATTTGCAGAGGTGCCTGATATTGGTCTTACATCAGCAAAATCACAGGCAAATAACCTCTTAGCCAAGGATTCAACGTGCGATTCAATTGGGTCAAAATCAGCATTACCTTCATAATAACGAGAACCCGGTAAGCCTTCCGCATAGCGGTTATGCAGGTCGGTGGCGAACATTTCTGCAGCAAGTGGGCTGACTAAATTTTCACTTGCAATCAAGGGAATGCTATCACTGAAACGACGATGATGTTGAGTTACTTGATTCTGAATAAAACGAATACTGTCTTGAGGTAAACTTTCTTTGGAAGGCTCGGAAAAGGGCTGAGGGAAGGGCTTACCATCCTTGGGCATATGCAAGGCCTTGGGTGTAAGGTGTATGAGTTTAAGGGATAAGAGGAGATGGAAAATTGGTTGAATTAGGGGATATTTCCATGAAAGATGAAGTGTTCGCAGTATCTGTGCCGACTGTTGATGATATTGGCAATGAGGTAGATTTGCTTCAACGCAATAAACTTATTTCGCGCTACTCTTGGCGGGAAAATGGTTGCCTGTTGGACAGTCTTTGCGCAGGCAAAGAAGTCTGGTTAGTTGCAGTTGCTGACTGGAGAATGTGGTTCACAAAAATGGAAGAATTTTTTGAAATCCCCTTGGAAAGAAAACTATCCTATGCTGCTGAGGCTCACGAAAGTTGGATGTTCAATGTGCGAATATTGACGCAACCTCTGCCAAAACCTTTGTTTAGAAAAGAAAAAAAACAATTGAAATGGATAAATGATGATTGGGGTGTGCGTGGATGTGGCGAGATTCATTCCAAGAAAGGAGGAACTGAAATCCAAGTTTTTGGCGGAGCCTTCTCGTCGCAAGCAGGTGGACAAGCACTTGCATTTTATAGTAAAGTAAATAATCGTTCATATCGATTGAAATGGGAAGATATTGCCGCAAAATGTGCATCAATAATGCTTGAGGATAAGGGGGCAGCATTGCCAAAAGTAGGTAGTGTTGAACCGCAATGGAAACTCGAAAAAGCAGCCCCCACTGATGGGGCATCACACCCTCTGAGCAATCCTACGACTCCAGTATTTGGCAGGTGGAAAATGAATTCAGTGGAAATGTGTCTAATTTCAAGTGACCTTATTTTGCGAATTGTAAAGGAAATATTTCCCTTTGTCCAGACAAATATTGAAACAGACCGGCAATACTGCTGGAAGAATATTCCGCATGAAATAGGAGTAGTTTGGGATGCGATTGCGAATAGTAGCAAGGAACTCTTTCTTTCAAGTGAGGAGCACATCATTGTTTCAAGCCCAAGTGACTGGATAGAATTGGGTGATGAATTGCTTTCTTTACATGGAATTGGCTGTATCAAATCCTGCCAAAGTTTGGATGAGAATGGTGGTATCATCATGCAATTTTATGGTGGAGTTCACCCGGCTCTTGGCTGCGGGAAATTATTAGCTGCTTGGCAACGTTCCGAAGGACGTGATGGATATGTAGAATGGAGCGAAAACAATGGCACTCAGCAACTTATTATTAAATCGAGAAGAATTATCGCAAAAGAGTAATTTATGAGATTTTGATGCCCTTTAACCCTTAACTTTGATAAGCATTACATTGAGTCAGCAACTTGTCCAGCCATTAGGCAGGGTATGAAAGGTGGTATAAATGAACTTGTCTCACAACCAAATGGCCTATTCTGCGATAGTGGTAACAATGATTTTTGGGTCGTTATTTGTAGGTTTTACCGGCGTAGTGCAAACCAGTGAAGATTTGGGAGGTTTTGACCCTGCAGGTGAAGAAGATTTATTCCAAGAGGAGGAAGTTTCCGACCAAGGTATTGATTCGGATGGAGATGGAATCCCCGATAAACTCGAAGAGGTACAAATAGGAACTGACCCATTAGACCCCGATACTGATAATGATGGATTATCTGATGGCTGGGAAGTTGCTCACGGACTTGACCCACTTGATAATGGGGAAGCAGAAGATGACAATACACCGCCCTCAACTGGCACTGATTCAACTAGCCAAGGCGATGACACCGAACCTTGGCCTGACCCTGAAAACGGACCAAATGGCGACCCTGACCGCGATGGATTGACCAATCGTCAAGAGCAAGATTACGGTACAGAACCAAAACATGCTGATACCGATGGCGATGGACTAAATGACCGCTGGGAAGTTGAACACATGAATTACAATGAAACCGCAGTTACCGGTGAAGTGATTAATCTATTCAACCCACTTTCTGGCAACTGGGATTGTGATTTACTCAGCGATGCACGTATGAGTGCAATACGCCAAATATTGGATAATGATGATGAACGTCCCGATTGGGATGACATGGCAAATATTGCCGGTCAACATTCTTGTGATTCATTATTGGATACCGATGGCGATGGGTTGTTTAACTTTGAAGAGGAACGCTATGGAACTAACCCGCTATCAAGAGATAGCGATGGTGATTTGATATCTGACGACATAGAAATTGCTAATGGACCAATTGAATTATCCTCGCATTGTGGACTACCGCTTCTTGTTACTCAAACAAAATCTGCACCCTTTGCTGAAATTAGTGGAGGGAGCCTTTCATGGTATCTTGAGGATATGGATGGCGATGGAATTCTAAATGGACCTTCCGATTGGGACACCGACGGAGATGGAATGCCTGATGGTTTTGAATTCTGCTATGGAGATGATAATGATCACCCCTTTGCTGGTACACCCCTTGCTAGAGAGCAAACTCTTGATGCCGCAAATGCATCTGATGCATACGGCGATTGGGATGAAGATGGGCTAAACAACTTGGAGGAATACCAAGTTGCAAACTTATACGGCACCGTCAATTTTACTTCGCCTTGGACTAGTGATACTGATGTGGATGGAATGCCTGATGGATGGGAGGCAAGCAATGGGCTGAACCCTCGAGATGGTGATAATTGGGATGATGACCCTGATCATGATGGCTGGGATGCCGATGATGACGGCACTGTATATTATTCTGATTTGGAAAATAATGCCCGCGTAGTTGCGATTGAATTTAACATTGATGATTGGGTTGAAGCAAACCAAACAGTTGCTCGTGCTCAAATCACCCTATCGGGAGGAAATAAGCAAAACATACCTCTAGTTGCCCCTACCTCGGGTTTTGTTTACCAAATACATGTTGTGTTAGGCCAAACTGTTGAAAGCCGTTTGACTCCTTGGTTATCAATTGTTGAAGTCGATGAACAATTTACCAATCTGCAGGAATATAATGCTCGAGACCGAGATGGCGATGGTATTATTGATGGACGTTCTACTGACCCACTCAACCCAGATACAGATGGTGATGGTTTACTTGATGGAATTGAAGTCATGGGTTGGGAAATTTTAGTTGTTAGTAGTGGTGTAAACCGAGTTTGGGTTACAAGTGACCCTGGAAACTGGGATACCGATGGCGATGGATTAACCGATTACAAGGAATTCGGTACCGTTTGTGACCTAGGCTCAAATGCTTCTAACGCGGATACTGATAATGATGGATTAGATGATTATACCGAAGCAATTAACGGATTTGACTGGCAAGGCGACCCCTATTCTACCAGCCCATGTATGGATGATACTGACAATGATGGATTACTTGATGGTGAAGAGGTTATTGCTGGAGCAGATAATTACGTAACTCATGCAAATAATTCAGATACTGATAATGATAGCCTACTTGATGGGCAAGAAGTGCTCTTTGTCCCTCGCCCTTGGCAGAACCCAACAAATCCTCTAAACAACGATACCGATGGAGATGGAATGCTTGATGGCTGGGAAATGCAAGTAGAAGCTGTTGAAGATAATACTAGATCTCATAGTCTTTGGGTAGTAACCGAAGCATGGCTACCTCCGGGATGTGAATCGATGAGTGAATGTGGGCTTGAAGACGGCGGTTATATGTGGAAGAACTGGCTCGGTGGATTTATCAATGTTAAGAAGTTCGCTTTGTCTGAAATGAATCTAACCAATTTCAATATCCCTACTAACTCAAAGTGTAATTGTGATGGTCGTTGGGCACTTGACCCTTCAATTGGAAGTTTGCAGGATGATGTTTTTGATGTTGACAATGATACATTGACCAACAGCGCTGAAGGACCTGAACGCTGGAATACAAACCCGGTTGACGATGATACTGACGGGGATAAGTTGCCTGATGGTTGGGAAGTGTTCTATAGTCGATTGGCAATGGAAATGGGTTTGGTTGACAATGCAACCCTTGAGGCATATGGTGCAAGAGGTACAATGGACCCTGCATTATTTGATTCGGACTTTGATGGTGTTGATGACGGAAGCGAGGACCCTGACCTTGATGGCTTGAACCGTACTGGTTTGTTAAAGAAATATTGCCCTTCACATGATAACCCTCAATCATCTAATTGTCACATTGACCCAGCTACGCCAGACGGACTAATGTTCTACGATAATCTTGAGAATTACACCAATTATGAAGAATTTGAAAATGGAACAAATCCCATTTCAAACGATACTGATGGCGATGCTTGGGAAGATGGACCCGAAGTTTATTATCAAGACCATGACAATGATGGAATGGCTACAGGTTGGGAATACTACTTTGAATTTGATCCATTCGATTCAGTCGATAGAAATGTTGATTCTGATGGTGATGGACACGTCAATTATTGTGAATATAAGTGGGATACAAATCCACGTGACCCTGCTAGCTATCCTGGTCAAGGACAGCAATGTGATTGGTATACTGAGTAAAGAGGTCTCGTGATGAAGCCCCTGATTCAATACGAACAGGGGTGGAATTAATGAAGAGTTTTATTTCTCTAGCATTAGTAATCTCTCTATTATTCACAATGGTTAATTTGAATTTAAGAGAAGAGGCGCCTAAAAGCGAGGAAGCATTTGACCCCGCTCCCTTTATGCACTCACCTCAATCAACTGCGAATGGGATAATGATCAGTTGGCAGTGGGATAATCAAAGCAATATATTGCAGATAAATAGCCAAAGTCAATCTCCTTTCCATAATATTGAGGTTTATGATGAGGACCCAAGCAATATGATTTTTGAATATTTATTTGTTGATCAGGTGAATACTGCTGAATGGAATATGACAATAAGCGATGGAAACTGTACTTGTATGATTAGTATCAATTCAATTGAGGGACATCTACATCAAATTGTTGCCAATATTGGCGAGGAAGTCCATGTTCCAATGATTGCTATGACCTCTACCCCTAGTACTGACCCCCACAGAGGAAGTATATCATACGCAGGTAATTCCTATAATGTGAATGAAAATATTTCGCTCTCCAATACCCTGATTTTTTGCCAATTTTCTGCTGGCCACCAAAGTTGTGAGAGCACGATTAGTGATTATTGGAATAATGTAGGCGGACTTGTTGATTCCTTTTCTGTAAATTGGACTTGGGAGGGTGATGAGAGTTTTTCAATTAACCTCAACCTTCAGGATGTAAGCCAATTAAGTGATGGAGAATATTATGTCGGATGGGCTTTGCGTGATGAAAATCTACTTTCCTCGTGGTCCATTATACCAAATACCCTTATTGTTGACCGCAAGGCACCAGAAATCTCACTTGCTGGTCCAGTTATGGTGAATGAAAGTTCGCAAAAGATTACTATTGATGCCAGTCAAACTGACGATCAATCAAGTTTATTTTATTCTTGGATTATCTACTTACCAGATGGTTCTGCAAGAGGACCTTATGAGGATGAAAAGCAATATTTAAATGATGTTGTCCCATCATTATTGATTACTCCAAATATTTCCGGCGAGTGGGTTTTCAAAGCAACCATTACCGATGAAGCCGGTAATCAAAATGTCTCTAATTTGACATTATTTGTCGCCAATTTGGGACCTGTCGCCCATCTTGCTCTCAACTCAATACCTATTCAAGATGGGAGCAGCCATCAATTAGTGCATGGAAGGGAATGGATGTTTTCAGCAAATGCTTCCACTGATACAAGTAATGATGCTGATGAATTGACATTTTCTTGGCTACTTGACGGAGTAGAGATTAGCGCGCAGAGTGAATTTCACCTTGAAGAGCATGAAATAAGCGGAGTCCATATGCTGAATCTAATAGTCACAGATGATGATGGTGCTAGAGATGAAATTAGTATATCCCTTATTATTGCTGGTTCAGAGGAAACAGTAAAGGAAGGAAAGAGTATATTCGTAGCAGTGGGTATTTCCTTACTCCTTGTAATAATTGGCACTGTATCTATTGGCCTCTTTTGGGCAAGAAATAGCAAGAGGATATTGCCCGATTGGAAGCCGAATTCGAAATAGTCATTGACAAAGAATGCTTGAGTCCAAAGGGAGGTCTCAAGAAGCACCACCCCACCCGCCTATTCATGTTTGCTGACCTCGTATCGCAATTGGCGGATGCTCCGGAGGGAATTTGTGATGCAGAATATAAGGAGCGGCAGTCGAGACTACTGAGTCAATTGGCCCCATCAGATTTACTAATTATTTGCACAAATCCTGTTGCAAAACGAAGCAATGATGTCAATCATCCCTTTAGAGGCAGTAGCGATATGCTCTACCTCTGTGGGTGGGAGGAAGAAAAAGGTGTACTAATTGCCCGCCATGTCAAGGGTGAAGGGTGGTCAGTTGAGTTGTTTGTGGAGCCACGAAATGTGCTTATGGAAGTGTGGAATGGACGCCTACATGGTCTCGAGGGCGCAGAAGAAAAGTACCCAATTGATAAGGCACATAGTTACAATGAAATGGCCGAAATATTGGGCGATTATTTGCTCAATTCTAAGAGAGTTGTACTGCGCAATAGAGTTAATGAGGAAGTGGACAAACTTGTTGATGCAGCTATTTCAGATAATTCTAGGCCACGACAGCAATTTGGTCTTGGTCCAACTTCAATTACCTCACCAAGTCCGATGCTTGCTGAATTACGCCTACGTAAATCACCCGCTGAAATAGCGCTATTGCGTCATGCTTCTGATATTTCCAGTCTTGCCCACATTGCGGCAATGAAAGTTGCAAAGGCAGATATTGGCGAATGGCAAATACAAGCAACTATTGAGGGCTTTTTCCGTTTCGCAAAGGGTAGTGGTTGGGCATACCCAAGTATTGTTGGATGTGGAGATAATGCGACAATATTACATTATAGCAGCAATAATATGACCTGTAGGGATGGTGAAGTAATCCTAATTGATGCCGCAGCAGAATATTGTGGCTATGCATCTGATATCACGAGGTCGTGGCCGATTAATGGCGAGTTTTCTCCAGACCAAAAGAAAATTTACACACTTGTATTGGCTGCGCAAAAGGCTGCAATTGCTGAATGTGTGGTTGGAAACCTCTTTACTGCGCCTCATGACAAGGTCTGTGAAATAATGGCGGAGGGTCTTATTGAAATGGGTATTTTACAATGCTCACTTGAGGATGCACTTGGGCCAGAAGGTGAATTGCGCCAATGGTATATGCACAACACCAGTCATTGGATTGGCTTGGATGTCCACGATGTGGGGGTATACCGGCCAGATGGAGAAGCGAGGAAGTTTGAAGCAGGGATGGTCTTGACAATTGAGCCAGGGCTTTACTTTGGAGGATGGCGCCCCGATGTAGAAATAGAAGATCGCTGGTCTGGTATTGGAATTCGAATTGAGGATGATGTATTAATCACCGACGAGGGGCCCGATGTATTAACTGCAAAATGCCCAAAGGAAATATCTGAACTTGAAAAAATAATAGGTTCCGACAATTGAGGTGGACTTATGTCTAATTGGCGGGAAATACTTGCTCATCAAAGTAAATGGACTGTGAAAAATAGTGACTCATTTCGCCTATCAATAGTGGAGGCTAATGACCTATACTTGAACGCTGATTTGCATCAATTACAACAAGCGGCTCACAATCGTAGAATGGCACTTAACTGCAATAAGGAAGTCACATACCTAATTGATCGAAATATTAATTATACTAATATCTGCACAATTAATTGCCAATTTTGCTCCTTTTACCGCCCACCAGGGCATGCGGAAACATATACGCAATCTACTGCAGAAATTAGTCAGCGAATTACTGAACTAGAAGAAATAGGAGGCTCAAGGATATTGATGCAAGGGGGAGTAAACCCCAATTTGCCACTCAGTTGGTATCTAGATTTGATAAGTGAATTGAATACAAGACACCCGCAAATAATGCTTGACTGCTTTTCACCAATTGAAATTGAGGGGATTGCTGAAGTTTGCAATTCGACTACCCTAGATGTATTGACAAGGATGCAAAAAGCGGGACTTGATGGGCTACCAGGTGGTGGTGCTGAAATGCTGGTTGATGAAATAAGAAATGATGTTTCGCCCAAAAAGCATGGCACAGATGAATGGATTAGAATTATGCGCGAGGCTCAATCGCTTGGACTAACAACAAGTGCGACCAATGTTTTTGGTTTTGGTGAATCCACTTTGCAAAGAGTTGAACATTTGAATGAATTGCGAAAGGCCCAAGATGAAGCACTTGAAGCCGGAGATTTACCTTTTACTTCATTTATCGCTTGGCCAGTACAACTTGAAGTCAATACCTTTGGCAAGAGAAATAGAGGGCGTAACCGATTTGAACTTGGCGCAGGCCCATCTGAATATCTTCGCCACATTGCGATTTCTAGACTCTTTTTAGACAACTTCGACCACATCCAAGCTTCATGGCCGACAATGGGATTAAATGTTGCACAAATGGCTCTACTTGGTGGCGCAGATGATGCAGGTTCGACCATGATGGAGGAAAATGTAGTTTCAGCCTCTGGAACTGATAAGATGGAGGCAACTGAATTAGAATTGCAACGCATTATTTCCCGTGCCGGTTTTTCAGCGCGTAGAAGAGATAGCAAGTACAATTTACTCACGACAGAAATTTTGTGTTCTCCCAGAGAAGAATTAGCCGCCCCACCACCGGCACAATGAATTAGGGCACATCATATAGACAATTTGAGGAAGGGGAAGGAAAATGGATGAAGAAGATAATTCACCCCAAGTAACAGTCAATGTAGAAGTTAAGGATAGTACAACAAGAACCATCCTAATTGCAGCAGTGGTAGTACTAGGTGGGGTTTCTCTTGCTATGCTATTGATGAGTAACGGAGGAGTACTCGGCGGAGATCACCTTGGCCTTGGAAGTGGAACTTGCGGTGACGGAGTTGACAACGACAACGGGGGGCAAGCCGATAGGGACGACCCTGATTGCTATAATAATCCCGAAGTGTGGCAAGGATATGATGATAGTAGAGACGAGAATGATCCGCAAAATGACCCGCCTGGTGGCCGACCATAGGATTGATTGACTCAAAGTTGTATCACTCATCAATTGATGGATTCCTCACTTCTTCCATCGTTTACTTTGAGAGTAGCCATTTCAAAGGGACCAGAGCCATTGGCTACACGCAGAGGTAAAACCCAAAATAACGGTCCATGTGTAACTCGATTTATCTGTAATATTAACTCCCAATGAATTCTCACAAAACTACCTGCTTGAGTGCCAGGCCAACCTTTGGGCAGGGTAATTTGTAGGTCACCACCATCAAGTGAAAGGGGATAAGACTCACTTTTTTGCCAGATTCGCATTGGCCGCAAAAACATGCCACCTGACACTCCTTGACGCTCCAGCGGGGTTTCTTCGCCGATTCCTGTTCCGTCCGACAAACCCTTTTCCCAATAATGAGGTAATGGGGTTGACATGCCGGGAGGCGGCTGTTGATTTTCGTTGCGCGAGAGTGCTTCAAGTAATGTTTCTCGGGCGGGTGGAAGCAAACCTACTTGTACAAAAACATCCAAATCAAGCCAATTTTCTTGCACTTGCGGGAGACTCAATTGGATTAAGAGTTCCTCATCAGAAATTGCTTGATTTGAAAATGAAATTTCGGGGGCGGCAGGGGGGTTGTTGAGAAATGATTTTTGCCTACGCAAATCTCGGATATTCGCTCCAATACGCATCGCCAGAGGAAGTATCATCCACGGCAATACAAATAACATGAGAAAGGGGTAATCGAGTAAACCAACTCTAATACTTCCAACGAGTGGCTGAGATAGAACACCTGCCCAAATAAATAAAGGTTCAATGAATTGGTAAGTAAGGGCTGAAAGAAATACAATTACTGCAACAGTTACTACTTTTCGTGACAAGCGATGGATGGGGCTTGGGGTCAAGTACCAGCCTTGACGTTGGCGCTCAACTATTGGAGGGAAGGGGCGGCTGTCATCTCCACCGACAGGTAGCCATTTTTGTTCATTACCTTCGCCATCCCTAATCACAAATTTGCGCTCAATTAGCCAACTATCTTCTTCACCAAATTTCACAGGAGGAAGTACAATATCTTCAACGGAACTCAGATCTGTAATATTTGTATGGAGAGTCAGGTGCCGTTCGGCAATAGGTAAATGATCAGGCACCATTAAACTCGATTCAAAAGGAGGGAATCGCACGCGAGTGTGCTGAATAATATCCCAAGATTTTGACATAATAATCACCCGCGTAGTAGCGCAAAACCAGCCTTGAGCGCCAACATTCTAAACTTGGGAACCTCGCGTATAAGAGCCATTCCCAAAGCAACTGGTTTCTCAATATCGCCCTGTACATTGATTAATTCAAGAACTTCAGGGCGGGAAAATAAGGTGAAGTTTTCGTCTAACTCGGCATCAGTCCGTTTGCTAACAAAAAAATCCCGTAATGCTCTAGAACGTTCTTGTTCCTTTCTGACTTTTTCCATTGGCTTTTGAATACGCTTTAAGTCTCTCGACGACAATTTGTTATCCGAGATAGCCCTTGAAAGTCCTTCAAGAATAGATTCAACTTGACTGATTCCAGGTCCGATACCACCCCCGGTTGTTGGTTTAGCAAGTCCGGCGGCATCACCAATGAGAATCGTTCTATTGGCCCAAGGACGCTTAATCAACCCTGCTGGAATTGGACCACAATGTCTTGCAGTTTCGCGGCAATTTGTAAAACGATCTTTCCAACGTGATTCATTCATTAAATATTCAATTAATTGCTCACAAGAACGCCCGCCCAAATCCTTTGTTATTGACCAAACTCCAATTCGATGAGTCATCCCATTAGGAATCACCCATGCAAATAATCCGGGCGCTACCGATTGCCCAGTGAACATCTCTAACCAACCATTTTTACCTTCGTAACCAGTTACTTCAACTTGGAAACCAAACATCCATTCCTTAGGGTTGCCAAGTTTTAGGGTTCTTCTCACCCATGAATGTGCTCCGTCAGCACCTATTAGTAGTGAGGTTGTGATTTCATGAAACACACCATTTCGATTAATTGTAAGTGAAACAGTTTCTCCTTCATTATCACAGGATATCGGATGACTAAGAAGCCATAATTGGGCACCAGCACTCAATGATAGACGAGTAATGCCTTGGTCGAATAATTTTCGGCAAACTACGTGGGTTTTGATTTCATCTCCTGTACCAACTGGAACGACCACGCCAGATGGACTATGGATTCTCGCGCCAAAAATATCACTGAGAACCGTATCATGCAAGCCAACCGTTTTCATTACCCTGGGGGTTACCAAGCCAGCGCATTGGAAAGGACGGCCGATTTCACTATGTTCTTCAAGGAGAAGAACTTTGTGTCCCCTCTCACTTAATTTCCATGCCGCAAAGGAGCCAACAGGACCTGCACCAACGATTACAACATCCCAATGTTGCTCACTCATACCTTGACCTCAGAGAGTGGGTGGAGTGGGGTGGCTATCACAATTACCCTCCTCATCTGCAAAATCAATGAAATTACTTTGCGAAATTGATAGTTTGAATTTGAGATGTTTGCAATTTGTGTCAAAGATAATGAGTGCTTTGACTTAAAACCTGAAACAATTACTTCTTGGACAGTATTATCTGCCGGTTCATTATCCAAATTGATGAATACTGCTTTTTTGATTCTGATAGAATGAGGGTTTTCAAAATTGATACCCAATTCTGCCGTTACGCTTTAAAGTCAATTTTGAATTAAATAGATTCCCCTTCTTTGAAGTAAATCCTTCAAGTGGCCCAACCTTCTTCTTTTCAATAAGAATCTTTGCTTCATCACGAGTCAATTCGCGAGAAGATACCGTACGGGGAATTTCCAATTCGACACCTGCATCATTCTCAACGGTAATAAAGTGCGTTTCATTTTCAACGACATTTACCTCAACTCCCTTTGACTTGAATACTGCGACTACACCTTCCGATACAGGGTATTTTGGTAGTTCAACTGCTGGCTGCCCGGCGCGAGTACCCCTTGGAGGGAATTCATACTTCATGCGACCATTTTTACGCACGAGTTTTGCTGAGAACGGAGAGCCCTTTTTGGAAACGAAGTCATCAAAAACCTCGGTTTCACCCTTATCGTAGTAATCCAATGCTTCAGATACTTGCATTGTTCGATGGCAATTTACGCGGGATAATGATCTTGCATTGCAATCTTGATTAGCGCAGGCCCAATGAGTAGGAGTTGTGTGAATCTTCGCAGTCTGACAATCGGGACAGTCTGTGAGAACTTCACCGCCCTCAATATCTGCCTGCGAGGGTCCGTTATTAAGGAAAGTTTGACTGCCCTTATCACTGCGCTTAATATCGGCATTAAATTCGTCATTATTGCGGTTTACAAAGCCATGCAAGCCGACCAACGTTCCATGTTCAAGGAGACGAACGGCAGTTGGATAGTCAAAATGACGCCCACAACTTTCCTTCCACATTACAAACTTACAACCCTTGCCACGATCATTCTTCTCGCAGGAATAGGTCATTAAGTTCTCAACAACATTGTTCTGACAAAGTGGACATATCCCTAATGGCTCAGTTTCTTCATACAATTCATCAACATCATATGTACTCATTAGAGAAATCAAATCTGTAGTTCGTTGCTTAATATCATCCAAATATTCATCTTTGGACAATTTTCCCTCATTAACTTCGGAAAGACGAGCTTCCATCTCACCAGTCAACTTTGCACTGGCTATCCAATCTATAGGAATACGGCGCATTACATCAATCAATAATATTCCTCGAGATGTTGCGCGCATACATCCAGAATTCAATCGGTCAACATAGCCTCTTCTCATTAGAGTTTCAATAGTTTCAGCACGAGTTGCTGGAGTCCCGAGACCCTTGCCCTTAATCGCCTCGCGTTCTTCATCATCCTCAATTATTTTTCCAGCATTTTCCATGGCCGAAAGGAGGCCAGCTTCTTTGAGTCGAGTCTTTGGTTTGGTTTCTTCCTCGTTAACTGAAATTGCGGCGAAAACACCTGCGCAGGGGTTGGAAGGGAGAACCCCCCAGCCCTCTTGTATGCCATCCTTCTTTGGAATAACTGCTCGCCAGCCAGGAATCTTTAGAGAAGTGCCTTTGGCAACAAAAGTTTCGCTCTCCTTAGTAGTTGTTCTGACATTATCAATCCAAACGGAATTGCTATGGAAAGAAGCAAGGAAGCGCCTAACGATTAGGTCATACATACGAGATGCATCAGCAGTAATGTTACTTGGTGGTGTTTTCCCTGTCGGAATTATCGCAAAGTGGTCACCGACTTTACTGCTATTGAAATTGCGCTTAGTATTAGTTAATCCTTCATTCTGCAATCTTTGACAATGCTCAGAATAATCTGCTTGCCCATTGAGTTGTTTTAGCAAATCCTCAACCGGACCTTGCATATCACTTGTTAGGTATTTGGAATCGGTACGTGGATAAGTGGTTATTTTGTATTGATCATACAATGACTGGGCAACAGAAAGTGTTTTTCTTGCTGGCCAATTCCAACGCGAATTAGCAATTTTTTGTAAGGTAGTAAGGTCAAAATTGAGTGGAGCATTTTCCTTTCGGTCTTTGCTTGTTTCAGAAACTGAAATCTCAGAATCATTACTCAATACTGCCTCAATCCGCCTAAGTTCACTTTG
>PSPT01000008.1:127480-162722 GCA_004195635.1 Methanobacteriota archaeon
ATTAACATCAACAGATATTGTCCAATAAGGTTCAGGAATATGCGCAAGATGCTCTAGTTCACGGTCAACAAGAATTGCTAAAGTAGCAGTTTGAACGCGCCCAATGGAATAAGGTGACTTATTACCTCGCTTTTTGGGCAAGCGAATTGTTGCAGCACGAGTTCCATTCATTCCAATAATCCAATCTGCTTGAGAACGTGCAAATGCGGCATCACGTAAATTGTAGTAATTTTCACCTGGTTGGCGAGTATCCCAAGCATTTTTAATAGCATCTTTAGTCATAGATTGCATCCACATACGCGAGACGTCGGTAGTGATATTTGCATGATTATATATCCGCCAAAAGATTAATTCCCCTTCACGGGCGGCGTCACAAGCATTGACAACTTCAGTGACTTCTTTTTCCTTGAGTAATTTTTTGATGGCCTTAAGTTGCGATTTTGACTTGGATTGAGAAGGTGTTGGTCGGGACTCAAACACATCTGGAAGTATTGGTAAATTGTCCATTTTCCAGCGACCGGCATAGATTTCATCATATTCTTCAGGTTGTTTTAATTCAAGCAAATGGCCTACTGCCCAAGTGATTTTGAGGTTATTTCCTTCCCAATAATTTGATTGTTTGTTGCTTGCCCCGAGAACACCAGCTAAATCCTCTGCTACAGATGGTTTCTCAGCCACAATCACAACTACCATGATTTAGACCGCTACATCGGCATTACTTAATCCCTCACATTTGGCTATTTTACACAGGTACTATTAGTACCTGCAAAAAAAGGGCATTATTTTGTGAACTTTTTTCGCTATCGCCGAGTACAATAAAATAGTCGTAAAACAGGGGTAAAAGAGAATGGAGAAAAAATGAATGAAGTCAAACTCAAAAAGGAATGAAAAAAGCATCAATTTGCCAAACGCTTGTGAATTTATGGACCTTGGATGAATTTTTCCCGCTGCGAGATTTCATCCCATTCACCCTCAGCACCTGGACCTGCACAACCAATACACCCCGGATAGCCTGCATCGAGTAAATCCTCTACATGCTCAACAAAAATCACCCATAATTCATCATAGTCACCGGGTACCCAGCAAGTTGTAGTTTGTGGAGGAGGGCCGCTCAGTCTTGCGATTAACTGATTATTTGAGAAAATTTCAATTGGGTGGAGGGAGACGGACTGGGGGCTTTGGAGACCATTTACCTCAACCAACGGCAAAGAGAGGCGAGCGGGTAATTTTTCCACCATAAAACTGACCAAGCCATTTGCGGTCGTGACGTCCTTTTCATCAACCCAAATGACAATATCCTCCTCTCGGATGAACCTTCGTGCGGCTTCTCGAAGCGAAACCCATAGGGGTGAGAAGCCGCTCATAAGTGGGCGTGGGGCGCAACCCTTGAAGAATGACCCCCTCCCGCTTGCAATCAATGGGAATCTTCTGGAGCCTTATCGCCCGGCCGCTTATCGCCGTGCAGGATTCCGAGAAGGCGCATGCAAGAACACTCAAAGCGATGGCTTTGAGCGATTGGTTCCTGCCATCAAAAGTTCTCACTAAAATCCTCTATTCACGTAAAGGTGCACCAGTAGAGGAGTTTGGTCTTACTTTCCCAAACCCTGTTGGAGTTGCTGCGGGTATGGATAAATATGCTGAGGCGGTTAGAGGCTGGGAAAGTCTCGGCTTCGGCTTTATGGAAATCGGTGGTATTACCGAACATGCCCAAGACGGAAACCCGAAGCCGAGAATGTTTCGCGCTGGAAGCGAGAAGGCATTGGTCAATAGAATGGGTTTCAATAACCCTGGTTCTATTGCAATGACAAAGAGGTTAAAATATCTACATGATAAAAAACGCTGGCCTAATATGCCAGTGGTAGCAAATATTGGAAAATCAAAGATTACCCCACTTGAGGAAGCAGGAGCTGATTATGCAACAACCCTTTCACGCCTATGGCCCTATGTGGATATGTTCATCATTAACGTAAGTAGCCCGAATACACCTAATTTGCGTGAATTGCAACACGATGAAGCGCTTAAGGGTGTATTGAACTCATGCATGAAAGCGCAAACTGAGGCGCGAGAGGAATACGGAGGTAAGGACAAAGCAGTGCTGGTAAAGATCGCTCCAGACTTAGAGGACCATGAAATATTAGCCATAGTTAATACCGCTAGAAAGGCAGGGTGTGCAGGGATAGTGGCGACAAATACTACCATCTCTCGCCCCAATACAACCGATTCAAAATCTCAGAAAATATTTGCCGAAACCGGAGGATTGTCAGGTCAACCTCTCAAGCAACGTTCTACAGAAGTGATTCGTTTCATCGCCGATGCGACCGATGGAGAATGGCCAATCATTGGAGTTGGCGGAGTCGCAAATGCTGATGATGCTTGGGAAAAAATAATCAACGGCGCAAGTCTAATTCAATTGTATAGTGCCATGGTATTCATCGGCCCAAGCATTGCCAAGAAAATCAATAAAGGCCTTGTAGCGAAGTTAAAGGAGCATGGCCTTAGCGATATTAAGCAGGCCGTAGGACTAGCGAGGAAATCTGCATAGCCTTATCAGGGACACAGCACATTGGAGAGTGAATCACATGGACCGCCGAGTACGACTTCTTGCCCTTGGGGGCGTTGTAATACTCGCTTTGGCAGCCACACTATTACTAGCACCTCCAGAAGGCTCCTTATCCGTTGATGAAGTCATGGATGACCCGAATGAATACACTGGTGATTCAATTTCAATAAGAGGACTTGTGATGAATGGAAGTTGGCAAGAAGGTGACACTAACTTTACTCTTGAGGGTGAAAATGAATTATTGTATGTGGACTTTAGTGGAGTCAGTATTAGCAGCGGATTCAGTGAAGGCAAGACAATATTAGTTACAGGGGAACTACTGCAGAGTGATGGAGAGTGGTTATTCCATGCTGAGGAAATACAGGTTGGGTGCCCGTCAAAATACGAGGCTGAGGCTGCGAATGGTGGAGAACACCCCGACAATGTTACCGCCTAAACATTACCAATAATGGCGCTGGCCTCGTATGATGAGGACCGTTCATAAAGAAGGAAAGTGGGAATTCCCCCAGTGGATGTTCGTTTCCCTGAACCCAAATCCACACGTTTCCTCCGTCCCGAGTTCCCAAGGCACCCATGGCCCCGAGTAGGGCTGCTCCGTTCCCGGCCTGACCTAGTCCCCCAGTTACGCAATTCCCGTTTCCTTCCGGCTACGGTTCATGACAACCCGGGTCACTTGGGGGCGAGACATCGACGTCCACGCGTGGGAAGCCCAGGGTTCGGTTACACCGCCCGGGGGCGTTCGGACCGCCAGATACGATTTGCGGCAGAGGGTACGTCACCACCCCTCCTATCCCATCTGTTCCGGAGCAGGAGGTATATTTCAACCCAATGGCGAACAAAATTGTAAACTATTGCCCAAACCAAGACAATTAGGGGGATAAAATATTCCTTGCTATTGCCTATGACCTCTTGTGAATTTGGAGGAATACTCATCACCTTTACCCTTCAGCAATTGATATGGCTGAAATGATGATTGAGTTCCTCGGACTATTTGCAGGTGCAATTGGTGTAGTTGCTTGGATTCCGCAAATAAAGGAAGTTTGGGTGCACAAGCGCCACGAAGGAATTTCCTTACCAACTTTTTTCATAGTTGCACTTTCACTATCTTTGTGGCTAATTTATGGAATATTATTGGATTCCTTAGCGATGCTTATCGCAAATATTCTAACATTATCTATTCTATCAACGGTAATCTATGGTGTAATCAAACTTCGCCGCACAGACCCGATTTTGGAGAAATGACAATCTCATCTTTTCGCCGATGTCAAAATGATTCAAGCCGCCGAGTTAGATATCAAAGACTACGTCCCCTACCCATCCTGGTCCCTCAAAGGATGGAACTTCAGGCCAAGGACTATTCATGGCAATACCTGCTGGAACTTGTTGAACGAGTAACTCATGCATAGTTACCGCTTTGATTTCAACTTCCAATTCAATTTCATCTCCTTCAATCCAACTGACTACAATTTCCATGCCTGCATCAGTGATTTTGATTGCTCCATCTACAAACCACATATTTTCTACTTCTGATTTGTAAAGAACTTCCTGCAAAAATAGAACTAACCATCTCTCCCAATCACCTGCTTCGATTCCAGTGAGATTCCATACCCCTGTTTTCCGTATCCCGCTGGCCACTGAAGTTTCGCCTTTCTTAGACAACATGATTGATTGCATACCTTTTGCTGCTTCAATCAATAGGCGCTCTGGACTTGAGGAAAAAGCCCTTAGACCAATGTCGGCGGTAGTTGGCCGTAACCAGAAACTCATTTTCCTCACCGTTGAGAGATGTGCATGGACCAAGCGGCTTCGTCCAATCTGGTTGCAAGAGCCTTACCGGTAAGTACGGTTTCTAGAGCGGCTTCGCCAGCTAATATTACCTCACAAGCAGCATTTGCCAATAAGCAGCCATCTAGCAACCCTAACCCAAGTGATAGTGCAGTTGTCATCGCAACGTTAGCGGCATCCAATAGGCCGATCTGCTGGGTTGCCCCGATTAGAGTACATGGGAAATGTTCTACCTCCTCATTGGGTCGGAATAGAGTTGTACCATTTGCACCGCCGGCCACAAGCATGGCTCCAAATCCGTGTTGTTGCATGGTTAAATTTGCCGCCTCAGCCGCAGTTTCAACTCCACTCCTACGGCGTAATAATTCCAAACCCCGGTCTTTGAACAAAGCGACACTAACTCCATGAACACGATGCAAACCAGTCAACTTTGGGTCGGATATTACGGGAATTCCAGCATTAGTTGCAGCGAGAAGTAGGCGTTTTGCTCCGTCATCAGTAATCACTCCTTTTCCATAATCTGAAATAACCAATGCAGAAGCGGTTTTTATCGCCTCGCATGCTTGATCAATTAGAGCATCAACGGCTGCACTTGACACCGGCCCATCATTTTCTTGATCCCAACGAAGAAGTAATTGTGGTTTGTTAAGCAGAGCCTCTCGTGAGGCCAACAAACGTATTTTTACAGTTGTTCGATAATCCTCAATAATTGCGACTCCATCGGTATTTACTCCTTCATCTTCCAAGAGACCAAGCAACTCACTACCAGATTCATCATCGCCAACAAAGGCAAATAGGCGGAGAGACAAGCCAAGAGAGGAGAGACCTCGTGCAACGTGGGCTGCAGCGCCTGCACCTTGTTCTCGTTGCATTTCTTTGAGAACAGGAACGGCTGCAGTTGGATCCAGATTATTCGCAATTCCTTGAATATAGCGGTCAAGCATTACATCTCCAACGAGAACAACTTCTTTCGGAGAGTTGGCAGGTTTTAGACTGCGACGTAAGTTTTGCATACGGTCATGTAAATTCCAATCCACTTCATCCATTGCCACTATAAAACCTCCACTAATATATTACTCAAATTTACTTCGCTCTTCCTTCTCAATCTTCTCATGTTCATCCTTACTAATTCCAAAGGACTCGCGCATGCTTGACAAAATTGCTTCTTCATCAGAAGTGATTATCTCATCGGCTAAGGCCACCCTAACCGCATCTGCATATGCGAGCAAATAGGGGCTGCTATCCAAATGTTTCTTAGCCTTAAGGAGTAGCATTGAATGTGTTTCTTGTGAAATCCCTACCGCATCGCGAAGAGTTGTCAGCATGGCTGCCTCCGAATCAATAATGAC
The DNA here is from genome assembly GCA_004195635.1 of Methanobacteriota archaeon. GTDB lineage: Archaea > Thermoplasmatota > Poseidoniia > Poseidoniales > Poseidoniaceae > PSPT01. The sequence goes on from PSPT01000008.1 coordinate 133,175, forward strand.
TCCATCTGAAATTGCTTGTAGAAGTAAATCAAAATAGATTTTTTCGGGGTCATCAAGTGATTTTTCTGAGGTAAGCCTCACTTCAGTCGATAAATCACTTATTGTGGATTTTGCAATATGTAAGAATGTGGCCATCGCTTCAATTAGGGATTGTTCGTCATCGGTAATTTTCCCATCTTGCCAGGCCTTTTTCAGCACTGCCTTAATGAGGGGCTTTTTGCCTTCACTAAGTGACTTATTATCTTGATGAATAATTGGCACAGAAACTGCATTCTCTTGCCAAATACAAGTTTCATCAAGGTGGGACAAAAATTCGAGAAGTGGAATGTCAAACTTGAATTTGCTAACATCTTGAATTTCATCACCTTTACTAATCTCAATGGCAAGAACTCTACGCTTAATCGTATTGGCAGATTGGCGACCATCATAGGTTAAACCATACACTTTTCGTCGTTGTTTGGCACCAATAATGTGCCTCGTATCATCCCAAATCAAATCACGCTTCATCGCCTGTTTCAAAGTCCTCGGGATATGCTTACGCCGAGTGTGTACGGCATTAGCGATGAATTCTTGAGTCAATTCGGGCGAAACATCCCACGCCCCCTCCTTCAATGGGTTAGCGAGTAAGTGGAGTAATACTCTTTCCTCGGTGGAAAGAGTTGCCAACCATCCTGATACCATTTCGCCCCTCCTTAATCTAAGGAATAGGTCTTACTTATTGAGCATTCGCAATAAAAATAGCGGCGTTATGAAAGACAAGAAGCGCTACGCAGACACATGGGCAGGGAAGACGGCAGGGGAGCCGGCAAGCAAAAAGCCAAGCCGCGCCGACGTAGCCATCGCCCTTTACGCAACCTCGAAAACGACCCAATGGCACCTCAAACTCCTCTGCCAACTCCAGAATGGGATGGCGAGGGATGGGCCATTCCTCCTTCACTCGCTAGTCGGTTTCATCAAAAATCTGCATTGGGAAAAATTGTATCCGGTGGTAATTTACGACTTAATGCCGTTGAGGTCATGTTTTGTCATTGGCATCGTCATCTCCCACTGCCGAGTGACAATTGGGTTGAGACGCAACTCGGCGAAAATCCTCATTTCATTCATGAGGCAGTAATCTTAGAAGCAATTCGTGATAGTGGCGAAAAAATAGTTTTAAACTGTAATTTATTTGAGCAACACAATACAAAATTGGTAAACGGCTCATGGGGGATGCACTGGGTAAGAGATAAACACCCTTCTCGGGACCAGCCAGCAGGTCAAGTAAGATGGGCAAGAACAAATGAAAAAGTTGATTGGAATGAATTGTGCAAATGGGCAATCGAAGTCAAAAAGGCTGGCCAAATCCCTGAATTCCTTGTGATCGATGGCGAATTTGAAGTTACAACTTACGAAATAAATTTGGCACAACCAAGGGGAAAACTACCAATTCCTTCATCCCTGTCGTCGGAAGATTGGAAAGGTATAACTGAATCACTAAAGTCGGCAACTCCTACCAATAATGGAATATTCATTAGCAAGGATAATAACTGGCCGCTAGAGACAATCGGTATTCAGCAAATGGGTGGGAGATGGCTTTATCCAGAAGAAGTAAACCTACTAAAGAGCATCACTGAATCTAAGACTCCATCCAATATTGGCGGGCTTCTTCATGAATTATTGGAAAGGGGATTGTTGGTACGCCCCGGATTCAAATATGGCTGCCGATGGAGAATATATGAGGAAGAAATGTCTGGTAGTCACGCACCATGGTTGCTTTCACCGATTTTAGAAGCGGCCGAAACATGGGAGGGGGCTTGTTTGGCCTCGCGCCTTGCATCAGCAGTTCACAAAACTTGGATTTGTGCAATACCAAATCCTGAATCAGCAAATGAGAGGCAGGAAAAAACTGCAGTGAAAGACGAGCATGTATTTCTATCGCTGGAGAGAATGATTTTCGGCAAATAATCAAAGATGTTGAAAATGATTCGGGAAGGAAAGCACTAGGCATTAGTTAATACAAAACCGTCCCTTGGTGATTTCTAGAAACGTGGGGTGTCATCGAAATATTGCACTTCAACTGATGACTTTGAGGTTTCACTTTGTGAATGAAGGAGATTATGTGAGTTGTGAGGAATCTGCTGCATTGTTGGAGAATAATGTTGTGCAGCCGGAGAGTAATTTGTGTATCCACCTTGCGGTACCACTTCTGAATGTCCGCCCTTATCTCCTTCACTTTCTTTTCGTGCAATGCCTAACAAGACCCATAATGCAGTAAGGCTGCAGACAATTAGGAGCATTGTAGAGGGAGTACGTATTATTGAGAGAATATCTCCTGAACCCTCTATTGCTTCCCCCGTTAATGTTATGTCAATTGAATATGAATTACCGTTGGTGTCAGATAATACCACCTCTCCTCTAGCAATCATTCCATTTGAAAGTAAGCCATTGGGTTCTATTTCTAATACCAATTCATCGCCTTCAACTAACGTAGCAACATCTGATGTTGAAGCGATACGGGAAAGGGCACCTTCAATACTGATGCGATATTCTCTTGACACAGGTCCTTCAATGCCAATAGGTATTGAAATTGTTGAAGGATTTAATATTGGTACATTACTACTATACTCAGTAGCAGTTGGCTCGTTTCCTACTGCGAACCAAGGCACAAAGTAGTCAATACTTGGACCATCGCCACATGAGATATTGCCTGCTATTGTTCCCTTTTGTTCATGTAAAGCAACCCCGCTCCAAACTAAAGTGAAAGTTGCTTCCTGCCCCGCAGATACAACTCCTGTTTGTGATTCCGGTGAAAATGGACGGCCATCAGAGGAAGTTAAGTCAATTATTGGCTGACAATCAACTTCGGTTTGCAAGTACAATTGCACAGATTCCCCTGGGAGTACAACTAATTTCTCATCGAGGAAACCTGATGAAAAGGAAGGAGAGCAATTCTCGCTACTCAAGATCAATTGCACACCGCCCGAAGATAATGATTCGACAATACTGATTTGCCAATCAACTAATTTTCCAAAACGATTTCTTATTTGAACTCCTTGATTCCCCAAGGAATCACCAACTTGGAAAGTATCACCGGAAGAACCATCATCAACTCCTCTTATTAATCCGTCATCTTGGTCGGCCTCAATTACTTTTAACCAAGCATCACGAGAATCAGTATTGACTAAATTGCGTTCAAAACCATCGACATTATCGTTTTGAATACTGACCAAAGTACCTTCACCTGGAAGACGCGAGTCAAAGCCACTTTTATCTCGATACTCCAGCCATAACCATTCGCCATCGGACAATTCAATACGGTGTGCACTACGGAAGGATGCTGAATTTTGCGGTTGTAAATTAATTGAAATATTAGCACAGGATTGCACAGTTGGCCAATTCACGGTTTCAGTGTAACGTTCAAGCCCCAACAAGTCCATCGTTGCCGCCATCGGCAATCCCGGAATGGCACCATTACCATTCCAGTTACCACTTGCCATCAAATCCCATTCACCAACTCCATTCCATGGGTCAGCGCGAAATTGGTCATGGACCGAATACAAATCAAGAGCCCCCAATTGATGAAGCATTTCATGATAAATAGTTCCACGATAATTTGTTGACCTCAAACTAGCCATTGTATAATGTTCTACGGTCAAACCGCCGCCCACATCTATCGGTTCCAATAGTGGGCCAAAGTGAGACCAAATACGGTCGCTACCACCGTTGTCCTCCTGTGGTTTACTGGTATGCAAAATGAGGAAGCGGTCGACAACTCCGTCGTCATCCAAATCAAATATTGACCAATCTATTTCATCACTCAAATCAATGACTACTTGACTTGCCAAGGTGGAAGGGCCATCACTACCACTCTCACCTATGTCTCGAGTATCACCTGAATCACGTCCGTAATATGAAATCGGATTTGATGCGCGTATTTCATCGGGATAAAAAGTGAGTGAGAGATTGACTGAATCTCCAGAAAGTTGCGAAATAAACTCAAGCAGTCCATAGTCACCGCTCAAGAGGTTCTCGGCTTGAGTGACATCAAGTCCTGGCGAAGCTGGTTTAGAGTCAAAGTCAACAACAACGATTAACCATGACTCATTTTCTTGGAAACCAACAAGACTTTCATTCTCAATAACTGGGGTTGGTTGGAAATCATCTAACCACCCATTTACTACATCTGGATTTAGATATCCAAATACACCAACGCTGACAAGCAGGAAGGCGGCGGGGATGGCAAACACCGGACGCATTGAATATCCCTCTCCTATTATCCCCCTTCAATGATTGGGCATTAAGTACTCATATTATCAACATCAATTAGCGTCCAACCATTTTCACTAGCAAGAATTTTTATTTTATCATTGACCTTACTTGAACCAGGCATGAAATAATGATTTGGAGAGAGGACTAAGCCCCACGGTATGTCTGATCCCTTTGTGGAATAGTAAAGATGAGTAAGCCCATGTTGATTATTAGAGGAGGAAAGTGCTTGCAGTGTGGAAAGTTGGCGCTGGCGGACCCCATGTGCGGTCCATGGGTTAACTTGCGCATCGAGTGCTAATTTATATTCAATGGCCGGATTAGCAGCAGGCATTGGTCTAGCAGTTATTGATTTTAAAGCATTTAAACCAGATAAATTAATCGCCAATATGGCAAAACTATCCTGTAGATTAAAAGGCAAAGGAGTTCCATCACAACCGACAATTTTTACATCCGTCCAACGTTCATCCCTTACTCTTTCCAGAAGTAAATCACGCTCGACTGGTGAGGTGCACAGAGAGTGGGCCTTGTGACCAGTAGTTCCACTGGGAATGACGGAAAGGGGCATTTGTGGGCACACACCACTGCAACTGCAATCAATTAATCCGATTCTACGAAGTGCACCTTCTGCATCCAAAATACCCCTTCCAAATTCTAACCCGCCATTCGGACCATCGTTATTGGCAAATGGCCGTAAAGTCAATTCAACAAATAGGGCAGCCAAAGCAATGGTTATCAGCCGAACTCCTGAAAGTGTTTCGGGAATAATTAGCCAAAGCAAACCTAGGAGAAAGCCATGCACTCGTAAGCGCCACCATGATGCAGTGTGAGATGTAAGTAAGCCGGTAACACCGGCTACGGCCACTGCAATGATAGCCAATAATATTAGTAATTCTACCCACGCGATAGTAAGAGTAATCCTCAGTAGTTCGGCTGCATCATATCGGGCAACTAAGCCGCTGGTTAGGTTTTGTTGATGGCCAAAGGCAAATATTTTTGGCAATGCAAAAAACATCGTAAGGTAAACCAATAATACTCCCGAAATGGATGTAAATGTAATAAATTTGCGCAACCATAGGCGCTCACGAGGAAGCAATCCGGGGGAGGCAAAGCGATTAAATTGCCACATTATTACCGGCATTGAAGTGAATACTGAGAGCATGAAAATAAGCATCCATCTAGTCGATATCCATGCGCTCGGGTCAAAAACTACCATGCATTCCTGATAATTACATGGAACTATTATGCTCAAATAGGTGTCCAATAATTCATCAGCCCTTAACCACCAAAATGCAGAGGTAATCACCAGTGTGAGAAGTATCAAAGCACCCCGAGCGGCAAATTCATCAAAATGTTGATCGGTTGGGCGAGTTTTATCTTCAGCCAAATGCAATACAGGCATTGTCTAGAATCCCCCCCTAATAGGGAAAGGGAAGGAGGGCATTGTGTCGCACCTCAGAGCATGTCTTTTACTTCAACAGGAGCACGCGCTTGTACTACTGTTCGGTAAACACCGTAGGCACAAAGGAAGGCTAGGAAACCTGTAACCAAATAATAACCCCATCCCCAATCGTCTAGAATAAAGTTTAGAGTTGCGTAAAGGAAGATTAGCCCTAAGACGCCGCGGCGAATTCCTTGAGGTACTGCCAAAGATTTGTCGAGATGAGGAGGTCCACCGCCAAACTTACTTTCATAAAAGTCACGTTGGAAAATGGCGCCAACGAGAAGAATGGCAAGAGATGGCCAAAAGTATAGATTGCCCTGAGTGAAGAATTTTCCAGCCATTTCATCTTGATGTGTTTGCTCAATTGCTTCGAGGCTCTCTTCAACGACAAACAAAGATTGGTAATCACCAACTGCAATTGTACGTAATGCTAGTTCCTCTCCTTCCGGATTTGTTCCAGCACCAGGTGCTGAAATCATAAAGGAAAGAATATTCCAGTGATCAGATTCATCGTTTGCGCCACTACCGTCAACAGCATTACCAACAAGGGTGAAGGCAATATTACCAGAATCTGATGCAGGTGCTGTCCAAGGAATAACCCAATCATTACCGATTGAACTCTGAGAAATAGCAGTAGGTTCATCATCAACTGAGCGAACTCCGGTGCCATCGGAATTGAAGGAGCCAACGCCACCATCCCAAAGCAAAAAGCCGCCTTGTGAAGATTCAGCAGTGGAAATGTGAATCGTCAAATTATAGGTTGTTCCGACCTCATAAGCATGTGGAACACCACTTACCATAACAACTACACTTGGCGAGGGGACACCGCCTCCGTGGCACGAACAACCCTCATTTATGGTAAGACTTCCATCCTCTCCCCAAGGAGGTCCTCCGGAACTAGCCCACGACGGGGCTGAAAGCATAATCGCCAGCAATAGAACGATTCCTGCGCGAGTGATGGTCTTACTCATGTCCTCACCTATAGTTGCTCCACTTTGGCTTAATCCTTAACCGTTTCACTGGAGGTTGTTCACAGTTCCTTAATTGCTGCGTTAAGTTGGGTCATCATTTCCTTACCGTCACCGAACAACATCATTGTCTTATCTTCATAGAAAAGGTCATTGTCAACACCGGCATACCCTACCGACAAACTGCGCTTAATGAAAACAATAGAGCGAGCCTTGTCACAATCCATAATTGGCATTCCTGCGAGAGGGCCTTCATCACTGCGTGCAGCAGGATTAACGGTGTCATTTGCACCAACGATAATACACATATCACAATCGGGGAATTCGGGATTAATCTCATCCATTTCAATTAACTGCTCATAGGGTACATTTGCCTCGGCGAGTAGAACATTCATGTGACCGGGCATTCTTCCGGCAACCGGGTGAATTGCATACTTGACTTCGGTTTCAAACTTTGCAGCCATAAGGTCAGCGAATGCCTTAACCTGATGCTGGGCTTGGCTAACGGCCATACCATATCCTGGCACAATGATAATATTTTGAGCACCATCAGCCATCATTGCAACTTCATCAGCATCACTACCCATCTTTGTGCGAGTAACTGTTTCTTTAGTTGAACCACCAAAGGATTTGAACAAGACATCAAGCAATGTTCGGTTCATTGCCTTACACATAATGAAAGTGAGAATAAGACCGCTTGCACCAACCAATGAGCCGGCGATAATAAGCACACTATTACCGATGATAAATCCAGTGAAGGCAGCGGCAATTCCAGAAAGGGAATTGAGTAAACTAACAACAACAGGCATATCAGCACCACCAATTGGAATAACTATGAGAATACCCAAGAGAGAGGAAAGTCCGACAATTGCCCAAACATAATCAGTATTGCCTGGCTCAATTGCAGAGAGGTAAATCAAAGCGAAAACTGCAAAAAGCAAAATTACTTTGATTGGATTTAACCAAGTAGGACCCCATGTAGGTGTACGTATCCACTTGCCAAAGATTGTGACTCCACCCTTTAATTTGTACATTGCCAGTATACTTCCGGATAATGTCATCCAACCAACTAATGATGACAAACCAATTGCAATCCAAATAACCCAAAGAGTAAGTGGGTCGGAAGGTATTCCTGTTGCGGGGTCTGAAGAACCAACATTAATTCTTTCAAGAGCCTCTGACAAAGCCACAAGTGCGCTTGCAGCACCACCAAATCCATTGAAAAGAGCGACTAATTCCGGCATCCCAGTCATTTGAACACGGACAGCCATGATATATCCTATTAGAGAACCAATAATGAGGCCACCTCCGATGAATTCCCAACCAATAATACCAGTTTCGACCTCCAATTTAACAAGAGTCGTGATAATTGCTAACCCCATTCCCATCATACCAAATTGGTTTCCCTTGGGTGCGGTTCGCGGATGCCCTAGTTTCTTTAGACCTAGAATGAATAGGGCGGCAGAGAATAGGTAACCAATGTCGATATATGCTGCATCTATCATTTCAGGCACCTCCCTTTCTTCTACCTGCAATCATATTTAGCATGCGATTTGTAACTGCAAAACCGCCGATAACGTTAATCATAGCCAAAATAAGAGCGATGAAGGCAAGCCAAACTGAAAGTGGATTGCCATCGGAATTGAAAGCAACATTTGACAGGATAAGTGCACCAACTACGCTGATTCCAGAAATTGCGTTTGCACCGCTCATCAAAGGTGTGTGAAGGAGAGATGGAACCTTTGTAATTAATTCAAATCCCAAAAAGATGGTCAATACAAATAGAGTAATGCTACCAATTAAACTTGTAATTTCAACAATCATTCAATCACCCCCGCAAGACGGGTTTGCTTAGGATGAATTTTTCCGTCCTTACAAATCAAAACGCCGCCCATGCCGTTTACGTAAAAATCGCTACCTTCAGGCGACCCTACCAAAATAGCGTCCTCCTCGGAAATTGCGAAAGTGCCTTCCTTGTCTACTAAACTGTTGACAAAAGTTGTAATATTGTTGCTATAGAGCATGGAGGCAGTGTTGGCCAAAGTGGTAGGTAGAGTTTCAACGCCGATGATAGTCACGCCGTCAACCACGACGATTTCGCCGGGTACTGTTACCTCACAATTACCGCCTACATCCGCATTCATGTCGACCACAACTGCTCCAGGCTTGAAGTTCTTAATTGCACTAGCAGGGACTGTAATTGGTGCAGGTCTTCCAAAGATGCGAGCGGTGGTAATTATTACATCAGCATCCTTGGCTACATCACATACAGTGTCGTTTACTTTTTGGATGAATTCGGGAGTTAGTGGTTTTGCATATCCAGATTCATCCTCAAAATCATCCATTCCCTCAACTTCTATGAAACGCCCACCGACAGACTCTATTTGTTCGGCGGCTGTCTTGCGAACATCAGAAGCATATACTATTGCACCAAGACGCTTTGCAGTTGCAATTGCTTGCAAACCAGCAACGCCGCTGCCCATGATAACAAACTTAGCAGGACGGATGGTACCAGCAGAAGTAGTCATCATTGGGATTCCACGAGAAACATGGGCTGCACCGAGGAGTACTGCTTTGTAACCGGCTAAGTTATCTTGACTAGAATTGACATCCATTGCCTGGGCACGTGAAAGACGACGAGGGATCATATCCATTGACATTAAGGTAATCCCTGCATCCATAATCGCTTTGACTTGAGTAGAATTACGGAAGGGATCGCTAACACAAATTAGGATTTGGCCCTCTTTCATTTCGGAATAATCTGGAACTCGTATTGTTGCTACTATTTCACATGACAATGCATCTGCGGCCGAGCCAATTGTTGCACCTTTCTCCTCGTACATACTGTCGGGATAATTTGCTGCTGCCCCGGCACCTTTTTCAATAACAACCTCGTAACCTTTCTTGGCTAATTTTGTAAGCGAATTAGGGACAATAGCAACTCTTGTCTCGCCTGATGACTCTTTTGGCACTCCAATTTTCATGACTTTCACACTCATTTTTTCAGCACAACACCCTTGGAGAGGGTTGACTGTTGAATCGCCCACATGAAATCGGTTCTTGAACCCAACGCAAGTGCAATTTCCATACCTAATGCAAAATCTGCCCAAGAAATGTAAAAAAAAACCACTCGGATTTCAATAAATTAGTCTGGAGGAAAACACTGGATTATCTGATTATTGAGGCATTATTTCGTCAATGCTTTAGCGACGCAATTAAAGACATCCCGCGCTGCCCAACAGATGAAGGGAACACTATGGCAAACGGCAGGAAAAAAATAGCGGTAATTGGAGCAGGAAATGTTGGGGCAACTTGTGCCTTTGTCTTGGCACAGAAAAAGCTCGGTGATATTGTAATGTTAGATATCTTTGAAGGATTTGCAAAGGGCAAGGCATTGGACATGAGCCAAGATGGACAGGTGCTAAACTATGATGGAAATATCACCGGCACTGCAGATTACGCAGATATTGCTGGGTCTGATGTCGTCGTCGTAACCAGTGGATTTCCACGACAACCGGGGATGAGTAGAGAAGACCTCATCGGTAAGAACGCTGAAATTGTAAAGCAAGTAGGAGAAGGGATTAGAGAGCACGCACCTAATGCAGTTATCATCATGGTGACCAACCCTCTTGACCTAATGACCTATCATATGTGGAAAGTGACCGGCTTCCCAAGTGAGAGAATCATCGGCCAAGCAGGAATATTAGATAGCGCCCGCATGACACACTTTGTCGCCAAGGCCGTCGGTTGTAACGAGGAAGATGTCAGTGCTATGGTCCTCGGTGGACACGGCGACACAATGGTTCCTCTGCCTCGATATACAACCTGTGGTGGTATTCCAATTACTGAACTTCTTGATGCTGAGACAATAGATGCAATTAGCAAAAGAACCGCTGGTGGCGGCGGAGAAATCGTCAAGCTATTGGAACGCGGTTCTGCTTTTTACGCTCCAGGTTCAGCAGCAGCGATAATGGCTGAAGCTGTTCTAAATGACCGTAAGAGATTAATTCCTGCTTCCGCTTTCTTGAGTGGAGAATACGGCCTGAATGATATTTTTATTGGAGTCCCAATCATTCTCGGTGCCAATGGTGTTGAGAAAATTCTTCAGTTGAACTTGTCTGAAGATGAATTGTCAAGCCTACAAGGTTCGGCAAACTTCTACAAGCAGCAACTCAAGGATATCCTTGGCTATTAATCACAAGGATAGCAAAAAACAGGAATATATAGCATCGTGTCAATTGCGTGTGGATCGGAGTCTGTAGGGTTTATAGGCGGTCGGCAATTTACCAACATTGTAAGAGGCATTGCTATGACCACAATACTTGACATTGGATTATTAATAATTGCTTCAGCACTGGGATTTATCATCGGTTGGTTAATCTCAAACCAACGAAGTAATGGCGAATTACAAGATGCCCGAGTCAATGCATCAGGAATGGAGGCCAAATATGCAGCACAAGTTGAGGCCTTGGCCACTACCAAAGAAACAATGCAATCTGAATTTCAGGCGATGGCGACAAATGCCCTTCAAAGCAATAGCGATACTTTTCTTCAAGTCGCCGAAGCAAAACTGCAGGTGAAGCAAAAAGAAGGTGAAAAAGTGCTTGCAGAGCAGAAGCAAGCAATGGAACATTTGGTTGAACCAATTAAAGATACATTGAGTAAATTGGAAAAGTCAACCAATGAACTTGAGAAGAACAGAGAGGGAGCCTACCAAGGTTTGAAGCGTCAAGTTGAGGACTTAAGCAAAGCAACATTAGGACTTCTTGAGAGTTCAAATCATCTCTCAACTGCCCTTCGCGGCTCAAGTAAAGCAAGAGGAAATTGGGGGGAAGTGGCGCTCAAGAATATTGCAGAATATGCTGGAATGCTCGAGCATTGTGACTTTGATGTAGAGCACACTCTCATTAGTGGAGCGGGTGGAAAAAGAGTTGACATGGTTACAAAAATCCCAGGAGGAGGAGGAATACCAGTTGATTCAAAGGTACCTCTAACAAATTATTGGGATGGTATGGAACTTGATGATATTGACCAGCGCAAGGCATTCATGATACAACATGCAAAAGATGTCAAGAAGCACGTTGACGAATTAGCAAGGCGAGATTATAGTGGCATAATGGGCGTATCAGGAACTGATTTTACGGTCATGTTTATTCCTTCTGAACCTGTCCTTTCCGCAGCATTTGAGCATGACCCTGGATTGCAGGAATACTCATTCAATAAAAAGGTGTTAATCGTCACCCCCGTCACCTTAATCGCTTTATTGCGAACTGTAGCGATTTATTGGCAACAACAAGTAATTGCTGAAAATGCAAATGAAATTCTTGAACATAGTCAGGAATTCTACAAACGCACCGCCACTTTTTCTGAACATTTTTCCAAGGTTGGAACAAATTTGGGTAAGGCGATTGCTACATTCAATAAAGCAGCCGGCTCTTTCCAATCTCAAGTCATACCTTCTGGCCGCCGACTAAAGGAATTGAAAGTTACCGAAGGAGTTGCCAAGGAACTTCAAGAGTTGAAAATTATTGATGAAACACCTCGCGCAATCCCCTTATTTGTTAGTGAAGAAGAGTAGCGTTGCATTGATGACACTTGGCTTCGCCCCTCATACTGATGAGCGATGTCCAACCGGCCGAGGATTCTGAATTAGGTCGGCAATTAAACGCCGATTTGACTCACTTTGCTGAGCCCTTTATCCACTTGGAACACGATGGGAAATTGCTGTTGGTTGATAAGGATGGAATTGGGCCACAAATCCCCGTCAAAGGACGAACTACTTGCGACTCAGAAGATGGCTGGCTACTACGCCTACCTACTGTTAGTGAGGCAAAGTCAATCGGTTTAGAATGGGATGAAAAGGGAACTACTCACGTCACATTTGGTGGATTCACGCACTATGTAATTAGGGCATGCCCAAGAATTGACTGGCCCAAACATTGGGCATGGAAAGATTCAATCATCTCTGATTCCGCAGTTCATCCAACGGCAAGAGAGATGGTATATCGCTCAATACACAGATTAATTGCAAAAGTAATTATGCAGAATGCAGAAGGGAAATTGCTAATGGCCAAGGTTCAACGCGGATTTTTCGTTGGACAGTGGACTTTACCAGGTGGCTACCTTGATCACAACGAACATCCACGTATTGGCGCAGCCCGTGAAATATTGGAAGAATTGGGTATCATAATTACTATCCCTGACCCGCTTGGAGAAAGCGGAAATATCGCCCCTTCCACCCCAGCAACTGAACCCTGTGCGGGTAGCCTTGGTGAAGACAGTTGGAGTGTTGTTAGCCAAAATATATTTGACTCAATAGGAGTTTCCTTCGTTTCCATAACTTACAAAATCACTGTGAACTCGAATGAACTAGTGTTCACACTCAAGGAAGATGAAATTGCAGAAATCGCGTGGTTTACCAAAGAAGAGGCACTTGACAATGCAGTTTCTTGGTTTGATATTTCAGCAATAGAGCGATTGTGAGCGCCTTAATATATACTTGGATGAGAATTGTATCTATCCAATAAGAACGAATGACTACCATAGGCTATTTGTGTAAATAATAATTAGCGAGAAGAATCCACTAGCCTAGTAGGAGTTGTCGTGCCGCATTCAAGGCATCATCCAGCCCTTCAGGATAAGTGCCACCACCTTGGGCGATTGTTGGACGCCCACCACCCCCACCGCGAATATGAGAGGAAATGCTTTGCAGAATTTCAACGGCATTATAGCGCTCTGATGCGATTGTATTCTCGGTAATTGCAACGATTATTTTACCGCCACCCTCTTTGCTCCCCACTACCGCAACAGTTGGCAAATTAACATCTCTTGTCAACTCTCCAATCATCCCCTGAAGTTGTCTAAGTTCACCATGACCTTCAATGACGACAATTCTCACTCCATCTTTTTCTGTACTGGCGTCTCCGTCACCGCTGGTTTTCACCCGAACTAACTCGGCTTCTAATGCTTCAATCTGCCTCCTTTGAGCCTTCCATTCATCAAAGAAGCGTTGTGATGTACGAGGTAAGTCATGCTCTGCTACACCGAAAATCTCACTGGCCTGGCGCAGCAGTTTGTCCTGATTTCGAGCGAATGTTAGAGCCGCTTGTCCAGCAACAATATGTAGTCGTTCAACTCCATCTTGAACCGCAGTAGATTTGACGATACGAATGGAACCAATTTTACTCGGTTCATCATGATGAGTTCCACCGCACGCTTGAATATCGTGCTCGCCAATTCTAATGATTTTAACTTCCGCTCCCTTTGGAGCACCACCTTGGTATAAATCAAAACCGAATTTTGCATCTGCCTCTTTACGATTTAATTCCATTTTTTCGGTTCGCTGAACTTGTTTCAATACATTATTTGACAAGACCTCTATTGCCTCCAAATCTTGATCTGTCAATCGGCGGTAATGAGTGATATCTAGCCGCGCACCTTCTACATTTTTGTTTGCACCAGCCTGGTAAACATGTGGGCCAAGAAGAAGCCTCGCAGCACCGCCCACAATGTGCACTGCGGTGTGATGGTCCATCAATTGTCGACGGCGAGCAGAATCTACAATTCCACTTACCATGTCACCAACTGAAAGTGGCCCATTGGTAAAATGAATCACATAATTTCCTTCTTTTTGCACATCAATAACATCAACTTGGCGGTCACTACTACAAAGTGAACCCAAATCACATACTTGACCTCCACCTTCTGGATAGAAACAAGATTGGCCGAGAACAATAGCATGAGATGCCACTCCTTTGCTGGCACTTCCCTCAGTAGCATCGGCCGCTATTTCACAGGCCCAAAGCACAGTTGATTCGAATTCAACTTGATTTACATCTTCATAATACTGAAGAGTAGTTTCCGGTAAGGACAATCCCTCAGGTAGGATACCTGATTTCTCTTTCACACCTGCTGCCGCCTTGGTAAGGTTTGCATGTCGGTTGGCCATTTCTGCGGCGAAACCAGTTCGTAATTTGACATTTGAAAAACCATTTTGCCGTGCAATACGAACTACAATATCTGGAGCCAAACCATGGGTTTCACTCAAGGTGAAGAGCAACTCATCGGGCAATTCAGTGGAATTATTTGCTACTTTCTCTAACATCCCCTTGACCACATTCTCTCCCTTACGCAAAGTTTCACCATACCTTTCTTCCTCAAGAGCGAGGATTGTGAGGAGGCCATCCTTTGTTTGCTTCATTTGTGCATTTCCTAAATTAACCTCAATGTGATGAGAACCGAGTTCTGCCAAACTAATTGAAAGGCCCAAATCGTCGCGTAAGCGTAAAACTCTACGCGCAAGCATACGAGCCAAGTAGCCTGCTTTAGAATTGGAAGGAACTAGGCCATCGCCCAACATATTGCAAAGAGCATGCATATGATCCGGTATGGCGTATATGGCCTGTAAGGGGGTGGTCACTTTACTGAAAACTTCTGCACTAATCTCAATTCCACGCTCACTCAAGCGACGGAGGAAAGTTTGAATCAATTCACCCTCATCCGAGCCGATTTCAATATTCATAATACCAGAAAGCTTTGATATTTCACCTAGTAACTTGTTCAAATTAAGATCTGGAAGGTCAGCAATGATTTTATCATATCCGGCAAGTTGCTTTAACCAATTCACAGTATCCGGATAAATCGCTTCATAGATTGTAGGAGTTCCGGCTGCTGCCCAACAAAAGCGTTCAAGGCCGTAGCCAGTATCAATAATCTGTAAATCCATTTCGCGGTATGTCACACCTTTGATATCGACATCACCTTCGGGATGTTCCTCTAAATTCATGAATACCAAAGTGGCCAATTCAAGACCTCCGACAATGACTTCCAAGGCAGGACCTGCATTACCGCCACCAGACCACGGGTTTTCGACGTAAGTAATCTCAGCAGCTGGAATCCCCAAATGATTGACAAATAAGTCATCACAATATTCTACACACTCATTCATCCAATAGTACATCTGCCCATCATTTGGGCGGTTAAACACGTGGTGAGCCATCATTTCAAAAGTGGTTAAATGTCGCCCTGAACGTCCAACTGCATCAACATCAGTCAGTCGAATACATGGCTGAGAAATTGTGAGTGGATTTGCCGGCGGCTCAACCAAACCAGAAGTTGCATGAGGTTGGAAGGCAGCAATTGAGGCAATAGTCAGATGGATATCGTCACGCCAACGAGCAAGAACTGGTCGCGGAGGGACTATGCTATGATTGCGCTCAGCAAAATAATTCAGGAAAGTGTTTCGCATAGAATCCTTTAATGCCTTACCAGTTTCAGAAAACCCACCAATAAGCGGGGTTCCGATGAAAGTATATTCATCCTCTGTTGTATCTCCACAAGTCGTCCTACTGCCATCACGACACCAAAAATTCATTCCAGTCACCCTGCATTGGAGGCGTGAAAAACCGTTATCCAAAAAATATGGAAGGTCAAGCGGAGGTAGTCCCATATTCATCACCAGCCCTACGGGCTGACGCGACGACATAGCAATCACCCTTCAACTCTTACCCTCTCTTTGGTGATTTTTTCGTTTAGTAAGCCTCATGTGTTAGTTGCCGGCCGTCAATGTGTGGCAACTAGGGAGCAACCGGCTTGGGCCGAACATATTTCTTCCGATAGTGAATTCACCAAGCGCATTTCGGCCCACGATGGAATGCGCACTGATGCCTTGCTTGTGAGCGATGAGAAGCATTGGTCTATTCAATCCGACGATAGAAGCCCAGGACAGTTGGCAAATACCGCCCACCTACCGGGAATCGTTGGAGAAGCGTGGGCAATGGCTGACTGGCATTTTGGCTATGGCTTCCCAATAGGTGGAGTCGTAGCAACCGACATCAATTGGGGAGAACAAGGTGGAGTAATTTCACCTGGAGGTGTAGGGTTTGACATTAATTGTGGAGTTCGCCTCGTGACCCTCGACATTACTGCAAGTGACATCCCCAATCTAGCCAAGCTCTCAAGCAGGCTCGCAGGGAGAATCCCCGCTGGTGCAAGAGGAAAGGGGGGAGTGAGCCTAACCGAAAGCGAGTTATTACGAATCACCATGGAAGGTGCACCTGCTGCAATTGAAATGGGATATGGTGAATCTCGTGATTTGGCAAATATAGAAAGCGGTGGAGTTCTTGAACCGGAGGAAGGTACAGTTTCACAACGAACTTTAGCAAGAGGATTGAAGGCACTAGGCACACTTGGCTCAGGAAATCATTTCATGGAAATACAAGTCGTTGATTCAATTGAAGATGATGATGCTGCAAAGGCATTTGGGTTATGGGAAGGTCAAGTTGTTGCAATGATCCATACTGGAAGTCGAGGTTTTGGGCATCAAGTTTGTTCAGAGCATGTTCAAGCATTAGAGCAGGGATATAAGCAAAATGCAAAGGGTTGGTATCATCCAGAATGGGATATACAATTACCAGATAGGCAATTGGCCGCAGCACCATTCCATTCAAAACAAGGACAGGCATATTTTGATGCCATGCAAACTGCAGCAAATTATGCTTTTGCAAATCGTTCTGCCTTAACCCAGAGGCTTCGTGACTTACTAAAGGCAGAACTAGGAGTCGATGGTGAGGCGACTTTACTTTACGATGTATCACATAATATCGCCAAGGTTGAAAATCATGTCGTGCACGGTAAAAGTTGCACCTGTTGTGTTCATCGAAAAGGGGCGACTCGGGCCTTAGGTGGAGATCATGCTGAACTGAGCAGAAACTTCTCGGGAATTGGCCAACCGGTATTGGTTCCGGGTGACATGGGCACTGCATCATGGGTCTTAGCAGGGCCACAGAGCGGGAATAACCAAGCATTTTCATCATCATGTCATGGAGCAGGAAGAGCACTCAGCCGAACTGCTGCGCGTAATAGTATCGATGCAAATGAGTTGAAAAGAAATCTTGAACGAAAAGGGATTCACATCCATGCAAAGACTCCAAATATTCTTTCCGAAGAAGCCCCACAAGCCTACAAGGATGTTGATGAAGTCATTCGACTAACTTCTGGTGCGGGGCTTGCACGACCAGTTGCAAGGCTAACTCCCCTTGCGGTTATCAAAGGATAATTTCAGGTCTATTGCAGAAATGCAAACCTGCTAGTGTTATTGGAAAAATTGCTTTTGGCAATTTGTTTTTACATGCAATAACCGCGGGCAGGCTGCCCAGGAATTGTAGGAACTGAACCTGACTGCACGCCATCTGCTTCTTCACAAATGACTGTTAGTAAGGTATGAACTAATTTTGTCAAATCTTCTACTTTTGTCTGAAGGTCAGCCACTTTCTTGTCAACTTCTATACGTCTTTGGTCAAGACCATTTAATCCCATCAATATCCCATCCTGAAAAGACACAAATGCGCCTTCTCTAAACTCCTAACCTTTAAAAACAGCATATATAGATTGAGGTTGCAGGTGAGGGTAAAATCCCCTTTACAACGGTCAATACTAATTGCCGCGAGTAGAAAAGTGGTTGTTAATCACTCATCTATAGAATGATCATTTTTCTCCTGAATAATGGTGTCATCTGACTCGGCGGTTGCAACAGGGGTAGTTTCAGTTTCATTACCAGTAGGTACAATCTCAGTCACATCATCAGAGGGCACTAGCAAAGCAGCCGCAGATTCAACACCCTCCGGCTGAACGGCAGGTGGCAAAGCAGGTGGTTGAGCAGAGGGGCTATTTGGATCCAACGTATTCACATTTGTGACCTGAAATTTGTTATCCACTTCGCGTTCATCAGAAAAATCACTCCATTTATCATCATAAGCGTAGAGATCATCTTCGCCTTTCCTAAGTACAAAGATGAAAACTGCGGTGATGAGTACTAAAATCAGTAGCCCGAGAAGAATGACCCACACCATACTTCCGCCATCGTCTTTGAGGTCAGTATTTAGAACTGTAGGCATGTCTCCTTCTTCTCGTAAATCACACTGTACAGAATCACCAAAATATGCACACCCTGGAGTTGAAGGAAGGTCGGAGAAACCATCAATTGCGCCGGTGATATTAAGGTACAAGGATTGAGCTCCAGAAGTATGGGTTTCAAAGAAGAATGGTATCAGTTCACGCGTTTGCCCTTCGGGAATTGACATTTCAATAGTGTCATGCTCAATCCATGTCAACCCACCGTCAATTGTTTCAGCAAGAGTTACATTCACCACTCCTGCGAGGTTTCCAGCATTCCTTAAAGTTACAATGAAGGAGAGTTCCTCTCCGGCATAAATTTGATTGCCGGCAGGAGGTGTTCCATCGGCCAAAGCAATTTGAATACTCGGAACGGTCAACACAAACTCACGAACAATAATCTGCAGACCCAGTGGGTCTGAATGTGAACCGGAACCGAGCACATCGTTTCCGGCCAAATCTTTACCTTCAACCCAAATCATCAAGCGATCATCGGTTTCAAGCAATAATGCAGGTGAAAGGTCAACAATATATTGATAAGTCCAAATAGTGCCAACATTTTGTAGAAGAACTAAGGAAGCAGAACCTTCGGAATTAGGCAGCAGAATTCCATCACGACGATATTCCCAATTGAGTGTGATATTTTCATCACTCATTCCTCCATCATCGGAAATACTTGCTGTGATTAGCATATTTTGTAGTTCAATGCTATCAACCATAGTTGCAAGTGCTTCAAATGAAACTTCTGGAGATGCCCAGTCAACGATCACTGATGCCGTGTCATCGGCTATTCCTTGAGCCGTACCAGGTAAGCCAAATAACTCCAAATGCAGAATCAATGAAGGGTCTGATAATTGACGGAAGGGCAATACCAATCCTTTTGTGAAACTTCCATCGTTCTCAATTTCAGTTGATGTCTCAACTTCTTGCGAACCATAGTCAAATGAAATCGTGGTGCTCATTCCCTGTGGGACATCAATTAATTGCGCGCTAGATTTAGCATAGGATAGGTGGCCCGTAACTTCCAATTCATCACCAGGAGCAACGAACAATCGACCATCCTCAAGTGGTGAACTGATCGGCGGGGTTTGGTCAACAACATTATCAAATTGTATGACCAAATCTCTATCTAACTCCCAACGGATTTGGGCCAAGTTTGTTGAAGAGGAAACTGGATTTTGGAGGTCATCATCAAAGACGAAAATCGCAGGTATTGACCAACCAGAATCCCAAGAAGCAGGAGCATCCCAGACAACTCGGAAAGATACATCGAAGCGGGCTTGAGAGGAATCCAACATTGTAACTTCTAGGTCGACATCTGTGAGGTGGGAACCTTCAGGAGTGCTAATTGTACCATCGCGAGGGTCTATTTCTATAACTCCAGAAAGTGCTTCCGATTCACCGCGTAGATGCACAGTAATGTGGTCAAGAGTTTGAATACCATTGTCATCGGCAAGGACAAAACTAAGTACGCTTAACTGCCCGGCAAGAAGATATTCATTTGTTAACTCAAGTGATAATTCATTGATGAGCATTGTAGTCGGCGTATTTGTTGCTGTCACAAGGGTAGCGTAGTCAGAATCATATCCACTTGAGCCCCCATTTTCATAAGAAATTCCAGACCAATCTTTACCAGAAATATAGACGCTGACATTGCCATTGACAACATTATTGCTAACATCCAAAGAAGGGAAGGTAAGTTGACGCTCGCCAACTGTACCAGCGGGTAGGCTCTCCGTAAAATTGAGGTATTCGTCTGCATCAGGGAGACCATTTGAGTTAGTGTCTTCACTTCCTTCACGCCAATAATTAAGACTCACTTCATCTCCTAATGCCTCAGCATCAAATATTGTTAAGGAAAATATAATTGGGTTTACGGGATCCCAAGTGTAGCCATTTGCCGTCTTCATTCCTTGTGGGGTATTTACTTCTAAAGAGCGAACTTCGGGGGAATTATTGTCCAACTTTACTTCATATGGAGGCATCGGGGTAGTGACATCTGTCGCCCCAATTGGGCCTACAATTGGGCCCACTCTAACAATGCTGGCAGTTATTTCTGCAACTCCACTTCCAGCAGGAAGGAGGACTTGTCCAGTCCAAGTTCCGTTTTCCTCAGAAGCCATTTGAGTTTCAGTTCCGTCAACATTGACGCTAATCAAAAAGGCATCTATTTGTGGTCGTGTAGAGGGAGTGTTTTGAAATCTAACTGAACCAGTGATATTGACTAGAGTTTCGGATTGTGCGAAGAAGGGGTATGATGGATTCCAAATATTGCTTAATTCACGGCCAAAATCATCATGGATTAGTATTGAATCAATCTCAAGGTCATTTTCACTTGCTTGGCTGCCACTTCCACCACTAACACCGAAAGCCGGTGAAAGTCCATCTCCACTTGAATCAAAGGCCTGTGCTGACCAATCAACCTTTGACTCATCATCCCATGACCAAGGTGTGGAAAGAACCCAGTCAATTATCCATGAACCAGCGACTATTGATGCCGAAGACGCGGAAATGTCAAGGGCAATCATACCATTTGTGTCTAACTGGCTAAAAGTACCACCGCTACTCAAGTCAGTTACTTGAAGTAAAATTTGGTCGCCATTTGATGCAGTACCGGTAAGGTGAACATCGGTAATCAGCGCATTATCGGTTAGATGGTGATGGGCAGTAATAATTTGTGCATCATTACCATCTGGATAGAAAGTTGTTGGAGGCGTAAAGGGCTCATTAGTGATCATCATTTCATGTGATA
Source organism: Methanobacteriota archaeon (assembly GCA_004195635.1). Taxonomy (GTDB): domain Archaea; phylum Thermoplasmatota; class Poseidoniia; order Poseidoniales; family Poseidoniaceae; genus PSPT01. The sequence goes on from PSPT01000008.1 coordinate 154,476, forward strand.
CTCCACCACTTATTCCTATGCCACCACGGGTGGCGGTCCAAGATAATGGAATGTCAACTGTTACTTCCAAACCGTTGTTATTATTGGCTTCATGATAGGCCTTGACGACTGGGCCCAAACCGCTAACATTTTCATCTAAACCATAAGATAATGCAACTGCAGAAAGGATCAATTCTTGGTCAACACCACTAAAATTGAATTCAATTTCAACCCAATCGCGCCCATTTGAATCTTGATGAGATGCTGGTAAATTACCAATAGCAGAAATTGCAGCAGACGACAAATATGCACCTTGCGTTCCGGCCCAGCCTTGAGGAAGGGAAAGTGCGGTAATACCCGCTACATCAACGCTAACCATTTCGCTTGAAGCACCTGGTGAGAGGGCAAAGTAACCCTCATGTAGAATTGCATTTGCTGGCAATAACACGGTTGTGCTGGCAGCACCAGTGCCGCCTGAAATATTTATCACCTCTGAGTGAGAATCAGCCGGATTTGCATGACCGGTGCCTGCGATACGATCCTGCCAGCCAAGAGCACCATAATTTGGACTTGATGAGAATTCCCAATCTATTGTCCCTTCAGATGCGACGTCGATTTGTGCATCTAGAGAAGGTTGGACAAAATTGCCCGCAAAGGAAAACCACTCAACCCAACCACTTGGCTGGATGATTACATGAACTCCATAACCATGTGAAGGGGAGGGAAGATTAATGTTTCCGGGAGCAGTTAGTGTTTGTCCAAAAGTACTACCTGTCGAATCAATTAGAGAAAAGGCAGCTCCGCTGAAACTACCGTCTAATTGGGCACCGTTAATTGGCACGGCGCTACCTATGAATGAGGAAGTTATTGATTGTGTGACGCCGCCGGAGTTTACAAGGACCCCTGTGCTGTTTACTGTCAAAAAGGAATCTACTGCCCAGGAATTTGACGGAGAGCCATGTGGAGTGAATACACGGTTTGCACCTACGCTAAGTCCATAGACGAGGGGGCTGACATATGGGTCTGATGTGCCGATATTCAATTTGACATGAAGCCCTCCGCCGAGTGCACCAACATCTATTCCCGATAGATCAACAGGTAGAGAGAGATTGTCCCAACCCGAAACAGTTTGTGAATTTGCATCGAGTATTGTTATTCCGACCCAAGTACCATTCGGCGTGGCTATGCTTGCATCAACAAAACCATATCCATGCTCATCTGCAGGAATTAGTGGAGATATCCAGTCTCCAACCGGGTCAAAATAGTCAACTTCAACCCCTACGTCATCAATATACCAGCCCTCATATTCAATTATTGAATCGGAAGCCATTGAAAATCTAAAACGAACATCATTACCTGAAAAATTTGACAGGCTGGCTTCTTCGGACTCCCAGCCTCTAGTGCTCCCAGTACTGCTGCAAGAACCCGAGGTCGCAGATGAACCATCAAATGAACCAATGTTGAAAAGTGGACTTGAAGATGTGGTAATCAATCCGTCATACCAAGAAGTACCATTGGAATCAAAACTATCAAAATGAGTCCATGTCCCATTGTTAAGAGAATAGAAAACAGCACCTCCATCCCATCCGGACTCTGCGCAAATCCAGTGGTCAAAAACCAGTCTCGCATTTACGCCAATTGGAATTGTGTATGTTGGTGAGTAAAGGTGATCCCATGCACTACTCGGATAAGAACCAGATAAATCAGTGCCAAATCCAGAAGGCGCACTTGGCCATGAAGATGGACCAACTAGCATTTGAGTGCCAAATTCCCAACCCGTAGTGCCAGCATTAGCAATATTCCAACCACCTGGTGGCAAAGATTGAGAGTCCTCAAAGCCGTAGGTGAAACTCATATATCCAATTCCTGCAACGATGAAAGACCAATCATCAGCATTACCATTCAAACCAGAATGGGTGGCTGAGTTAGCACTATTGAAATCATTTGAATAATATGTTGTGTTATTACTTTGTATCACAAGATTATCGACAACTAGGCCTTCAAAATTATCTTGCGGGGTACCATACTGTACTGAACTATCTGTTTCAACTCGGAAACGCACCCATGTTGTATTGTCTCCAGCGTAACCGGTAGGCAAATCAAAGTCAAAGCTATGCCAGCCATTTGAATCGTCCATGTAAGTGGTGCCGCCAATAACTATTCCACCAGTAGGGACGCCATTTCCTCCACCAACTGCTGAATATGTGACGCTATTTGAAGTGATATCGGTCCATGTAGTATTGTCTGAACTAGCCTCTAACCACCAATTATCATATGATGAACCTTCAAGATCCCATTGAGCAGAAAAACTTGCAGTTACCGTTCCAGTTGCGTTTGAGAGGTCAATTGTTGTAAATTCCAATATTCCATCTGCATTATTTGAATACGGACAAGTTGCGGCAGTAGGTGCGCTACAACCATGATGCCACATTCCACTTGAGTTTCCTTCATTTGTAAGTTCCATGTCATCAATGAACCATCCCGGACGTGGGGTAGAATTGGCTAAAGTCGCAACTTGGAAGCGGAATTGAATATTTGATGCATTACTTATTCCAGACAAGTTATCCAAAGAATAGTTTGCAAATTGCCATCCACTTGAGTGAGTATTTGCGAAAACGGGGAATCCATGGGTGCCATTTGTGGGAGCGCCAGAGGGTGAAGAAATATTTGGGTCGATGGTATTATCATAACCGCCTTGGGGTTCAATCCAAGTCCAATTACCATTATCCAACTTTACCTCTAACCATGCTCCATCGCCATCACCTGTTCCATTTGCAGGAGTATCCAAGTGATACCAGTGCCAGAAACTGAAAGAAAAATTGTTTATTAATGTAGGAAGTAGAATCGATGGAGTTTCAAGATAACCACTTGAGCCGGAAGGTATACCAAAACCAGGTAGAGTACCAGCCGCTATTCCTCCCCCATGTGGGGCGGCAGGGATTTCACCGTGCGATAAGGTCCGAGTATTGCCGACGACAGTCCCGTTAATTCCAGTTAGGCCATCCACTTTCCAAAGTGAACCGCTATTAGACCAATTTAGTGCAAATTGATATGAGGAATTAGTAAATCCATCTACTGAAGAAAAACTGCCATTTGGTGAAAGGCTTAGGGAGTCATCAAAATGATCGAGAACACTTCCAGAAAATTGACCGACAGACATGTTTCCTGGGACATCGGCCGCAGCCCAAGTTGTCCCATTACCATTTGAGGTCATTCCATCTTCATTAATATGGAGCCATGCATCTAATACAGTTGAATTACCCGGTACTTGCCAAGCATCAGAAATGGATTGTGAAGTCCCAGATACTGAACTTGGACCATTCCAATTAGAAATGAATGCCGAAGCAGGAGTGAGAAGCATCAGTAATGTGAGAACAATTGCTGCGATTTCCTTGGAATAATTGCTCAATTTTTTAGATGGTGTCGCATTATTGGATGGGCGAGAGCCGCGGAATATGCCAAACATAGTATCACCTAGTGCATTGGGCAACTTAACCAATCACTTGAATGCTCCCTTTTGTGGGCAAAGGGAAAATATATCCCCTATGGGGATTTTTTTTTCACCCTTGTATTGATTAGCCGCACGAAAAATGCGGATTGATTTGCAAAATAATGCCCCATATTTTGGGGAGGATTTTTGAGGCTTATTTACATCATTAGAGATAATTATCCATCTGTAAATTGCAGTGGTACCGAGGTTATGTGGGAGACTTTTATGTTCCAGAACTTTCTCTGATTGATGATTTATGAAAGTTCTGAACTACGGCATTATCGCCGCAGCGTGATGATTCTTCGGCGATAATGCCTAGTTCAAACTCCCTTCGGCACCTTCTTTGCAGTCAATTGCTTTCTGCGAAGGCGCCGAGAGGGAGATTTGAACTCCCGCGGGACGAACCCACGTGATTTCCAGTCACGCGCGATACCAGGCTATGCGATCTCGGCTTGAGTCGCCCACCGACCCTTTCCGTATAGGCATAACGGGTGAATCCTGAGGCGTTTTCAAAACCTACCAAGCGAAGCGGTTATGATAGAGTGGCGTTTCGGCGGCTTGTCGCCACTGTGGCATAGCGGTATTGCACCTCATTGGTAATGAGGAGGTCGTGAGTTCAATTCTCACCAGTGGCTCCTTTTGATATGCATTTTTCACGCAAATCATTTACTTATTCACGACTAATAATTCAAAATATTGAGTCCATGCGTAGGTACTATTGTTCACTTATGTTGATTGAGCAACAACCATTCTAATCCTTATCGAATAATAGTGAAGAATGTGAATTACTACTTATTCCGAAAGATAATTCTCCTTAGCACAACTGAATAGTGCAGTACAAACGGCATAAAGTCTCATTATCCCCATTCGGTTGGTCGCTTCATGGCAGAAGAGTCCGTGGTTGCAAACGCATCCAAGGAAGTACCGGCTGATGCCGCAGAAATTTCCGCCTCGCCCAGTGTCACAGGGATACTCAAACTGTCAAATATTGAACGCACAGACCTCGCCACAGACTTCCATCCTGCGATGTCCCATGTTGATGACATTACGCAAGAAATAAAGTTTCACTTTGCTTTGATTCGCGACACTTGGACAATGAATCACATTCGCACCCTTATTATTGGGATATTGGCATTCCTAATCGGCTCAATCTCTGAGGACATTGTGACCGGCGGCAATCCTTTCACCAGTGGAACAGAAGGTGTAAGGGAATTGGGCGGCTTTGGCTTTTTCCAAGTAACTTTATCGATTGCACTTTGGTTTTGGTTTGTCATCGAACTTTGGAAACTTTTTCCAATTATGAAAGGGCACTCAATAAACCTCCTTGTGACCTGGGGTGCAGGCATGGTTGGAATGATTTTGTTTCATATTCCTAATACAGATTTCCCGCTTGCAGTTTCTTTTGGTGACCTTCTTGGTGGGTTAGTTGGCGTTGCTGCAATGATTTTCTTTTCTTTTATTGTGAAAATGGCTGTTACTGAGACTCGCGATGAGCATGTGCGCATTCGCCATTTTTCCGAGGACCCACGCGAAATTGAAGCGCAAATGCGCGAGCACAGTTTGAAAGCGTGGGCAGGGTCATTTATCATTTGGTTTTTCTTGATTCTCATCAATACATGGGCAGGTGTTCATTTTGTTGCTGAACGACATGCAGAACGCAACCTCGTTCTTGTTTTACACCTCATTACGGGCGTTTATTTGATTGCAGCAACCATGCATGTGCTTTGGTATCCACAAATGATGCTCGGCACTGGTACAACCAAAGTTTTGTCGAACCGCGCAAGAGAATCTCATCGCTATGATTCCGACATTGAAGATTCATCGAATCTAAACTCAAACGAGGCTTCAACAAATGAAAAGGAGGGAAATATGATTGCGGGTTATTGCCCTGAATGCAATGCTCCTTCGCCCATCCATCGTATGGCTGATGGCGAGCCCTTCGTCCCTTGTCCAAATGAGGTTTGTAGTGGAGGTGGAAATCCACTTGCTAACTGCCCTCAATGCAAAACCGAGTTGCCGGCAAGGCTGACCTGTACTTCCTGTTCCATCAACGCACCTGTGGCGGACTTTTTGCCTAATGTGGAGGCATGGTGATGGATTTCAAACAACGACGCGAACACTTTCCGACTTTGCGTGGTGACGACCCCCCCATTTACTTTGATAACGCCTGTATGACTCTCAAACCACAACCGGTGATTGATGCCATTCGGACCTACTATAATGAACACCCCTCTTGTGGAGGCCGCTCTGTTCATCGATATGCTAATGCAGTCAGCAGGAAGATGGTGATGGCTCGACGTAACATGTCAAAATTCATCAATTGCTCCAACCCAAATGAAGTCATTTTCACAAAAAATGCCACCCACTCTTTGAATCAGATTGCCCACGGGCAAACTTGGCAAGAGGGCGATATAGTTCTTACCAGTGACCGCGAACATAATTCAAACTTGATTCCTTGGCTGCAACTGGAAAAGGAACAGGGAATTGACCATCGAGTAATCCCGAGTAAAGCAGATAATACCTTTGACATGGAAGCCTTTGAGGCCATGTGCAGTGAAGCCGGAGACAATTTGAGGGCGGTATCATTACCCCAAGTTGGCAATCTTGATGGAGTCGAAATCCCCATTGCTGAGGCTTGCAAGGTTGCCCATGATTTTGACGCCTTGATGATTGTTGATGCGGCTCAATCAGCACCGCATATGCCTGTTGATGTTCAGGCGCTTGATGTTGATTTCATCGCTTTTAGCCTACACAAAATGCTCGGCCCTTCCGGCATGGGCGCTCTTTGGGGAAGATCAGAATTATTGGAGGACATGAGAACTATTTCCGCTGGAGGAAATACGGTCAATTGGTCCGAGTACGGCAGAATGGAATGGGCATCAGCACCACATCGTTTTGAAGGAGGATTGGATAATTATGCAGGTGTGCTCGGCACCGGTGCGGCGATTGAGTATTTGACGGACATTGACATGCAAAAAATCCACGAACATGAGGTTAAACTCAATCACATAGTCAGTAATGGTGTTCGAGATTTAAGCGGCATTGACATTATCGGCCCCGAGTCAGCAGATTTGCGTGGTGGCATTTGCTCCATGCTGGTTACCGGGCAAGATTCCCATGACCTTGCAGTGATACTCGATGAAGGTTCGAATTGCATGGTTAGGTCAGGTATGCATTGCGTTCATTCATGGTTCAGAAGCAGGGGTCACGAAGATGGAAGTCTGCGAGCATCTTTCTATTTTTACAATACCGAAGAAGAGGCAAAATATTTTGTTGATTCTTTTCAAGAAATTCACACCGCCTTATTTTGAGGCAAATAAGGGTAAAGCGGTCACTATGGCCCAAATTCGTCATTTTTTCCATAAGCGAACAATAGTATCTTTGAATACCAATGCGCCATCCGGATAACCGGTAGATACTATGGAGGAGAGTGAGTTACCCCCCATCCCAGACCTACCCGATTCTATTATTGAGGATAAAGATGGTTCTCTTGTTGAAGATGTACAAGTAGGTCAAATCCAGCGCTTTTCAATGCTTGATGACGATATCCAAGGACTTCGCACGCTTATCGCTGCCCTTTCTTTCGTCGCCATTTTGCTTACCGCCGCAGTAGTTGGAGTTACTTTGCGAAATTGGCTGCAGGATGAAATCGATGCAGTTGCAAGCGAACAACTAAAAACGAGGGCAGCGAAATATGACGCCTTAGTACAATTCGACCAAGTAGGCGATTTTACCGGAGATGGAGTTCTCGTCTGTATTGTTGACTCGGGAATTGATTTGACTCACCCTGATATTAACCATGTGACCCTGCGCGGTTGGAAGGATTTTATCGGCAATAATCCGAACCCCTATGATGACCACGGACATGGAACTGCGATGGCAGGAATATTGGTAGCCGATGGTCAGTTAGTCGGAAAAGCAAGAGGAGTGGGATTGCTCGTCGCAAAAGCGCTCGGCGGAGAAGGTCAAGGAAGTGACGAAGGCGTGGCTAATGCTATAGATTGGTGTGTAAGTGAAGGTGCAGAAGTAATTTCTCTTTCCTTAGGAGGTGCTCCCGGAATCTTGCCTGCTCAATTCCAGGGAGATGGGGCTGCGGCTTCCGCAAGAGCTGCGGTTGACCAAGGAGTTTTTGTAATCGCTGCTGCTGGAAATGATGGCCAAGACCAAAATGATGATGATGTTGATAGCCCAGGTAGCGAGGAGAATGTTATTTGTGTTGGCGGGGTCAATGATGTAGGATCACCTTGGGTTGGCTCAAGTAAAGGTGACAATAATGGTCGCTTATGGCCTGTGCTCCTGCCCCGAAATGACCCTGATAAAAAACCGGAGTTAGTGGCTCCAGCCGAAAGAGTACCAATAGTAATGATTGGAGGTGGCTGGGGTGTTGCAGATGGCACCAGTGCGGCAACTGTGTATGTTAGTGGTGCAATCGCCCTTCTATTGGAAGGACGGCCAGATTTGCAACGCAACGGGAGTGCTGGTGGTCAACAGGCAGTTGAAGATGTCAAATTATGGATTCAGCAAAGTGTGAAACCTCGTGATGGTCAAGATGGTCACGATGAAAAATATGGCTATGGTCTCCTACAAGTTGCCGAACTGATTGACAGGGCCGGCGCTCAGGTGCCGGAGTAAATGCCCGAGATTGATGAAAAAGGTATTATTTGAAAATTGACTTTGCGGTGCAGTGAGAACGGGGTGCTGAGAGCCTGAGTAGAGCGTAGCGTGTGTTGCGCCCCGCAGTGTTGCATTTAGACGGCTAAAAAACCCTATTTCAAGGC
>PSPT01000009.1 GCA_004195635.1 Methanobacteriota archaeon
TCAGCGGAACCACTACTGAATCCGCTCTGCTTACAGATGATGCTACATCAGATACCGCAAATCCCCTCGGCGATTTACAGGAGAGAACTGCAGACTTAAGTGAGGATATTGACGAAGAACAGAACTTGCATAAAGCAATCTTACAGGCCGATGCTGAAGCGCCTGATGACTCTACTATTGAGGCAAAAACTATTGACGAGGGTGACGAGTAAGTATCTGGTGACTAATTTCAACAATGGGGAAAGGAGGTGAGGTATTGAAGCAAGAAAGTCTTGACAAATGGTTCCTTAGACAGGATGTAATAGACCAATTGCGGGCTGAAGGTGCTGATACGGAAGACGATGCGCAACTTTATGCCAACCGCATTATGGAACTGGCTCAATTAGATGAAGCCGAACACAAATCTCTCAAAGATCCATTTGACCGTTCAGTTGCTCTGGTCTTTGAATTAGTTCGTACCGAAGGGCTAAACCCTTGGTCGATTGACCTTGAAAAGTTCATACGCCTCTTTAGTAAGAGAATCCGCAAGGGTGGTGGAGAGTTAGACCTGCCTTCTTGTGGACGCCTAATTCGTCTTGCGTGGGGTGTGCTTAGGCACCAAGCCGAAGATCTGTATGGCCGCGCTCTATTAGCGGAGGAGGAAGAAGAGTCCGACTTTAATTTCCTCGGCGGCTGGGAGGTGGAATTTGATGATGCAGAATTTGCCTTTACCAATAATGTTCTAACCGGTGAAGCCGACTCCACATTACCTGATTTGTTCCAAGAAAGAGTGCATCGGGATGAAGGCCGGCCTGTGACGCTCGGTGAATTACTCGGTGCGCTTAGAGAAGCCTGTGTCGAATCAGAAGAAGTCCGCCTGCGTGAAGAACACCGTAAGCGCCATGCAGCAGCAGTCAAGGATGCAATTTCAACCATTGGGAATAAAATGCATGATGAAAATTTGGAAAAAGATCTTCGCCTGTGTTGGATTTCATTCCGCGATGCCTTACAAGCCAGTGGTAAATCAAGCAAAGCACCACTGCCTCTGTCTGCAGTCAAAGGCGTAATTCGCCAGCAAATGATTGCCGAATATGGCTCTGAGCCAGAAGATATTGACGAGCAAGCATGGGTTACGACCCTTCTTTCTAGTTTACATCTTACTCATTTGGGAGTGATTGACTTATGGCAGGAAGATGCACCAGATGGTCCAATTCACATTCGTGACAAACACCATCAATTACTCACCTTTGAAGCGGTAATGGCGATTTGTGAACGTGATGCAAATGAACGCGCAAAGGCTGCTGAAGAGGAGATGGGTGGGTCAGAGCGCTATCGCATTAAGCAAGAGGCTTTAGTCGCAAGGGCATTGGCTGCTAAGGCTGCCGAGAAGGCAGAATTATTGTCACGCCAAGAGGCGGCTCTTGCTGCAATTGATGCGGCGGTTGCTAACAAAGAGGAGATAACCTCTGCCGCAATAACCCAAGTCGCTATCGATATAGATTCCATCCCAGCAGCAATGTTGGACATTATTGTCGATGGAGGTGTAGGTAGTGAGTAAACCTGGGCTTGAAACTCTCATAGAAGCCACATTGTTTGGTGCAGGTCGCTCGATGACCCCTGAGGAACTTGCAGAAGGGTTGAGTGCTGATGTCATTGAAGTAATCCACGCCCTCAATTCTCTCCACTCATCATTAAAGCGTCGCCGCGGTGGTGCAGTCCAACTTTCGGAAGTCGGGCATCGTTGGGCTCTTGAAGTAAAACCAAAACTAGCAGATTATCTCCCGCAATCTGCCAAGCCAACGGTTTCGGAGGCGCATCTCAAAACTCTTTCACTCATTGCATATCATCAACCTATGTCGCAGACAAGATTGGTGGAACTACTCGGTCCAAGGGCTTACGACCATGTTAGAGCACTTTCCAATGCGGGGTTAATTGACCGTCGCAGAGATGGAAACACACGTCGTCTTTCTACAACGAGGAGGTTTTCTGAAATGTTCGGTTGCCCACATAGCGATAAGGGTAAGGTGCGAAAATGGTGGCGAGAGCAGGTGGATAAAGCCGGACTTACTCAAGGTGCTGAACGTCCTGCTGCATTAGCACCTGATACCGGGCAGACGCTTCTTCCAGTTTCTGAAGAAGAATGATCGCACTCAACCGGTTATCTTGAAGTTAGTTGGGCAATCGGATAACCCTTGTGCCACGATGATGAGTGGCATTATTGTTGCATTATGACGCATCTATGTCAAAGGGCATTTTCACGCAGTTTTATTAGAGCACTATCGATAGATTGTTGAGTGATAGGGCCATCGTGGTTATGCACGAATTCCACAATTTTCTCTATCTCTCCGCCAACTGCTCCGGCAGAAACTGCCATGTTTTGCGCATGCAGTTTCATGTGTCCGGCTTGTATTCCGGCAGTAGAAAGAGCAAATAATGCGGCTAAATTTTGTGATAATCCAGTTGCGGCAATAACTCCTGCCAATTCTTGTGAGGACTTAACGCCAAGGATATTCAAATTAGCCTTGGCTGCAGGATGTACCTTGCTTGCACCGCCAACAATGCCGACTGCCATGGGGCATTCTATCGAACCATGGAGATCTCCGTTTGAGTTTACTTCCCAGTGCGTTATTGAGGAATACTTGCCATTGTTGTATGCTGCCCAAGAATGGCATCCGGCTTCAATGGCTCGCCAATCTTGGCCACACGCAACTGCAACTGAACTAATTGCATTCATTATTCCCTTGTTGTGCGTAGCAGCTCTAAAAGGGTCTGCATCTGCAAAGTGATATGCATTTATTATTCTCAAAATGACACTTTCACCACTCTCGCGGCTACCGTCAAGAGACAATTCTTCGGGAGTCCAAGTCGCAGATGCTCTTGCCAAACGATGAGTTGCAAGGTTAGATAATATTTTCAGTTTTACCGAGCCTCCAATTAAGGATTCAATGTCAGAAGATATCAGTTCAGTCATTGTATTGACTGCATTTGCACCCATTGCATCTCGGCAATCAACGAGGATGTGAATCACAAACATTGGCCCTGACATTGTCTGAATCGACCGAGTAAGTATATCCTTACAACCACCACCCAGGCGAATCAATGTCGAGGGTAAACTATTGCACTTAGCGATGATTTCTTCCTTAGCATTGAAGATGATTTTCTCTGCAACGGCATGATCATCTACGTCGATAACCTGTATCTGTCCAATCATTATTGGTTTGTCGTTATTTGTCCTAAATCCTCCCTTGACAAGGCAACGCTTTGCCATATTGGATGCTGCGGCGACTACGCTTGATTCTTCAACCGCATAAGGTACCACATACGGCTTTCCGTCAATCACGAAATTTGTTGCAATGCCTACTGGTAATGACATTGTGCCAATGACATTCTCAATCATTCGGTTAGCCGCTTCCTCGTCTAACTCGCCATAATTTTCCAATGTGGCGATGTCGGCAGCGCCCAAGTGTGCCATTTCGGCAACCCTTCTGCGTCTTTCAGCAACGCTAAGTTTGTGGAACCCAGGTAGGCGACTATCATCAACAGGCATGCGACTCCCCAATCGCCTCTAGCGCGCCCTCTATCTAATGCCTTTGCCGGTATTTGCGAGCAATTGTGCCCTTTCACTTACCTCGCGCCATGCGCAGCCTCACATTTTGCTTTACGGGGGCTCGTCATACTATATGCCAATCCTTTGAGCAACACATCTTATTTTCTTCAGGGGTGCTGGTGTCAACTCTAATGTTGGGGTGGGGTGAGTCTAAATGCGTTATTAACGCGTTAAATCATATGTTAATAAAGCGTTAATCATCCGTTAAACGGCTATTTTTGCCAGCATTAATATTACACCCTAATTTTGCAATTCACACCGAGTATTGCCTTTGGGTATCCAAAACCACTCGTTAATATGCGTAAATGCGTCAAACGCTATAAGCCATGAAGTTGGCTGAGAGGATTTATGAGTGAGCGGGCTGAATTCAATCTCAATCTACCTCCGATGCGGTCTAACCCTTTTTCTGGCAGACCGCTCGAATCGTCGGAATGGCGCCTATTAGCTGGACGAAACCAGTTAATGTCGAAATTATTCCGTTTGTTAAAACACCAATCACCGCGAATTATCTTGGTAAAAGGGGAACGAGGTTCGGGCCGCACATCATTATTGCACTCCCTCGCCTCACAAACTGAGCGCTTCTATTCGCTTACAATGCTTCCTTCTGAAGACCCTGCTCATCGTGTGCTTGGGGAGACATTTGCCACTATTGTCGGCTTTGATCAGCCTCCTCATTATACTTTAACAGTTGAAAAATTAGTTTCTGAAATGGCGGGCCACACAGGCACCTTGCCGTTACTTACTTACGACTATCCAAATGCAACTGGTGCACAAATGGTCGAAGTATTTGGGCGCTTAGTGGACCATTTGCGTCGTTTCCGAGCATTAGTGCTGATTACAGTTACTCCGGCGCAATTAGCATCCTTTCCCGAGGAGTTAATATCTTCTTTTGATGAAGTGGATGAACTGAAACCTCTTGATGAGGAAGCACTTTGTGAATTAGTTAATCGACGTATGAGGGAGGTCAGCCGTATTCAGTGGAGTCTTCCTACGGCATTATCCAAGTGTATTTTGGATGAAACAGGAGGGCATGTAGGCCGCACTGTCCGCTTATTGCGAGATCTTTTTGATTACGCGCGCAAAGAAAAAGAAATCGACGACAATTTAATCAGCCTCAAAGCCGCATTTGATGCACTTGAGGGCGAAGATAGCGAGGGTCAGTATTCACTAATGAGTGGTAAGTATGCGCCTGAATATATTCCTTCTTCAATTGAGGAAGCACTCGGGGAGTCAGGAGTATCTGACGATTCTGCCACTATTGTCGGCAAAACCAATGCGCCACTGGGGCCAAATAACGCTATAGTCGCCCAAAGTGAGGGGATTTCAACTAAGTCCTCTATGAGGATAGATCCGGTTGATGAAGGCAAGAAAGAGCGAATAACAGATATTCTTGAGGATGACAATAATGCTGATTCTCCCTTCGAGTTTAGCATGTTTGATGACGGCATTGCCGAATCCGGCGTTATAGGAGAAGGCGTTGAGTCGATTGAAGTAGAAAACAATGAGGTGTCTGGTGATACATCAAATCCTTTAGGTGATTATGTTAGTGAATCAAGCCTACCAATGCCAAGAGGTCCCTTTGGGTCACTAACTTCTAGAAACCGTCAAGCAAACTTTGATTCACCGCGTTTTGAAAAAGATAGCAAACTGCCAAATTACACCGATGCTAGCGAAAAACCAAACATACAAGATGGTGGTTCTGATTTGTGGCACGCCACAGATGCCCCTCTTCCGGAAGTAGAAAAAGAGAATGAGGAAATCGCAATACCTACTGTTCCAATGCAAAATCAGTTTACTGCCTCTCTGCCTCATCAGGGCCTTCCAATTCAAGCGCATCATCCACTGCCACAACCTCATCCTCTACCACACCCTCCTGGGGCTTTGCCTGCTAGATTGCCCACTGAGCAACCTCTGCCTCCAAATGCACTTCAGCCACATATTCGCCAATATTCTCCACTACACGGTGCCCACATACCCTCAAAACCCCCTTCTATGACAAATCTGGGCGATGTTTCAGGCGAGCCGGCAAATATGTTCGCTAATGGACTTGCAGGCCGCCTAACTGCTTTGAATCAACCACAACCGCAACAACCTCCGCAAAGTGTAGCTTTAAATGCCGAACATCTTCGCAATTTATGTTCAAATGAGGCATTATTAATCGAAACGGCATTACAACGGGAATTTTCTCCAAGTGATGAAACTCTAATGAATGGATTAAATGTAAGGCGTCCAAGAATGTCGCAATTATGCAATGGCTTGCAGAAAGCAGGAATCTTCAAAGTTCGCAAAATAGGCCGTTCTCGCCTCTTTTCTATTACTAACGATGCAAGGGCTCAAATGATTGCATGGGGTTTGCTGGAGGGCTAATAATGACTGAAGAAGAACAGAGTTGGCAAGTAGTTTGGTCTAAACAATTTCCTCGTGTAGCAGCAATTGCACATTATGGCGATGGGGTAATAGTTGCAGCCGGTACAGATGTAATCTGTATCGATGCAGGCGGAAATACGCGTTGGAAGTCATCTTTCCCTTTTGCAGTATATAGTTTAGGCATTTCAGATGAGACAATTGGTTTACTCTGTGGTCAAGGGTTTCACCTTCTCAACATTGTAGATGGTACACCTTTGCACGAAGGTAGGTCAACTACTGGCGGGTTCAATGGCTTACTCCCCCGCGTAGGAGGTGGCTGGGTCTTATCAGATAGAGTTGGTCATTTGCATCTATTCAACGGCAATGGAATCGGTGTGCGCCGTGTTAATGTTGGTTCAATACGCCGCCTGATCGGTTGTCTCGACCGTGAACATCTATTACTTCAAGACGAAAAGGGTCACTTACGTTGCCTCCGTTTAGTTCAGCAAGATAGCGGCCGAATGGTAGATGAGCGAATCTGGTCTTGGATGAGTGAGTTACATGATGGGCATATTTTGGCACAATCAACTGATGGTGAAATATGGGTCGGTGTACCTCATCCCTTCGGATGGGATGAACTTCAGCGTATCGAAACTATTGGCATGGAACCTCTCGCCTCAACTCGCACAGCTGATGGCTGGTGGGTGCTTGAATTACAGGGTAATTTATGCCGATTGCCGCCTATAGAACATGATACTGCGCTCATCGGCGGCGAGTATTTATGTGGCAACCGAATTGACCGAATTGCAACTTCTACTCGCGGCGGATTGCTACGCTGGTGGGAAGCTCCACATCTCGCAGTTCAGCGGCGCGCCCAAACACGACAACTCGTCGCCGAAGAAAAACAAAGGATGGATTGGGAACATCGCGCGCAGATTTTCCATGCTGCACGCAAGGCGGAAGATGAAGGAATTTTGTCTAAGGCAGTAGAATTGTACCAAACATTGGGAAGAAGCGAGGATATGCGGCGTATTTTGGAAAAGCAGAGGGGGGGTAATTAGGTGTCTAAACTTCAGGACAAAGTTAGTGAAGAAAAACTAACCCACTATCTCGAACTCACTTCTAAAGCACGTGCTAAGGCCACACCAATTCCCAATGAAGGGACTGAGGATAATAATCGTCTTCAGGTAATGTTGCGAATGGTAGATGATTATTCTTCAGATGCAAGGCACTTCATGGCCAATGGTGATTATGTAAGGGCATTTGGGGCTATTAATTATGCTCACGCTTGGATTGATGCGGCGGTAAAAATCGGCTTGCTGGATGGGCACGGGGATGATGTACTCTTCACACTCCCCTAAGGTGAGAGTTTTTGGAAGTCTAGTTTGCTTACAGGTGCGTCATAATAAGTCGGTAATTTTGCCTATGTCCTCAAGTTGTTGCTGCATTTGAATTAGTTTATCCTGCGCATTATAAATTACCGGTTGCAATACTTCTTCAAGACTTCCGTTTAAGGAATAAATGTGTTTTGGCCGCCCCCTACTTCGCAATTGTTGAGGCATTATTTTGATCGCATTAATTGATTTTAATTCCTTTATTGCAATGCTGACTTCGGGTTGCCTTAGATTACAAATATTCTGGATGCTTACGCTATCGAGATTATCGTGGTGGTGAAGGCAAATTAGTACATTTGCAGTAGGGTGATTGAGGCCAAGCTGTTTGAGTAAAGAAATGAGTTCCATTGCCAATGGAATTGGTAAACCTCTCGCCTCAGGGACTGCATTCGCAGCAGTATCTATTTCAGCCATATTCCGTCTCCGTATTCTTGTCAATAATAAAGGCAATACCGACAATAGTCAATATTGTGCAATTTTTTTCGCTTTTTTGGAATACAAATATTATTTTGCGAACAATCACACGACAAAGCAGACGCAATGAAGAAAACTTTGCGTCATGTAGAGGGAATAGAAATGTTAGATGAAGAAGAAACAGGCGAGGCATGAAGTAAGGAATGGCATCACTCAATTAGGCGAAGGCGCTTTCCGCCGAGAACTTCAATTACCGAGCAACCAGCATGGTGTAAACGCTTTTTCAATTCCTTGTCAATAGTAAGAACTGGAATATCCTTCTCCTTTGCAATAACAAATAATTGATCGTCAGTGTGCTTCCCATGACCTTCTTTCGCCTCCATAATCTGTGCTTTTTGCCTCAATAAATCCAACAACAAATTGCTTCTATTTTTCTCCTCAAGTTTTACCAATTCAGCCTCAACAGTATCTAGCAGGATTAGTTGAAATGGACCAACTACACTTTGCATTCCGTGGTCAAGGTTAATTCGCCCCTCAATCAGGGCAGCCCAACCACAAGCATCCACTAGAATTTCTTGCATGCTTTGTCGCCTCCGAATTAGGATACGACACCGTA
Source organism: Methanobacteriota archaeon (assembly GCA_004195635.1). Lineage (GTDB taxonomy): Archaea > Thermoplasmatota > Poseidoniia > Poseidoniales > Poseidoniaceae > PSPT01. The sequence goes on from PSPT01000009.1 coordinate 8,357, forward strand.
TCCGATTAAGCGCCAGCGTGTGCCGACGCGACGAGATAGACTAACTCTTGCCCCATCTTCGGTTACGACAGGTAAGCGAAGGGACAGAGTTGCTTCGCCCTTTCCTACATTTGAAACTATTCCGACCGAAGTCGCAGTGGATACGTTAACCATCAACATTTCTCCACCTTGCAATGGTGCTACCCTTTCTGGAGTATCGCTATCTCCGCCAACCATTTCTTTCATCAAATTTATTTTTATTTTCATTGATTCCCGAACAGGAGGAAGTTGGCCTCGCTTAGCCACGACTTGTCCAGAGAGATTATCTGCAGTAGTAAATGCTGGATCAAGAGGAGTTGCCATGCCGCACAATCCGCCTGCTTGCATTGAATTCAACTCTTTACCCCCGCCTTTCATGGTGATGACTTTAGTAAGAATTGGTTTGTAATGAGATTTATTTCCCTTCTCAATTTTTCGCCCTGGCCCAATTTCAATTTCATCGCCAATTTCAAAAGTTCCAGATACAATACTTCCTCCGATTACTCCTCCCTTGATTTTGGCGGGGCGAGTTCCGGGACGATTTATGTCAAATGAACGAGCTATATGCATAACTGATTTTTCTTCCTTTTCACGATTTGGTGTTGGGATGAAATGCTCGATTGCCCCAATTAGAATATCTAAATTCACATCATGGTGAGCAGATACTGGGATAATGGGTGCACTTTCGGCAATTGTGCCTTTGAGAAAGGTCTTTATTTCTTCGTGTGATTCAATAGCACGTTCTCGATTAACTAAGTCAATCTTATTTTGAACAATGACAATGTTCTCAATACCGGCGATTTCCAAAGCCATTAGATGCTCTCGAGTCTGTGGTTGCGGGCACGTTTCGTTTGCAGCAACCATTAACATTGCTCCATCCATTATTGAGGCACCAGTAATCATTATTGCCATTAGGGTCTCGTGCCCTGGTGCGTCAATGAAAGAAACAACTCGTTGCAATTCCTTGTCAACATCTTTGCCACCATCTGGGCGGCGTCCAGTAGGGTAGAAAATACCGGCATCGGTTTTGTAGAATGCGGTATCTGCATATCCTAATTTGATGCTGATACCACGCTTGCGTTCTTCTGAATGTGTATCGGTCCAAATGCCAGATAATGCTTGAGTAAGTGTAGTTTTGCCGTGGTCAACGTGGCCGACTAAGCCAATGTTAACGGATGGCTGATTTGGTAATACTCTTGCCATCTTATTTCGCCTCAATACTTAGTGTTCTTCTCGGAGAGGGACTCAATCCTCGCTTGCCGAGTCACCAGTACTGGAGGGGAAGATTTCTGCGAGAGACTTGTTGCCGTGTTTTACAACCTTTAGGTTGATTTGACGAGTATCTTGAGTAATAGTTGCTCCGCGGAAAGTTCGGCGTTTTCGTAGCCCATCGGGCTTGTAGCGGTAACGCTTACTCTTTTTGTTGACTATTTTGTGCCCTTTGTAGCCTTGGCTTGCGGTAACTAGAATTTCCTTTAGAGCACCGCCTAAAAGTTCGTTCCGCATTGGAGTTCCTGTTTTATCAGAACCACCTGAAATTTCAAGAGTATAGCCAGCTAAAGTGATTTCTCCTTCACCGATAAAAATACCGTCAATGGCATCTCCGATGGTCTTTCCAAGTAATTGATTATAATTTGTACCACTTATTGTACACTTGTAAGACTTACCATTGTTGGATGGGTCTGTGTCGTTAATCGTGGTGACGAATGAGCTCTTTTCTCCAGCCATGTGATTACCTCAGTAATGCGGCGACCGCCGGCCCCTATTTAGCCTCACCGCCACAGAAACAGTTGTTATTTCTTTGAATTATTGCGAATAATTGCTGGAATAAGTAATTCCAAACGCTTGGCAACATCGCTAGGCAAGGCATGTGGCATTGAGAAATATTGGGTTCGACCACGCCCTCCCTCGAGCGCAGTATAACGGGACATAACGAAATTGCACTTGACCATCATTTTGAGATATTTCCACAATGTAGTGTGGCCACGAGGTTTGACTTCATATTCTTCACAAACAACGCGGTATAGTTTCTCAACATCACCGGTTACAATTTGGCTTGCCTTGTTAAGGCGACGACATATCGCTAAAAAGGCAATCATGGAATGTAGTGGAAGAGTTTCTATTGCTGCTCCATCAACCATCACTTGAGGCTGAGTGCTCGATACAGCGTTAACATCTTTAATGGTAATTTCTTTACGACCAGCATTTTCACAACGTTTAGCCGAGGCTTCGAGAAGTTCAATGGCTAAGCGAGCATCACCATTAGAAGAACTTGATTCAGCGATAAGTTGCAATATTTCATCGCTATACGATCCAGGGACTAATGCTAACTCTGCGCGTTGTTTTGCAATATTGTATAACCCCTCTTCATTATACGGGGCAAGGCGCAGGTGGTTTGAGCGACCAAAGCGTGAAATTACTGCACTTTCGAGGACGTTAAGCACATTCTCTTGGCTGATTAAAATAAGGGAAAGGGTTCCTTGGGTTTTTTCCCCTTCGTCAATTCGTAAAAGTTGGTATAAGACATCATCACCAGATCTGCGTAAAAGATGGTCAACCTCATCCAAAACGACAATAAAATGAGTGTTCTCATTTCTCATGAGTCGCCTAATGCTACGCAATAACTCTCCACTTCCCAAGCCTCTTTCGGGGTGCCGTTCGTCAAATGTTTTGATTAAATGCTGAAAAACTTGTGGTTTTGTGGTGACATTTCGGCAATTGATATGAATGGCCTTTATTGATTTTTTTTCAGCAAACTTTTTCTCAACGTCTGTGCAAAACCGCCTTGTCATTGCGGTTTTGCCCGAGCCAACACGTCCAGTAATTATTGCTCGCCCACTACTATTATTTTCGAAAACCCCTCTCATCATTGAAGCCAAATTGGTAATTTCTTTATCCCTGCCAACTAATTCTGATGGGATGTAGTCAAAACTAAAGTACTCAGTATGTTCAATAACGAGGCCAGCCCCGATTCGGTCAAGATAGTCGCTCATAGACATTCAAGGTAAACGCCAACCGTTATTGAACCTGCGCTTCAAAATCAACTCTGTTATAGCGAATAAAGATGATTCTGGCGAAGCGTTCGCGTTGATTGTACTTGCTCATACAAGGTTTCTTGCAATAACTAACTTTTGAACTTCTTGAGTACCTTCGTAAATCTGGGTAATCTTTGCATCTCTGAAGAATCTCTCAACTGGGAATTCCTTTACATATCCATAACCGCCGTGGATTTGAACCGCTCGTTCTGCAACCCACATAGCAGTGTCACCAGCCTTCAATTTGGCCATGCTTGCTTCTAAACTATGCCTTGGTGCACCATTTTTATAATGTTGTTCTTTTGCCCAAGCCGCCTTGTAAACCATCATTCGACTACATTCAATTTCAGTAGCCATATCTGCCAAATAGGAAGTAATCATTTGATGTCGGCCGATTGGAGTGCCGAAGGTTTCTCGCTCACGCGAGAACTTGAGAGCCGCTTCAAAAGCCCCTTGGGCAATTCCAAGCGCTTGAGCCGCAATACCAATTCTGCTATTATCAAGAGCATTCATGGCGATGCTGAATCCCTTGCCAACTTTCCCAAGAACATTTTCCACAGGAACAATACAGTCATTCAACTCGAGAGAACAAGTATCCGAAGAACGAATCCCCAACTTATCTTCCTTTTTGCCTACAGTAAAACCCTCAAATGTTTTCTCCACAATAAATGCGGTTACTCCGCCATGCTTTTTGACTCCATAATCAGGGTGTCCTGTGACCTTTGCAAATAAAACGTAAATATCAGCGCTCTCTCCATTTGTGACCCACATTTTTAGTCCGTTTAATTTGTAGTGGGTTCCGTCTTCTGAAAGTGTAGCCTTGCATGAAAGTGCTGCTGCATCTGTCCCAGCTCCTGCCTCTGAAAGTGAGTATGCACCTACTTTGTCAGCACCAAGTTGAGTGAGATATTTTTGCTTCTGCTCTTCAGTACCGTGTAATGATATTGTTTTGCAGCAAAGACCTACGTGCACACAGTAAAATACAGCAAATGAAGCATCAACTCTTGCTAATTCCTCGATGATAATCGCTTCACTAATATCATCAACAGGCATTCCGCCGTATTCCTCGGCGATGGTAATTCCTTGGAGTCCTAACTCGGCAAATGCAACCCATTCTTCAAGAGGTGCTATTTGGTTTGCGTCTCGATGCCCTATGGTTGGTGTAAGTTCGGCCTCTGCCCAATCTCTTACCATCTCGCGAATCATGCTCTGTTCGTCGGTTTCTGCGAAATTCATTTCCTCACCAACTACTGCGAAGGGTGCTTCAATGATAATTCCTCGCTTGTTACATTTGTCACTTTTATTTAAATGCCCGATAGTATAAGCAATAAAGGAGATACCTTTCGCCGAGAATTGTCGGAGGCATGAACATGGAAGAAGAAGAATTGATGGAATTCACCGTAGCACACCGTAGGAAATATAATATTGAACATATTTGGTTTCAAGAAAAAGAGGAAGTCTTGACTGTAGGAATTTCTGATTTCCTAGCCCAAGATATCGGCGATGTATTGCGAGTCATTTTACCGCAAGCAGAAGATGAATTGGATAAGGGAGATGAAATGTTTTCCCTTTGGACTGCCGAAGGAAAACAAACCTTCCGTTCCCCTTTTGCTGGAACAATTACCGAAGTAAATGGTGAAGTAGAAATAAACCCTGATTTGGTAAACGAATCTCCTTATGATCTCGGTTGGATGATTATTGTCCAGCCACATGAATTTGATGTTGAAGACTTGCTTGACCCAGACGAGTATGTCGAAACCCTTGCTGAAGCCTGAGCACAGAGAATTTCTCAGTCAATACATTTGTGGTTTGAGTGCTTTGTTGTTATTTACTTGCTATTCGTTGTTGCACTTGAGGTTTGTTTAAGTGGGTTGCGAATACCTAGTTGCTGATTAAAGTGAATATTTCTGCATCAAATCCAATTAATTTCGTTGCACTAGAATATGCGTTGGGCACTCCGCTGGCAGAAACTTTAGCTCCGATACGAATTTCCCCAACCTCGTCATTATGGCTGGGTGGTAAGCGAATAGAAATGTGATGTCCTGCATCATTCCTTCCAATAATGCCCATTCCTCCTTTGAGTTCAGCCTTTATGTCAAATCCAATATTTCGCTCAACCTTTTCAACTCTAATTTCTACTGGCATCGGTTGATTCCAAGTCGTTAATATTTCTTGCCGTAGTGACATGAATTTAGCCGCTTCAACTTCTGCAAATAAATCATCTATTGATGGACCCGAATGTGTTTCATCTTCCGAACTACTATCCAAGGCTATGGCTTCACTGTCGTCATCTTCAAGCAAGCCACTTGTGCTATCATTTTCATCTGGAACTTCACTTTCATCTGGAACTGCCGAGAGTATTTCTGCAATCTCGTCCGGGACTTCACTTTCACCATCTTCAAGCAATCCACTTGTGCCGTCATTTTCATTTTCATCAGGAACTGCCGAGAGTATTTCTGCTACCTCATCCGGGACTTCATTTTCATCCACTATATTAGCCATTGAGTCGTCATTTTTCTTTGCTGCAATAACTATCCCTGCTCCAACGGCTGCTGCCGAACCAGCTGCAATAGCGGTCCAAGATTCTGGAGGTAGTTGATGAGCAAAATCATCAATTAACCCAATCAACATACCCTGCAATTCTGCTTTTTCTTCTGCATTAGTAGAATTAGAAATCTGTGTCTGTAAATTATCAACCGTTTGTTGAGCAATTTGCTGATGCTCTTGTGGGATCAGTGAGATTAGCACATCTAATGGATCTTTTTCCTCTTGAATTTCAACGTCATTTTCACTCATGTGGGTTGTTTCTGAATTCTCAACTTGCGCAAGAATGTCGGATTGGCTCGAAGAATGTGTCGATACCATGGCGACCTCCATTGAATTACTCTCTGAAGAATCATACATCCTAACTTTCCATTCACCCTCATCGTAAATCTTAAACTCAACTGTGCCTGAAGTTTGACCATTGACGGGATGAACTTCATATGGGTCATTATCCGAATAATTCCTTTCAAGTGGGCCATAAAGCCCAATCCAAGAGCCACGTGTTGCAGGCCAAGGTGGTGCGGTGAAAGAAATAGTAATCAAATCCGAAGAAATGGAAAGAATTGTAAGAGTGGGCTCAGGTGCATCCCAGCCCATTTTTTCAAACAAGGCCATCCATTCTCGTCGGTCTATTTTTTCATTGCCATTTTCATCAATAACTTTGATTAATGAACCCATTAGCCATGGAGGAATGTCGGCAACGCCTAGATTAGAGATGCCTTCGCGTAGTTCAAATGGATCTAAAACGTCATTTCCATCTAGGTCCATCTTTGTAAACATCATTCCAGGGGTGAATCCCTGTTCAGCCATGAATCCTGCCAACTTATTGAATAGTGCGTTTGAATCAACTTCGGTCATGTCATTTGCATTTGAGCGATTTTGCCAAGCCTCGGTTGCATTTGCTGAAAAATCATTCATCCGCTGCTCTGCAACGACGGCCATTTGTTGTCCTTTCTCGGTCTGAGCCATGGCAGCGCCGCTTGCTCCAGCAACACCACTCAATGCCACAGTAGCAGCCTGAGAGGCAACACTTGAGTGAATAATTCCTCCTACTATAAAGGAGAATATTGAGAAGCAACAGGCGATTCCCGAAATTATTTCACTACCTTCTTCCCCTAATAGAATAGAAAGGCCAATCGTGGCGGCAATTCCGTACCCACCCATCTTGTACCATTGGGCATATGGGGTGGCTGACATGAACTGCCCACTACCTTATGACTTGAAGCAGTTTCGCTTTACTTTCTAAGCGAACTATTGCAAAGGATACAAGATATTGAACTCACATTATTGCCGACTGCATTAGAAATATTGGTTGAGATTGGGCCATTGTTTCCAATCTCCATGCTGCCACGGAAGGCTGCAAAGAACTTCCTCAACTTCATCTAATAATCCGAGGTTGCGCTCAATCTGAATTAGGTGAAGCCAATTTTTTAGAGCACCTAACTGAGGTCCAGGTGAGAGTTTCGTGTGCCGCATAATCCACTCACCGGTGGCTAGAGAATCGCCATTTGTTCGAGATACACTGAGTTCAGACAGGCGCTTGTGAAATGCGATACATTCTGCTAACGATGGACCTTCACCGCCAGCATCCGCCCATGCCAAATCCATACGCTTTACTTCATTTAAATCAGACGCCAATAAATGTGAATAAACTCGTAACTTCCCCTCTGGCTTCCCAATTGGGAGGTTTTTTACCCACCTCCTTAGGTTTAATACACGGCGTATTTGCGATGTAGAAAGTTTGCATTTTTTCAATTCTTTTTCAAGCCCACTAGTTGCAGCATTTGTGAGTACAAGTGCAAGGCGCGCCTCTATTGAAATGCCCTGCAGATGTGAACTCATTTGTGCAATTATCGCAGTATCATTTTCATCCCATTCACTCGGCAATATGCGATTTAATAGCCCATCAACCGCCATGCGATGTAAGATTACTCCTGCATTATATCCCGCTAGTATTTTGCTCAATTCGATCCAGATTCTCTCCGGTGCAACCATTCTCAACATATGTTGTTGGTCTAGTAAGGATTTTCCCAATTGTAAATCAGCTGAACATAAATTGCCTTTGCCGAGATCCATAAAACGGTAGGCCCGAATTACTCGCAAACCGTCTTCACCTAAGCGTAATCGGGCATCGCCAACTGCGCGTAGACATCGGTTTTGCAAGTCAATTCCCCCTCCAAATGGGTCATGCAATAATCCTCTTGCAACATCGACAGCCATCGCATTGAAGGTAAAATCACGCCGCGATAAGTCAAGAACAAGCGATTTACTATACTCAACTGAATCAGGTCGTCGGCCATCACCATAAGTTCCTTCTCCACGTAAAGTAGTAGTCTCAATCAAATCATCACCTGCTCGCAGAGTAACAGTCCCAAATGCAACTCCCGTGGGTATCGCATCGGGAAATAATTCAATCATCTCATCAGGAGAAAGGTCAACGGCAAAATCCCAGTCTATTGGGCGTCGGCCAAGCAATACTTCACGCACAGCGCCACCGACTAACCACATCCCTCCCTTTGAATTAACCTTGGAGATACAATTCAAAATAGCATCTGGTATGGAAGAAATCATCTCCTCCAACTCAGCATTAAGAGGAACTCCAACTACATCTGCCAAACTCCCCTCCTGCATTTGCTCCCCTCCAATTATGCTGACGAGATAGCCACCCTTTCTCAATGTTAAGGAAGAAAACCTCGCATGCGAATGGTTATTGACACCTTCTATGACCAACGGATGGTGCGAGCATGAATTGGTCAGGTGACGAGATAGTGTTGGTTGATATTGATTGGTTAAAGCCGCATGAGGAAGTAAAGCCGAAAAAAGTAGAGGAATTGAAGAAAATGACAATTCGTTGGAAGGGATATACAAAGCCAATAATAGTTGATTCAGTGACTGGTTCAGTTCTTGATGGTCATCACCGCTACAATGTTGGCCTTGAGTTGAATTTGAAGCGGTTACCGGCATTACTTGTCGATTATCTGCAAGACGAAAACATCTCAGTAACAGTTTGGCCGAATAATGAATTAGTTGAAATTAGTAAGCAAGATGTGATTGAAAAGTCGCTTTCAGATGAAGTTTATCCTCCAAAGACAAGTAAACATATTTTGACTAAAGATGTCCCTCCAATTTTTGTTACCCTTGCGGAATTATCGCTTTCAGGTGACGAGTGAGCAAGCGCAATCGGAAGCCACATCATCACATGGCGTTAGAATATCTTGCCAGTTGTTCACACGTCTGGCGAGCAGATAAGGCTGCGCCACAAGTGATTTCCTTTACCTTTGATGGTCACCGCCAATTGTGGCTCTTCGACCACTTCAACTCGTATAGAAAACATTCTTCCCTGACGAGCCAAAGCAATTTCCACCTCATCTCCGACCTTCCCTTTCAAGTATTCCTTGACATCTTTTGTGGTGTGAACTCGTTGTCCTGAGACTGCAACAATCTCATCACCAATTTGGGCGATATTTCGCATTGGAGATGGAATCTCGAAGGCACCTATTTTCAGCAACCCACTTTTTCCCGTAAGGCGTAATCCCAACCACCCTTGGGGGGGTATTCCCTTCGATTCGTCTACCTTGAAATCATCGTCATCATTTTCTTTCTTCCCACTTGTTAGCATTAGGCCGAAAGTTTTCATTGCCTCATTGACAGGCGGACGCCCTTTTTCATGAATCAAAGTCCGTAACATCCCAGATAATCTAGAACCTCCTTCGGTGGCATGTAGTGCAGCAAAAATTTCCACTTCACCTACCCCTGGGCTAGGTGAATTGCGATTGTGTTTTTTCCATAGTTCAGCAAATAATAATTCTAGTCCCGAATTGCCCTTTGAGCGCCGACGAATCTCTGCATCCAAACAGAAAAGAGCCAACTCGCCTTCATTATAGTAAGAAATACGGTGCTCAGTTGCATGTGGATTTGGGCGATAAAGATGAATCCAAGCCTCATGCGAAGATTCTGCTAAAGTTTGCTTACTATTACCGTCTCCTCGCAAATGGCGTGTCATTTTTCGCTTGAAGTCAATCCTATAATCATCTTCCGACCACACTCCGCTGCGTACGCAAATAACATCTCCAAGCCAACTTGTTCCACCTTCAAACCACCATAATAAATCAGTAGTCTGCTCAGTATCCAAGTCATAATTCAAGTACTTCTTTGGACGTAAATCCTTCACATTCCACAAATGCATATATTCATGTGATAGCAGACTCACTAAATCTCTCCATCCATCCTTTTGACCCACCCACAATGCTTTCCTCGGCACCATACTGGTTTGACTGCGCAGGTGTTCCAAACCACCTCGAGAACCAGATGTTAATTGTAAGACGGTCGTGTAGTCAGGAATATCTGGGACTCCAAATAACCGGTGGCTTTCTTCAGCGATTAGGCGGATTGCCTCTTGGATCCGTTCAACTGCATCTGAATCTATAGATGCACCCCCTGAGTCCCAAAGTTTGAGGTGATGTGGGATTCCATTTATCTCTATTGTATCGCTTGGGGTGGCATTTGCTTCAACTATTCCATCTAATAATTCATCACGATTTTTTGCAACAAAATGATGTGTGGTGCAACCTGCTGGAGTCTGCCCTCCTTCCCCAAGATGGTTGAGCCAACTTACCTCAACTGGAGGTAATTGTGTAGCCGGAATCCACTTGCTTGGCAAATGCATTGTGACGCCCACTTGATTTTCTTCAACAACTGAACGATGCCCTCCTACTTCATTATCCGCCCAAACACATCCTCGCTTTGGCAAAAACCAAGTGAAAGGGGGCATCAAATGTAGGTGAGTTGAATCAAGGTGATTTGAGCGAACCGTGAGGTCAGCACAAAGTAAATCATAGTGCAATACTACAGTTTTAGAGGGGCTCCGCCCACTTACTATTATTCCATTTATTCCATTTCTTTTCCAAGATAATTCTTTTCCCGACTCATCACAAACACGTAAATCACGAACATGTTGAAATGGCTCTCTCATTAGATATGAACCTGGTACCCAGCGGGGAAATGTAAATTCACACACCCCATCTCCTCTGCCTTCGGCAATAACCGAAACCTGCATTAGTCGTGAACTCGGGTTTGAGCAAGAGATGAGTACATGCAAAGTAGGCGCCATATACCTCTCTCAAAACGCACACAGCGCACACGGCACATTAGGGTGTCCCTTAATCTGCAACTCTAGTTCAACTAGGGGGTGAAATCTTGGTGCTGAAATTCTTCGCTTGAAAAATCATCATCTTCATCATCACCCTCGATGTTCACCTTTTCATTTCCAGTGTCAAAAAAGGAATCGTCTGCACCGCCAAACGGCTCCCACACTCCATCTGTACCTTTGTGATCTGGTGCGCCCGGATGCATCATGTGGATGTCGGTAATCATCAACAATAGTGGCCAAATTCCTGCAAGCCAATCGGCTTCACGTTCAAGTAATTCAAGTAATGGATGGATGCCATTTTCTTCCTCCAATTCATCTAAGTCACCATCACCATCAGCAATGTCTTTTTGCACAACGATGTCATGTAAATCAAAATGAATAATTGGTGGTTGTAGGTCATCGGGTAATTGCCGTAAAGCGGTGATCAAATCATACATGCGATTGATCAAACTTTCATTTATTCCAAAGTGATCACGTAGTATGACAATGCCCTCGTCGAATAAATCTGCCAAATCTTGCGGACTCGGTATTCTCGGTTCACTTTCACAAATATCTACTGGACCGAATACTACGCTACCAAGGTCTGTATCCAATAAGTCATCACCCTGTCGCTCTCTCTTTACCAATTTTTGATGTGTTCGTCCACCCAATGGTGCGAGAATAAATCCTCCTTCTTCAAGGCGATTCTCAATCCAATTTGGGATTTCCCTAAGAGAGCCTGTTATCAACACACGTGAAAGCGAGGCAGGGATTTTGGGTGGGACAATGCTCAAATTCTCTATTTTGATTACACTGATGTTTTCTCGGTCAAATAGGCGGTCAGTGGCATGTATCACTACTTCTTCAGAGGGGTCAAGAATGAATACCTCTCCTTCAGGGCCAACTAACTCTGAAACTAATGCACCCATGTACCCTCCTTTGCAACCGATAATGAGAACTGTATTTCCAGTTGCCAGTTCCAAATGTAATAATAATTGAGAAACCATATGTGGCGCAGAAATAGTTTTTACTCCTCCCTTTAGAGTTTCTAAGAATACAATCGGGCGGTCATGGAAAAAGGGAGTTGGTTCAATATCAGTAAATTGGCGGATGTCAACTTCCATCATTGCCGCATTAAGGCGCTGGTCAACCTCAAAACCCGCTTTGCGCAGGCGATTGATTAAGGCGGCCATCGGGTCCATGTATTAGCGATGAGAGTGTCCTTCTTGAACCATATGATTGCTGCGGCCCGGCTAATTGAATGAACTTAAGGGATGAAAGTACTCGTGTCATCAACCAATTCAATAGCAAAAACCCGATCTAACTCCACCTGTATTTCATCAGATTCTTCGCGACCTCCAAAGGCTTGCTCATTTAGCAATGCTTCTTGTTCTTCGGTTAAAATGGAAGTAGAAAAACTGCCAAACAAATCATGCATTAATGCAGTTTCAATACGCCCGAGATGTTCAGAAAGTGTGCTTCGAGCAATTTTCAATTCAAGTGCTAGGTTTGACATCGTTATTTCTCTTGGTACGTTATACCAACCTCTGTCAAATGCCGCCTTAGCAATTCGTATCTGTTGGGGGGAAAGAATGCCGCTATTTGCAACTTTTTTGGCTGATAACCCGCGAGCTGAAACTCGATCGGGTTTGAAAAGCATTTTTGCACCCCCTACTACCAATTTCAGGGAAAGAGGTGACCCGCTAATGGAATAGTGTATCCCTTCTTGATCAAGGCGTGAACCGGGAATGGTGTGGGTTCGTCCAGTACGAGCATTTAAATTTGTCAATTTATGTGAGAGTTTAACCAGCAATATCCACTCATTTTCATTACCTTGAGGTTTAAGCATGATTTCCTCACATTGAATATATGAAATATTGTTCAAGTCATCAATGCCAAAACCTTCATTGAAGATAACACGCAAAATAATTCGAACGTTATTTACTCTCCTTTCAATGTATCCGATGAATTCGGCAAAGGCACAAACCTCGCACATTATACCTACATCAGATTTGACCAGCCGGGCACGTTTCCAAAACAAGGTCACTTCCCGCATATTTATTCAATACAGGGTTTCTTCCAAAAGGGTATCGCCTTGAAATTTCTTTCTTCAAACCAAACTCAGGTCTATTATTCTACCATAAAAAGCAAATTTCCCCTCAAATCCAAAAAATGGGCATATATTGCTATGCGGATAGGAAACCTCAATGAGAATGGGTAACCATGAGGTATGTGAGAAATAGTCCGGCGATGAAACCAACAACTCCCGCTCCTGGGATTCCGTTAGCAGCATCATTAAAACCAATTGCACCAAAAGCACCTATAGGGGCTCCAAATGCAGTCATTCGTATCATCAATTCCTTATTTCCTAAAGGTGGTGGGAGTGGACGCAAAGTGATTGCATGTGGCTTCCTCATCACATGCCAATGGTTTGAAGAAGGATTTTCTCTTAGCCAATTAGAGATTGCAGGGCGCATTGCTGGATTTTGACTAGTTGATTTACCTCTGCCGGTAATCAATTGGATTCTACCCAAATTGGCTTTATCAGCATTTATTATTTCGATTAAAGATATTGCTGAGCGCACATCCAAATCATGTAAATCAATTGCTACTTTATTATCGCTGGGGCGGATGTGTGAATCTACTAGCCAAGTTTGATCACCTATCATTGATTCTGCAGCCCAAACTTCAATTGGTCCTAAAATGCTACGTAACCGAATTAATGTGGCAGTATTATCAACCGCCTTGCGGATTTTCCGACCATATATTGAATAATTCAAGAATGCGATGGTAAAAATAATTCCACCGCCAATGCCAGCAATTTTAATACCCAAAATAAAACCATCCTGGAAGGCATGGGCATAGAGGACAACAATATAGGTCAAAACGGAGGTATAGAGGCCAAGGATAATACCGGTTGCCGCCGCTTCGCGTATTGTTAATTTCTTGCGAATCCATCCTAGTTGAACACCTGCTGCCTCAGCGACATTTGCCCCCCTCAAGTTGCCCATGAGGTGGGGTTGTATGTTCTTTCTTCAATACTATTCCTATGGGTAGGAGTGTAGTATTGCCTAACAAGCATCAAAAAGAAAGACTCAATCCCCCATGCATGAACCTCTTGCGAAACGGTCTAGGTAATCGTTCGCGGGAAAAGAAAATAGGTTTGTGGATTGCGGGAATATCTGGTTTTTTATTCCTATCATTTTTCCTTGCCCCATTATTGCTTGATGAAGGCAGTGTGCCAATGCTATCAGGTAGAGCGAATGCCTTTGATTATGCAACCGAAGACGACTTTGGAAGTTGGGGTAATCAGCAAACAAATAATTACTCCGGCGCAGGGCATGACCAATCGCAGCACGGCACTTTCTCGTGGATGGAGTTAGACCCATATACCGGATTCATTTATGCATTTGGAGACTTGAATTGCCATAATAAACATGAGCGAAGTTGGGAAATAAATGGTAATCAAATGCCGGTTTGTACTCGCGACCTAGGCATATTTTTCGGAGCATTGTTGGGTGGTTTGCTATTTGCTTACAGGGGTCATAATCGCTGGACAATTAGAGATTCATTTCTTTCGGTTTTCCCCGATGAAAAAATGACACAAATATACCTAAATGATTATCGATTAAAGGTAGTTTTGGGATTCATGGCATTAGCAATAATTCCGATTGGTCTTGATGGTGGGATTCAGATGCTTACTTCATACGAATCTACCAATACAATGCGAGTATTGACAGGTGCGCCATTCGGCTTTTTCCTCTTTTGGTTTTTCGCCGCTTCACTGGCTTCTCGTCCGGCGAAATTTAATTTTGAGGCATCCGATGTTATCCTTCCAGCGAATGCCAAATTGGCAATGAAACAGGATTCAGAAGAATAATCCGCATCCCCTCTCTCCTCCTGTGCCCTTCACTCAAACAATTGTTGTGCGTGAGGCAAAGCAAGAGTCGTCAAAGAGGAAAGGTGTTCGGTTGTTACGCCAGAGGGGAAAACCCGTCTATTAGTAATGTAAAGTACGGAGAGTGGTTACTCAGGAATGGCGGTTTTCCACCATGCAAGTAATTGCTCAATGCTCATCGGAGCAGGGCAATCTTTGTGCCCAGATGTAAGCATGTCAAGACGGCCAAATATCGCCTCAATTTTTGCTTGAAGTTCTAATGCAGATTTCTTTTTTGAATCAACTTTAATGGGTTTGAGAATATCAATTAAGGCTTCATCCCAATTCTTGCTAGTGTTTCTCCGTCGCCAAGCAGCGATTTCTCCCATCAAGGGCCACATTGCAAGTTGAAGGCGCCCAAGTCCAACCCATTCATCACGTATTTTGAATAATGGAGCATCTGAAAAGGGCACATGAGCTTGTTGGCGATGAGTAAAACCAATTTGTTCATACCAACGAATCATTCTCTGTGTGTGACGTTGAGTGACTGAGCGAACAGGACCCAATTTGCGCCTTAGGCGAGGGATATCGGTTGAATCGATAAAAGAAAGTGTACCTAATATTGACCAGCATGAATGAGAAATCGGCCTTGCAGTCACATCTGCATCTCGGGCTTTCTTCATTTCCCACGCCTTTTCAGCATCCTCCATCCATTGAGCAGGAGTTTTCTTTGATAACCACCCTTCAACCAAAGCAGTTGCCTCTTTTGGAGCCCCCGGGAGGCGGCGTTGCTTACGCATATTTTTCACCATCCGAGCCAAATGCTGGCGGTCGACTTCCTCTGGATTTACATTTTGAGGGGGGGGGCGCATGGTGAGGAATTTACGCAAAGCAGCCCGCAATGATTTGCGAAGTTCCACTTTACTCCCCTCATTTAAGATAGGGCCAGCCACAATACATTTGTCAAAAGGAGCCGGAACTTGAGAATCTTTACCTAAGACCGAGTAATAACCGGCGCGCAGGCGTAATTGTATTTCACTCGTCTCAAAATATTCTCCCTCTTTTGAAGACGAACGAAGGGTGCCGGTAGAGATTCTCTTTAGGGCAACATCCGGGTCACAATCAACCCACACCACCAAATCTGGAATCAAAGCGCCGCGGTTCATTCCTGCTACAGCTTCAACCCCCAAACCTCCGATTATTCCTTGGTAAACAAGAGATGAATGCACATTACGGTCACTGATGACCAAGTCACCCTTCATCAATCGCGGTTTGATCCAAGTATGGCTATGGTCAACTCGGTCTGCTGCGAAAAGCCCGGCCTCTTCCAATGGAGTACGATTGCCTTTCCGCACAGCGTCCATCGCTAATGCACCTATTTCTGAATGCCGTCTAGGCTCATGGGTTAGATGAATATCAGGAAAGGGGAAATCAGCGGCAACTTGACGGAGAATCCGTACTGCCTCACCTTTCCCAGAGCCATCTCCACCTTCAACTGTGATGAGATACATTACGCCACCTCTTCATTATCTTGGTCAAGGAATTGGTCCTTTGCAATGGATAACAAAGCCATTCCAATTAATACCATCAATGGTCCAAAAATAATGAAGCCGCGACTAAAAAGGGAAATTCCACAAAGATATTGAGTGCGGCGGTAATTAGCACCACGCTTTGCTTCAGAGGCAGCAATAAAACCTACAAAGGCGAATACGATGGTAAGTATGGCAATTAATGTTGAAAGAGATACTGTTCCTTCGAGAAGTGAAGCATCCAAATCATCGAGCGACCCTTCTTCACGAACCCCGTCGCCAGGAGTCATTGTAAGAGGGTCCTCTCCCGCTGGGTCCGGCATTATTATTCTTTCAATGGTCACATAATCGTCAAGAACAGCAACTAAAAGCAAAGGTTCGACTTTAACACCCTCTATTCTATAGAATCCTGCGTCATTTGTAGTGGTCGTCCTTAATTCCTCTGTTCCATCAACAGACATTATTCGTATATGCACTCCTCCAACAACCTCTCCCGTTTCAGCCTCAATTGCTGAGCCGGTTAAATCAACATGCTCAGGAGGATTAAAAAGCGATGAACTCAAGACATCGCTTGGATTGCCATTTAGCAATAATGTCCCTGTCATCAATCCCAAAATACTCCCTGCAATAATAAACCACATAGCAACAGTTCTAGTTGCTGAAGTTTGAGCAGCGGCATCTCGGCGAGCAATAACTTGAGCAATCCGACGTTCCTTCACTCGGCCATGATTTTGCTTGGAAGAAACGGTAACTTCTATTTCTTCTAGGTTTTCATCTGAATCAACAAATGATTCAGCAGTTGAGAGTTTTTTCTGAACGCGAGCACGTAAGGCTGCAATTCGCCCAGCGCGGTCATCACTCACCTATGTCGCCTCCGCGTATTGGGAGGCAGTTGCCCTATGTGAAAGGGCAACCTTCAATACCTACTATTTTTTGGCCGCTAACCAAACTATTAGAAGCAGCACTGCGAGCAATAGCAATGTAATTGCAATAAAAAATCCGATGGATTGTTCGGCCAACTTCCAGTTTTCTTCTCCATTCGTAGTTTCTCCATTATTGCCAAGGCCTTCGCCGCTCGCATTTTCACCAGGGCCAATGCTTGAGTCAAGTGAGTATTCTGAATCCCCTTCACTAAAGTTGACTAAATATGAAAAAGACCAATTTTTCCCAGTCAACAGAAAACCCTGCTGGGCCTCATCCCAAGCGATACCATTGAGAACATTGGCATGTTCATCTTGGAGATCAAACAGAGAGGTTGCATTGATATTGGCTTCTATAATGCCATTTAAAGGATTAATTTTCATAATGCGCGAGGTACTCCAAATATTCGCATAAATATAGCCGCCGTGACATTCCAGTTCATTGATAAAAACTATTGGTTGGCCCGATAGTGTAACATTTATTTGCCGTTCAATTGCAAAAGTAGAAGCGTTTCTAAAAGTCAAGACCGAGGTTCCACTCGACATTACCAGTTGAGTTCCGTCGAAACAAAGGCCCCAGCCCTCACCGGCGTAAGAGAAGTTTGAGGCGAGAGTGAAGTCACCCTGATTCCACACAAATGCGGTGTTATTTTTCCATGACAACTGGATAATTTTTCCCTCTACGCCGGTCATGCCCTCTGCAAAAACTTCGTTGGGAAGGCTAACTTGGCGAATGGATTCACCAGTGGTCAAATTTACTTGACGCAGGGTTGAATTGCCGTAATGTCCTGTACTTTCGTACAATTCACCGTTAATAAATTCTAAACCTTGGGTAAATGATGAATTATTATGAGGAAATGTATTAATAATTTCGCTATGAAAATATTCTAATTCGGGCGCAGCATCGTTGTTTTCACCCATTGCGGTGCTCATTGCCGATAGGCTGAGTAAGCACGCCAAAAGTAGTGTCGCAAGTGATTGCGTCCGAGTCATCTATGATGCCTACTCAGTTGATGCTTAAATACATCGGGACAAGTCGGTAGTTTAGTAATGCGTATGTGTTACAGTAGGTTGAGTTCTATGTCCGCCGAGAATGTTGTTATACCCCGCTCTAAACCGAGTATTATTCTACTTCTATTGGTAGTTTCTTCTCTTTCTCCTTTGGCGGCTACAGCAATTGCCGATTCTAGTGACGGCCCTCCTTCTCAACCAACCTCTGAAGAGCAGGAATTAATAGGTGACATTAGTGAGTTTAATCCACTAGATGGCAAACCATATACCTTCTTTGAAGACGATCAACCGGTTTATTCGGCAACCAGGTTTTTCAAGCAAGCTTGGATGAATGCAGAAAGCCCTGGGGTTGATGATTTTCTCAACTGGGAGCCCCAAGTCAGTAATGCGCGTTCCGGCGCAAGAGCGTGTAATCGTCACACTGTAGGCGAAAGTGTCAATGTACCTTCTGGGTCTGGAAGCCTAGCTACAACTGTGCAAAAAACCACAAACACTGTTGCCTTTTTGGTTCAAGATGGTAGAACTCTTTCATCAACTGTGCTGAATAATTGGGCCACAACTTGGGATCAAACTGTTTATCCTACTCTAACCACATACTATGGTAAGGATTACGGAGATGGAAATGGGCCATCCCCGCCCGATGTTGACGGGAATTGTCAAATCGAAATCGCAATCATTGATGTCGATGGCGCTTACAATATTGGTGGCTATTTTTCCCCAAGCCTCTCCTCGTACCGCGAAATTATCTTTGTTGATATTGCTGACGCCCCTCTTTCATGGAGTAAGGTGATTCTCGCTCACGAATTTGAACATTTGCTGCATAACGCCTTGGACCCATATGAAAATTTGTGGATTGACGAAGGTAATGCTGATATGGCCGCATTCCTCTGTTTTGGTTCTTCTTCAACTCTTGCAGGACACGTCAATGCTTGGACTTCATCTTCTGGATTATCTGTGCGCTGGTGGAACCAGCGTATCGCCGACTATGGCGGCGGTTTCATCTTCATGCTTTATCTTGCTGACCACCTTGGCGGTGGGCCCGCAATTAGAAATTTAGTGGCCGACCAGTCAACTGGAGAAGCAGGAATTGTCAATTTAGCAAGAAGTCCACCAGGGGGGTCTGCAGGTGTAATCGGAACAACATTTGACGAAATTTTCACCAATTTCACCATTGCAGCAACACTTGATAGTGGCCAAGGAGTCTATGGGTTGAGTAATTTGGCATTAACCGATTTATGTTCGGGTGGAGCATTCTGTAAAGTTCAGCCGGCCGATACAAATAGCGATTGGAGCACACCTTGGTCATCTACTGGTAATGCCATTGAGGGATGGGGTGTGCAGGTTTTCAAGTTGTCAGAAGGGTCTGCCGCACCGGCGCCACTTACCCTTAGAGTCACCGCCGATGTGACAAATATGGCTGGTGTATTAGTCAGTCGTTCTGCAACAGATGGGGTGTACACTGTAGAGAAAATTGTGTTTAATGGATTAGTAGGAACTGGCTTGGTTCCTGGCTTTGCCAATCAAACCGATGAAGTTCATGTTATCACTTGGTATGCCAGTACAATCGGTGATTGCGATTATACCTCTTGTGGTCCAACCTATCCCGCTGGAACAGTTGATATTGAGGCTGCAAGAATTACGAGTCCTGCTACAATTTCCCTAAATTCAAGTGCAAATAGTGACCGCGATAATGATGGGAGAATTGACACAGTAAGGGTCGGTTTTGATATCCTTTCAAACGCATTCTTTGAGGATTTAAATGTTGAGATTGAAGCAATAGATGGTTCAGGTGTGATTGTTGACACGATTAATACACAAGTTTCTGCGGGCGGCGGTCAAGCAGTCACAACTTCGTTTTGGTTTACTCCCGCAAAGACTGAATCGTATACATTCCACTTTATCATGACAAATTTATTGGGAATTACAGTTAGTGAAGTAAACAGTATGGCGTTTCCTCTTGACAACATGCGTCCAATTGTAAATGGTTCAATTGATACGAATTTGTCGTTGACATGGGATTTTGTGCAATTTGTTGGAGAGGGGGCAGACCCATGGGGGCTTTCACTTACAAATGATACCTTACCTAATGCTGATGCACCAGTTGCTTACTTGTGGGACTTTGGTGAGGGAAACACTTCCTCTCTGCGTAGCCCTGTGGAGAGCTTTAGATCTGCTGCAAACCTTGTGCCGAGTTTGTCAGTGCAAGATAGTGGTGGGCTTTGGAGCGAAGTTCAGTTCTTCAATTTGACAATATTCGATGACCTTGCGCCAACTCCGGTTATTACCGTAAATGGGCAACTAATTGGTACTTCAATCATCATCAATACCAATGAAAGGGTGCTCTTTAGTGCCGGACAAACCGCAGATAATGTGCCAATTGAATATTTGCTATTCACATGGGATTGGGGTGATGGCACTTTTGAAGGTGGCCAGGGTGATTATAGCGCGCATCATGAATGGACTGAAGGGGATAATATTGGTACCAATTATTCACTCACGCTCACCGTAAATGACTCAATAAACGAAGGCTCAATCGTAATTGATGTCATTGTATTCAACCGTCTGCCAAGAGTTATTTTTGATGAACAATTGGTAGTCGACACTCTAACTCCACTTCAAATGCCAGATATGTTTGTTGACGATGACGGATTTATTTCTACCGTAGAATGGCAATTTAGCGGAGGAGTCAACCTCTCAATTTCAGGAGTAAATACTCAGAGTTCTTTCACAGAGACTACCTCATTCCAGCGGCAACCTTGGGCGGCATGGAGAGCACCGGGGATTAAGCAAGTAACTGCTATTGGAACCGATGATGACGGTGGAATTACGGTTGCACAATTAGAAGTATTAGTTAGAAACCAATTACCAATCGCCGACATAGAAGTTCACAAGACAGCAGCGCAAGGTTCACCTGTTATTGACTTTAGACAAGTTGATGCAGATGTAGATACGCCATACACTTTTGATGGTAGGGATTCTTTTGACCCAGACGGGACACTTTCCGATTCTTCAATATTGATTTTCAACTGGACCTTCAGCGACGGATTCACTTCAAATCAAGCACAAATAACCTATAATTTTACAGACCCTGGCACCTATACTGCGAGCCTAATTGTGACTGATGAAAATGGAGAAGAGTCAAATCCAAAAGTTCTTGTAATTCGTGTTGCGAACCCGTTGCCGATTATTGAAGTGCGAGTCCTTGAAGGATGGGCTGATGGAGAGTTGGTTGATGACAATACACCGCGCCCATTAGGTTGGGCGCCGGAAAATGTTTCACACATTTTTGATCTTCAGGGGAATATACATGTTGCCGCAGGCACTTTACTTTACTTTGATTCCACTGGGACGAGAGATGGTGATAGCCGTTTTAATTCGGGATATGTTCCTTTTGAATCAAATAGTTCAAACTGGAATGGATTGGTTGAATATTTGTGGGACTTTGGCGATGCAACCCCTACTAATCGAGAATCTCACCCATGGCATTCCTTCGCAGAACCGGGTGAATATTCTGTCACTTTGACAGTTCGCGATGCCTACCAAACGGGGGATACTTCATCTTACAAAATCACCGTAATAGTAAATCTTGCGCCAGTTATTCATTCAATAAGTGGCGATGAGAATCCGACTCAAACCGAAGTTACAATTTTCGAATTGAATGCCACAGACCCTGAATGGGAGGGAAATATTGTTATTTGGCGAGATGATGATGTCAATGATGGGTCAATCGACGACCGCTCTACCCGAGTCTCACAAGCACCAACCTATTATTGGGAATTTGGTGATTCAGAAGAGGGAGTTGAAATGTGGATAAATTCTCCTGCGGATGATGGGCGTCTTTCTCATGTTTACAATGAAAGTGGGCTATATAGGATACAAGTGAAGGTTTGCGATGCAATGGGCGACTGTACAGTCGGAATAATTGAAATTGAAGTTTTGAGTAAAAAGGAAGAAATTGGCGCATTTTCTGACTTTGATTGGAAGGATTGGCGAGAATGGTTAGCCGGAGCTGGAAGCGAATCAGCATTTGTCCTTGGCTTGATTTCTGCAGTATTGATTTTAGGATGGCTGGTAATGCGTTCTCCTTCAATTGATGAGGAAGAAGATGCAGAAGATGCAGCCTTGGTTTACAATGTGGATAAGGTTGAGATTGAAGGCGGATCATTGGGAATGGATCAGCACGTTGCTCCACCTGCGCCGAAAATACTGTCTAAAGAGGAGAGGCGCGCCAAAGAATCAGGCTATATTCGCCCGGTGAGAAGTCGACGAAGATAACCCGCCTATCCTTGGGTGGTGGAAGTGGATATTGTTTGTAATAAGTATGTGAAAGTAGGTCCGAGGGAAAAGGGCATGAACCCCCTCCTCTCTACTTCACATGAGGCGAGGCAATGAGAATTGAGGGTCTAGGGGGCAGAATTGTCTGTTGGCTCATGCTATTCATTGTAGTATTGCCTCTTTCAACTCCTATTTTTGATTCTAATTTTGCTTTGACAAATGTCCAAGCAGCATCTAGTTCGGCTTGTACTTCAACCGGAGAAGTTCAATGGGGCGAATATGTTGCAAATACTACTATTGACACTTTTTACAATTTTTATGACGAGGGATTCGGTGAAGGCCCAATGGGTCCAAGCGGGGGTGGAGGACCAAATGAAAATAATGAAGATGGCGGCAGTGCTGACATTAATGAAGATCCCTCCACACTCCCTTATCCCGTGGAAGACTCGGCTAATTCTCTACGCCCATTGACAAGTGGATTTCACGTTAGCCAAGTCCATGAAAACGGAAGTGCTTCGGGCATTAGAGTCAATTTAACTACTGGAAAAACCTATACTTTTTGTGTAACTACTACTGCATATAATTCCACTGTTGATGCACCAATTGACGTTTATCTAATCTCGTCCTATGATTGGGATCTATATTCTTGGTCATATCAACTAAATGGTAACAGTATTGATGAAGAACAATTTGATTTCTCAAAAATACCTCCTGAATGGCGAGGTCCACTGACTTGGAGAACTTTCCGTGACGCTCACTCATATCAAAGCGTAAATGAAGTAACTTTTTCAACCGCTTTAGATATTCCACAAACCACCGGTGGAATGTTCAGTGAAGAATTAGAATGGCAGGAATTTAGAGTTGTGATTGATTCTTGGAATAATGGGCAAGGTGGAAATGCACCCGACCCGAAAGTCGATATTTCCGTTGACATTACTGTGATGGTAGAGGATCGGGTAATGATTCCACCGTGGACAGTTCCAATCGTATGTGGCATCGCCTTACTTAGCCTTGGTTCAATTCCATTTATTCTTCACACGCGATACAATAAACTTGGGCGTGAAGGTGTGGCTGTAGAACTACTTCCTTCACTTGAGGGAGATCAACAAAGTGAATTGGCGAAGGAAGTTGTTGACTAATACATTCAAGAGTTCATGACATTCTTGCAGGGTGCAAGTTGTAATTATCAAACGTGACAAATATTGGCGTAATTTGGTTTCAATATTCAAGGAGTGCCCAAGCATCTCGGGCATCCTTTACATTGATAAGGCCCCTTTCTGAAAGTTTATACTCTGAATGTAGGGTTGTATAGACAATGGATTGCTCAAGCATAGGTGCATGAAGTCGGGGCCAGTCTCCACCTGGGCCCATTCCCATAATTGCATATGAAATGCCGCTTCCAGTCATTTCAATCGATGCTTCAACAAGGTTGAGGCTCTCGTGATGATTTGAAGTTTCAAAACATAACTTTATGATTTCACAATTATCTGAATTTGATTTCACCATGTCGACAATTTCCTCAGCCGGAGGTACTGATTCACCATGGGAGGAAGAAATAATTTTGCAATTCCCGGCATTTGCAACCTCAACTAATTCATTGCGTACGCCTTCCTCAATTGAAATCTCTAAGTCAACCCAACTGACACCACTGGCAATTGCTTCACGCAATATTTCAATTCTTGCGGATTCTTCGCCTGGGTAATGTCCACCTTCGCTTTGTGGACGTACGGTAAAAATAACAGGGAGGGGTATTCCCTCTTTTAAATCAGAAATTATGGCTGAAATGTCAATGTCCTCTGGCTCTCGAACGCCCCATTCACTGGTGTCTAAATATGCGAGTTCATCTTCCACATTATCTTCAGAAACTTCAGGAGGAATTAGGAACAGTCTATCATAGCGAACTTCTACTAAATCAGCGCCGGCAAGATTGCTCCGCGCTGCTTCATCAAGCATCTCTTCAATAGTCGTCCCATTGAGCACAACACAGACTAAGGGGTCATTCATCGGCCCGCCCACCGGACAACCTACCTTAACCATGTCGTTGCACATGTCGCGCCCATAGACTCAATGAGGAGGGAGTGATTCGTCAAAAATCGGGGCACCGGAGGGGTGTTGTGGTAAATGATGCCTAATCAATAGGCATCTGTTAGGATGTAGGCGGCAAATGTTCACACTCCACGCATCATCCACTCCTTCGTTCTTTGCGCATGCTCATTAAGGGCGGCAATTAATTGTCTTTGATGTGAAACTATGGTTCCGAATAATTAGATAATGACACAAAACTATGTCCGGAATTAACAAATAAGTCTATGAGGATGATTCGAATTATGTCAAAAAAGGAAGTTGATATTTGCAATTATTGCCATATGAGGTGAAACTTTGAAGCCCAGAAAACGACTAATAATTGAGAAATATTGCTAACTGTTAGAAAGTGCAAAAAAAGGGCCAAAAATAGGTGGCCGGATAAACCTTGTTCCGGCAAAAAAAATGCACCTCGCTTTGATAAAAAAGTAAAGGTGAAAAAAAGCCACAAAATGGGGCGCTGCGGCCAACTCGCTTTACTTTCATTATAGCCCCCGTGGCCAGTGGGCAGTACGAGTCTTTATGTACCTCAAACAACCGCATTATATTGCCATCAAAGGGTGCTTTGCGAAGCGCCAAAGAAAACGGGGGAAAAAGACATGTCAAACGACTATACAGCCAGCAGTATTACCGTACTCGAAGGCTTAGATGCAGTGAGAAAAAGACCGGGTATGTACCTCGGAGACCCCCATGATGGAACCGCACTCCATCACTGCATTTGGGAAGTTGTTGACAATGCAGTTGACGAACACCTTGCAGGCTTCAATGATAGAGTAGATATTGCCGTACTTGGTGACGGTTCGGTTACCGTTCGCGATTATGGACGAGGAATACCAACTGGCATCCACGAAGAATTCGGAATTAGCGCGGCCGAAGTCATCATGACGAAATTACACGCTGGGGGGAAATTCGACAATGATTCATACAAGGTTTCGGGCGGACTCCACGGAGTTGGCGTTTCAGCAGTGAACGCAGTTTCTGAATGGTTGAAGATGACAATCTATCGTAATGGTGAAGTTTGGGAGCAGACATATTTCGCCGGCGTACCTGCTGCGCCATTGAAGAAGACTGGTGCTTCCGAAGGCACAGGGACTATTATCCATTTTAAACCGGACTTGACAATTTTCACTAATATCGTTGAGTTTGATTTTGAAACACTAAACTCGCGCCTAAAAGAAACTTCATTCTTGAATGCCGGATTACACATCCAAGTCTGCGATGAAAGAGGTGAAGAAAAAGAAGTAGTCGATCACCAATATAAAGGAGGGATTTCGGAATTCGTGAAGAAATTGAATGAACGAAAAAACGCACTTCATAGCGATGTCATTCATATTTCCGGCAATGTTGAAATCGAATTAGGGGATGTTGAAGTTGAAGTTGCACTCCAATGGACCGACGCATATAGTGAAACAATTTACTGCTACACCAATATCATCAGAAACCGCGATGGAGGCTCCCATATGTCCGGATTTAGGGCTTCTTTGACCCGTACAATCAATTCCTACGCACAAAGTCGCAACCTCCTGAAGAATGTAACGCAACTGTCTGGAGACGACATTAGAGAGGGCGTTGCGGCCATTATTAGCGTAAAACATCCAGATCCTTCTTTCTCATCCCAAACCAAAGATAAATTGGTTTCAAGTGAAGTAAAAGGAATTGTGGAAAAAATAATCAACGACAAATTAGGTGAGTTCTTTGAAGAAAACCCATCCACTGCGAAAGCAGTAATCGATAAGGCAGTTCTTGCCAGTAAGGCAAGAGAGGCGGCTCGCAAAGCCCGTGATTTAACTCGCCGAAAAGGTGTACTTGAAGGCGGCGGCCTGCCTGGTAAATTAGCCGATTGTCAATCTCGAAACCCGGAAGAATGTGAAATATACATCGTGGAAGGTGATTCTGCGGGAGGTTCAGCAAAGACTGGACGCGACCGTAGGATTCAAGCGATTTTACCGTTGCGCGGTAAAATATTGAATGTTGAAAGACAGTTAAAAAACCAAGCCAGAGTATACCAAAACAATGAAATTCAAATCATGATTAAAGCACTTGGTGCAGGCGTTGGCAATCCTCCAGAGGAAATTGAAGTTGACGAGGATGTCGATGCTGATGCCAAATCAAAGATATTGGACACTTATTTTAATGTTGAAAAATTGCGATATGCAAAAATCATTATTATGACTGACGCAGATGTAGATGGGGCTCACATAAGGACTCTAATTTTGACATTCATGTGGAGATTCATGCGCCCAGCAATTCAAAATGGCAATGTATTTATCGCTCAACCACCACTATACCAAGTTTCAAGAGGGCGGAAGCACAAGTATGCATTTAGTGACCGTGAAAGAGACATTTATATCGCTGAATTAAGAGGTGATAATCCCGATGCAAAAATTGGTATTCAGCGATACAAGGGTCTTGGAGAAATGAATCCGGACCAATTATGGGATACTACAATGGATCCAGAAACTCGCACAATGCTCAAAGTAACTGCTGAGGATTTCTCCGACGATGGCACAACCTCTGGTCTTTTCCAGACCTTAATGGGCGAGGATGTGGCCGACAGAAGGGCTTTTATTGAAAAGTATGCACGGGAGGTGACGAATCTTGACATCTGAGGACGACGATAATATGGAAGAAGAAAGCCAAAATCCGACCGATATTCAAATTCCAAAGTCTATTGACGAGGAAATGAAAAACAGTTACATCAATTATGCAATGTCCGTCATTATTGGACGCGCACTCCCCGATGTGAGAGATGGCCTTAAACCGGTGCATCGACGTATTTTGTATGGTATGTATGAGGGTGGGCACACTTCTGAAAAATCATTCTCAAAATCTGCTCGTTCAGTCGGTGAAGTAATGGGTAAATATCATCCGCACGGCGACCAATCTATTTACGACACAATGGTACGTCTTTCCCAAGATTTTTCTTTGCGCTACCCATTGATTGATGGCCAAGGTAATTTTGGTTCAATTGATGGCGATCCGCCTGCTGCTATGCGTTATACCGAATCAAGGTTAGATAAGATTGCAAAGCATATGCTCGGCGATATTGAAAAGAATACGGTTATTTTCCAACCGAATTTTGATGATTCTGAAAGTGAGCCAACCGTATTGCCCGCACGTCTACCAAATCTTTTGCTCAATGGTAGTGATGGAATTGCAGTAGGAATGGCAACAAAAATCCCTCCACATAATTTGCGTGAAGTATCATCTGCAATCAATATGCATGTGGCTAAAATAATTGAAGAAGGCGTTGAAAATAATCCTTCTATTGCTCCAGCAATAACTGTTGAGGAATATATGCAACATATTACAGGTCCAGATTTTCCAACCGGTGCAAATATTTTCGGAATTGACGGAATTGCAGACATGTATGCAACAGGGCATGGACGATTCCATGTTCGCGCCACTTGTGATGTTGAAGATGATGATAAAGGAAAGCGAATTGTCATTACTGAGGTCCCATATCAAGTGAAGAAAGGACCAATGCTAGAAGGAATCGCTGATCTCGTATCAAAAGAAACCGTCAAAGGTATCCGCGATATAAGAGATGAATCATCCAAGGAAGGAATTCGCGTCGTAATTGAAGTGAAACAGAACGCTGACCCTCACGCAGTATTGAATCAACTTTATCGTTCAAGCCGACTACAAGAATCATATTCTGCAAACATGATGGGTGTACTAGAGAATCAACCTATTCTCTTGACTCTTTCAAAGATACTACACACCTATGTGCGTCACCGCGAGGATGTCATTGAGAGGAGAACTCAGTTTGAACTTGACAAGGCTCAGCGTAGAGCACATATTTTGGAAGGCTTGGTCAAGGCTCAAGACCGTATTGATGATGTCATAAAGGCTGGCCGTGGTTCTGAAAGCAGAGAGCAATTTGAAAGAATTCTTCGTGGCGAGGAGGACTTCCCTGGCGTTGAGACTTTTGACTTTTCAATACCTCAAGCTAAAGCAATAGCCGAACGCCGTCTATATCAGTTATCTCGTCTTGATGTGAGAAAAGTCCAAGATGAATATGATGATTTACAAGTGATAATTAATGAATTATCAAATATTTTGGCAAGCCGTGAACGAAGATTGAATATTCTTACAACCGAATTAAATGAAATGGTAGAAAAGCATGGCGATGACCGCCGAAGTATAATTGACCCAATGCCCTTATCGATGGATAGAGAGGACTTAATCGCTGAAAGAGCATTAGTAATATCACTTTCAGATGATGGATATATCCGCCATACTCCTGCCGAGTCTTTCCGAGTGCAAAAGCGCAAAGGCAAGGGCTTGAAAGGTGTCACAACCAAGGACGAGGATACCCCTAAAGCAATTATCACCTGTTTCAGCAAGGACCGTTTGTTAATCTTTACAGATCAAGGACGAGTGTACGGTCTGCGCGCATGGGAAACTCCCCAAGCTAGTCGACTGTCACGCGGAACTCACATTAGGAATCTCATTGAGAGAATCCGTGAGGACGAAAATGTAGTTACAATACTGCCAATTTCAAGAGACCTCATTGATAATCCAGACGGCCACTTCCTCCTATTTTCTACGATAAAGGGACTAATTAAGAAGACAAAGTTAAGCGAATACGTGAAGATAAACCGTAATGGAAAATATGCCCTACGCTTCAAGATAGACGAAGACCGTTTGGTGAATGTCCGTCACGGAACAAATGATGATGAAATCTTAATTTACACCTCAAATGGTCTCGCAGCGCGCTTTTTATGTTCCAAAATTAGAGCGTCAGGAAGGGTATCTGCTGGTGTATTTGGGATCCGTTTCAAGGTTAAAGGAGATACCGTTGTTGGTATGTTAGTTACTGCTAATCCCGAAACTCAAATTCTTACAATTACCAAATACGGAATGGGTAAGAGAACCGAATTAGGAACTGCAAACCGTCTGCCATTGTTGAATTCAGAGGGCAACCAACGAATAGATTCCAAGGGAGAACCTGCATTCTACACAGACGGATACCGTAGAACTAACCCTGGTGGAAAAGGTGTAGTCACAATGAAGTTGAACGAGGGAGATGAAGTTGTAAGTGTGCGTCAAATACCGGACTTAGGCGACCAAATCTTCCTGCTGACAAAGAAGGGAATGATGATTCGAATCAAGGCCGGTGAAACCGCAATCACCAAGGGGCGAAGTTCAAAGGGGACAATGGTAATGGAATTGCGAGATAAAGCAAAAGGTGGTTACTCTGATAGCATTATCTTCACCGCAAGATTACCTGCAGATTTGGTCGATGATGATGACGAGGATAACGGCGAAGCCGGAATGGAAGCCCCCGAAGGAATTGTTGCCGCCGATTCAGAAGAAGAGTGAAGCAATAGCCCAAGGCGAGGGTTCAAGGCTCAAGCCTACCCCTCACCTAATGGGCCAAGCCATACTTGAGGGATTTATCATGCAAGAAAACGACCTTATCTATGATTGGAATAAGATTGATTACGACTTGCTTCGCGATAATTCCAATCATCCTCATGGAGTTTGGTTTGATGATGAAACTTTACGAGATGGACTTCAGAGTCCAAGTGCACGAAACCCTGAAATCAGTGAGAAGATAGAATTATTAGATTTTATGGAAACACTTGGATTGCAAAAAGTGGATCTTGGGCTACCCGGTGCAGGACCATTTCATATTGAGCATATTGATGCAATGCTCTCTCATATTAGTGAAAACGACTACAATATTCGCCCTGGTTGTGCGGTTAGAACTGTTATTGGCGATATTGAGCCGCTCATTGACTTGCAGGCAAAATACGGATTAAAAATCCAAGCAAGTGCATTTTTGGGTACATCACCAATTCGTCAATATACCGAAGGATGGACCATGGAGAAATTACAAAGCACGCTAGACAAAGCAGTTGGTTTTGCTATTGAAAATGACATACCGGTCATGTTTGTCACCGAAGATACAACTCGAAGTAAGCCTGAAGATATTAAGACAATATACACGAGAGCCATTGAATTAGGCGCAGATAGAATCTGTGTTTGTGATACCTGTGGACATGTTACACCAAACGGTGTAAAGCAATTATTGAATTTTATTCAAGACGAAGTAATTCCTGATGCCGGAGTAAAACGCCGAGATATTGAGATAAATTGGCACGGACATCAAGATCGTGGCCTTGGAGTCATTAACAACTTAGCAGCAGTAGAGGCGGGGGCAGATGTAATCCACGGGACTGCACTCGGTATCGGAGAAAGGGCAGGCAATGCACCTCTAGATCAAACCCTAGTCAATCTAAAATTGATGGGGGTCATCAACAATGACCTTACTTCGCTCAATGATTATGTGAGAAAGGCACATGAGTATATTGAAGTTCCACTTCCTAGAAATTACCCTGTTTTTGGTAAAGATGCATTTGAAACTGGTACTGGCGTTCATGCTTCAGCAGTCATTAAAGCGATGAAAAAAGGTGATCACTGGCTCGCCGACAGAGTTTATTCTGGAGTTCCGGCACAAGATTACGGCCTAAATCAAATAATTAGAATTGGACATATGGCGGGCCGTTCAAACATTATTTGGTGGCTAGAACAACGTGGATATGAAAAGAACCCTGACTTAATTGAACATTTATTCACTTTGGCAAAGAGTCAACGACGCCTAATGACCGATGAGGAAGTTGAGCAAGCGGTCATCGATTTCAATAATAATTGAGGCCACTGGTGCTGGCTTGTATTGACCATTATTTGCAGTTCATTAACTCGGCAGCAATAGGTAGGCCAGGGCAAACTCCTCCGCCAATGTGCATTTCCCCCCCATCCCAAAGGGCAGCAAGCGCACGGAACTCGGCCCGCCTATCGGTTGATTTGTTTAGTAATTTCAATACCCCTTCGCAACCAATAGTTGAATGTACATATGATGAATATACCCCTAGGAACCCGTCAAATGAATTGATAAATAAACCTGCATCTTCAACCATTACTGCTTCTCCTTCTTTACCCAATGCTTGTAAAATATCTCTCGCCTGAGTAAGTTTAGAGCGAGCAACTTCCTCAAGTATGGTGGCCTGCGGTTCTATCACTTCAGTGATTTGTCCGTTGATTTCAAGAGGTTTTACCAAAAAACCAAGAGGAGACAATAGATGCTGCACCTCCTCTAACTTCCCTTTATTCCCGGTCAAGAACCAAAGTGGTTGTTTCTCCCCCATAACTACCCCCCGACAGGCGGCAGAATCTTGAACGGGTCGGCCTTGTGAGGGTTGATGGAGGCTAAGGCGCTACTACTCGTTGCCCTCGGAGGCGCCCTCGGAGCAAGCCTAAGGTATGGCATTGGACTCTGGCTTACTTCAGACTCATTCCCTTGGGCTACTTTGACCGTAAACCTCGTCGGCTCACTCCTTTTAGGTTCACTTACATGTGCTGCTTTGGTAAATGGTGTGCTAAGTGAAGAAGCCACCTTATTTGCCGGAATAGGGCTTCTTGGGGCATTTACAACTTTATCCACATATTCGGTTGATTCGATAAGAATGTATCAGGCCGAAGCGTATTCGTATCTTGCAGGTTATGTCTTAGCAACTTCAATAGGGGGGCCAATATTAGCCTTGATCGGGTGGAAAGTCACCGAATTAATTCTTGACTAAGTGTGGGGTTGGATGAGTTATCTTCAGTCATGGTAATGTCTATCACCATCACAATATGTGCCCAGCAATGAACATGTTTCAAAGCCAATATCTGCGACCTTGAAGGCATTTATCTCTTCTGCTGGTTCCACGGTAATTGCACCGACTCTCCCATTGTTAACTTCACCACAATAAATAGCACAGTCAACTTCAACTTCTCCAGCACCTGGAATCTTCACTCTGCACATGCCTTTACTTGAATACTCAAATGTGCCTTCTTCAGTGGCCTCAAACTCAAAAACATAAAATGATTTTCCTTGCAAATCCACTTCGATTCCAAGCGATGGAATGGAGAAAGTATCGGGGACATAATGGTCATATATCCTTACATCAAAGACCAATCTCACTAAATCTCCTTTTTTGACAACAAAGCTATCCTTGAGAAAATCTATTAGCAGTACTTCAACAACAGGGCTTGTTTCATTTGCCCTCACTGCAATGCAAGTATTATTGTATTCATATGTGCCTTCCCCACATGTTTTCTTATTGTCATTATTAGAGAGGAGGGTATATTGAGAATGCACTAATCCCTGTGTTATTATTAAAGATATCAATGCCATTGAAATAATATTGTTCCACTTTTTCATATACCCAACCTCCCTATTTTTCTAATGATAATGTTTGCTTCACTTTCTACTCATTCATCATTGAGGTTTTCGTAAACCGTGGCATTTTCTGCTCCAGTTACTTCAATGATTCCGATTGCACCTTTATGGAAGGCGCGAGTTAATGCGTGATCAACCATAATGTAATTCGCTGGCACTTCAAAGGAAAGGTCCACTACAACTGCACCACCAGGTGGCACTAATACAGTTTGCACACTAACCATTGGTTCAGAGTTTAAGTCAGCATAATTCCAAACGGTATCAAAAATTTCACCGATAACATGGAAAGATGAGATTGTGTTTGGACCGCCAACGCCAAAATATATTCGCATTGTCTCCCCAACATTTGCCTTAATTGTGTTTTCTCCAGTAAAGCCATGGAACTTTCCGTTGAATACAACATATGTAGGAGTTTCATCAAACATGGCCGCATCATCAAATTCTTGGTGACCATCCGTACCAGGTTTCCACTTGGTATAGATATCCCCTTGCATGATGTATATTTCATGATCGACTTCAGGCAAAGGTGTCTCAGGTTCAATAAGTATCATTCCATACATCCCCTTGCTAATGTGAGTTGGTACATCAGGGGTTGCACAGTGGTAAACAAACAGCCCCGCATGCTGAGCAAGGAACGAGAAGGAAGTCTCCTCTCCTGGCGCGGTACCGGTTGCTTCTGCACCGCCACCTTGTCCGGTTACTGCATGGAAGTCAACATTGTGATGCATTGTGCTGTTAGCGTTATTGCTAAAGTGGACAATAACTGTGTCTCCAACTCGAGCACGGTACATTGGACCGGGCACAGTTCCATTGTAAGTCCAGTAAGTGAAAGTGGTTCCATCTTCGATTTCTGCTGTCAATTCAACGGCTTCCATGTAAATATGAACCGTTTCGGTAGTATTACGTGTTATAGGTTCAGGCATTAGGAAAGGGTCTCGCGAAATATCATCAGTATCCACGGGCAGTGCAGCACCAATTTCATCAACTCCAGCGCCACCTCCATTTCCATTACCTACGACGAAAGCACCTTCCATTCCACCGGCACGATGGCCCGCAACTGTGCAATAATAAGCAAATGTTCCTTCTTCACTTGCAGTGAAAGTAATAGTATCTTCACTACCTTCGGCTGTAAGTTGAGCGGTTGCAGCATTGTATCCTTCAAAGGCTACATCGTGTAGGTTTACTTCTCCCATAACTAGTGTAATAGTAACAATATCGCCGTTTTCAACCGCTAATATTGGATTTACTTGCCCATCAATTTCTCCACCTACGCCAATAAATTGCATATTCTCTGCACGAAGCGTAAAGGATACTTGATCCCCACTGCTTACCACAGGTACACATTCATTGCCAACAAGGCCTGTTCCTTCTCCGCATATGTTTACATTTGTTTCATCTCCGCCGAGGCATCCAGCAAATACTGAGGCAAACATCAGTAAAGTCAGTAGCGCGGCACTTTTGGTTTGGGTTCTCATTTGGTTTATCTCCAATATCGGCGGATATGGTTCCTAACTCAAGGGATGGGGCGAACATGTTCGCTTACGGTGGCTGACCCGTGTAGCATATATAGGCCAATCCGAACATGTCGGGTGCAATTTTGCTCCGAAATTATTTGCGCCGGTCGATAACAACTATTTGAGGCCGATAAGAAACAAGTTAGCACCACACATTAAATGTATGATTCAAAAAATAAAAAGAGGCACCCGAATCCCGCGGGATTCGGGTGCCAGATACGCTTGGAATTACTTCCAAGGCAAGGATTTGATTTTCAAATCCCTAAGCAACAACTGATTTCAGTTTACTCAAACACCAACTTCGTGGGAACGTAGTCCAACACCGAAGGTACCTCACTTTGCACTTTCATTATTATCATCAGATTCTGCGGCTTCCGTCCATCCACTCTGCCATTCTGCATCAACTGAGCCACCTGACCATTCTCCACTCACCGAAATCTCGTCAATTTCAGTTTCCTCACGCCATACTGGTTCAGCCTCAGAACCGGCAACGACAAAGCGATTATTTTCATCACATTGGCTCATTATCAAGCCAAGATGCTTGTCAATAGGTAAGAAATGGCCAACAGGAGTACCTGCAGTTACGAAAGGATTAGTCGCAGTACAAATCATCAAACCATCACTAGGCGCAACGATGTCGACTGCTAATCCCGGTGTACCTGGGTCTGAAATCCGCGCTACGACATCACCTCTTTTGACGATTGATGAAGGGCCTACGAACATATCCAGCAAGCCTCCTTCGCTGGCGCGAAGCCATATTGAACCACTTGCGAGTAGACGGAATTTAGGGCGAGTAGGGTTTCCTGGGATGACATGAAGGGTTTTCAGCACATTTAGTACACCGGTCACTGCAACTTGTACTGCTTCATGGTCAAGGAAATCTGCCCCACCTCCCTCATAGGTAATTGCACCAATGCCGTTCTTCATTGCAACGCGGCGAATACTTCCCTTTGGTGCTTTTGCATCAAGAATCATTTCAATTCCAAACGCTTTGGCGATAATATTTGAATGTGGATCGGCTAAATCGCCTCGTATTTGGGGCATATTTGAGCGCCCCTTTGCAGCACTATGCAAATCGACAACATAATCACTTCCTAAGATTAATTTATTCCAAATCTTAAATGCCACTCGTGATGTAGTATTACTCTTACTTTTTCCGGGAAAAGCACGATTTAAATCCCTGCCATCGGGGAATCGGCGACTCTTTGCCCTATATCCGGGAATGTTGAGAATTGGTAAAATGCGAATAGTTCCTGCTATATGTTTTGGATCCAATGGTTTTCCGGGGTCTGTCATTGCCGAGGAAAGAAGGTGAGTGCATGCACTCGGGCCAGTCAATTCATCACCATGAATCCCAGCAGAAATTGTTACAACTGGGCCAGGGCGACTACCGTGAATCACCGTAACTGGAATTGGCCAGGAATCCCCCAACTCTATGTCAAGAAGAGGTACATCAAAAGAACGCATTGTACCGGGTTTGATTCTTTTTCGCAGAATGATATGATTTCTTACCCCTGCCGTTCGATCCCATTCTTCCCGATGCTCGGACTTATGGCTGGCGAGGGCTTTTTTGATCACCTTTCGTCTATCGCTTGATAATTCATGAGCGAGACGAACTTTTGGTCTTGATTCAGCATCAGCCTTAGATAAAACATCTATCCTCGACGTACTGCGATTTTCTGTAGTTTTGCCAATCTTCTTTGCAGTTTCAGCCGATTTTGGTTTGGTCTTAGGTATTGCGACCTTTTTGGTTACCGTTTTGGCCTTAGGTTTTGCGACCTTTTTGGTTGCCGTTTTGGCTTTAGGTTTTGCGACCTTTTTGGTTGCCGTTTTGGTCTTAGGTATTGCGACCTTTTTGGTTGAAGTCTTGGGCTGAGACGGCGCAGTATCTGCGGAAGGAACTACCTCCCCCCCCTCTTCCATGGGCTTTGCGGACATATCTCTAACCATGAACTTGCCTCATCATTTGCATCAATGGTTTCATGACCCCCCTACCTTCGTGGAGGATGTATGCAAGAAGTAGGTGTGCAACGCCAATACGCTCCAAATTCAATCTGTTTCGGATGTGGGCCAGCGAATGATAAAGGTTTAAAAATTGACTCATACCAAACTGCAGATGGTTTAGTTCTAAGATTTACTCCAAGTGAAGAGCATCAAGCATTTCCCGGAATGATAAATGGCGGGATAATTGGTACATTGCTAGACTGTCATGGTAATTGGGCTGCGGCTATGGCAATAATGAAAGACCAAGGAATGAATCATCCACCATGTACTGTGACTGCAAAATATGAGGTGAAACTTAGACGGCCGACTCCACTTGGAGCAGAGTTGGAAGTTCTAGCAACAATATCCGAATTAATGGTTGACCGAGCAAAGGTTGAGATGACACTATCTGCTGATGGGAAGGTTTGCGCTCTTGGGAGTGGGCTTTTTGTTGCAGTGAAAGAAGGACACCCTGCATATCATCGCTGGCATTGAGAAAAGGTGGATTGAGGAGCGCACAATAATTAGTGAGGAATTTGTATGGATGACTCTTTGCAAGAATTACAACAGATAGTTCTTGCAAAAATGTATCAACTTGATTTTGCAATTGATAAAATAGAAAAATTGCAAAAGATACCTCTCGGATGGTTGCGAAAAGATGCTACGCAACGCCATGGCGTGACCAGATTTTTCCCTGGAGTGGATTTATCCGAGGGGAATTTATCAGCGAAAGATGTTAGAAAAGTTGATTTACATAGGGCTTTGGTTGAAGAAAAATATTTGCCTTATGGTGAGTATGTGCTATATCATGAATATTGTCACTGTTTGGGACATGCAGGGCACGGTGCTGGTTTTAAATCGCTGGAAAAAATGTGGCCTGATCGTAAATCTAAGGCATTAGGCCGCCAATTGACTACTGAATTAAGGCAGAGAAGGGCAAAGTGGTTGTGGACTTGCCCATCGTGTAAACGGAGTCATCCGCGGAGGCGCCGTTCAAATGGCAAATTCCTTTGCCGGAAATGCAAAGTTTACCTAATTGATGAGCAAGGTGGGGCCAATTAATCTCCTTTCGAATGGTACACTTTGCTTCTATATTTATCCCCATTGTGCCATCATTTAGCATACAGCCCTAGATATTGTTGGAGTTTCTTTCCTTCATCGCAATCCATCTATTGCTTCCAAAACCTCACATGTAAAATTGCAATAGTGGTTATTGGTGCCCTATTGAATCAATAAAATATGACTCTACAATAAAATAGATTGATAACAAACGACTTACAGCCTTTTTTATGCACAAGGGGGTTATGCCGTATGCGCTCCTTTTGTTAATTATATTCAGTTCGCTCCCAATGGCCTCAGCCGAATTGGGGATGGAAGGCTATCAAAACACGTTGTTTTTGGCTTGTGATGCTGATGATGAATGTGATCTAAATAACGCTGCTTCTGGCGAAGAGACCCTTGCTGGTGATGCTTCACAGGCTTCTCCTCTTACTCCAAAAACCTTCATTCTAATATTCAAAATGCAACCTTCTCAAACACAAATGGCTCTATTGCCTGACTTAATGCAGGAATTGGTTGTTGACTTACGAGTGCGCGAGGATGCTTTGGGTTGGAATCAGCCGGATTTGGATGTGTATTTGCGGCTAGGTGCAAATGAGCAAGAATGGACCATTTCTGGCAGTGGTGTAAGTCCAAACCTGCCAGCTCCTTATCGGATTGAGGATGAACCTCTTGATTTATCTGCCGGGAGGATGTTACGCCCAAACGACATGATAGAATTGCGCATTTCATTTGTTCTAGATCGCCCCGCTAATTGGGAATTACAATTACGCGGGGCAAGCAGTTTTACCATTCCAATTGAATGGTCCGTAAATCCAGCCGCCGCTAATGTTGACGAACCTTCTTCGGATTCACAACCGCGTTACTTAGTCGATGTTGAAACATCATCTAGTGGCGCATTGGTAGATGGTGATAGAGACTGCTGGGAGTTTAACCTACCTGAGCACGAAATATTCTCAATTACCATCATATGGTACAATGTGCCAATTGAAGTAGAACAACCTCATGACCCTCCAGAAATAATAGGTGAAAATAATCGGCGTGCTGAAAAGCCCGAAGTTAGAACTACTTTTGACGGTGAAAAATTGATTATGGCAATGCAATACCGGGGGCTTGCTGAGGGAGAATACAGTGCCTGTTGGGGGGGGCTTCCTGGGCACTTCCAAGAGTACAAATGGTACGGTAGATTTGCACACGAGGGAATGGGTCCAACTGACCCTAGCCACTTTACTGGTGATGCAATTTTTAACACCGGAACTGCAACAATGGGCGATGATTCGAAAGCCGTAGAGTTGGAGGAAGTTCGAGCCGGCAGCCTCTTTATTGGACTTATTTTGGTTGTTCTCATTCTTGGTTCAATGCTGATGATGCCAACTTCCAAAAGCCGTGGAGCCACCCTTTCCATTGCTCTAGTCTTAATTTTAATCGGGGGCGTAATAAACCCAATCATCACTCTTGGCGAGGAAGCGAGAGAGAATGGAGAAATTGAGGTTGATGAGTTGCTTGAACGCCACATGGAAGCAATTTGGCAGGTCAGTTCCCCCTCTGTTGATGGGCAGACAAAAGTGGAAGTAATCGGTTCAACGCTTGGTGTAAGGGCTGGAGAGGAAATAAACCTAATAATGCCTATTGATGAGGCAACTCCGCTTTACGATGGAAGGTGGCAACTACATACTTCGGAACTGGAAAATAAGCGAATTGACAATTTGGTTTTTGATTTTCTTGCAAAAAAGGGAATCCGGCCTGACAGTGATGGCTCAATGCCACAACAGGCAGTTGATTTCATCCTTCATGCTGGGCGAGCGATAACCCTTGACATGCTTCTTCTGGAAGCAATATTGGTTGTTGATGATTTGCCGAATGGAGCCGCTGCCCATATCAAGTGGACAATGGTTTCAGCAACTTCTACAGGTCCATCCGCATCTCCGGCGTGGAATACGAGGCCAAATGACATTAGTTTGGCGGATTGGGCGATGTTTCAGCGCGCATTATATCCCGATTCAATGGCTATTTCTTATTGTGATTGTGGACTTGATGAATTAGATTTTACTTGGGGTCCAAGCGATAGTTTTGATGCCGACGACATGGTGACCTCAACTGGAATCATTACGGCAAATGGTGTTACGGAATGGGGTACGCAAATGCTAACTACCGGGGCGGTCATTGTATTATTGGTTGGATATGGCGAGAAGAAAAGGCGTGATAATGCAAGAGAGTTGGCATATGAACTAGCATATAGCAGCCCACTCTACAGTGGAACTTCAGATAAATGGAAGTAGAATTCATTGTGAACCCCGAGGGTTCAATGTGGCGACAATTTGCGGCAAGGGAATAATTGGGATTACATATTGGAGAGGAGTTCGCCAAGCATCTTTTCCTCTTCCTCATCCAATTTCCCATCTTCAAGGGCTGCCATTATTTTCTCACAGTTTTTCTTGGAAACCTTTGCAGCCTTGGCAGCATCCATGATTATCTTCAATTCGTTTTCACCTACTGATCCATCTTTCAGAGCTAAATTAATTGCCGCTCTGGCAGCAATTTTCGCAGCATCCTCATCGGAAAGGCCTAGTGCTTCTTGCAGAGCCGACAATTCAGCCATTTCTTTCTCAGTGATTATTCCGTCCTCGTATGCTTCTTCATAGGCTTGGAGAAGGAAAGATTGGTATTCAGCCGGATTAACGAGAACATCGCGAATAAGTCCGAGGTCAATTCCCGAATCGTGATGGGCAGAATCAAGCACAACAATGCTATGTCTGATCTCTTTTACTGCCATGTCTTTGAGTCCGTGACCAGCCCAAATTGCACCGACTGAAATCATCGCTGCACTGAACCACTGCATGACATCAACGCGAACCACATTTCC
The DNA here is from genome assembly GCA_004195635.1 of Methanobacteriota archaeon. Classification (GTDB taxonomy): domain Archaea; phylum Thermoplasmatota; class Poseidoniia; order Poseidoniales; family Poseidoniaceae; genus PSPT01. The sequence continues at coordinate 48,428 of PSPT01000009.1, forward strand.
CGGATTCATTAGGAAATACATCCCGAGCATCGCCAAAAACGCACCACTGAAAATTTCCACCCAGTCGTTGATATCTGGTTCATCATCAAACACGGAGAGGCGGTCTTCAACTTGCTCATTATCTGTGCCCATGAGGGGATACGGTAGTCGCTACCCCTTGAGCATTTTCCTTGAAAATTAGTTTTTATTGCCCTCATTTTTGATAACAGGGTATGCGAACTCCTTTTGGACTCTTGGCCATAGGTTAGGGATATGGAAGGGTCTTCGAGCGTTGATGACCTTGGCCTGCCTAGCGGAGTTCCGCAGTTTCTTACCAATACATGGGGGATTACAAATCTGTACCCTCCGCAATTGGAGGCATTACCGCATGTGCTCAGTGGAGGCAACACACTCGTGTCCATACCAACCGCATCTGGTAAGTCATTAGTTGCTTACTTGGGAATTTTGCAAAAATTATTAGTCGATGAACCTAAAAGTAGAGCGATTTACATCGTCCCACTCAAGGCCCTTGCAAGTGAAAAATATGCTGAGTTAAAGGAAATCGGTGGCGCTTTTGGTCTGAACGTAGGATTGGGAATTGGTGATAGGGATGGCGAGGCACGCTTCCTCGACCGCGGAGATATTATTGTTTGTACTTCTGAAAAACTTGACTCTTTGATGAGGACCAAACCCGACCTAATTAATAATGTCAGTATCGTCATTGCTGATGAATTTCATCTTATTCACGATATGTCACGCGGCCCGACTATGGAGGTTAATCTAGCACGCCTACGCCATTGGCGCCCGAAGGCACAAATCATAGCTCTTTCAGCAACGATTGGCAATACGCCTGAACTTGCAGACTGGTTAAATGCAGAATTGATTATTTCTCAATGGAGACCTGTTGCTCTTGAAATGTCAACTTTGGTTGAAGGTTGTGTTGAAGCGCGACGACGAATAAAATCAGCATCCGACGATGGTGGAATGCCCCTGCCCCCACCGAAACAATTGGCTGGGCCTGCAAGTGCCCCAACATGGTGCGTACTTTTGGATACTGTTGAGGAAGAAGGCCAATTGCTTCTCTTTGTTTCAACAAGAAGATCTGCACAATCTGAGGCAAAGAAATTGTCAAAGCGGATGCAGAAGTATTTGGCTAAAGAGGACCCAACTCGTCTTGAGAAGTTAGGGAAATTGAGCAGTAAAATCGCTGAAATGAGCGATTCCGCAATGGGCGATATTTTGGTTAATTCAGTAAAAGGCGGTGTTGCATTCCACCATGCAGGGCTAACCTCATCACAAAGAAGGGCCGTTGAAAATGGTTTCAAAGAAGGATTGATTACTGCCATATGTGCAACTCCTACGCTTGCAGCAGGTGTTAATTTGCCAGCAAGACGTTGTTTAGTTAGAGATTTAAAACGCTGGGATGATGGCATGAATCGAATGTTACCCGTAATGGAAGTTCAACAAATGCTTGGGCGAGCAGGGCGGCCAAGGTATGACGACCTTGGTCAGGCATGGCTATTGTGTAAAGGATCATCGGCTCTTGAAGAAGCCGACATTATTGCTGAGAAATATATTCACGGGCCACCTGAGGATGTGACATCAAAACTGGCGGCAGACCCCCCTATGCGAGTCCACTTGCTTTCGGGCATCGCTACCGGTGGCTTAGAAACCCGACAAGCGATTAGAGCATTTTTCAAATCCACATTCCTTGGCCATACTCAACAAGAAGCAATGCTTGAGGAACGGACGGATAGAATGCTTGAATGGTTGATTGAAGAGGGCTTTGTTGAGCGCCTTGGGATAGATGAAGAATTGGCTGAGAAATTCGCCCAACATGCAGCATCTGATGAGACGGGGGATGAGGGTGATTGGCAGGATGAACTCCCACAATGGGTTGTTCAGGCAAGTGCAACTAAGGGTGTTGAATTGGTTGAACCAAATGCTCAACCAAACCGCCAAAGTACACCCTCGCGACGACCAATAGGTAAACCAATACTTGGTTTTCGCAAAGCCACCTCCTTGGAAATTGGTTTGCCAGTCACGCCTGAAATTAAGGACCCACCTGCAATGAAGTATCGCGCTACTTCATTCGGGCATAGGGCAGCGCAACTCTACATCGACCCACTTTCTGCAGCCATTTTGCGAACAGGTTTGAGAAGGGCAGTGCGGCGAATAGTCCGGCGGAATCCGGATATGGATGTCAGCGATTTTGGGCTGATTCACCTGTCTTCAGCAACTCCCGATTTCCTTGGATTTTGGCCAAAAGATAGTGAGAGAGACCGACTTCATGTGAAAGGAAGTGCGGAAGAATATGGCATGCTTATTGACATATCTCTTGAAGACCGTTATTTGAAGGCGATTAAGTCTTCTTGGATTTTGCAAAATTGGACGGAGGAAAGCCCCTCGCGACAAATAGAGAAAGTGCACGGCATTACCCCCGGGGACCTTCGCCATCGGATTGATTTAATGGACTGGTTGCTCTATTCATCAAAGGAACTAATCCGAGTGGACAATGCATTTTCTTCTGAGCATCAAGAAATGGTTCAGGCATTAATTTCTAGATTAGATACATTACGAACACGGATACGTCACGGCTGTTTGGAAGATATTCTTGAATTAATACGCCTGCCAAACATAGGTCGGGTTCGAGCCAGATCATTGATGAATTTTGGTGTAAGAAATCCCGCTGACCTTCTCGCATTATCTCCTGCAAAAATCGCTGCCCTCAAGGCTAAACGCGGCTGGGGCGAGAAAATAGTTGAACGTATGATAAACGAAGTTCATCGAATTACTGGGCGTAAGCGAGGCGCTTCTCCAAAACAACGTGAAGATGATGAAGTTCTTCCAGGTGAAAGGGTGGATTGATGTGGGGAAACTGGGTCCGGTAATTATGCAAGCATTACCTCCATACCCTTTGTGGGGCATCCGCTTGCCCCTTGATTCTGGCGTGCGCAAGACTTTAGTGTCGCAGTTTATAGAAAATAGGAAGGATGAGTCGTGGCTATTAATTGGCAAGGAGACTTTATGCAGTGATGAGCAAATATGGATTGCTTGGCTCGGTCTCCAAAGAAGAAAAATGCAAGATTGCATGCGAAGTAATTCAATTGACGGAGAGATGCTTAGACTTCTTTCCGGAACTCATCATGTAAGTGCAGGGATAAAGCGTGCTGGTGTTTCTGAAAGCGATGCTGAAGCATGGATTGTCAAAATACCTTGGCTCAAATAAAAGAAATGGCCGTAGAATTAGCCACGAAAATTTCTGCAGAGATAACAGACTCCCGGCCAACTCCAACGGTTGAAGGATTAATTCGTTTGCAAATAATTTCACCCGAGGAAGTAAGCGAAATTGATAATGGTGATAGTGTAGGCAATGATGCCAACCGGGTAAATACCGACGCAGATAGCAATGGCCGATGGTCAAATGAGGAAATATGTGATTTGATGATTGCAACTATTGCTACCTCTGACCTCCAAGGATAGTCACTCTTATTCCACCCCTGCCTCTAATCCCTCTCTCCTGCACTTTTATTACTCACCTCGCCACCCACCATATGTGAAAAATGCAAAAGATTATTTCTGTTTGATGATTGCAGGTATCGTGCGAGTCAATACAAATAGATATCATCTAGTTTTTTTATACTTCTCAACTATCTTCATCGTCATGTCTTCTCAAGTATTCAGTTCATCAGATTTCCTTTTGGAAAAGGAAGAACTGGAAAATGGAACCCTTCAGCCTGAAAATTGGCGAGATTGGGCTCTTGGTCGAACTGGAGAAGATATTCATGCAGATACTATAGAGAAAGTCATAGTTCTTCTAGCACAAACAAAAGACGTTACACCTGATGAGGAACATAGTATCTCTTATTTTGATGAACTTCTCTTCGGCGATAGTTTTGGTTCAATGTCACACTTTTATTCAGAGAATAGCCGTGGTCAGACAAAGGTTCAGGGAGAAGTAGTAGGATGGTTACAACTGTCAAATGACCTATCTGAATATGATGAAGAGTTGTGGTTAGGTGAAGAATATGGAGTTGGTGATGGGATTGAAGAAGCGTTAACGAAGGCTGACGAATCTGTTGACTTCAGTATTTATGACCAAAACGGAGATGGAATTATCGACAATTTAATGGTTGTGTTTGTGGGTGAAAATGATGCAGTGAATGGAGATGGTGACGGAGATGGAGATGAAAGTGATGCCAATGCAATCTGGCCAATACAATGGCTACTGCAATCACCTCATGAAACCGATGACGGAGTAACTGCCTCCAATTTCTTCGTCTGTAGCGAGCATTGTGATCTTGGTACATTCGCTCACGAATTCGGACACAACCTTGGTTTACCAGATTTGTATGACAGCGATTATTCTTCTTCGGGTGTTGGCTTCTGGAGTCTAATGAGTGGCGGTAATTATCTTGAATGGAATGATAAACCGAACCCAGCCCATTTTGATGCATGGTCGAAATACAAATTGGGATGGATTTTGCCAACTGAGATTGATTCTGAATCACAACAATCACATCAAATCACCCTTGATCCTGTTGAAACTTATGGAGAAATTATCAAGGTGCCAATTTCAAATTATGAATACTGGTTGATTGAATTTCGCTCAAACAAAGCGGGTGATTATGACAGAGGGCTACCGTCTTCAGGTATTTTGATATGGCATATTGATGAAAGTATTACCAACGAATATGGTTTTGATAATAGTGATGAAGAACACCCCACAGTCAAATTAATTCAGGCAGATGGCTATGATGACTTGAAGAATGGTTGGAATGAAGGAGATGCAGGTGATCCATTCGGAATAAATTCCGTAATCAATAACCGCACATCACCGAGTGCATTGTCGTGGTCAGGAAGCGACATGGGATTTTCGATGAGCGTCTCTGAAATGGATGAAAATATGGCTACAGTATCTTTTTCAGGGAATGACTTGCCTCGGGCTTGGTTTTACGATGTTATTTGGAATTGGGATGATTCTGAAGGAGATGGCTTTCTAAATGAAATTGTCTTTACTTATGACATCGACAGTGATTCCTCAAATCTTGATGTTAGAGTAGAATTCCAAGTATCTGATCGTCTTACTGACGAATACGTGGGTAGCTTCAATTCTTCCCACAACATTAGTGGTGACGATTTTGATGATTTTAAATACACTATTGGGAGGTATTCGGAAGAGATGGTACTCTTTGAAATAGTGGCGATACTATGGGTTGAAAATGAACCTCTAGATAGTTATTCACCTGCACACCCAATTTGGCTTGAATATCCTTCA
>PSPT01000010.1 GCA_004195635.1 Methanobacteriota archaeon
TGCTTCAAGATCCTGTTCGACCGAAAGGACGTCTGTCTCTATCCAATCCTGGGACATGAACTCATCCACGACGCCAAATCCGCCCCATATGGCAGAGAGAAAGATGCCCAGTATGATGCCGACTACGCCTATCCCGATGAACATCATCCGCTTCTCATCATCGTCGGGGATTGTTTCATCTTCAGATGGAGCATCTTCCATGATGCGGGGTCCTCACCGGACTAATTGAGGCTATCCATAGATACAGAGGGGGGGACATGCAACTAACGGGTGTTGGATGGGTAGTGAGTGTACTGGGAGACTGAACACCCATTGTACTCCTTCAGAATATAGCGAGGGATTTGCAAGAACCCTTGCGACTTCGTGGAAATGATATGTCAGTTGTCTGTATCTGCCTCTGTTTGTTTCTCTTTGTTTCTCTCTTCTTCAACTGCATCAGCAACCTTGCCAGCCGTACTAAGAATCTTCTTTTTTAAACCATTGAAGTTAAGAAATATAATCCCACCAACTGTCAAGAAAACGCCCCCAATTATTGTAAAAATACCTCCAATATAGAGTCCAACTCTAGGTTCGTCATCATCAAAGGTTGCAAATCCAGTTTGTACCATCATAATCCCAGATATTATTAATGAGAATGAGATGATTTTTGTCTTCGTTGTTGTCGTCATAATCTCTCTCTCTATTCATGCCCAATAGTGCTTATATCAAATACTAATCCCTGAAATTACCCCTCGCGATACCCATTGTACAGGCATCTCACGCGTGGGCGTTGTGCGCGATTGGAAAGTTTGCTAGATTTTTTGAAGAAACATTGGGCTATTGATTCAGTAGTTCTATGTGTGCCTTGCTCGTGGGATGCTCATGGACCCAAGGTCTCAAGGCTGGACTGTTGATGTTGACCCCTCTCTCCCCGAGGTATCTCCCCTCTTGCTCGTAGTAAAGCGCCCCGAAGATGGTTGGCCGGTTATCGACGAATATGACTTGAACAAACGACTCAAAGCGATTCGAGATAGTGTTGATCTTGAGGAATTAAGGGCCGAGCCTGCAGTTCAAGCCTATCGTGACTTCTATTGGAAATTAGGCATTGACCCAACAAAAAAGCGTCCTGCAGGAGAGGCATTGGCCCGAAGAGTTCTGCAAGGAAAGCCAATGCCCAAAATCAACCCAATTGTTGATATTTACAATTTGATAAGCGCCGAAACAAGAATTGCAATTGGCGGTTACAATTTGGCCACTTTAACCTCATATTGCCCAGATAAAGTTCTGCGACTTTGCCCTGCAACCAAAGGTGAGCACTTTCTTGGCATAGGAATGTCTGACCCTGTATTGCTGAAGGGCAACCAAGTGGTATTCATGGCTGGAAAACTTCCCTTTGCAATTTTCCCTTATCGCGATGGCTATCAAACTAAAATAAATGGCGATGATAAGGCGGTGTTATTTGCTTTAGAGGATGTTCCTGGGTTACCAGATGGCTTGCTTGAGCGCACTGCTGACTTACTTCTCACATCACTGGGTATAGATCCTTCCACTTACCTCTAACTACCTTCTTCAGGTATCCATAATTCGGTCGCCGGCATCTCCTAATCCGGGGCAGATATAGCCGTTTTCATTTAGTTTTTCATCAACCCCTGCCATCCAAATTTGCACATCGGGGTGAGCACCTCTAAGTGCCGAAATCCCTTCGGGTGCGGCGATTAATCCAATGAAACGAATTTGCTTGAGTCCGGTTTCTTTCAAGCGCGAAATCGCCGCAATCGCCGAACCACCAGTTGCCAACATAGGGTCGACTACAAGTGCCAAATCAACATTGGGTGGGGTCGGCAATTTATCATAATAATAAACTGGCTCAAGTGTTTCTTCATCGCGATACATACCAATATGCAGAATCCTTGCCATTGGAAGCATTTCATGCGCAGCATCACTCATTCCTAATCCAGCGCGCAATATCGGAACAATACCGATTTTTTGCGCCAAACTTTCTCCACTAAATTCACTCAGTGGTGTTTCACGATTATCTGGAACCGTGGGGAGGTCTGCAGTAGCCTCACAAATTAGGATTTGAGTTATCTCTTTAGTCAATTGTCTAAACAAAGGCGATGGAGTATTCACATCGCGCAATCTAGTCAATTTATGTGCAACTAAGGCATGTTTTGGTACGAAAACTCCGTCTGCCATCTAATTCCCCATTTCATTGTGCAAAGAGGTAAAAGCATCTGGAAGTAATTCAGATAGCATCCATACTTTGCCGATTTTCCCTTCATCTGTTCCGCCAATGACCTCTATGTCTCCACAGTGTTCCCATAAGAATTGTCTGCAGGCACCGCAAGGTCCGAGTGCAGTATCGGCGGCAGCGAATTTATCCTCTCCTTTCGAGTATCCAATGATGGCTATGCGGGTGAACTTTCTTACCCCTTCCGACAGGGCTTTTGTTAAGGCTACTCTCTCTGCACAAATAGTCAATCCAAATGAGTCGGATTCAATATTACAACCGAAATGAACTTTGCCGTCGTCATCTTCTAAGGCTGCACCAACATGAAAGTTTGAGTGGTGGGCGATGGCATTTTCGCTTGCTGCGCAAGCGACTTCGATTAGATCCTCTCTGCTAACTAGTGATTGATCTGCACTCATGTATTCCCTCTCATTAAGCCGAATGGGCAATACTCTATGAGTCTAATGATAAGAGACTTTGAAACAACAAAGGCTGGCTATTGTAACGGGGGAGGTTTGAAGTTAGTGATGTGTATTGACATACCATGTCGGTCATCAATCTACCTGAGGTCCGTTTGCCGGCGCGTCCTAAAATATTGGATGGTCTTGGAGAAAGGCAGGCTACATTCCGAATTTGGTTACCCGTCTTCATTCTCATCTCTTTGTTGGTTGCTTCCATTACACCTCTCCTAACTCTTGAGAAAACCCAACCTACTGAGGCGGAGACCGAGGTAACTTACACTTATTCCGTATTTCCGGAAAGAATTGATGTTGAATTAACCGGTATGGATGATTTCATTGCTGCTTCCGAGGGTGAAGAGGAATTAGCAGGGTTTCCCACTACTTGGTCCGAAGGGCACGACCACGGACTCAATACCGGGGAGATAAAAGAAATGCAACATGATACATCTCTACTTGCCAAAGAGCATGCATCAAATCTTTGGTGGTCGGGACTTTTCACAATTATCCTTCTCTTCTTAGTTATGGAAAGAGGCAGTACTGGTAGTTTCTTTTCATGGAACCCGCGAGTAACTGAAATTATTTCTGCAATAATCAGTCTATCTCTATTATTTTCCTTGCTCTTTTGTATTGGCAGCATCGCCTCCTTAGGTGATGCTGCACCGGAGGCACTGGGTTATACCTCGCTTGAAGGAAATTTGTTCGGCCATTCTTCTGCAGAGGTTGATGGCGGTGAGGAGAGCATTTCTTGGGCACCGGGTTTTTCTTTGTGGATTGAGTTATTGGCATTAGTGATGGCACTACTTCTTTTTGTTGTTCATTTACTTGAATCCATGACCCCTGGATGGTTGGGTGAGAGCCGCCCTTCTAGTCTTCTATCACTATTCAAAAAAGGTGAAGATTGTTCTTCTTTGGAAAAGGCCGAAAAATTCGTTGGTTCAATGAAAGTTGGATTCAACATCCTACCTTCTTTGACGCTTGTTCTTGCTATTGCTTTGATAGGAACTGCTTTACTGATGCCTATGGCTAACATTACTCAAACTTGGCAGATGCAAAATGAAGCAGGAGATTGGGAAGCGATTGAGGTTAATTGGGAAGCAAGTATCTTCAGCACAACGTTCACAAATAACAGTGGTTTTTCTGATCAGAGTGATTTCTCCCCAACCACAGGAGTATTGAGAGAAAATGCCACAGTGTCTGGTATGGAGTCGGTTATTGATGAGATTAGGATGAATCATTTGACTGCTCTGTTCATTATTTTAGTTCCTTTGACATTAGCCCTTCTTCCACTTCAATATAGAAATCGAGTTGGTTCACCTCGTTTGTGGTTGGGTGCTTGCCTTTTGACATCTGCTTGGATTCTTTCTGGAATGCTTACAACAATTTCTGAAGGAGGTACATCGTTTCACGCAGATGCACTTAGTGCCACCCCTGTAGAGGGGATCTCTTATTTTTGGGGTTCTTCTAGTCCTGGGACTTATGGCCATGTGATGGGAATGGCTACTAGCGTAGAAGGTGCAGACTGGATTTATGATTTGATGGTGGTTGACTGGAACTTGGGTGTCGGCGTAATATTGCTGAAGATGGCAACCTTCCTATGTCTATTGGGTGGTTTTGCAAGTTTGTCTGGTGTACATGAGTCGGCCTCTCGAAATGAGGATGCCATTCCTGGCATTGGAGTATTTACTAAGGCGATACATGGAGAGCACTTTCCTGAAGCGGGCTGGCTCGGTGGTAGCCCAGAGGCTAGCAACAAAGTCACCTTCGCAGGAATCACAGTCTTACTATTATTGGCTATGACTTTAGGTGGCGTTCTCGAATTCAGCCTAGTTTCAAAGGGTGATTCTGCTGGGCCTACCTTGCGTACTTTCGATGTCGATATTGATGATACATCTGATGACACGGGGTCCGATGGGCAATTGAATCAGGGAGGAGTACTTGAATTGACAGTTGATATTCCTGCAAGTTATGTTGAGAATGTCACATCGGCATCTTTCCAGGCTGGATGCTCCGACAATGTTGGCGATTTTGGGTCTAACAACCCAGTGGGAGAGGAGGATGATGCCATTCGTATTGAGATTTATCTTCCTGAAGAGCATGGAGGACTACTACTAGTGGAGGAAGAAGATTGTGTCGACAATTGGTCATTTTTCCACACAGTTGGCGATGATTCACCAAATTCAGGTACATATAGAGTTCAGGCACGCAATGCCGATTCAGCGGGTAGCCTATTCAATGCTGATGATGAATTAATGATAACAATCGATGTGAAGATAACCGCCATCTGCAAAGGGTCGGCATTTGGAACAGGAGCCAATGAAGATGATGAGTTGTATGCTGCCGTCTATGTTTATTGGCAAGGCTATTATGGTTATGTCACTGAAGTAAGCGAGGAATGAAATTAACACCTTCAGTAAAGGGTCGATGATGAAGTGCAGGGAGCAGATTCTTGATGTTCGAATCCTGCTTTGATTGAATCGTAATGTAGAGTGATAATCAAGTGCAGGGAGCAGGATTCGAACCTGCGAAACAGTATGTACTGGGACCTAAACCCAGCGCCTTTGACCAAGCTTGGCAATCCCTGCTTATTCGTGGCGGTAGCACTATTGCTTTTGAGGCTTAGTATTTGGAATGAAGTTTGATTGCTACACATAAATCAATATCAAGGTGAAAAGTTGATGGTAATTTCAATGAAAAGAAGAACTTACTTTGATTCAATATTGTAGCAATCTTGGATTGCGGCAAAAAATGACTACCCTACAAAGGGACATTTTTTGTCATTCAGCATAGGGAACACATATGACGGAGTGGGTTGAGGCGGGAGATGGTGAGGGCATGGCACACATAGGCATACTCGGTTTAGGTAATTGGGGTACCGCACTTGCAACTCTTTGGCTTAAGGACGGCCATAACGTCATCGGCTGGACCATTGAAGAAGAAGTCCACCACTCAATCACAATGGAAAGTATCAACAAAAAATATCTCCCTGATGTTGTCTTAGAGGGTCTGACTTCAACCATGCATATTGAAGATGTCATGGCTGTTTCTGAAATTATTATTTTGGCTTTACCTTCAAGCGTAATTCTCAAAGTGTTTGAAGATGTATTACCTCACATTCGTCCTTCGCATGTTTTGCTCGATCTCGCCAAAGGTCTAGCGCCTGGAAAGCGATTGATTTCGGAAGCGCTTCAATCGCGTCTTGATGAAGAAGGTAAGGGCAATGCAATTGCAGTTCTTACCGGCCCTACAATTGCTCCAGAAGTTGCCAGCGGCACTCTAACCACTGCTCTTGTTGCATCTCATGACCGTGGTGTCGCTGAGCGTCTGGTCACGACTCTATCCGCCCCTACCCTCATTTTACATCCTGCAAACGACCCTATTGGGGCTGAATTATGGGGGGCTTTCAAGAATGTGGTTGCCCTTGCTTGTGGGTTGGTTGATGGATTAAAGATGGTCGGCACTTTAGGGGGAGACAATCTCAAGGCTGCAATTTTCACAGCAGGTTTTCGCGAGGGCTGCTTACTGCTTCCTCAACTCGGTGCAAAAGGAGAGACTGCATTTGGACCGGCCGGTTTAGGTGATTTGTTCGTGACTGCTACCAGCCCGCATGGAAGAAATCGCCGTATGGGCGAGAAACTCGGTACAGGATTAACCTTACAACAAGCATTGGATGAAATGGTAATGGTTGCTGAAGGTGTGCGAGCAGCCCGAATGTTTACTGAAAGGGGAAACGAAATGGGCTTAGAAATACCTTTTGTTAAGGCGGTCAACACCCTCCTCGATGGAGATCTACTCCCCGATGATTGTGTAAAACGCATTGTTTCACTAAGTTAATTAATACCTAGTTTATTGATTAACGAAGGCTCAAGATTCATTCGGCAGCAATATGGATATTGCCTTCTGAATAAGTCATATGAATACGCTTCGGGACTTTACGAGTCAATGCAGATAATGCTTCATAGACTTCATCATTTTTTACTTTGAATGCCTTTGCTGCTTTCTTAGTTGACCAAGCAACATTTTCAAAATCAGATTGCTTAATCCATTCAAAAAGCCTAGCCTCAAATTCACTAAGTTCCTCTGCCATCTTGCTGCCTCATCCATCGCACAGGCTACCAGTTGATGAGGTCTGCGGATGCAATGTTATTCCGTTGCCAACTTTTCCTATTGCAGTTCAAGGTGTTCAATCCACTGCATTACCACAGCCTCCGACCAAATATCACCGATTGAAAACGCGAGTTTGACTATTGTCAAAGTATGAACAATCCCTCCCATTTCGCTCATATGAACTGTAAGAACCTCAAGAACTTCAGTACCGGGCAACAAGGAATCATAGGTCACATAATGCCTACTCGCCACCAAACTCTCCTCTATACCCCTCTCTTCCGACTTGTAGATGTGTTCTCCCTCAGAGGGAATTTCCACTAACTCAAACCTTTCAGGATCAAATGCTCCGGCCAAAATAGTCTCTTGGCTCATTCTTTCAACTGCCATTTTCAGGCGCTTATCATCTGCCCCTGTAATTTCAATTATTTTTGCAGTTAATTCATCGGCCAAGTATGAATGTGCAACTCCGGGAATCCTTGTAGTAGTATGGGAAATAACCATTATTTCCGGCTCATAGCTAAGCCAGAGAAATACCTCTGACGATGGCCATATTGCCGCGTCTGGATTTTCTTTGGCAAATGGCTCACCCCATTCAACAGGCCCATTTGGTTGGCTGACAGGTAATGCTGCAGAGATAATTATTGTTGCCAAAATTATCGTAATTGCCATTATTCGTGATTCCTTGTAATTCGTCCAATTCTCTCTACCTTCTTTACTGCAAAAACCAATGATTAATGCAATTGGACCCCACGCCAGAACCCCGAGTGGTAATAGTGCAAGAAGAGGCGCTGAAATGGCGATTTTGGCAAATTCTCCGCCAAATGCGTTCTCCAAACTACTGAAGAGGTTTTCATCTTTAGAAAAAACACCTCCCTCGTTATGTATAGAATACTTAAGCCAAAAGTGAGAATAAACAATGAATCCAAGTGGAGGGAGAATAAGAATCCCCAATCCGCCCCAATGACTCATATTGGGTAGCAGGCCTTCACCTCCTATTGGTCTGTCGGCAATAATGAAGAAAAAATGCTTGGTTTAGGTGAGCATTGACAAAGGCGAAGATGCTGGGGCGGCCATGGGCGAGGACGTTGGTGAAAGCCAGAGCAAGGTTTCCCACAATCCTTTGCTTCATCTGCAAGGTATTGGTTTTCGTTACCGAATTCCACCGCAAAACCCAATTCTCTTTTGGCGGCACCGTTTTGGCCCAGGTGTCCACGACATTGACCTCCAATTAGAATCTGGTCAAATTGTTGGACTTGTCGGTCCTAATGGAGCAGGTAAAACTACATTAATGGAAATTCTCGCTGGGATAATTCCTCCTTCTTCTGGACAGATATTGATTGCCGGCCATATTGCTTTGTCAGCAGGTGAATTGCCTCGCGGCAACTCTCAAATTGGCTTCATGCCAGAACAAGTTCGCTGGTCAGGACCAGGTTCACCTCGTTCCGCATTAACTTGGGTTTCAACTCTTAGGGGAAGCCAGTCTGATGTGCAAAAACTTCTCAACTTAGTTGGGTTAAAAAATCGAGCTGATGACCCCTTGGATAATCTCTCCCAAGGTATGCGTCAACGCCTATCTATGGCTTGTGCCCTCCTCGGGAAGCCGCAAATCCTAATTTTAGATGAGCCGATGAACGGCTTGGATCCAGTGGCTCAAACCGCATTTCGTAATCTTTTACATCAACTCGCCAAAAAGGGGCATACAATTCTAGTTTCAAGTCATATGTTAGCCGAATTAGAAGATTTTGTAGACAGGATTGTAGTAATGCATAGAGGGCAAATCATTGCAGAAGGTACAATGAATGAACTTGAGGAATCGCTTGAACTGGGAATAAAATATAAGTTCAAAGGAATAGGTAAACTTCCTGAAAAAATCCTTAGCAGCTACCTTTCTCAGATTGAAACACTAGGTTGCCCCAGTGGTGAATGGGCAATCACTGCCAGCCTTTCTCAGCCCCACAATAGTAAAAAATCAAAATACAATAGCCAAAATTTGTTAATCTCAAAAATGGTTGAAGAATTGTCAATCTCAGGCACCCCACCTTATCTCGTTGAAGTTTCGCATCATAACTTGTCATCTATCCTTGCTGCTGCGACCGGAATGGAATCATCCGAAATTGGCCTTGAGTTGGATGAGCATGTAATGATTCCTTTAGCATTGAAATCTAGTCCGACTTATTATGAGGACGGGGGTGAAGAAGAATGACTTCAAAGCAAATCAAGAACCCTCCCTCACCTCTCACTGCTCCGCTTACTCCACCAATGCGCATGCAAAGGCTGATGGCAATGGTTGGACAGTACCTCGAATTGCACTTTTTTACAACTCGAAGTATGGTGCTATGGCCTGTGCTTACCCTGTTTATACTCGGTTCTTGTTGGGGTCTTTCAGATCCTGAAGCAATTCTTCCAGGTGGGATAAATGCAGACACACCTTTTGAAGTATTATTCATTGCTTCTGGTTTCATCTTACTTTCGGCAACACTCGGAGTTGTACTGGTCGGATTTGATGGGATTTCTCGCAAGCGTTCATCAGGTGCATTAGCAATTGAACTATCACAGACTACCCATCGCCAAGATTACGGATTGGCTCTTTTATTAGGGACTTGGGGGGTAATCGCAATACCTACTCTCCTATTATCCTGTATTGGCATTACACTCATATTTGCTCAGATGGGTTTGTGGCCCAGTGTTGCTGAAATCTCCCTCTATTTGTTAGCAACATCACTCGTCCTTCTTTGGTATGCAGCAATACAACTGTTAGCATCTTCTTGGGCTGAGGACATGGGTAGTGCAATTGCAATTGGCATAGGGACATGGTTAGTTTTCACCCTCATGTGGGTACTTGTCACTGTAGTCATTGCAGGACTTCTCGGTGTTGATGTAAGCGATACTTCAAACGACTCCTATCTACAGTTGACAACTTTAGTTGACTTATTCAGCCCTAATGGTGTTTACCAAATGCTACTTGAATTACAACTGCAAGGGGATTTGGGTGGGCGTACAGTAAACTCATTTCAGACTTGGATTGCGGCTTTTGCTTGGACGGTATTGCCGATTTGGTTATATCTAAGGCGACTTTGCAGAATCTAGTTTTTGTAAACCACCTTTTTGGTGCAATTGTTGTTATCAAGTGTTCTCAAAGCGAAACACCTTTTGCTAAGCAGGACTGTCGCAAGCATATGGGAAGCAATATCTCACGCAATATGACCGCAGGGCTCGGATTATTTTTGACCTTGCTAATGTTAGCCTCAACAATCAACATCACCCAACTTTCTTCTCCTCTTGAAGTTGAAGAAGCAGATGGGCGACAAGCAATGGAAGTTGATTGTTCAAGCTACACTTTTGAAGAATTATTTATCTATGACCATGCATTGTACTCCCTTTCATTTGATTCTGACTGGCAAACCGCATGGCTTGAAGCAAGGGCTTGGGTTAACGGAAGCAATTCAGCAGAATTACGAGCAAATCTAGATGGTCTTCTCGATGGCGTTCCAGGCGGAAATAATTCCTGGCTCTCAACCGATGAGAGAGAAGCAGTTCGCGAGGTAGGGCCAGATTGTGTTGGTGACATGGCTACACGGATTGGCATTAGAGAAGGTGTATCACATCGTTCATCTTCAGCCGATTCAACGGGAATAGATTGGAATGATTTAGAATGGTATTCCAATGGAATCGTTTTGGATGAAGTTAATCTTATTCCGACAGGACACTCTCAAGAAAGGTCATGTCAAAACCTTGGCAGTAGCACTGATTGTAAAGAAGTACCAGTTTCAATTACCGACAATATGGAATTATTGATTGAAGAAAAAGCAGGTGAAGATAAGAATATTGATTTCAACAAATTGCCCAATAATGGCCAATCAAATTTCACACTGGCGATTAATACTACTAATATGACTAGTACTACATTTCAAATAACATTCCCTGCAATCAATGGTCTTAGAATTTCTGCTTGGGAAGTTACTGAAGATGGTGTAACAATCGACTCAACATCTGAACCCAATGAAATAATTGGCGGAGATGGGTCACTCACAGTAATTTGGGAAAATACCTACGATTCGACCGATTGGCCGATGGTTCAGGAGTTATTCATAGACTTTACAACACATGCCCCAGATACAAATGATCCACCAGTTTGGGCAGCCTCTGCGCCAACAAATGGCACTCTAATACCATTCGTAAATGAAGGCTCAGAGGTAATTCTTCTTACTGCCTCACAAATGTCAAGCATGGCTATTGATGACGACCCAGTAAGTATTTCTTGTGAAGGGCCAATTGGATGGATATTTTCAATATCATTGGATGGAGATTTAATGGTAACTCCAAATGGTGAAAGTGCAGATGTAACTTGCGTTGCAGTTGACAGATATGATGTTGAAAGTGATAGTCGTACATGGAAAGTAGCACAACCCTTTTCCTTATCTGCAACAACAATTGAGGATATTGATTCTATTGACATTACAATTGAACCAAGTTCCTTCATTTCAGGACTTGACATTACGATGAGTGGAGTGCAAGATGGACGTTCAAGTACGGTAATTTCCGAATCTGGTATTTCTTCTTCAACAATGAAAACATTAACTTTAGCAGGTCTTTCACCAGGTGATTTCACATTAGCCGTTTCTTCTACTGCCAGTGGCATGCTGGATTGGAGTGCAAACTTTGACATTGGCCTTTCCAAGTTGAGCCAACCTCCAGTGGTTACTCTAGGCCAAACTCTTGCCGGTGATAATGGCACATGGGACTCCAGTGGATACACATATTCAATCTCAGGTACTTTCTATGATGCAGATGGTGAAGCGGTTAGTTTTGTATTGAGTGTTTGTGGCTTCCCTTCACAGAATATTAACCAACAAGGAGCAAATTGGAATGCTGATGTAAGTGTTGCTGGATGTACTGATCATTCAGCATATTTAGTCACCCTAACCGCTACAGACGAAAGTGGCGCTTCTTCTATACTTGAAGTCAATGTTCTCCCACCTGGAGCATCTCCTACTGACAATAGTGGCGGTTCAAATACATCTCCGCCCGAAGCCGAAGGAGGACTTCCTGCTCCTGGTATTGTCATTACAATCACCAGCCTTCTTGGAGCAGTACTATTCTTCTCTCGCCGTGAAGAATAATTAACTTATTCCAATAATTTGCAACCGGCGGTTTGAAACGAGAGAGGCCGGCCGCAAGTATTGGAGGACTACTATGTTCAAGGGCCAAGTTGAGAGACCAAGTCACGAAGGTGGATTATTAGTTGCCTTTACAGGTTCAGCACCTGCCTTAGGCTCACACATCGTGGATGAGGGAGATAATTGGGTCGGTAAAGTTGACAGTGTAATTGGACATATCAGCAACCCCATGATACATCTTGTTTCTCTTGGACGAGGAGTAACTCCTGAAGAAATGGTCGGGAAGGATGTAAAAATCCGTCCGCGAAATGAACGCCAAGAAAGCAACCACAGTAGTGACCGCAGAGATGACTCTCGTGGTAGCGATAGAGGCGACCGCAGATTCAATGACCGTGGTGGTGACCGTAGAGGAAATGACCGCGGTGGTGACCGTGGTGATGACCGTAGAGGAAATGACCGTAGGTCTGATGGCCGAGGCGGTAGAGATTCCAATCAAAATGGTGGCGACTGGATTTGTCCACGTTGCAAAAATGACAATTTTGCCCGCCGTACAATTTGTAATCGTTGTGAAGCAATCCGTCCAGAGGGAATGGGCAGCAATGGTGGAGATAGCCGTGGCGGCGACAGGCGCGATAGTGGAAGAAGTGATCGTAGATTCAATGACCGTGGTGGCGAC
The DNA here is from genome assembly GCA_004195635.1 of Methanobacteriota archaeon. Taxonomy (GTDB): domain Archaea; phylum Thermoplasmatota; class Poseidoniia; order Poseidoniales; family Poseidoniaceae; genus PSPT01. The sequence goes on from PSPT01000010.1 coordinate 12,568, forward strand.
CGACGAGGTGGCGACCGTGGAGGAAACCGAGGCGGCAGGGATTCCAATCAAAATGACGGTGACTGGATTTGTCCACGTTGTAAAAATGACAATTTTGCCCGAAGGACAGAATGTAACCGATGCGAAGCCCCACGCCCAGGCGGCGGTGCAAGTAGAGGTGGAGACCGTAGAGGTGGAGACCGTGGTGGAAGTAGAGATTTCAGAGACCGTGGTGGAGACCGTAGAGGTGGAGACCGTGGTGGAAGTAGAGATTTCAGAGACCGTGGTGGAAACCGAGGCGGTGACCGCAGAGATAGCCGAAACCAAGATGGTGGCGGAAATACCGATGTGAAGCCAGGCGATTGGGAATGTCCAAAGTGCAAAAATAATAATTTTGCTCGTCGAGATGAATGTAATCGTTGTGAATCTCCCCGCCCTGGTGGCGGTGGAAGAGGTGGAGACCGTAGAGGTGGAGACCGTAGAGGTGGAGACCGTAGAGGTGGAGACCGAGGTGGAAGTAGAGATTTCAGTGACCGTGGTGGAAACCGAGGCGGCGACCGTGGTGGAAACCGAGGCGGCGACCGTGGTGGCGACCGCAATGGAAACCGAGGTGGAGACCGAGGTGGAAGTAGAGATTTCAGTGACCGAGGTGGAAGCGACCGTAAATTCGGTGAACGACCAAGTGGCGGAAATAGTAAACCCCGCCCTCAACGCGAAAAAGATACCCGTCGTAGTGGTGGAGATAATACCCAAAAAAAGAGCCCTCATCATTTTAGAAATAGAATGCCAAGAAACCCATTCAAGCGCCGTAATAATGACGAATGAGGTGAGTAATTGAGCAAGGTTGACCGAGCCGAAGAGCATTATTTGGATGCATTAGAGGCCATGGATGATAGCGATATTGAAGGTGCATTATCTTGCGCAAGAAAGGCTACAAAAGCCGACTCTCAACATGCAGAAGCATGGTGGCTGATTTCAGGCCTAGAACTTCCAAAGGATAGCCCTCCTAATCTAATTCAAGCATCTCGTAGTCTTTCTGCCTGTCGAAAAGCAATTGCACTTGAACCAAGCAATAACGATGCATGGGTAAGAGGGGGACAATTACTCGCTGATGAATTAGGTATGTATGAAGAGGCTTTGATTTGGTGGCAAAATCGCCGTGAACTAGTGCCATATGACCCTGTTGCAGTGATTGAACAATCAGCATTATTAGCAGACATGGGCATATATGGTAAGGCCTCAGTTCACCTAAAGCAAATTTTTGACCTCGATCTCGAAGTTTCTCCTAAACAATACCAAAGAATTGCTCGCCTACATAGCACAATGTCTAAAGCAGCCGAACAAGATCCTATTGAGCACTTTAAGCCGTGGGAGAAACGTCACCCAGGGTGGTCAATGATCGAATTAAGGAAAAATAAAAACCCCGTAAGTGAATCTCTAATTTTTTTACTGGTAACTTCACCCTTTTTAGTTATGGAAATGTGGTTGGCAAATAGTCTTAATAATGCTGGCTTTTTTGGTTTTTGCTTAACTTCTTTGGTAGTATTATTTACTGTAATGATTGGTATGCGCTTCTCAAGAAAATTATTCCACCGCGTAAACAAACCTGCATTTGATTTGGTTAGAGCCCAAGACATTGAGACAACTTCGGGATATATTGTGATTCCAGAAGAAATTCGTACCAGCAAAATGTACATGTCTATTCTTTCCCGACGAACAAAAGCTTTCCAAGAGCGAACTCTTTCAATAGTTGATGAAGGAAAGGTTTTGCCAAAGGGTTGGACACCCTCCATTCCAAATCTTGAAATTGAAATAATTGATTATGAGGAGGACATTGATGAAGATGAGGTCGATGTCCCTGGTTTTGAAGAAGAGTAACTGCCCTTTCTAAACTAATTCCCTCTCGAGAGTAAACTAATATCTCAACTTCTACCTCTCTATTCTATCTTCAACTATGTCATGCATGGTTAAAGTTTACACTCCTGTATATTGCATGGCAATTTACAAAGCGTTTGTAGATGTAGAGATATTGCTTACTACAGTTGCTGCTGCTGTTGCTGCTGGAAATGCCCAGCATATTGCTGGGCATAAGCCCTCGCCGTTTGCTCGGGGTATCCTTGAGCAATGAGTTGTTGCACATATGCTTCCATTGGGTCCATTTGAGCAACTCCACCATAGCCAGCATCCATTGTGCCGAAACCATCTCCTGCATCGTCATCGCCACCGCGACGAAGTACCATCATGGATAAGATAACGATAATGACGAGAAGTAGTCCTCCGCCCCCTATGAGGTAAAGCAAAGTATTATCTCCACCATTTTCGTCAGTAGCGCTGCTTGTACTTGGCTCAGTCCATTCACCTGTATCAGGATTGTAGGTCCAAGCACCTTCCCAAACACACTGGTTAGAGGCATCGAGTTCCCATTGTCCACCCGCTTGCAATGCTACAGTTGGCACTTCAACACCCTTACATGCCGGCATTTCAATTTCAACATACTTGTAGATAGTCCACTTAGAACCATCGCCTTCAATGACCTTAATGTAAATAGTTTGAGTCCGGCTGACATTGGTGAATAAATCATCTATTTTTAGGCCAATACTGAATGTATCTCCATCTCCCAATCCAATTTGTCCAGAGCCGACAGGTGGTGCAGTTTGGTTCCACGCGCCATCTTCGTCCTTCATCTTCAACTTATTATTTGGAGTTGTGTTGAGGCTTTCGCTATCAAGGGCAATTTCAATCTTCACATCTGATCCCTCCGCACCGGACTGAACTTGTCCTGCAATGAAAATCCATTCTGAATCAACCCTACTATTGTTGATGGTCGGGTCAATAGTTACGACAGGGGCATCATCACCATATCCTTCGGGTACAACCACGAAGTAAAGTCTGTATTTTTCAGAGGTTTTTCCCGCTTGGTCATAAACGATTAATTCAATTCTGATTTGGTTTTCTGCAAATCCACCTTCATCAACGGTTGAGTTTTTAAAGCGATATGTCCATGCTCCGCCAAGAACACCTAATTCAGAGAAGGAGTGTCCTTCCAAAGTGTCAGGGTCATCGCCGAAGGGATAGTCAAAGAAGACGGTCCATTGATAGGTTTTGATTCCATTACCTTCCAGGGCATCGGGGTCAAAACTGTTTGATGCATCAAATTGAATATCTACATCGCCGGTTTCTCCTAGTTGAACTTCATAGATGTTCCACTCTTTACCACCAACTGTTTTTGTGCCACGTAGGCTTAATTGGTCAGCGTAGGATTGATCTTCAATTACTGTAGCATTTGCTTCTGGGCGCGATTCGTCGGCATTTACATCACTTGTTGTTAGGTTAATGCTGACCACACGCGCATGACCCCATTGGTCATGTAAGAATAGTGTGAGAGTCCATGCTGCTGCAGAGCCTTGTAAACAATCATTATTTGGGTCTGGGTCTGGATTACAGAATGATGCACTTGGTGTTTGAGCATCGGTATGGTCTGGATCAGCACTCTGTTGGGTTCCATCCCAATTTGTCGGACCATCTAGTATCCAATCTGCATCAAGTTGAGCGCTCACTCCATCAGCAGCAAAGCCGAAGTTAAGAGTTGAAGAACTCTTCATGAAGCGAATCGCATAGTGGTCCGAAGTGGTACCATCATTTTCATCAGGCACTTCACCGTTTATCGTAATATCAAATCCATTTCCTGCCGCACCGAAGTTTACTGGGTAAGGTGAAACCTTGTAGGCAAGCATGTTGCCCAACAGTGGCATGGTTGTTGAGTTAAATGGATCACTATAAAATTCAACATCAATTGTGGTTAAGATTAGACCACCTTGTTGATATCCACAAACTGCGAGTAGCGATTTGGTGCTATCTGTTTCATCGGACATCAAACTTTGGAATTGGCCTCCCTTGAGCATTGTATCTCCACAAATTTTTGGAACTTCTTGGGTTCCTACCTTATTTGTGTCAATTACCGCTTGAGTTACAGTGTGGTCAACTTCGAATCCATTAAAGTTTTCAAGGTTAACATTATCGAAAAGTGGGTGGTAAGGGTCATCAAAGTTAAGGTCATTGTAGGTTACTTGTTCACCTGCAGAATCTCTATTGCTAATGTCAACTTGGAAAGGCAGTCGGTCTGGTTGGTAATAATTTTCATATGCTCCTAAGTGCATTTGAACAGTTCCACCTGCAGACATGAAATTCTCCAATGTTTGTTGATTTGCTGATTCACCAAGTAACTTGTAAAATCCTTTTCCTCCAGCAGAGACATCCATTGCTTGCTCGTTCGATTGCCATGGGATGAGAATTTTCTCATAATGAGTCAACCAACCGGAGTCAAAGTATGTGCTCCAATCACTCGTGGTATATGTTGTGTAGGACATTCCCATTCCAGCCAAGTCTCGCTTTACATTGTGAAGACGTCCTTGGGGTGTTGGGTTCGATAGAATTGCAATGTCTATGGAGTTAGCAAAGGTTGCTTGGAAGTAATTAATGTTTCCAGATGGGCTGCCGTCTACTAATTCTGCATCAAAGGAAATGTTGTAGGTCAATCCATCTTGCCATCCATCCCATCCAGTGAAAGCAACAGTAGTTCTTTCATGAGAGTCAAGTGAAGTTAGTGAACCACCATTTGCCTGTGTGGAATAGACTTCACTTCCGCTACTCAGCTCAGTAACATGCATATTAAATCGGTAATCACCAGCAAGCACACCATTTGTTGCACTAAATTCGTAATCATGGGTCAAAGCACTGTCAATTGGTAATGTACAAGGCAATGTAACATCATTCAAACAGGTAAGGCTATTCGGCTTTCCAAGAGTAATGTTAACACTTTCTACAGTGAAAATAACTCTTTCAATGTTATTTGCCTCATTGAATTCGTCTTCTCCATACCAATTGGTTCCTTGAGTAGTATTATCAAAAATACTTTCAACTTGAATCATGTATACTCCAGCAGAGAAGTCATGAGTTCCCACGGTTAGGGTTTGTTCTTCCTCTGCATCAAGGCCACTCACTGAAGATGAGTAAACTGCATCTTGAACAAAAGTGAATTCCTCAATTGTGATATTGTCAAATGCAACACCGCGTAGTCCGTCAGAAAGCCCATTGTGACCATCATCATCGGACTGGAATTCAAATGTCAAGTCTAATGAAGTGCCCTTCAATGACATACATTCATTTCTCCAATTGCCGGAAGTAGTTTGGTTGAGTATAAATAGATGGGTTAAATCAATACTTCGGCTCATGACTAATCCTTCTGTATCAAAGAATACATTGTAATTTCCCCCAGTGGTACCATCAATATTTGATGAATCCCCGATATAAGTTACTTCTTTACGGTCAATAGTAGTTTCATTAATTGGGTCTATGAATCCGTCACCATCATCATCAACGATACAATTTCCATCTTCATTGTAGTCATTCCACTGCCCAATCATCATTCCACTTCCAGGTGTGCCAGCGTAGTCCCAATCTAATTGGATAGAAACATAATCATTTACGCTATACTTGTCGCCATCTGTATCGATGTAATAGAAAGTTTCAGCGAAGTAGTCAAAGGAAAGAGAGGCGAAATCACCTTGCATATTTGTTAGGTCAATATTGGGGAGAGTGAATGATTCATTCCAAACATCCTCATATCCAGAGTTTGCTGATACATCAGGGTGACCAAACCAATAAGCGTTTGAGCCAAATAGAACTTCCTGTAATCCGTTATCAATTTGAATTGCTCCGTTACCATCACCGTCATCATCAGCATAGCGGTAACCATTAGCCCCGCCCTCAAACCCTTCATTACAAACTGCGGTAGTAGAACCGCAATCAACATCATTTGGCGTAGCACTCAAAACGGTTGCTTCCACATCAAAGTCAACTTCAGTATTTCCAAAATGAGCCACAGTTGCATCAATATCTAATTCACCTTCTGCATAAAGCGCACCTGGGCTAAAGGATTCAATTTGAACCATCGCCGGATCAAAGATATTGAGCGTTTGAATATAGCCCGTAAGTTCATCATTTGCCGGTTGTTCATCTTGGGCATAATTCAAAGTAGCACTAATGCGGTAAACGGAATCATTGGCAAAGTTCGCTTGGATTGATGTTTCATATTCTTCACCGGGTTGTAGGTTTACCATATTTATTTGTGATTGTTGAGTTTGTGGTGAACCACTGAAAGCAGTATTCTGCTTCCAAATAGTGACATTGTCTACGGCATATCCGTCTCTTCCAGACCAACGTGTTTCATTAGAATCTGAGATACTGCCTTCAAACCCTGTACGAAATCTAAAACGAATATCTACGGTATCGCCAGCCCAAGGAGATAGGTCAAAAGCGCCAACTCCCTCTTCGGTGAAATTATTCCAACCATAATAGGTGCCCGGGCTGTATATGCCATAGTACATATTGGATTCCGCATAGCCACCTAACTGATACATCTTGTAGTATCTATCATTGTCATAACCACCCCATATGCTTTCTCCGGAAATACATGCTCCTTCTATCCAAGCAGAAGTTGGACAATTAATGGTTGACCACCCGCGGTCATCGCTACGAACTTCAATCATTGCAACGTCATCCCAAAGGTCTCCAAGAAGCCATTGACCGTTTGAGTTGACACCACCAAGTGCACCAAATCCAAGGTGCTGGAATAATTCAACTGAAAGCCATGCGCGGTCACTACCAGTCAAATCAACATCATTGAGGGTCATTCCTTCATCCCAATTACGGTGATATCCAGACCATGTTGAGCCGGTTGAGTTTGTTTCCATTGTTCCTGCCCACATGAAGTCAGTAGGGTTGTTTCCAGTCCAATTGGCCGTAACATTCACGTCATTGTTTCCATTTTGTGAAGGTGCTGCATTTGAGTGGTTGGTCTCTTCGTGCCAAGCATTCCCATTACCGAGATAATCATCAAAGGACCAAGTACATCCACTTCCACACCCAGGTGCAGACTCAGGTGAATCCCAGTCATAAGCATAAACAGTTTGATTTGCACTTGCTGATTCATCAACAGTTTTCAGTTCAACATCCAAAGTTGCTTGTCCATTTAGAACATTCATTCCAGTATTGGTAACAGTCACATTTACAGAACGAGAACCTTCTCCTACTGCGCCGATATAACGGTCAGTGGGACTGATTTCAATACTGCTTACTTCTAAGTCTTTGTTATCCATTTCAATAACAATAATAGAATCATATTGTCCATCCCAGCCCGAATTATCAACCCAACTTCCAAAGTTGAAACTGTCATGCCCAACAACAATGTCAAGTGGACTTGAACTACTTCCAACTAATTGGCCGACAACTGATACAATTGGGCGGCGCCCAGTATTGTAGGAAAGAGGATTTAAATATCCGCCATTTCCGTCAGAAAGGGTAACTTGAACAGTAGATGGAGGCGTTAGATAATAATTACCTTGGACAGAACCAGTGCTGCTAGTTGAATTTATTTGCTCTGCAATTGTAGGGTTAATGAAATCGGGGTCTCCGTCACCATTTAAATCATCAATGGTAACAGTATATGCGATGTATGGGCCGAAATATGCTTTTGTCGCAGTGCTCCATGTGCCCATTACAGAACTTGAACGGTAAGAGACATTTTCGACATTTCCATCTGTCATTGCCATCATATCTATTCGTCCATCTCCGTCCATATCAGCAATATCATATCCACCCCATTCAACATTCATTGCCCAAGGTCCATTCATGGTTGCAGTAGTTGCGGTTGCCGGGAAGGTATTGGTTAAGCAAGAGAATTCCATGACACTCATATTATCATCGTGACCTTGTGTCGTGTATTGGCCGGTGGTATAATCAACACCACGTCCGACTAATAGCCAAGCATCCAAATCAGTACAGGTTCCGCTTGTTCCGCCGGTCTGCGACTCCCCATAATCTCCGAGTTCAACTTCTGAGAAACGAGCAGTACTCGAAGGTCCAAGGCTGGTAATCATCGGTTGTGTGCTTGAGGTGATTGGTCCGCGGTAAGTGACAAGCCTTTGTGAGGTGATGTCTGCAAGGAGGTCCATTACGACTATGTCGTCATTTCCATCTCCGTCAAGATCATCTACAGCCAAATCCCATGCCCAAAAGTGAGAATATCGGGCTGAAATCGTAAAGCCACTGAATCCACCGGAACATCCGTTATTTTGTAGGACAGTTACATTCCCTGGCTCTCCAGCAGGAGCGCCTTGGTCATCGGTCTTGAATGGATTATTGCGCTGGAAAAGAATGATGTCTTCGGCGCCATCGCCGTTTATGTCTCCAGTTTCAATCATTAGAACGTTAGCGAAGTCTTCCCATTCCGCCAATTCATCGGTATTTCCTGCAACCCAAATGTCGCTACGTTCAGTGAAATCACCATTATTATTCCAAAGAATCGACATGGTGTGAGTGCCGGCGGTTGCAAGTGCCATATCCAGATCTTGATCACAATCAAAATCACCTAATGCGATGTCGACTGGGTCCCTATTCGTAGTATATGTGCGGGCAATAGAAGCATCTACAAGGTTTGCTGAGGCAACAATTGAAAGCAGCATTATTAGTACTAAACTAATACTCCGCGTGCGGCTTTGTTGAGGTACATTCATCTTTGACATCATCATCACTTATCCTTGGGATTCCTCCAACGTATATGACCACTTCCCTCACTTGTCTTTTACCTTTACAAGAGGTGCTTAGCAGTTGCTTGTTTTCCTCAAGTACAAAAATAGCCCCTTTGGTCGCCGGAAAATCTACTTTTTTCCCTGAATTATCGAACATATTGAACACCTTCAAAAAGGGTCATTATTATCCGAGTTGCAGAATAATATGGGCATTTTTCCAAATTAACCAATTCGTCCAGCAAGCCAAGCAGGGCTAGGTCCATATCCGATTTGGTCGCCACCATGAACTTTTACCAGTTTGCTTTGACGGAAGAGATTTTCTAGCCAAAGTTCCAATTCCAAACCACTCTTGTCGCCGAGTAAGGAGGAGGCTGAATTCTCAATCATTTCAACTGTTAGCGCGGTTAAAGCATGCGTCCTAACCTCTATTTCCATCAATTCGCGAAGCCACGCTTCAGCCATTGGGTCAGTAACCATAGGGCCTTGAGCAGGCATCGGCTCTTCAACTCCTTCAAGTTCAATTGCTAGTTCGGCTGAAGTCGGTTTTGTAGGAGGATCAAGTCCTAATTTTGCTAATTCTGCTTCAAGGTCAAGCGAGCCGATAGTCCTTCTTACAACAGGTATTGAATCAGGGTTTGGCGTTGGCCCCATATCCTTAGGTTTTCTTCTAATCAATGAATTTGGCATTGAAGAATCATCGCTATTTCCATTGAATTCAAAATCAATATCGGAATGTGAACTCGAGTTAATAGCCAGAGGTTGAATCCATCCAATTTGGTCTAATTCAAGTTGCTTGCGAATTTCCAATACCCAGTTTGCCTCACCTTCAATTCGGACATCTACATCCTCATCAGGAAAACGAAAGCGAAACCTAACAGGTCCCTTAAGTCCGCTCGCCATAAAGCAAGGGCGCACGGCCTTCCCCATGAATCAATCGGATATTCAATGATTCCAATTTTCATTTACATTAGAATTATTCTTCAGCAAGACTGCGTAATACGGTATGCAAAATACCACCGTTTCGATAATAATCAACTTCCACTGGAGTGTCCAAGCGTATGGTTGCAGTAAATTGGATTTCAGTTCCATCATTTTTCCTTGCAGTGACTTGTATCAGACTTAGAGGGGTAATGTTATCATGTGCAGGAATATCAAATTCTTCACTACCATCAAGTCCAAGTGATTCTGCATCTTCTCCTTCCATGAAACAGAGAGGTAGTACTCCCATTCCCACTAAATTGGAACGATGAATTCGCTCATAAGAGGTGGTAATTACTGCCTTGACTCCAAGCAATATTGTGCCCTTTGCAGCCCAGTCTCTGGAAGAACCGGTCCCATATTGTGATCCGGCAAGTACTACGAGAGGGGTATTGGTTTGGGCAAATTTCATCGCCGCATCATAAACCGACATGACTTCACCGGTTGGGAAGTAGGTAGTGTAACCCCCTTCGGTGCCCGGTGCTAAACGATTCTTTATTCGCACATTTGCAAAGGTTCCCCTCATCATCACTTCGTGATTTCCTCTTCGTGAGCCAAAGGAATTGAAGTCGCGCAACTCAACCCCATTGGCGATCAAATATTGACCGGCGGCACCATCAGCAGGGAAAGCCCCAGCAGGAGAGATATGGTCAGTAGTCACCGAATCTCCAAGCATCAATAGGGTGCGTGCCCCCATTATCGACTGAATAGGTTTCACTTCCGAAGTTAGCCCTTCAAAGAAAGTAGGCAAGCGAATATAGGTCGATTCTTCATCCCATTCATACAAATCGCTTTGTTCGGCTGGAATTGCGTCCCATTTTGGCTCATTCATGGCAGTTGCATATTTTTCTCTAAACATTTGTGGAGTAATGGATTGCTTGACTGTTTCTTGCACTTCTTCATCAGTTGGCCAAATGTCGGCTAACATCACAGGATTACCTTCTGAATCCTGTCCTAATGGTTCATTATTCATGTCAATATTTAACGTTCCTGCAAGTGCGTATGCGACTACCAAGGGAGGGCTTGCAAGATAAGATGCCTTGACCTTTTGGTGCACTCTGCCTTCAAAATTCCTGTTGCCTGAAATTACTGAACCGGCGACGATTTCTCCTTCGTCTATTGCCGCTTCTATTTCTGCTGCTAAAGGTCCCGAGTTACCAATACAGGTTGTGCACCCATAGCCTACATTGTTAAATCCTAATGCCCCAAGGTCTTCGCTTAATCCTGCTGCATCATAATATTCAGTTACAACTCTTGAGCCTGGTGCAAGTGATGTTTTTACCCATGGTTTGACTTCAAGACCCTTTGCTCTTGCATTTCTTGCCAGTAATCCGGCTGCAAGCATTACACTTGGATTGCTGGTATTTGTACAAGATGTAATTGCCGCTATTACCACATCGCCGTGCTGGAGGTTGAAATCAGTTCCATTTTCTAGTTTAACATATTGTTCAGCATTCACTTTTTCACTTGCCAAACCATGTCCGTGTAATCCTGCTTCATGGGTGAGGCTATCGATGAAATGGTGTTTCATTTCCTTCAAATCAACACGATCTTGTGGCCGCTTTGGTCCGGCCAAAGCGGGCTCTACATCAGCGAGATTTAATTCAAGAGTTGTAGTGAACTTTGGAATCGGTGCATTGGCATCATACCACAAATCGTTTGCTTTCAAATATGCTTCTACATTTGCAACATGCTGCTCATCGCGTCCTGAAAGATGCATATAATCCAATGATTTTTCATCAACAGGGAAGAAACCACAAGTTGCACCATATTCTGGTGCCATATTGGCAATAGTAGCGCGGTCAGGGAGAGACAATGCTTGCATCCCTTCGCCAAAAAATTCAACAAACTTTCCAACAACTCCGTGTTCTCGTAATAACTCAACAATTTTCAAAGCCATGTCAGTGGCGGTAACACCGGTTTGTAAACTACCTTGGAGGTTGAATCCAACAACATCTGGAGCAAGCATAAAAATCGGTTGACCGAGCATAACAGCCTCGGCTTCAATTCCCCCAACTCCCCAGCCAAGGACTCCAAGGCCATTGATCATGGTTGTGTGGCTATCTGTGCCAACAAGAGAGTCGGCCATCCAAATCCCATCTTCTTCACGAGCCACATTGGCAATCCATTCAAGATTTATTTGGTGTACAATACCTCGCCCCGGTGGAACAGCCCTAAACTTTTCAAGGCTTTGTTGACCCCATTTAAGAAATTTATAGCGTTCCATATTACGTTTGTATTCCATTTCCAGATTCTTTTCCTCTGCATCAGGGAAAAGCCCAGAATAATCCACTTGCACGCTATGGTCTATTACCAAATCAACCGGCACTTGAGGGTTAACTTTACTTGGGTCGCCGCCTAAATTAACCATTGCATCCCTTAATGCCGCTAAATCCACAACCGCCGGTACTCCGGTAAAATCCTGAAGAATTACTCGAGAGGGAGTAAAAGGTATTTCGCCGCGTTCTGCATTAGGTTTCCAAGCAGCAATATTTTTGACATCAGTTTCACTTATTAGGAATCCATCACACTTTCGTAATGCCGCTTCAAGAAGAATACGAATACTGTACGGTAGTTCAGAAATGTTGCAAAGGCCATCTTTTTGCAAAGCAGAAATATCTGCATATTTTGCGGTTGAGTTGTCCGGCAAAGTGAATTCACTAATTGCATTAAACGGATTTGCACTGGCCATCTCCCTATCTCCTACATTTGGTCGGAGGGCCCATACACCATGAATAGTGCGCTTATTCAACTAGCAATAAATTGTGAAGAACTTCAAATTTCTTTGCCAAAATCTGATTTGAATAGCGGGCATTCAAACACCGTACACCACACAATAATTCTCCAAATGGCCCCCAAGGGTATATTGCAGAGGGAGAAAATTTTGCGCTGACGGATGTTGCTGGATGTGGTAAACTCATGTTGCTGGATGTGGTAAACTCATGTTCGTGGTCGTATCAAAGCGGGATTAGTTTTGCATCGGTAATTGTCACCGCATAATTGGGGGTATCATCTTGGCCAACTGAAACTTGGCTGATTGAATCAACAATGTCGGTACCACTAACCACTTGCCCGAATACAGTATGTACTCCATCAAGGTGTGATGGAGAAGAACCGCCGTCAACGAAAAAGAATTGTGAACCGCCTGTATGTGGTGCGCTTGTTTTTGCCATTGAAAGGGCATAAGGAACATGGGTACGGCCGTTATTTGCTTCATCGGGAATTGTCCAAGAAGTTTCGGGGCAGTTTGAAGAAGATAATTCAACTTCTCCGTTACAAAAACCTTGCCAACTCGCTGCATGTCCACCGGTTCCATCTCCATTGGTGAAATCTCCACCTTGAACCATGAAACCATCTATAACACGATGGAAAATAGTTCCATCATAATTTCCGTTTCCAGTTAATTCAATGAAATTTTGCACATGGATTGGTGCATCATCATAGTACAATTCAATCGTGATAGTACCCGATTGAGAAGCCCCATTTTTATCTGTCCAAGAAACATCCATTTCAACCATGTAGTCTCCACCCTCGCCAACTCCTCCATCATCTGAAAAGAAGTTTTCGTAGAATTCAAGTCCACCATTTTCACTTACAATTTTTATTACCGCAAATGCACCCAATACGATTAATGGCAAACCAATTAGTCCGGCCATTGTGGGCGTTCCGTCTTTGTAAAGTACAGGGAACCTAGTTTCTGAAATAGAATTGTTTTGCATTTCATTCAAGAGACTATCAAGTGCTGAGCGAGATGCCTTTGAGGAAGGGTCGATTTTTATCGCTTCACGATAGTGATTTCTAGCCTGACGATATAGTCCGACTGGCTTTGATGCACTACTTTCTCGAGCTAGCCCTAGTTTAGCATCACCGGCCAAATGCCAAGTGCGAGATTCCTTGCCCTTTAGGTCAATATCACGTAGAAAATCTAAGGCTTTATCAAATTCATCTTTTTCAATAAGTGAATTCGCTTTTTCCCAAGCCTCCTCCATCTTTTTGTCCGCCATATTCAATCCGAAAAGTCTTCCGCTTTTGAAAGCAACCCATATCTATTTTGTGATATTTTGCCTTATTCCACCGCTTTTTATTAGTCAAGAGAGTGTTATTTTTCAAGCCTTACAAGCAATATGTTCAAAGAGCCTATGCAAGGGAGGTGTCTTAATGAGGGGGGCCGAGTAGGGGGGAGCCGCTTTGGTTCTGCAAATACTATGCCGACCTATTAGGGGACAAATGACACATGGAACCCATTGTAAACGACTTTTCAATTAGTATAGCAACTGTAAATGGAACCGGTTCTCAATCGGCTAACCTTATTCTTCTTCAAACTCTTTTTGACATGGGTGTGCCGGTCAGTGGAAAAAACCTCTTTCCAAGCAATATTTCGGGCCTGCCGACTTGGTATATTCTGAGAGTTTCAAATAGAGGATATCAGGCACCTGGTGACCGAGTTCACATTCAAGTAATGATGAATAAGGACACTTGGGAGAAGGATCTAGACAATTGCCTTCCAGGCACTGTAATTATTTACAATACCGATATAAAAATGCCAGCCCCTGAAAAAGAAGGTTGCATCATTTACGGGGCTGCAATGACTAAAATGGCGCGTTCCATTAACCCAAAATTAGCAAGAATGATTGCAAACATGGCATATATTGGAGTATTGGCGGATTTACTTAGCCTTGACCAAGCAATTCTTGAAAGCGCAGTCTCCAAGCAATTCAACGGTAAGGAAAAAGCAATCAGCATTAATGTACAAGCAATAAATATGGCAAGAGAATGGTCTGCAGAAAATATTGAAAAGCAAGATCCATACACAATTGAAGCAGCAGAAAAAGACCCAGATGCTTTCTTCACCAACGGAAATGAAGCAATTGCTTTGGGTAGTATTTATGGTGGAATTACAATGTTGCCTTGGTATCCAATAACTCCCTCAACAGGTATTGCCGAGGGTGTTGCAACATGGTTACCAAGGCTCCGGCAAGATAAAGATGGCAAGGCCACATGTGCAATAATTCAATCGGAGGATGAACTCGCCGCCGTCGGAATGGTTGTCGGAGCCGGTTGGGCTGGTGGGAGAGCAATGACCTGTACTAGTGGCCCCGGCATTTCTCTCATGTCAGAGTTTATCGGATTAGCATATTTTGCTGAAGTCCCTGGCGTAATATGGGATGTTAATCGAACTGGGCCTTCAACCGGCCTTCCAACACGTACTCAACAAGGTGATTTATCTATGCTTTATGAAGCCAGCCACGGCGACACCAAGTTCCCTGTATTGATACCGGGAAATATGGAAGAATGTTTTGAATTTGCATGGCGTGCTTTTGATTATGCTGAACAACTTCAAACTATTGTCTTTGGTTTTAGCGACTTGGATTTGGGAATGAATCAGTGGTCGTGTAAAGATTTCAAATATCCCGACCAACCAATGAATCGCGGCAAGATATTGCGAACTCAAGAAGAATTAGATGCGGTTGAAAATTATGGCCGGTACCGAGATGTTGATGGTGACGGCATCCCCTATCGCACCTTACCTGGTTCTGGTTTAGCACCTTATCTAACGCGCGGAACCGGACGTGATGAAGATGGAAATTATTCCGAAGACCCCAAGGTTTACCATAAAAATATGCAACGCCTAAAGAAAAAAATAAACGGTGCAAGGACTATCCTCCCTCAGCCACTTCAGCGCTTGGAAAAAGAAAGGGAAGTAGGGATTGTTTACTATGGAAGCATGGAAACAACAATCCAAGAAATCGATGATCAATTAGAAGCAACAGGGTTGATGGTCAGCCAGTGCCGAGTTAGGGCGCTACCTCTCTCTCCTGAAGTTGAGAAGTTTATTGCCGAACATGATACCACTATTATTCTTGAAATCAACCGCGATGGCCAGTTGTACGGAATCGTTAGAAAAGAAATTCCAATTGATTTAGTTCCGAAGGTCCATAGTGTGGCGTATTCTGATGGGTTGCCTCCACGGGCAAGAATCTATTCTGACCTTATTTTGGAAACCTTGAGGGGGTGTGGATATGACAATTAGATTGAATGTGATTGATTTACCAAAATCCGACTATACCGGTGGCCTCACCTCCCTATGCGCGGGTTGCGGGCACAATCAAATTTCCAATGTGGTGATAAATGCCGCCTGGGAAAACGGAATAAAACCCCATCAAATAGCAAAAATGAGCGGCATTGGTTGTTCTTCTAAGACGCCTGCGTATTTCCTTGGTAAAGCACATGGTTTTAACACAGTACACGGTCGAATGCCAAGTGTATCCACTGGTGCAAGAATGACTAATACAGACCTCAAAGTGCTTGCAGTTTCGGGTGATGGCGATAGCGCAAGTATTGGAATTGGGCAATTCATTCATGCAATTCGCCGAAATGTGAACATGGTTTACATCATAGAAAACAACGGAGTTTATGGCCTCACCAAAGGACAGTATTCTGCAACAGTTGAAAAGGGTTCAAAGAAGAAAAAGGGTCTCGTTAATGAAACTCAGCCGATTGACATGTGCAAATTAGCGGTTAATCTCGGTGCGACTTTCGTAGCCCGTTCCTTTAGTGGAGCCAAGAAACAACTAACTTCTTTACTCAAAGCAGCGCTCAGTCATGACGGTATTTCCATTATTGATGTGATAAGCCCATGTGTTACTTTTGCAAATAACGATGAATCTTTCCGTTCCTACAATTATGTAAAAGGGAATGAAACAGAATTACATGTCTATGATTACATACCACATTTTTCTCCGGTTGAGCAAGTTGATATCCCTGCTGGTGAATATGAGGATATTGAAATGCATGATGGTTCTATTCTTCGTCTTGAAACAGTTGGCAAGGGTCATGATTCATCAAACCCTGTGGCTGCACTTACTGCTATTCATGAAGCAGAAATTGTTTCAAAACACGTGACTGGTTTGCTCTATTATGATCCCGACCGACCATCGCTTTCTCAATCAATGAATCTATCAGATACACCTCTTTGTCAGTTATCTGAAGAGGATATGCGACCAGATGAATCATCTTTGGATGAAATCCTTGCTCATTTACGAGGTTGAATATAGAGCGGGGGCGTCAACAACCTCTTCTACACTTCATTTTTTCATTATCAAGCACTAGTGCTATACATAAGCACCCCGTTTGGGCAATTAATGGAGCAGTTAGATGCGCTGAAAGCGGCGGCCTTGGCCGACCCTGTGACTACCGCATGGGCTGCAATGATTTCTCTTGCACTATTTTGGGGTATGATAAAAATACTTAGATTCGGTAGTCGCCGCAAAAAATTGCTTGCTGAATACGGCGAACTCGAAACTATTACCCCACCCTCTGCAACAGGAAGGCGGCACCCTCTTCGATTAGGATTGATCCTTTCTGACTCTATTGAAGTTTCGGACCCTCCTACTCAAGACCCCCCTGAAGGTGAAGATGCACTTGTTGGCGAAGTAGCAAGGGAGGAATTAGTTGGTCTGAGAGCCCAATGGATATCCTCATCCGAAAATAGTAACGCCCTTGACGAACATGCGAATGATGTCGTTAGCGGTTCAACTGCTGATGTGTCAATAGTTGATGAAGATGAAACCCAAGATGACCAATTTGACAAGCGTCTTGAGCGCGAAGGTGGTAAACGCGGCGTTATGCAAGTTTCATTGATGTGGGATAATTACAACGATTTAGATTTGCATCTATTTACTCCTTCTGGTGAGAGAATTTACTTCAATAATCGCCACTCCGATTGCGGTGGTGAATTGGATGTTGATATGAATGTCAAGCCTACTTCAAGAACTCCAATTGAAAATGTATTTTGGGAAGAATTGCCACCTCCTGGCAAATACAAAATTGCAATCCATCACTATTCAAGACATCGTCGTTGGCGAACAAAGGACCCCACTGCTTTCAAGGTGCGGGTGCGTATTTTTGAGGACTCAATTGAGTTGGCAGGAAGGTTAAGTCGTGGTGACCCGATGAAGTTTATTCATACTTTTGAGGTTGCTGAACCCACGGAAATTTCGAGTGGAGAGGGTGAAAAATCAGATGATGATTTTGTAATTGAGAAAAAGTAGCACAGACCACTATTACAATAAAATCTTATTACAATAAAATATTTTTCCCGCATTATGCTTTCTGGGCCGATAATTCAAGAGAATTGCAACAGTTGGTAGTCCCTCTCGGATTCGAACCGAAGTCGGGAGGACCAGAACCTCCCATGATGGACCGCTACACTAAGGGACTATGATGTCGGGGAGATGCCTGCCATATATCAAATAAACCACAATTAGGTGAACATTCAAAGGGCCTTAGGGAAAGCCAATCTAACTACTTTTGACTCCCTATTTCGGAGTTGGTAAACATATCTTCCAATAGGTGAGTTGAGAAACATAAACTCACCCCTTCAAACCTCATTCTGTAATATTATAATACCCCAAAGGCGTATTTTGACACCCAACCAACCATTAGAATTGCCATAAACCAACCTGCTCTAGTTCGAGCCAATGCATATTTGGCTTGTTTTTGTGTTCCTTCCCGCTCCATTTCTTCATACAACGGAGCAAGAGGGTTTTCTCGGCTCATCATTTTGGCCAAAACGGGAGTAGGCTTGAAGGGGTTGGTCGCTTGGCACAATATATGAGCGAAGTACCAAGTGGCTGGGAAATCACCCGCTCGGAACAACGCCCTCCACTCCCTTCAGCATCTCTAATGATAACCCGTGATGGTGAAGATGGGGTGGAAATACTAATCTGTCGCCGGGTGGAATCTATGCCTTCATTTCCAGGATATTGGGCATTTCCAGGTGGTGGAATTAGTCGTGTAGATAAATCGGCGGCGAAGGCATTTCCAACTTTGCATGAAGACCCAGTAATGGGTGCATCGTTTGCTTGTATGTTGCGAGAATTAGTTGAAGAATTAGGCTGGGTAATTAGTGAAGGAAAAATTACACTCGCTGACCTAGATGCGCGCAAGTTAGTTCTTGAAGACAAAGCCGCTTGGCTAAACTTAGCAATCGAATCGGTATTGCCCACGGAAGTAAATGGTCTAAGGATGGTTAGCAAACGCACAACCCCTGCATTTGCTCCAATGCGCTTTGAAAATCGCTTCTTACATTATCATGCTGGAGCAGTTTGCGATACCCCTTCCCCTCAACTCTCCGGACAAACTGAATTTGACCAAACTCGCTGGTTGACAACAAAGCAAATACTTGACGAATGGGAGGAACATTCCCTCAAACTTCCACCTCCACTCGTCACCCTTTTACAGAAAGTTTCCTCATTATTAGCCATTCATGTTTCTATGGAGGAGGTTTCCAAAGTTCTATCCAAAGAACAACCCGGTGAGCGCTCAATAATGTTTGCTAATGGCGTAGAATGCTTGCCCTTGCCGACATACACTTTGCCGCCAGCTAGCACTACAAATTGTTACATCCTGGGCGATGAGGGCGGCCCAAGAATAATTGTTGATGCCGCAGCCAAAACTCCTGAAGCACTGAAAATATTGCAAAATAAAATAGATTTAATTAAGCAGGATGGAGGTGAGATTATCGCCACAATTTTCACCCACCGTCATTCGGACCACATAGGTGATCTCAGCGCCATTTCAAATATTTATCAAGCACCAATATGGGCCAGCGCAGCGACTCACAAATACATCCCCGATTGCGATACTAATAAGGTGATCAAGGAGGGGGACTCATTTACACTAAGTGGGCCGAAGGGAGATGTTTCATGGAATGTTTACCTTACCCCTGGGCATTGTGAAGGGCACATTTGCCTATCTAGTGCAGCAGGAATTATTGTCGGTGATATGGTTGCAGGAATGGGTACTATTTTGATACCTCCTGCGGAAGGAGATATGGGCGAATATTTGTATCAGTTGGAGCGCTTGAAGAACATGAACCCTCACTTGTTATTTCCTAGCCATGGGCCAGTTTTACCACTTCCTGAAAAAACTCTATCTCACTACATCAAGCATCGTAATGCGAGGCATGAAAGGGTTGCAGAGGCCGTCGAATTGGGATTAACAGACTTGCAAGAAATTGCAGACTTTGCCTATGCTGATACTCCAAATGCCCATCCTCAATTAAAGGTGCAACAAACTCAAGCACACCTTTTGGCATGGAAAAAAGAAGGAAATGAAAAGGTAAATCTCATTTTGGAATCCATTGGTGAAATATTCTAACTTTCTCTTATCGCATTGCCTCATATTCCATTACTGCTGCTTTCATTCATCCCTATTGGCGGGGAGATATTGGTTTGAAATAGGCCATCCAATTGATAATTCGGGCGATGCCCTCTTGAGTCACCCATGTCGCAGCCTTTGCTTGGGGGCTATCTATGCGGGGCGCAATGTCGGGTTTTGATCTGCGAAGAATCTGTGTTGAATTGCAGGGTTTTGTTGGCGCCTATTGCAAAAAAATCTATCAACCGCACCATGAACAATTGGTACTGCGGTTGAATCCAAAAGAATTGTCGCAACAGGATTTAATTATTGTTCGCGGCAAGCGCGTATATCTTTCTTCGCGCGACCGCCCCATGCCTATGTCCCCTCCACCCTTTGCCATGCTGCTGCGGAAGCATTTACGTAATGCCCGCTTAGTCGAAGTTGCGCAACATGGCTTTGACCGAATTTTACGACTTTCTTTTGATACAAAATCCGGCCCCCGTCATTTAGTTGTAGAATGTTTTAGAGATGGAAATGCAATTCTTTGTGATGAAAATTACATTATTATTCAACCCTTGACTCATGCAAAATACTCCGCTCGTACGCTAAAACGCGGTGAAGAATACCGCTTTCCCCCTGAAGCCATAGACCCGCACGACCTTCATTATTCTGAGTTATTCGAAATTTTTTCAAACTCGGATGCAGATATAGTTAGGACTCTTGCCTCCAAAGCCAATCTCGGCGGCCCATTAGCAACCGCAGTCGTTGCTCAAACTGATATTGATGCAAAAACAAAAGCCAAGTCAATGTCTGCAGAAGAAATAGAAATTATTTCGAGTTCCTTAGCATCATTATTGCAAAAACTTGCTTCTGCTGGTGAGAACACAGAAGGAGTGGGGAAACCCGGTGGTTGGTTACTCCTTGAATCAGGAGATGGAATGACTCCTGAAGGATTAATTCATTCAATCAAAGATTCTGCTGAAAGTGAATTGGATGATATTTATGATACTTACGCGGTTGAAGCAAGTCCTGTGTGCCTTCCTGCCCATGAAGGTTTAGTGCCAATTCCTTTTGACCGTTTTGTCGATGCAGTTGATGCTTGGAAAGGTTACCACGATTCAACTGCTCACGCACGAAAACAAGCCGAGAAGGAAGCAGCAGTCCCTGGGCGCGGTCCATCAACGGTTGCCGATACGCTTGAAAGACGCATTCAACAGCAAAAAGGCGCCCTTGTGGGATTCAAGAATAAGGTTGAATCGCAACAAGAATTAGGACATGCAATTCAAGAACACTGGACGCATGTTGATGAGTTGCTTAACCAAATGAGGCAAGCAATTGCCGAGTTTGGCTGGAGTGGTACAAAGAAAAAAATAAAACCAATACCTTGGTTCAAATCATTGAATCCGTCGGACAAAAATTTCACTGCACTTCTCCCTGATGAAGAAGGTCAGCCCGGTGGCCGAATCGTCACCCTCTATGTGGAGGAGAATGTTCATCAAAATGCTCAACGGTATTTTGAGAAAGCGCGCAAACAAAAGGACAAATCCATCGGTGCAGTAACCGCTCTTGCGGAATCGGAAACTCGTTTAGCCCGCGCCGAAAAACGCGAATCAAAGCGTCACGCTAGTGGTCAAGTTTCCAGAGTCAAGCGTAGTAAACGCCTATGGTTTGAACGCCATCGATGGACAATTCTTGATGGAATGCACTTAATGATCGGTGGAAGAGACGCAAAAGGCAATGATGCAATAGTCAAAAAGCATCTAAAAAGTGATGACTTATACTTCCATGCTGATTTACATGGGGCTCCCTCATGTTCGCTAAAATTTGCTCAGGGTTTTGAGAAGGACCCTCAGCCCCCTGCGAATCTGCCAAAAGGAATCCCAGCAATACGACTCTCCGACAAATTGGATAAAGAAAGTATTTCGCAATTAGCAATTGAACAAGCAGCATCAATGTCTCTATGCTGGAGTAGAGGTTGGAGTGGAGGTGGAGCACATGGCACTTCATATTGGGTAAAACCATCTCAAGTCAGTAAGACCGCTCAAAGTGGAGAGTTCGTCGCCAAAGGAGCATTTGTCGTCCGTGGTCAGCGCAACTGGTTTCGTGACTTGAGTGTCAAAATAGCCCTTGGTTTGGTCTGTATTAACGGCATCCCTCTATTACTCGGCGGGGCCCCCGAACAAGTTTCTGCAATGTGTGAGAGATGGATTGAGTATAGTCCTGGTCGGGGCAAGAAAGAGCAAATTGCTAATAAGATTGCAAAAGCAACTGGAATTCCAACTGATGATATTTTGGGAGTCCTTCCTGGCGGAGGCGAATTAGGTAGAGACCATGGTTTGATAAAGCCGGTCAAAAGCGAAGATGAGTGATAATTAACTAACAACATTCAACTATTAACCCAATTTAGGGGTAGTTGAGCCGAAATGATACGCCGCGTAAAAGATGAAAATGCCGAAATCGGCATTGGGGCAATGATCATTTTCATCGCCATTATTCTCGCCTCGGCAATTGTAAGCGCAGTCCTTGTTAAGTCAGTGGAAAATATTTTTTCTCGACAAAAATCTGATGCCCAACAATCATCTATATCTTTCAATGGTATGGTCAATGTGCTTATTATTGATATTACTGCATTGGGTGGAACAGATGAGATACATATGGTATTTGATTTGCCTTATATTGCAGATGATCTACATGAATCAGACCTCTCATGGGTACTAATGTGTTTGCCAACTGGCGAAACACGAATGCAATTTGATGAAGGTCAATTTAGGTTTGCCACAACTCTTGATGGTGACGGCCTCACCGCTTTGCCATTAACTGAGTTTATTCCTGGTGATGTGTATCGTATTATTTTTCAACTTGATATGTGTGACCTTGAAGATGTAGAGAAGGCAACTTTGATTTTGATGATTGATGAGGGCAGAACTCGCGAAATTGTTTTGGAGATTGGGAATAGTCCATTCGTTGGACAGGTTTTATTTTGAGGTGGATGAACAATGAGGAGAGAGAAAATCAGCGATGATAATTGTTCTATTGGCGTTGGGGCAATGATAGTATTCATTGCAATGGTTCTTCTTGCATCAATGGTAATGATATCATTAATAAAAATAACGGAAGAGATATCTCAATCAACCCAAAGAACTGCAGAAGATGCTCGCCGCAATAGTGTGAATACTGTCGTTATTGTGGGGGGGTGGGTCTATGACAGTTGGGATGATATGTTATTTATGATGGAATTTGGATCATCCGGTGAGGAAGTTGCCCGCCTTGATGTCATGTATGTATTAACTTGCTCTTATGATGATGGTACTTTCAATTATCGTTCTGCAGCACTTGGTGATTCCGCAGGCGGTTCTGCAATTTATGTGTGGGAGGTTGGCACACCAGGCCCAGATGCAGGAGGGGCTTTCACAAACGTAGCGCAATTTCGCCCTGGTGCAAGGTACTTTTTTACTCTTGATGGTGGCACCCAAGCGACTCCTGGTGGAACACAATGTGGGCCAAATGACCTAGCTGCAAAAGGCATTACTGCTGACTTGTATTTGCATTTACCAAATGGGATGAGTACGCACCAAAAACTCTCTTTGTCCAACGGAAATGAAAAAGGTTCGCAAATCATTTAAGTGACTCCAATCATTGAAATATGGTATGTTTCTGGCAGCAATCATGGTTGATGACATGCAATCGCGATGGGAGCAACGCTTTTCTAAAGAAGGACTTTCATACGGGGCTGAGCCAAATGAATTTTTGCGCCAAGAAATATCAAAGTTAACTCCTGGTAAAATTTGGATCATGGCCGAAGGCGAAGGAAGAAATGTACTATGGGCTGCGTCTCAAGGTTGGGATGCGCACGCATTTGATTACACAGAAGCCGGCCCACAAAAGGCATTGACTTTGGCAGAGATAGGTGGATTAGACATTACATACCCAACTGCTGATATTCAAACTGTTGAAGTTCCCGAAGGTGAGTTTGATGTTATAGCAACAAGTTGGTTTCACCTTATCAAAGAGGTTCGCAGAATCCACTTTCCGCGGGTATTATGGGGGCTAAAGAAGGGAGGATTATTCATCATGGAAGCATATCACAAGGACCAATTGGGCAAGTGGTCAGGTGGTCCACAAAATTTAGATTTATTGTTTGAGATAGATGAAGTATTGGAGGATATGTGTGGCGAAAATGCACCTCCTATGCGGGTCCTCATGGCGGAGCGAGCAAACCCCATGCTAACCGAGGGTGAACTTCACCAAGGTGAAGCAGAGACTATTCAAATCATCCTTCAGCGCCAATAATAATTTAATAATAAATTATTTTATGCTTTTGTTGATTATCCACATGAGTTTTAGAATGGGATTGCTGCCGAGCGTGAAATGTGTGTGTTTCGCTCATTCGGTTTGAACTAGCATTGCAACTGCGTTTCCGCCGCCAAGGCAAAGAGTTACGATTCCCTTTCTACCGGCATCGTCCTTTCCGTCATCAATTCTTCGTAGTGCGTTGATTAGTGCCATCAAGCATCTTGCACCAGAGGCGCCAAGTGGGTGGCCGATTGCCACTGCCCCACCATGCGGATTGAATTTCTCATCGGGAATTTCAAGTGCTTTTGCAACTGCACAAGAAGCACTGGCAAAGGCCTCATTATGCTCAAACATATCTATGTCAGAAACTTGCAAATTATTTCGCTGCATGATTGCTTCAACAGCAGGAATTGGTGCAGCCATAACTTGGCGTGGGGCAAGACCCGAGGTCTCTTGGTCAATAACTACTGCAAGAATCGGCCAACCATTTACTTCAGCAGCACTACGGCTTGAAACCAACACTGCGGCTGCACCATCGGATAATTGACTGGCATTTCCGGCGGTAACTTGCCCCTCTGAGTCAAAAACCGGTGAAAGACCAGTTAGCCTTTCCATGTCAGTGCCCACTCGTATTCCTTCATCCACCTCAAGTGTAATTTCTTCACCCTCACGGTTAACCCCAGGAACAGGAAAAGCCTCAAAATCCATCCAACCTTTTTCCCAAGCCTGATTTGCAAGGGTGTGTGAACGCACAGAAAATTCGTCCGAGTCATTTCGTGATATTTGATAATCACTGGCAACGGTTTCCCCTGTCATTCCCATGTGCACATCATCATATACATCCCAGAGGCCATCGTGAACCATAGAGTGTTCTAATTCATCAAAAGGTACATCCTTTCCTCTCTTTACTCCCCAAGCAAGGTGTGGTGAGTTGGTCATTGATTCCATGCCTCCGCAAATGAGCACCTCGTACTCTCCAGCCCTAATGCTATTTGCAGCGAACATTACTGTTTTGAGTCCTGAGCCGCAAACTTTGTTGATTGTTGTGCATGGAATACTGCTTGGTAATCCTGCGCCAAGTGCAACTTGGCGGGCCGGTGCTTGCCCAGCGCCGGCTTGCAAGACTTGACCGAAAAGCAACTCATCAACTACTCCGCTGGTCGGGTCAATATCAACTCGCTGCAGTAATTCCTTTACCGTCAATACTCCCAATTCAACTGCAGAATAATTACGAAGAGCACCTCTAAATCTGCCAACAGGGGTCCTCGCAACTGCACAAATGACTACGTCTGCTTCGCTCATGAAAAGAGCGGAGGGGTGGTTTGTTATTCAACCTACACATCAAGGGGAAGTGCGAAGGTTGGCTGAATAATAAGTAATTGAAATTAATGTGAGGGAGAAAATGTGCGCTGGGGAAAATAAATGGAAAATGAGGAAGATAATCAGTTAGCGAAAATGGATGCAAAGAGATTATTGAGATTCATCCTCAAAGAACTTAGCACATCGAAATAACAAAGTTTCCTCCCAGGGTTTGGCGATCAATTGCAAGCCAATTGGTAGACCTTTAGAATCATTTGAAATTGGGATAGAGATGGCTGGTTGCCCAGTAAGATTTGGGAAATGCATGAATCTCATTAGGGCGGAAATTTTTCCCAGATTTGATAGCCCTGCTTTTGCAGAACCTTTGGGGATTATCGGTGCAGTGCACCCCGTTGAGGGAGTAACCAGCAAGTCGATTTCGCAAAATAAGTTTGCCATTTCAAGATTTATTTGATGACGTAATAGTTTGGCCTTTTTATCATCATTTTCAGTCATTGAATTAGCCATTGCGAGATATATTCGCGTATCTCCTCCATATTTTCTTTTCATTGTTTTATACCATTTTGCTTGGCTATTTAGCATTTCACGGGTGATAGTTGTAAGGTGGGAAAGTCGGATGATATCATTGCTTGGAATTTCAACTTCTACTAATTCTGCACCTGCTTCTACCATCTTATTTATTGCTATTTCACAGGCAGTAACAATTTCTAATTCAGCGTCGTTGAACCACTCTCTATAGATTCCAATTCGCAATCCACTTAGGTCGGTATTATCCCACCCTGCCAAGTCAATTTTTGGCTGAACAGAGGTGTATTCATCAGCCGAATCTGGGCCAGACATTAGTGCGTATCCGCTGATTAGGTCAGCAACATTATCTGCAATAGGTCCGATATGTCCAACGCTTGGGCATAATGGGGCAGCACCATATTCACTGATTCTTCCATGGGTTGCTTTGAGCCCGTAAACTCCACAAAGAGCAGATGGAATTCGAATTGAGCCACCGCCGTCTGCACCAAGTGCAAGAGGTACAAAACCACCGCCAACTGCAGCCGCAGAACCGCTGCTTGACCCACCGCTCATATGATTGGGATTGATTGGATTTCGAATGATTCCATGGTTAGGATTAATGCCAAAAACACTAATTCCCAATTCCTGCATTTTGGCTTTTCCAAGGATAATTGCTCCCGCTTCTCGCCAGCGTTTCACAGTAGTTCCATCACTCGTTGCAGGCCCCTGAATCTCACCAATAAATGAAGTTCCAGAGCAAGTAGGCCACCCTACGGTATCCATTTCATCTTTGATAACAACCGGCACCCCATCAAGGGCACTAATTGGATTGCCGGCATCAAGGCGTTCCTCGCTAGCAATCGCTTCTTTCATCGCTCTTTCTTCAAACAAAAATAGCATTGGTTGAACTCCATTTTCAGTCACCTGATCAGCGCGTAGTCGGGCCAAGGCATCGGCAATAACTTCGGTGGGTCGGGCTAATCCACTACGGTAAGCAGTGGCTATTTGTCCGAGAGGCAATTCTATCTTAGCGTCCAATTTGATTCCGGTATTTTCCTCTGACCAAGGCTTGCTAACTACGGGTTTCCAGTGTACGATTAACTCTCCTTCAACATCAGGCGGGGTTGATTTTCTAAGTTTTTTTATTCCTACGCTTCGCATCATATCTGCAAGCAGTAAGCGTCTAATGATTGGTGTTTCAGACAACCTAGCAACGATGCGCAATGCTATGCCCTTCAAAACAGGTGCTTTGGCATTTAGTAGGTCATAGGCCATGAATTGTGCAAGAGGTGTTGGGTATTTGTCTTTGCCCGTTTTATCAAAATTAATTATTTGTATATATGATGATGCACCATAATGATTCTCGTTGTGTGCGCGCGAAGCATTGATGGATGAGGCCAACTCGCCATCGTTTATGGCGAAGATAAAGACCGGTTTTGAGACCTCAAGAGAATTAGATGAAATGCGGGACATTGAAGTCACATTAGACTTCACCACAAATGCCCTCGCCTCTGTGCTTTATCGCCAAGGTGAAACCGTTGTGCTGGCTTGCTGCACAAAGGAGGCTCGCTTGCCAAGATGGTTCCCTCGTGATGCTACAAAAGGCTGGGTTCATGCTGAGTATTCACTTCTTCCTGGTTCTACTGATTCACGTTTCCGTCGCGAGCGAAATGGTGCAAAGGGAAGAACTGCAGAGATTGAGCGTTTAGTTGCTAGAAGCCTTCGAGGTTCAATTGACCTAGAAGCATTGGGTCCTGTCGCTTTGAATGTTGATTGCGATATTTTGAACGCAGATGGTGGAACCCGTTGTGCTTCAATTACTGCAGCAGGAATTGCTCTCCGATTAGCGGTCCGCCGCCTCATTGCTTCTGGTGATTGTCTGCCAATTGAAATGCGCCCAACTTTTGAACAACTGAAGGAAGGATGGACAAAACCCGAGTTAACTGAAGAACAAATGGTAGCACACGAGAACTCTGTTATCCCGCATGATGTGGGAGCTATTAGTGTTGGATTGATTGACGGAAAGTCATATCTTGATTTGGATTACATCTTGGATAGCAATGCGGATGTTGACATGAATGTTGTTGCACTCGCCAACGGAGATTACATTGAGGTTCAAGGAACCGGCGAGGAATCAAGTTATTCTCGTGATGAATTTAATGCACTACTTGACATGGCAGAGATTGGCATGGCCAAGATTTCTGCTGCTCAAAAAGCATCTCTTGATGGGATTCAATAATCACATCTTCGCTTTCACCAAGTATTTCTTTCTTCTATTTGAGAGCAATTCTTGCACTTATTTCATCTTGTTTGCTGATTAATTTAGTAATTGTGTCGGCGACAATAGCATGAAGGAAGACCAACTCGGACGGCCATGGCCCGACTAATATTATTCGGTGGCAAGGGTGGGGTCGGAAAGACAACATGTGCCTCTGCAACTGCCATTTGGCTTGCTGATTCAGGATTCCGTACGCTGCTAGTTTCCAGTGACCCAGCCCATTCAACCAGCGACTCTCTTGGAGTACAATTGGAAAGTGAGCCTACTGAGGTTAAAGAAGTGAAAAATCTGTGGGGTATGGAGTTAGACCCCGAAGGGCAAATGAGTGATTTGTTGCCCAAACTTTCCAGTGCACTAAGTGGAGGATTAGGTGCGAAGATGGAGATGTTTATGGGGCCACAGGCTAAGCAGGAAATCGCTGATGAAATGTCTAATATTGAGGCCGCTGACATGCTTCTTCCGGGCCTTGACGAGGCTCTTGCTTTTGACCGCTTAT
Organism: Methanobacteriota archaeon; assembly: GCA_004195635.1. Classification (GTDB taxonomy): domain Archaea; phylum Thermoplasmatota; class Poseidoniia; order Poseidoniales; family Poseidoniaceae; genus PSPT01. The sequence goes on from PSPT01000010.1 coordinate 41,150, forward strand.
TGAAACACTTGAATGACCCACGTTTTGATGTAATAATTTTTGATACTGCGCCTACTGGTCACACTTTACGTTTCCTTTCCTTACCCGAATTACTTGAAGGATGGAGTGGTAAAATTGCCCGAATATCTCGTGCATCAGGTGGTATTAAAAGTCTTATTTTTGGACGCAAACAGGAGGCTGCAATTCAAGATGAGTTGGATCGCTTTAATGAGCGAGTTACCGAAACTCGTAAAATTCTCACCGATAAAACAAAAACTGGGTTTGTATTGGTAACTATTCCTGAAAAAATGGCGGTTGCTGAAAGCCGCAGAGCAGTAAAGGCACTTGGTGAATTCAATATTGGGGTGGAAGGAGTGGTGATAAACCGCGTCACCCCCGATTTTGATCATCCCTTTATTCAAAGGCGTCGAGAGGTTGAACAGATGCACATTGTTGACTTGGTGGAAACTTTTGGAGGCCTAGCGGTTGGGCAAATACCTTTGAGTGATTCGGATATTTATGGCTTTGATTTGCTTCGAGAGATTGGGCAAACGCTGCATGGAGAGGCACTTCAAGCAAATAATGGCTCAGGGGAAATTTATCTCGGTCAGCAAATACCTTTGCGAATTAATATTGAGTAGGCATCCCTGGGCTTGAAAGGCAAACTATGATGGCTGAATCGGCCGATACATTGTTGGATGACTATGTTGAAGATTGACCCTTATTGGCCTCGTCAACTATTCCGTGAACTCAACTTCACCAATCCGCACCAACTCCCTCTCAATCCCGTACTCCCGTTGCCCCGAATATCTACTTACTAACGCTTCAATACTTGGGTTAATAAAGGTCAAAGCCGATAATTCATTACTAAGCGGTGAAAAAATGAACGATTGCAACTCAGCACTACATTACGGCGATTGGATAAGGCCCTCTTTAGACATCGTTAATGAGAATCTTTCTGCGTATTGTTTAGAAGGTGAACCCTGTGGGCCGGAAGGCCGCAAGGTGGGGAAGGGGACATGCCAGTAAGATTAGGACCGGCGGGAGTTCCGCTCTCTTGTAAAGGGCGAACTATTGTTGAAGGCATAGATGATATCATCGCCCTTGGCCTTGATACAATGGAAGTTCAAACTGTTCGCTTGGTTGCACCAAATCATTTTGACCAATTTTGGCAGGCTGGAGTTCTAGCCAATAAGGCAAATTTTGAAATGAATATTCACGGCCCTTATTATGCTGAATTACTTGGAAATAGTTCCCAGAGGGCTCGCTCCTTCGCAAAAATGGAATCTGCACTACAAGCAGGCAAGGTGCTCAATGCACGCCATATCACCTGTCACGTAGGTCATTACGGAGAAACCGGAAGAGGAAAGGAAGCCAATGAGCAAATAGCCAATATTTTTGCTGGTGTAGTTGACCGGGCAAATCAACTTTGGGGAGATGGTGAAGAATACCCTGCATTCCCATGGCTTGAGGATGGCACCCCCATGAAAATCGGTATTGAAACCAGTGGGCGACAAGAACTATGGGGTTCATTGGAAGAAGTTTTGGAAGTTGTAAATCATGTTGAAGGAACAATTCCTGTAATAAATATGGCTCATATTCATGCTCGCGGCCATGGTCGCTTGAAGACTTCTGAAGATTATGGCGAACTTTTCGATTTGGTTCGTGAAACTATTGGTACAAAGACCTTCTATTGCCATTTCTCTGGAATCGAGCATCGTTCTGGAAATGCTTTGCACTATACTCAAATCAAAAAATCTGATTTGAATTTCGACCCAATTGCTGAATTCCTTGTTGAAGATGGAGAATGGCTTGATGTAACAATTATTTCGGATTCACCCTTACTTGAACACGATGCTATGTTCATGTACCAAAGTATCGAGAAGTGTCGGCATCGCCAACTTGAGCGTAAAGCACGTGATGAGAGGCAAAAGAATGTAGTATCTCATGCTGGAATGGAAAAGTCAGGCGCAGAAAATGACGAAAATGCTGATTCCGATGCTGAAATGTCTGAGCAAGAAAAGACCGAACTAATCGCTGCTGAAGATGCTGTAGTTCAAGCCGAGAAAGATGGTGCAGTCAACGAAGAAACAGAAGGCGAGGCAGAAACAGAAGGCGAGGCAGAATCAGAAGGCGGGTCAGAATCAGAAGGCGGGTCAGAATCAGAAGCCGAGGCCGAATCTGCAAGTTCTGATGAACAAGCAAAAGAGGCAACTAAGAAAACGCAAAAGAAGCCAACAAAGGCCAAGAAAGCAAAGGCTTCTGCTACTACCGACTCCACCACTGGCACAGATGATGAAGATGATCTGTTCAACTCTGAAAATGATGATGACGATTTATTTTGAACTCAAAATAATCAGGTTTTATCCGAAAGTGTTGAAATGTGTTTGCTTGTGGAGCGGAATACCCAAGGGACAGTAACTCAGTTGGGAGAGTGCGGCACTGAAGATGCCGAAGTCGCTGGTTCAAGCCCGGCCTGTCCCACCAAACTCTGCCTTCACGCTTTCTTGAGCGCGTAAAACAATGTCTGTATTCGCTGAGTACTGAAATACAGTGATTCGGAAAGTTACTATTAATCGCCTTTCGCCATCTTATTCTTGTTAGTCTGGAGGGCGTTTTCATCAACTATAGCCGCTGGTTTCATCAACGCGAGGGCGTGCGCTTACACTATGGGCAAAGTGGACGAGGCTGTTGCGGCATTCAGCGCTGGCAAACCTGTGTGCCTTTTCGACTCCGAATACCGCGAAGGGGAAACCGATTTGTTGTTTCCTGCGGCTTCAGTTGTACCTGCGATGATGCGCCAACTTCGGCAAGATTGTGGCGGTTTACTCTTCTTAGCAATCGGCGATGAAGTCGGAGAGCGCTTTGGTCTGCCTTGGCTTCAGGATTTACACACCAATCCCGATTTAGTTGCTGCCCATCCGGTCTTATCCGAATTGGTGACAGACGACTTACAATATGACTCCCGTAGTGCTTTTACCCTATCTCTTAATCATCGAAATACCTATACTGGTATCACAGATAAGGATAGAGCATTAACTACCCGTCGTTTTGCTGAACTTTTTAGTGAATTGGAAAGCAGTGGAGCAGATGAGGTAGCGAGTCGGAAGGCATTGGGCGAGGAATTCCGCACCCCCGGCCATATTCCTGTCTGCCGTGAAACACCAGGTGGGTTATCCGCCCGCGAAGGCCATACCGAATTGGCGGTTGCGCTTGCGAGGTTAGCCGGATTACCCCCAGTGGTAATAGGTGCTGAAATGTTGCAACCTGATGGTGACTTGGCGCTTACTGTTACTGCTTCACGTGCTTGGGCACTGGAGAGAGGTATCCCCTTCCTTTCAGGTGAAGAATTGAAGGCCGTAGTCCTTCAATAATCGGTTATTGGTTTTGTTCTAATTATTCATTATTCACATCATCCTGTTTGAGGGTTAACGCCAAAACCAATTAACCCCCCCCCCGAAATAGAGGCGAGTTTGAAATGCATGTATTGGCTGTAGGAGTTTTTGACTTACTCCACGCAGGTCATCTTCATTATCTTGAGCAGGCGAAGTCTCTTGGTGACCATTTGACAGTTATTGTTGCACATGATGATACGGTGCGAGAACGCAAACATGAACCGGTTACCAGCCATGATTTACGCTGTAGAATGGTAAAAGGATTGAAACCGGTTAACGATGCAATCGTTGGAAATCCTCCAAGCGTGCCTATTTTTGAAATTCTTGATGAAATTAACCCGGATATTATCGCTTTAGGATACGACCAAGAGCACGCTGAAGAAAACATCAGAAGTTCACTCAAAGATCTCGGCAAGGGGCATATTCTGGTGCGCAGAGTAGAAGGTTTGTCTGACGACCTAGACGGTACTCGCAAAATAATTGCCCGTATTCTTGAACTTCGCACAAAAAACGGCTGGGGTGAGTAATTGTTCACCGGAATAGTCCAAGGCATGGCCACAATCATCTCTCACCAAATCAATAGCGGCGGCAGCCGCTTAACCCTTGAATTACCAGAAGGTAGTGAAAAATCCCTACAAATCGGAGCGAGTATTGCAGTTGATGGAACCTGTTTAACCGCAACAGAAATAGAGGGTAGAATAGTTCACTTTGATTTAGTTGGTGAGACTATGGCAATAACTTCACTTGGAATCCGCCAAGCAGGTGATAAGGTAAATATTGAGAGGGCTGCAAAAATCGGTTCTGAAATAGGAGGTCATTTGATGTCGGGCCATGTTAGTGATATTGCAAAAATTATTGCTGTGGAGGAGCCTGACGGAAACCATATTCTTACATTGTTAGTAAATATTGAACTAATGAAATATATTTTACCTAAAGGCTTCATTGGGCTTGACGGTTGTTCATTGACGATTGTTGATACCGATGCAAAAAGGGGTACGTTCACAGTTTGGCTAATCCCCGAGACTCTTTCGGTAACTTGCTTTGGACATCGCGGCCTTGATGCGCTCGTAAATGTTGAAATTGATTCTCAAACTCAGGCCGTGGTTGACACGGTTATTTCTTACATGAAAAACAATGCTTAGGTGATTATATGACTTCAACAAATCCAAAAATTGCAATAGTGTGTGGGTCTTTTCATAAGACTGAGGTTGAAAAAATGCTTTCAGCCGCAAAGCAAACCGCTGCAAAATTAGCATTAGAAATTGACGAAGTAGTTTGGGTTCCGGGGGCGATGGAAGTCCCCTTGGCTCTTGATCGCTTACTGAGCAGAGAAGAAATCGTTGGTGCTGCTTGTCTTGGAATTATTGAAATGGGCGAAACGCAACACGGTTTAGTGATGGGTCAAGCAGTTGTCAAGACCGTGATTGAATTGCAATTAGTACACGAAAAGCCTGTCGGACTAGGCATTATTGGCCCAGGGGTAATGCCCAATCAAATAGAGGCTCGTATTATTCCACATGCCGAGGCGGCAATTGCTGCAATTGCGGCAATGTTATGAGCGCACTCACGAGAAAATACTTGTTATTGTCTCAGGAGAAGATAATATCAATTACTCCGGATATTTGAATAATCCACTTTTAGCCAATTTCGATTCTTTCAGTCCGATTATCATCGAAGGTAATAACATATACATTAGTGCCGCTATCCTGAAAATTATCAACATCAACGATTTCCAATCCAAGATTGATTACTGTTTCGAAAGCAACATTATTTCCCTCAAGCAAAAAATTCAGAGTTGTAATTGGTGTAACTTCGTTGAAGGTTGTAGATTGCCACCCCCTCACGGGGTCATTTGAACCGCTGTAAGATTCAAATTCAGAGATTGTGTTCAATTGCGTTAAGGTCAAACTTGAATTATCTATCATGCTAGAAAGGATAACGTTATTTTGATTGCTATCATCAATGATTACATCTTGACCGATATTGAATATTTGTGTATATTTATGATTTTCATCGGATTCAATTTGGTCGTGGAAATATACTGCTCCTTCATCGAAAAAGATGACTGTTCGGGAGATTTTCACTCCGTCATACATTGTATGGCTAGCCTTTACATAACTATATTCTGATGTGATGCCATAGTGCTCGATGGCAGTAGTGCCAATGTTATTTGAATCTTCGATGTCATATGATTCATCACCGACTGCAATTGTATTATGGGCAAAAACACTTCTCATTAGAATTCGATAGGGGTCTCTTTCATCGTAATTGTACTTCCCCGAATCGACAAAATAATCTGTATCTTGGTATGTCAATACAAATGATAAATCGTCACATTGTTTATGCTTGGTAACCATATGAAATCGGTTAAACAATGCGAAGTAAATTGCAGGAGAAACATCCCAGTCATTCTTGAAAAGAGCCACCCCTGCATCTTCATAAACGCCACTATCTTGTTCGATTTTCTCGCCCCGGTCTCCATCACTTATCAAATACAATAGATGCTCATTGATGATTTGGCTTTCGTCAATTCCCATTAAATTAGTTGCCGTTGAATCTCCAATTAGGGGGGTAGTTCCATCGGCCTTGGAAAGAAGCACCAAATATTCCTGCATTTTGTATATTGTCGAATCCAACTCCTCAATACTAATGCCGTAGTGATTGGCAAATTTTGATATGGACATAAATAAGCCCATGACCAAATAATGGTACGAAGTACTGTGTTCTTTGTGGACTCCAGTCAATGTGACATCCTCATTCAAGTGAAGGGAAAGCCTCGAAATACTAATCCCTAACCATTCTTCACTGCTCTCGAAAACTGGGAATAATACTGCCAATTGCATGAGGGCTCTATCTTGATAGATTCCGTGATTTATCCCCCATGAATAATTCTTATCTTGCGCGGTGAAAATACCATGATTATTTAGCATGTTAAGAAATTCATTTGCAAATTCCTCATCGAAAAGGGGCGAATCCCGATAATAATCCCAAAAATATGTCAGTGTGATGATTCGATTGGCAGTACTGTGATCGCCCCAAGCAAACCTCGTGCCGGAATGATTGTAGGGGTTTGGATTATGTTCCATCCAGCTTTCAATAAACCATTGTGCCTTCTCAATATATACGGTGTCGTTCGTCAATTCATATGCGTTCATCAAGAAACTAACCATTCGTAAACTGTGAAAATAAAAGACCCATGTCTCGTCATCATAAGGGTCTTCAGTCCAATTCAAATTATCTTCATCATAAACATATGAATCCCAATATCTAAGGAGAAAAATCTCATCATTATTGACTAAATTGTCAGCGATTTCAACCGACTGGGAGGTTGGAGGGGTTCTTTTCTCATACTGGTGCTCATCATATTGCTGCCAATATTGTATTGCCTCGTCAATGTCATAATTGATAAATTGTTTATACTCATTACTGAGGCAACCTGCTAAAGTAGAAAGGAGGAGCAAAACGGCCAGGGACAGCGATACTGCTTTGGCCACGCACTAATTATTGAGTAAAGGTATATGATGATTTTGTATTGCACAAACACCTGACGATTATTGAACTACGGGATGGATTTACCCGCAGGGAACCATGATGCTCAAACTTATTTTCTAAACACCATCCATACGCCATCGGTATTTCAGTAGGGCGCCCTCAAATCCGATACTATCTAACCCAAATACAAGTGCTTATTCGTATACTTGTTGGAGACCTTGTTATGCGCACTGTAAACCACATCATCCCCACTCATACCGTTCTTGAGGGTGGGGGTTTCAAAGTTCGCCGACCCGTTGCGATGGGGAGACTCATGAGTCCTTTTTTGCTTCTTGATGAGATGGGGCCAGCAGATTATGGACCTGGTGAAGCAATTGGAGCCCCATGGCATCCACATCGTGGTTTTGAAACTGTAACATACATGCTTGCAGGGCAGATGCAGCACGAGGATAGTGCTGGAAACAAAGGTGATTTGGGTCCCGGTGATGTTCAATGGATGACAGCAGGTAGAGGCATCATACATTCAGAAGAACCTCACATCGATTTTCAAGAAAATGGTGGCCGGATGCATGGTTTCCAAATTTGGATTAACCTTCCTGCAAAGCACAAGATGATGGAACCCCGTTACCAAGAAATCCCTGCGGAGAATTCTCCTACCACTGAGAAAGATGGAGTTTGGGTTCGCGTGGTTGCAGGTGAATGCCTAGGATTACAATCATCCATTGATACAAAGGTCCGAATCGAGTATATCCATGCAAAAATGGATGTAAATTCTACTCTTGAAAAGGAAATTGATGAATCATTGAATGCAATGATTTATGTCTTTGGAGGGGAAATCATTGTCCAAAACAAGACCGTCAAAGATGGTGAATTAGCACTCTTGTCAGAAGGTGAGAGAATTGTGATTCAATCCAATGTGTCCTCTGAATTTCTGATATTAGCAGGCCCAGAATTAAATGAGCCAATTGCACGACATGGCCCATTCGTGATGAATACTAGAGAAGAAATCCAACAGGCATTTTTCGATTATCAAAATGGCACATTTACAAATTGACGTCTCAATGAATTCTGCTCAACTCATTCAAAGAGATATTTAAGCACGGGTCCAAGCAACTCACCTGCTTTGCCATTAGGTAATAATCAAGCCCAGACGGTAATATATTCGTAAACCAAGTAGATACCGACAATAAATAATTCATGACTTCTTCTCAAAATTACAAAAGGTCCTACCTACCAACACTTCATGAATGCATGGCCTTTCACGGTTGACAGGCAGAGGGGGCAACATGTCGCAAATCGATAATGCAGTTGACACGTTAAACGGACTCGACACATGGATGCAATGGTCCTTCGGGCTCATCGCCACTTTGTTCACCGTGGGTTTTGTTCGACTGTTGATGCAAAAAGTTCTTTTAGATTTTGTGAGAAAAACTTCCTTCCAATGGGATGACAAACTCTACTCACCTGTTACAAAGAGAATCTACCTATTCATTTTGATTACAGGAGTTTTGCTAACCATGATCTGGGTACTTGGCGAAGACCATTCACTTGTTGTATCAACCGATCCGATCTTCCAGGCTATGTTTATTCTGCTCTCGACATCTCTTCTAAGCGTTTCTTTGAAGGTGATGATTCCAGTTATTATGGACCGATTTTCTGAACCTTCTAGCGTTACAGTTTCAGGAAGTAATTCTCTCATAATTTTCCTGTCTCGTGCAGCGGTTTGGTTTGGTGGACTTTACCTCGCTTTCTCTGAATTAGGAATTGAATTGTTAGGAGTTCTTGCCTCATTGGCTGTCTTCTCCCTCATCATCGGATTGGCCATGCAGCAGACATTAGGAAACATTGTCAACTCCTTCATGCTCGCTTTGGACCAACCTTTCGAAGTCGGTGACCGCATAGAAGTAGAAGGAAAGACCGGATCTGTCGTTTCTGTAGGCATTCTTTCAACCAAGATTCTCACCCACGAAGAAAACTTAGTGGTAATCCCTAACAACAGCCTGATTAATTCCACAGTCATCAACCATGCTCGTGGTGGTGGAGATGGTGCAGGTCGCCGTATTTCATTGGTTCAAGACATTGGAGTCAGTTACGATGAGGATATTGACCACGTCAAGTTTACCATACTTTCTCTCATGCGTGAGTGCCCATACATTATCGACAAACCAGAACCTCGCGTTCTACTCATCGAATTGGGAGATTTCTCAAAGGTTTTCCGCATGTATGGATGGGTTGAAGATTACACCGATGAATTTGTTGCTCGCGATTGGTTACTCAAGAATGTCGATGAAAACTTCAAGCGAGAAGGAATTGAAATTCCATATCCAACTGCAGTTGAACTCGCCACCCAAAGCGCATCTTCTGTGAACTCACACAGTAAGAAAACAAGCGTCCGAATAGCACGTATGCAGATGATAAAAGAGGACAAGCAGTTAGCCAAAGAACGTGCTTCCGCTAAGGAAGAGATCGAAGAAATCGCTGAGAGATTGAAGAGTGGAGATTTGTCCAACAGGGAGCGATCTATGCTCGAAGATGACCTCCGTGAACTCAATAGTGTTCTCAGTATGTTTGAAGCCGGCGGCGAGGATTGAGGATTGTGAAAAAATGAGCAACAATACTAAACCTTCGCAATCCACTATTGAGTGGCCAATAGGTAATTTCCTCTTTTAGGAACTTCTTTAAGGTCCCCCTAAACTGTGCGAGTTATGCGTATCTATGCCTCATGCTTGGCCTCCACAAATTTGCGCGACGGAAGTAATGGCCAAATGTCGAAAGCCATCATACTCTCTTTCTTGATGATATTGATGGCCCAAGCAGGTTTTCTTGGTGCACTGAACGCATGGCCTGGCAATGAACAAACGCTCGACGAGACCAACGACGTTCTCAAAACCGGCGGCTCAGGCAACAATCTTACTGCAAGCATAGATGGAGCAAATCTCTCAGTCGGTCAAGCTATGACTGACATCACCTTCCAATACAATGCAAGCGGCTCAGGCAACGGTACTG
>PSPT01000011.1:0-18233 GCA_004195635.1 Methanobacteriota archaeon
CATGACCTAATGAATGTGTGCTTATTCAAGAGGCTATCGCTAATAGTGGAATAATATGGCCATTTATTTGAATATTAAAGGTAAAACCATACTTACAATTTTTTTGCCGACATTTGAAGCGACTCATGGTTGGTCAAGAAATCAAATGTTGTTAGGTCCATGCTTTCACCACTAACCATCTACTCAATAAATACAGAGGGTATGCAGTCAGTCAGTTGGTTCGCTTCCTATGCGACACCCGTCGCTTCAGAGGAAAACCCTCCCGAATCACTTAGAAATATTTAGATCCCGAGATTATTTTTTGCTCAAAATCATAAAATCGATTGCAAAAAAATATATTCCCTTTTTTCCTATATTAAGTTATTCGCCGAGATGGTCAAAAGTATCAACATTCTAAATACTAACATTAATAAAGGGGTCTTATTTTACTTTTCTTGCTTACCGAGAAGCGAGGGGTGTGAAAAATGTTACAATTTACCGAAAACTTTTTACATGATGACTTCTTGGGAGGTATGCAGAGGAGAAACGGTGATACCATGCACATAACACATTTCGCTAGGTTGGGTCGACATCGCAGTCGAGTTCGATCCCATGAGCGTGAACCCAACTTCCTGTAATAATGAAACACCTTCCGTTAGGAACTGTTTGAATTGGTCCAGTTTGGACTTTCATTATAGAGATGATTCAGCGTTCGCTAAGAGCGTATCAAGCCAAAGGGGGGTGTGGTGTAGTGGATAGCATCATGGGTTACGAACCCGTGGACTCCGGTTCGAATCCGGGCACCCTCACTGGTTTGATTTCATGCGGGAGATTGAAATGTGGTTTCTCTGGAAATCTGTGGAATTACCAACCAGGGTTAGATTCCCGGTGCTCCCGCCTATTCACAACCATGGAGATGGAATACTCAAACAAAGGAAGAAATAATATGAGCAAAAAAATAAAGCAAATGGAGAAATAAATATGAATAATATGAGAATGAAAACCGAAGAAGAAGCGACCAAAATTAGAGGCAGCATTGTAGCATTCAATGATGTATCTGGATTTTGGGATAACCCAAGGCATGAAAATTGCTGGATATATAACGGTAGAATGCCTATAGCAAAATGTTGGATTTTTGTCAAAAACGATTACGTAGAGATTCATAATGTCATGGTATATAATCCAGAAAATAGAAATTCTGGATTTGGTTCGGCAATGGTTGCTGATATCAGAAGAGCATTTCCAAATCATTGTATCTGGGTTGATAGCTGGAATTGTACTAGAGGATTTTGGAGTAAGATGGTAGATAGAGGTAAAATAAATTTTATTGCAAATGATTACTCTTGGCCCTGTATTAACACCACATGCAAGACCTGCCATCCAAATAGAATTGTTAGAAGGAGGGCATTTTCATGAATAGTGAAGATGAATTTGATGCTTGGCAGTTTATCGATTGGGATATAGATACCGATACTTTACAATTCCAATTACACGCAATAGAGGCGTGGAATCAAAAGAATCCTGATGTGAAAGGACATTGGGACCAATGGCCTGATGAAATGGGCGAACTAATTGTTCTACCATCGGGATATATTGCCCCCCCGTGGAAGACGGAGCCAATTCTTAGTGAGGAGGAAGAAACTTCACTAAAGCAAGATTGGTTGAAGGTTGCCCAACTTGTGTCTGAGAACGAAAATATTGAAATTGAAGAAAACACGTTTACTGTAAAGGGTAAGCATGGCTCTACTTTCAGATTTGATGTCAGCATGGAGTTCTCAAGATGGCTGCCTCCAAATAGTTTAGATTCACATATTCAATCATTGAGAAATATTAGGAATGGAGCTAGAAATAGGGGATATTTGGATAATCACATTGCAAACTTAGAAGCCTCATTTGATTCTTGGAAAATTGAAACGACAGTAGAAGAGGCAGATTTAGTATTCCATGATTTTCCCCCTCATATGGTTGAATTAAAGGATTGCCAGTATGAAGGATACTACACTTTTGCTGACCCAACAGAAGATAGTTTTCCTATCTCGTTAATTGCGTTTATTGAGATGCTTATTGAAGATGAAGAAATCTGGAGAATGATTCATTCTCAGTCCTTAGAGAGAAGAAAAGCACTGGATGAATTCGATAAAAAATGGCCAAATGGGAGGCCTGAAGATTGGATGTATTTGTGAGATGATAATATGAATGAAAAAAAGAGTATAGAGGAATTATTGATAGCGATGACTATGTTGATGAAAACATTTTCAGAAAATTTTAATTTTGAAAATGAGATTGAAAAACTTGGACTGAAAGACTGGATGGAAACGGAAATGAAAAACAAGGGAGTCGACATGGATGACGAAATAGATTGGCCTGATGATTTTTGGGAGGGGTGGGAATGAGTTTGAATTGGAAACCCAATTCAAGTGCACCACTTTGGGATACTGATGGAATCGATGAGCCTGCAGGCCCATTTTTTACTGATTTGCAACTAAATCATATTGCACAATCAGGGCCAACTTGTGTGCCGACAACCCTTGCTATGATTGCAAATGCAACAGGTGCGAATGTTGGACCAGATGACTTTATGCCGATAATTAATTCCCAGTCACCGCATACTTGGTCAAAAGCATTAGAGCCATATGGGCTACAACTTGCATACTGTAATCAAGATTTGAGGAGGCTGGATTATTACATAGACGAATTGTTAGATTACAATGATTTATTTCTGCTTAGTTTCTATTCAATAGACCCACCTGCAGACCCTGATGGTAATGGTAAATTGTGTACTGCCCATATCCTAACTTTGCATGAAGATCAAATCTACGATACTGCAAAAAAGGGTGCATCTGGGGTAAGTCATGCTAAACAATATCCTAGATTAGCAAGGCAGACCAAGAGAATCTTCAGAGTAGTTCCAAGGGGGCATCCGAGGTGTCTATGAGGGGGGTGGTCAAATGATGTGGAAAAACGGCGAATTATTTTTTCAAGTACCTATGCCGAAGGTGGCAGGAAGACCATTGATTGTGTATCACCCTGCTGCTGATTTGAATTACATTAATTCATGGTCCATAATGGCTGAAAATGAGGAACCATTTGTACTATTTTGTGATGAATATGGCCCTAGATATCCAGACGACTTACCATTTATCGAAGATGGTTTGAGACATGAGTATTTCACTAGAATTGCAAATCCCCTAATTGGTGGAAGAGCGTATAGAAACTCCGAGTTGGGATATCAGAATATGTTGATTCAAAGACAAAAAGATGCGACCGAGGGGATTCTTGAGTTACCACAAGTAGATATTCTCTACTTGGATTGGTTAGAGCCATTCTCGTCTGGAAATCCCCAAGCATCAATCAATGATATTTTGCCAAATCTAGCAAGGAATGTTAGAGATGGAGGATTAATTATTCTCGACAGAAAACATGCTGACATCGCCCCATCATGGTTTGCTTATTCCAATTTGATGCAAAGTTCATCTAACGATGTAAGTATTGAGCATATAGGGAGGGGAGAATGGCCAATTCCATATGTGGATTTACCTCATACAAGAGAGATAGAAGCTGATATTTTCAGGGTGAAAAATACTATCAAACAAACGGGAATGAATGATTTTCTTGCTTCGCTGATTATGGAAAGAAGATTAAAGCCAGAGGAATTAAAGAAAATAAAGTACAAATTACCAGCAAGGTGGCCAGGCCATCCAGATAGAGATAGTTGGATGGAGGAATACATGAATTATCTTGATTTCCCTGAAATGGGTAAACCATATTTACCATACCCACCAGTTAGTTCTTGGAAAATTAAGGAATATTCGAAGTGGGTGCAATCACTAATCGATAATCCTAGTCAACTTAGGCCAATTAATAGAATTAAAAGAACACTAAATTTGGGAATGGAAGTAACTTTGGTAAATGGCAACATAACCGATCACTTAGATTGGTTATTGCTGAAGGATGTAAGTTTGATTACAAGAGGAAAATTGATGACCGATTGCTTGTCAAAATGTTGTTGGCTACAGGATAAAGCAGTCAATCTACAACCGATGTGGAAAAGCCCTCTAATTTCGAAGTTGAGGTGGTCTGGAAAAGTGTCGACACCAAATCTAACAACCAAAATGCTGAACTTAGCAAAAGGCCCAGTAGTTGCAACAATCGTTAACGGTGATGCTTCAGTTTCACAACTAAGGGAAGATTTACTCAAATACAAAGGTGATGTTAAGGAATTGATTATTTTTCATATCGACAAAGAAGATTATCAATAATCGCTTTGGCAAACACGGTCATTATTATTTCGTTGGGTGAAGGCGAGGATGCATTTGTGAATAATCGCTTTCTAATGTTCATGCGTTCCGGGGTATCGAAAAGGCAAATCATTTGCAGATTATTTTTGGGTGCGAGCCTCTATAATAAGTAGGAACAGAGAGCGCCTAGTGAATATGAAAATCACGGCCAGCCATCAACTGGCCAACCAAGGCCCGCCTTAGACCAACGAGAAACAGTATCAACACCCCAATGGACATCACTCAATCTCTGTAAACCAGCAGCAGAAAAATCTTCATCGCCCAAGGACAGAGGGAAAGGCTGAGAAAAATCAACATCTGCCTTAATCAACACAACTCTGTCAACGGTCTCAGCAGCCAAAAATCTCCGCGCAGTTTCAGGCCCACCCTCAAGAAGAACCTCTTGATATCCTCTATCACCCAACAATGAAAGAAGTAAATGAAGGTCAACTCCCGAATGATTGCGTGCGGATTGTAATTTATGTACTTCAACATTATTCCTGCTATTCAGGGCGGCGATTTTTTCTTCCCTTCCTTCAACATGAAAAATCAATGTATCGTGATCATCATTAACGATTATTGAGTCAATTGGAGTTTTTAATTCTCTATCAAGAACCACTCGAAGGGGTTGTTTCCCCTCACCTAATTCAATTCGTCTAACAGTTAATGATGGATTATCACGCAATACAGTCCCGACCCCTACAATAATTGCATCAACATCCTTTCTAAGGCGATGAACTGCATCCAAACTTTCTTGACTTGTAAATCTAAATGAATCCTCTGCCCTATCATCTACTGCACCATTCTTGTCAATTGCCACCTTTAGGGTGACGAGGGGAATGCGGGAATCACACCAGTTGAGAAATGATTGCATTTGGATACGAGATTTGTCTTGCAATAACCCTTGCCGGACAATAACACCAGCACCTTCCAAACAGGAAATCCCTTCACCTCGCACCGTAGGGTTTGGGTCTTGGTGGGATACCACAACTTCTCCAATTCCTGCCCACAATAATGCCTCTGTGCATGGCGGAGTCCTCCCATAATGGTTACATGGTTCAAGTGTGACATACGCTATTGCACCATTGAGGGAGTGGCCGTTTTTTTCAGCGTCTGCAATAGCCATTTGTTCAGCGTGTAGGCCACCTAAATGGTCATGCCAACCTTCAGCAATAATCGCGCCATCTTTAACCAACACACATCCAACCAATGGATTTGGCTTTACCTGCCCTCTGCCTCTTTCAGCCAGTTCAAGGGCGCGCTTCATGAAGCCAACTTCAGTCTGTGAAAACTCACCAACCATGCCTGCACCAACTACTCCGAGATAGGCCGATGTCTTGAATAGCCCGCTCCTCTATTGCAGTTCATGACCGCCGTATATGCAATTGTAAATCCTGCTGGCCGCGATGGAGTTGTTGGCAAACGTTGGCCAAAAATTGCTGAGCAAATGCGAGCAGCCGGAATAGAATTAGATTATTCATTAACAGAATATGTTAATCATGCTGCAAAAATTGCCTTTGAACTGCGAGAGAAATATGCCAATACTGCTGAAAATGAGCGCCCTCTTATAGTGGCAGTTGGCGGAGACGGCACTGTTCATGAAGTTGCAAGTGGCCTGCGCGGTGGAAATCTCAAGATGGGGATAATTCCCCATGGGACCGGTAATGACTATGCCCGCGGGCATGGCTATCCAATGAAAAATATTGCCACCTCCATTGACATACTGATAAATGGAAAAGATAGATCCTCTCCTGCAATCCGGCTTGAAGCATTTCCAATGCCTGCTAGAGATGGCTACCCGTCACCCAGCCCGCAGATTTGGGATGGAGAGGCAGAGGATTCTCGCAGAGTTGTTCGCTGGGTATTCTTGGAATCCGATGGGGGGGTTACTGCCCAAGTAAGTCGGCGGAAGTTGTACCAAGGCAAATGGATTCGTGGCCCAATGAAATATACCTATCTCGGATTAAGGGCGATATTAGGGTCGAAAAAGCAGGACATGTGGGTGAAAATTGATGGGGGCGAACCAGTTACTGGCCCTTGCGACATCTATGCACTTACAACTGTAGAAACCTATGGTGGTGGCTTCAAAGTCTGCCCAGGGATGCATATTGAACGAACTCCTGCTTGTTTCATTAAAGCGAGAAAATTGTCCAAGTTTCAGATGCTGAACTTGATGGGGCCGTTAAAAAAGGGAAAGCATATTGGTAAAATGGGCATTACTCAGCAATTTATTTCCGAATTGGAGATTAGACCTTTGTCTAGTTCAGGAGAGCCAATGGATGTACCTGGTGCTTTACCGTACATTACTCAATCCGATGGAGAACCACAATTACAAGCACCTTCTTCTTTTAAATGGTTTGCTGACCAGTTAGTAGTGCGCGGAGCACAAGTGCTTCCGCATGAAAGGAAATAGAGAATAATGTTGCAATTCTTTCAATAATCAACTGTGAGAAAAAGGAGAATCATATTGATTCAACGCTGAAAACGCCGAATTATTATCTGCATCTTCCGGTTGGGTAAGGATTCAGTGGGAGATGCAGGATTCGAACCTCCAAGCTACCCTAATCTCCCCAACCATGCGAGATGCTCCCTACCTTTGAAACCAACGGAAGAGGTCGGCGCAATTGATGAAGGTGTTAGATTCGCCATGCCTGCGTCATAATTGTAGTAAATGTTGCCGGCAAACCAACATGCCAATCACCATTAGAGAATCTGAAATCATCTCGCAAATAACCCACAAAGATGTTGGGGATTTTACCAAGGATCTTTCACAAACTGCTGGAATTCTTGAGTTAGCAAATGATGAGAAAAATAAATCTTGTGTTTTTTTACAAACAAACAGTAAAGAATTAGATGCAGAAGGAACTTGTACTATTCATGCAAACAGACCCCAAGGGTGCAGATTATACCCATTTATTCTAGACATGGAAGATAATGTTTGGAAGGATGACTATTGCCCCTATGTCAAAGAGTTCCCAATGCCAAGTGAAAATAACCGCCAAGCATTATTGGCACTGGATTCAAATGTTCAAGCGGAAGCAAGAATGCGCAAGGGCACCTAAGATTATTCTAAATCTTTAGTCTTGGCCAATACCAATAATCGACCTAGACTTGCATGTACTGGGAGCACCCATTTGCCCAAAACCTCCCAGCCTGTTGAAATGAAATCAACTTCAACTTCATCCCAAGTTCTCCCATGGACTTGGTTAGGGTCTGAGGGAGTACAAGGCAAAAGACAAGCGAGTTTAGAATCAACATCCACTACCTCTCTTGAAGCAGATAATATTTTAGCAAAAAGAATCGATAAGGACTCTGTTCCTTGGGAATTACGACCATATGGCGGGTCAAACACCACGCCTGTGAAATTATTTTGCGGAAGGAAGGAAGAAAGTTTTGTCGAATCTCCTTGAATTACCTCGACTTTTCCGGTTGCACCGTTCTCCTTGGCCCACTGAATGTTCAATTTTGCCCCCGCCACCATTTCCTCAGCCACATCGATACCGACTGCCGAAATACCAGAGAAAGAGGCCTCGACAAGAAAACCTCCTGTTCCGGTCATTGGGTCAATGATTTCCCCTTCGCCTTTAACTAAATTTGCCATGAGAATTGCATGCCTTGGGTCCATGCTTACCGGTTTAAAAAATGGCCTTTGAGTGGGAGTTCTTTTTGACCAACCCTGCCTTGGGGCTTGAGATAATTGCTTGACACCCCATGCTATTTGACTATTATTTGTGTTGATTGCTAAGCCGATTTCTACCTCTGGATTATCCAAATCTATTATCCATGATTTCTTTGACAATACACCCCCGAGCACTCCTGCTAAGTTCGCAGAAGACCAACCTTTCCTTTTACCTCCAATTCGTATTGCCCTAACCGCTATACTTTGGCCGAGATTTTCAATGTGCGCTTCTGCGAGCCAATTCTCAAAGGTTACTCTAATTTCATCAACAGGATTCTCTCCAGAAAAATAATTGAATGTACCCGGTGAATAGATATCATCTACCGTCGCTGCAGAGGAGAGGGATTCGAGTAGATTGGCTGGTGTTTGCAATTGCAAAAAACGTGTGCTTGCTCCCTGGAAATTATCCACATTAATTCGTAGTAATGTGGAAACTTCTGTGCAGAACAAAGGAATGTGCCAGCCGCTGCCGATAATTACCGAGTGCATATTCCCCCCCCAAACTCCGCGAGAAGGCAATGAGTCATGGTTATTTCGCGGGATTATTGCTATGGTTATTGGTGGCTCTAAAGGGTCGCAAAATAGAATAAGGCTCAATACAGACCACTCGGTCGGGAGTTTAATGAGGACTATGTCAACCTTACATTTGCCAGCGAGGAAACTCGTTTTTTCAGGGCTGATTGTTCTATTAATGGTCGTGGGGGCAGTGACTGCTGCCACAAATGGATCCTTAGCAGAACAGGAGCCAAGGGGCATCCCTTTGGATTTTGAGCATAAGACTCTCTACCTGTATGGTGATGATGGTGGCGGCAGTGGTACGCCAGACACCTGGGATGCTTGGAATCATGCCGACCAATCAGATGCTGACTCGGATAGTTCTTTTTCTGAATCAAATGGATTTGGGCAGCCAAATAATGGAGGGGGAAACCGAGCATTTACCTTCGGCGGAAGTGCACCGCATGCAGAAATACAGTTAATCAATCCTGATTTGCCAATATATGCAAATATTACTCTAAATATTTTTTGCCTCAATGATGCTTCATGTACCAACAAAAACCTACGAGCGACATTATTAGTTGGAAATATTGAATACGATTCTGAAACAATTGCAACCCCTAATGAAGAAAACGGCAAATACGAATTTGAATTTTTCTCAAGTTTGGATAAACTTGAACCTGGCGAAGTGATCTCACTTCGACTTGAATTTGCCAAGCCAAGCGCTACTGGAGACGGATATACGTTGGATTTAGGCAGGGATAATTCAGAAATGTTTGTTGAAGTACTTGAACCTGAAGAAGTAATTATTCCAACAGACCCAAATGGCACTCTAGATTATGTGAGCCCATATGCCAATAAAATTAACCAATTTACCCGAAAGTCTGTTGCACAAACTACTTTGACATCGCCTATTGTTTGGGGAATTATTTCTCTAGTTGCTATCATTCCAATGGGAATGTTCATCCCCTCAATCCCACTGAAGCCAGTCGGTATTGCATTGTTGAGTGTTTCATTATTAATTTCATTAGGTATTTCTCCTGTTCTTGGAATTATGGACCAACCAGGTGAAATTGACATTGGTTCTCCCGGTGCCGCTGAATTTTCAGCGCCCAGCGATGTTGTGAAACTCGATGCAATTACTGGAGAATTCCTTTCCGGGCTAACCGCAGGTTCTGAAATGAAATTATTTATTGAATATAACCAATTTCACGTCATTACTACTGATGCTTCAATCGGCATTGATGGACAATCTACTCCGCGTTCGGCAGAAGTAATTGGGCTTGGTTTTGAAAAATATGGAGAAGATATCTCTAGTGTTGAAGCGACTCAAAAAGGAGTTGAAAGATTACAAGTATATCTTTCATTAATTGCCGTTTCAAAGGACTATGACTTGACAAAAGGTCAGGGTTTGATAATCAATATTACTTTTGTAAAACAATGTGCCTCATGTGCAGAAGTCGTCCCTTCATGGGCTGCGTTGACAGATGATGGGCAATTGGCCGATGGCGTTATGTCAACGATACTAGGGGATGGAACTCCAAGATACATCATCCCAGCAAGTGCAATTACTGTAACAAATATTGAACCTAGTTGGGGCCAAATTCCGATGATGACTGGGATGCCATTAGCCCTACTTTGTTTTGGTTATGGCGGTTGGAGATATTGGCAGGTTCGTCAAGATTTAATGTTAGAAACCTATGCAGAAGATGAAGATTGGGACGACGACGAATTTGAAGAAGATGAAGAAGATGAGGTCTTTGATGAAGATGAAGAAGACCTTGATGATGATTTTGATTTTGATGACCTGTGAGTTGTACTAAATGGGTTGTAATTTACGTGATTTGGCAACACCAGAGCACATTGAATTAAGTGAATTAGCGGGCCAAAAAATTGGCATTGATGCCTTTCTTGTTGCCTTTCAGTTCTTAACTACGATTAGACAACGTGGTGATACAGGAGATGGCGGCCCCTTAAGGGATTCAAAGGGGAGAGTTGTTGCTCACCTAATGGGATTTTTGGAAAGAACTACTACGTTTCTTGAAAAAGGAATTACACCTGTTTGGATTTTTGATGGCAAGCACCCTGAATTAAAGGCAGATGTGGTAGCCGAACGCCGAGCAAAAAAAGAAGTTGCCCAACTAAAATGGAAAGAAGCATTGGAGGAAGGAGACTATGTCGAGGCGCAAAAGTGGGGTCAGCGGAGTGTTGGTTTTACTCCACAAATGGTTGAAGAATCTATGGAAATGTTAGAGTTGCTCGGCGTACCTGTAATTAGAGCTGCTGCCGAAGGTGAAGCGCAAGGTGCGGTAATGACCAATAGAGGAGAATTAGATGGAATTGCAACTCAAGATTGGGATGCTTTGCTATATGGGTCTCCAATAATGATTCGCAACCTAATGAGTGCAGGTAGCAAGCGCATGGGTAAAGTAATTCGTGCCGAAAAAATTGTCCTTGCAGACTTATTGGCTGAACATGAACTTAGCAAAGAACAATTGGTTGACTTAGCAATAATGATTGGAACTGATTTCCACCCCGGTATTAGAGGGATTGGTCCCAAAACTGGTCTAAAATTAATCAAAGAACACATGACCATTGAAGCGATATGTGCGGCGAAGGACAAAGAAATCCCTGAGCGTTTGGATGAAATTAGACAGATTTTCCTAAATCACCCGACAAATGATGTTTTTGATTTGCAACTGAAGCCGATTAACATGGACAATCTTCGCGCATGGCTTGAAAATAGAGATATGAGCAATGCAAGGATTGAGCGGAATTTTAAGCGCCTTGACAAGGCCGGCAATGTCAGAAATACCGGCCAATCTAGTCTTTTTGATTTCTAATGCATGTATTTCTGACTATTTTATTATTCAGGTTGAAATAAGGAAAGGCACAGAGGCTATTTGATGGAGTGGTTTAATGTTGAGGATGACCTCTTCTGGAAAAGGCTACTAATTTTGGGAATATTCCTCAATATTGTTGTTCTTTTTACTAGCGATTTAGGGCTTGACACCCATGTAAGGCTGGCTTCAGACCAATCAACAGGGGATCTTCCTTGGGGTAGTACTCGTCCAATAGATTCCATGGCAAGCGACCCCGCAAACCCCGGTTCCTTATCACCAGATTATTTTTCTGCTCATTCCGCTTCAACGATTTCAATCATTACTCTATCTACTGCATTATTGCTTATCGGAGCAACTTGGAAGATGTTAGGAGTTAGGTATGCTGCAATTGTTTCCATATATCCAACCTTGATTTTCGCCACCGGCAGAGCCTATCAGGAACCAATTATTGCTTTATTTGCATTCATTGCTTCTCTCTCACTTTGTATTACTCACCGCGATAAAGATAACTCCAATTTAGACCCGAAGGTTAAATTGCCAATAGCAATTTTTGGGGGATTATTATTGATGCAAATTCCACTATTGAAAGGGATGATTAGTGGTGAGCAAGCCATTTTTTTGGGCATCCCGCTGGGCCTGATTGCTCATTTCAGGTCAAGAATTGCTAATATTCAAGGACCCCACTATGACTTAATCAGAAATCCCTTGGCAGTTGCAGGAATAACAGGTTCAGCAATTGCAATACTACTTCTTGGAATTGGGATTACCGGGAATGGCGGTACACTCTCTATCGTTTCTGAGCAACCGGGTCGGTATGCTTTTGCCTTACTCATTTCAATTATTGATGTAATTGCTATCTATGGGATTTTCGGAATGGTAATGTGGCCTTTCCTGCCTTCACTTATCAAAAATCTGAAAATAACAAGAGATTATTCGATTGCAACTACTGCGGCATTCATTAGTATTTTTTCTGTTGCAATATCCATCTATGTTGCTGCACTTTGGACATTTGAAGCAAGTATTTGGAATGCACCTTGGCCAAATGTAATGTGGACAATGGGTAATAATGGCCGCTATATTTCAATGCTTATCGGGCCAATTTTTCTCTTGATGCATCAAATGAATAGACTGTATCCCGAAATGAAAACTTTTGATAAACCGGGTAATAAGGCAAAGAGTCTGACTATTGCATTATTATTGATATTGCCAATTTCTTTTGTCACAGCAGTACATGGTCAAACCATGTGGACCGATGAGGCAGGAGAGTACCTTGCTGATAATATGCAAGAAGGAGAAGACTTTCTCTTTATTCATGAGAGTACACTTGGAATGCACTGGCTTTACACTTTCCACACAGAAGTAAATCCCGATGATTCAAAAGATATCACGGGGCATTGGAGGGCACCTGAATCTGGATGGTTAGAAGAGTTAAATTCACAAGAGCAAATCAGTAATAGAGGTAATCTTTCACAAGTTAAATGGATTGTATTTTCGCCAGATATAGTGTGGGAAGAACCTGAAGGAGAATGGACAAAGGCGGCTGAAGGTGAAGCAGACTTCCTAAATGGCGGTGGAGGATGGGAGATATGGCAATTCAATTCGGACGACTAATTATTCTAAACATATTTTTTATAAACTTGTTTGGGCAAATTGTTTATTGGAGAACCACAGGGGGAGTTTGATGGATTACTCTCTTAGCAGGGCATTCTTGCTGGCCGCCATCACTTTTTTCACCGCATTAATTGTTGGAATTATTCCATTATGGAAGAAAATAAGTGAACAGGAAAATGTCCTCAAATGGATGACTGGATTGGCAGCTGGAGTATTATTGGCATCTGCGCTTCTCGTGGCAATTCCAGAAGGATTTGAAATCGCTTCCGGCGCACATAGTGGTGGCGTAGATAGTGCAGGAAATGCAACATCATCTGAAGGTTTCACTCCACTTATGATGGGGGGGTCAATCTTACTCGGTTTCTTATTCATGTTAATCTTAGAGGCCTTTGGATTTGGCCACGACCTTCACGAAGAACACCATGACCATGGACACTCACATGGCCATGACCATGTCCATCACCCTAACAATCCATCCTCAATTATCTTTGGTTTGTGCATACATGCATTAACCGATGGAATGGCAATTGGTGCGGCATTAGCATCTAGATCCATAGTTCTGACTTTGTCCATCTTCCTCGGCGTAATCATACATAAATTACCTGCTGCATTCAGTGTAGGAGTATTCAGTATGCATGAACGGAGTGATCGAAATAAGACAATAAAAGATGTATTGCTATTCAGTTTAGCAGCACCATTGACTATAATTGCCGCCTTTTTCCTTCTTGGAGGGGTTGATGAGCAATACTTGGGTCTTGTAATTCTATTTAGTGGTGGTACTTTCCTCTATGTTGCAACAGTAGATGTGTTGCCTGACGTACATAATTCTGAGACTGGAAAGTTGGCATTAATACAGGTAATAATTGGAGCCATGATTATGACTACAATACTGATAATAATGGATTTATTTGGAATTATTGGCCACTAAAAAGTTGATTTGGGGCCGCTCCATTAATAATAGCAATTTAATCTTCAACAATAACTCTGTCAATTCCAGCCATGTCCTGAAGACGATTCCAAAAGGAAAGGCGATCTTCTTCTGAACGCAATAATATTTCAGACGGAGTTCCTTCTTTGTCAAATTGTTTTCTAAAGCGCCCCTCTGTCACAGCAAAATCACGGAACTTCACATCTTCCCATTCACCATTTTCATCCTTAACTCGGTGCCAATCTCGTTTCATGCTTGGATTACCACGAAGATCCCAACGGTCTTGATAACGAGGGCCTTTGTTTGGATCATGAATGAAAATTGGCCAAGCCCGAGTTTTTAGTGCTAATTTGGCTTGTGCATATGCCGCATTATCTGCGACCCCATGCTCAGGCTGACAGGTCGTATATACCGATACCACTGCCGGACCGGGATGAGCATTTGCTTCACGGATTGCTCGATAGAAATGATTAGGCAAACTGGTTACTGTTTGAGCAACATATACATTTGGATGCATAGCAGCAATGGCGCCTAGTTCTTTCCTAAATTCCTGTTTTCCTGAAACAGCCGAACCATGATTGAAAAACTTAGCATCTTGGCCCATATAAGATGCAGTAGAAGTTTGACCTCCTGTGTTTGAATAAGCCTGAGTATCTAATACTAATACCTTAATATTCATGCCACTAGAAAGCATACGCGACAATGCTCCAAAACCAATATCATACATTGCACCATCACCACCAATCACCCACAATTTCTTTTCTTGCCAGCCGATTTGGTCCCAACGAATTCTAACTCCCATCGCATCTGTTGGACCATTTTCAAACAATGAATTTGTCCAAGGTAAATTCCAAGGGTTGTATGGATATGTACTGCCATAAACTGTTGAGCATCCGGTTGAATTGACGATTGCTACATTTTCTGCACCGTGGTCATAACCCAATACGCTGGCCATCATTCGCAATGCAGTTGCTTCACCACAACCAGCACAAGATCCTGCACCTCCTACATACAACAGGCTTTTTTCTAAGAGCATCATGTCAAGTGCTAATTTATCATTAACAAATTTTGGGTCAGTATCGCCCATTGAAAGATAAAAATCCCATAATTGACGGTGTTCATCCTCACCAAGCTTTTCCTTTGGCACCATTTTTAATGCATCCTTTGAACCACATACATCAACACATTCTGCACAACCTTTGCACTTTGAGGGATCTATGAATATTCCAAACCGTCCAGGGTCTTCCCCCTTCTTTTCTCGATTGTCCCAATACTTGCGTACCTTTGGCCATTGGCTATCCATATGTTCAATCTTGCTTGATTCAAGTTCAGATAGCCCTCCTTGCAAAGTTTCCTCTGACACAACTTTTCCTAAGATTGCCGTGTCAGGGCACATTGTTACACATTCCATACAACCTACACAATTATCGGGGATAAATTCAGGAATTTCAGTACTGATATAGGAAAAATCTCGCATCTTTGCCGATGCAGGACCAATAATTGAACGGGCGTGAACTTCATCTGCTGGGAGAGATGATGGAGCGTGCCCCTCGTTGTAAGACCCAACAATTCTTGATTCAAATTCATCGAGGTTGAAAAAGGATTCATCATGAGCATTTAGATTACGATTTGGCTTTGGGTCACTAATAGTCATCACTCCACCTCCATTATTGTCATTGTGTTTGAATCAATTTGTCGTACTTCGGAAAAACCACGCTTTACACAAGTGAGATTATCTTGGACAACCTGCTCTCCTTTCTTGCCGAAATATTTGCGTAGGCTTTTCTCAATTGCCGGATATAATTCATCTTCGGAAGTATTGGCTGCAAATGGTGTGCTTCGAAGGAATATCCCAAGAAGTACAATGCCTTGCATTCTTACTACCAAATCTGGGCGGCTACTTACTTCACGAGCAATCTTTGCAGTATCGAGCCATAAGACCTTTATTCCCCGTTCAATCATTTCTCGGCAAGATTCTGCTGGTAAACAATTCCAAAATTCTTCATCACTTGCTTTATTTGATTGAATAAAAATAGTGCCGTTATCGCATAATCCCTGTAGAGGGTTTCCAGTAAGAAAGGCATTTACATCTTGGACTGCGATGAAATCCAAAATATCTAATTCATGGTGAATCATTATTCTTTCATCAGCAATTGTCAAATAAAAATTGGTAGGTAACCCCTTCTTTTCAGAACCATACTTTGGATAGGCTTGCACAGTTTTTCCAAATAAGTCCTCTGAAACGGTGGCAATTATTTTGTTTGTTGTGACACTTCCAAAACCACCAACGCTATGCCCGCGCATACTAAACGAGCCCTTTGGACGTCCATCAAAACCAGCAATTGATGCGAGAGCGGTAGGATGGTCTATTCCAAGCGAGAAATATCGTGGATTCTCAGCAGATTCAAGCATATCATATACCGCAATAATATCGCCACTTGTTACATCTCTACTACCCAAACCGTATGAACCAGAATGAATCTTTGGCATGGAGGTTAATGAGGGAAATCCGACACTCCCTTGCATTGCATCGGCAATTGAAGCCTTGAATTCAACTGTTAGGGGGTTTGACTGCGATAGAGGGTCATCTAATCTTTCAAGGACAGCAACTGCTTTGCAAGCCGAAACTGCCGCTGCTAATTCAGCACTCGGGAAAGGGCGGAAACATGTAACATGAACACAACCTACTTTACGCCCTAAACTTCGCAAATGATCAACTACAGTTGTCGCAGTTTCAATCATTGAGCCAATACCAATAATAGCATACTCTGCATCTTCCATTTTATAGGAATCAATAAAGTCATATTTTCGTCCTGTCAATTCAGTAAAAGACTCCATTGCCTCTTTCAGAGCAGGCTTTACTAAACTAGTAAAGTGGCGTTGAGCAATTTTTCCCTTCATGTATGAATCTTGATTTTGCACAACACCAGACATAACGGGGTTGTAAGGGTCCATTAAATTACGTAAATGATCTGCAGGATTGCCGACGAATTCCTTCATTAATTCTGGTTCACAAAATAATACATTCTCAATGGTATGAGTTGTTAAGAATCCATCTTGGACATTAAAGAAAGGGGTGCTGCTTGCTTCGGCGGCGCGTCGTGAAATCAATGCAAGGTCACCTGCTTCTTGCGCATTTCGGGCAAATACGATGCCCCATCCACAATCAGCAGCCCCCATAATATCATCATGTCCTGCGTGAACATTCAATGATTGGCTAGTCAATGCTCTTGAACCAATATGGAATACTACGGGAAGGCGCTTGCCACTTATTACATAGAGAACTTCTTTCATTAGAATAAGTCCTTGGCCGGAGGTGAAATTTGTTACTCGGCCTCCTGCTAGAGCATATCCTTCTGCGGCTGATGCACTTGAGTGCTCGGATTCTGGTTGAATAAAAATTAATTTTGTACCCCATAAATTCTCTTTCCCATTCGCTACAGCAGCACCATATCCTACCGCCATGGATGTAGACGAAGTAATCGGGTATGCGCATGAACCTTCAGTAATATTTATTTCAATATGGACAATATGGTCTGAACCATCAGATGTTGTTGGAAGCCCAGGATATTTTACCGCACCCATAAAATCACCAATCTGCAATAAGCAGTATCATATGCGTGAAGCCATCCCTTTTTAGCGGTTTGTTATTTAGAATAACAGATGTTTTTTTATTATTTAACCGGAGGTGTCCACTTACCATTATTTCTCGCGTGGTCTGTAAGGTGCCAATAAAGAGTTATTACATTGGTCTTTTGGGCCAATAGTTGTTTTTCTGTTGCATGAGAGAGTGAAGATTTTTTTAGCCATAAGCGCCGAGAAACTCCGGCAAGACCCGGTATGTGAAGGGCAGGCCCACAAGCAGGGCCCAACCAACTATTTAGCCACGGGCGCTCAATAATATCATTTTCACACATCGCATTTTCAACTAATTTCCAATTTTTTTGTGGCCCAAACTTATTTCTTACCAAAAAACTGGGATTAATGGAAGTATCAAGAACAAATCCTTGCTCTTTTAACACAACTGCCATCCATGGGGCAATATAACCCGCAGGTGCTCTAAACCACGGCCTCCAAGCATCCCCCACTACCGACATAATGAGTTTCTTTGCTCTAATAACATTAGTTGTAAAACTATCTCTGTCTTTTGGCCAAGCAGACCAAGATCTGTGATCCCAACCATGACACCCTACTGTAATATTTTTTGAGATATCTAATAATTCTACTACCCAATTGCAGAAAAAATCATCTAATAACTGTTCACCAATGATAAAAAGAGTGATTGGGCAATCTCGTTTTCCCTTAATCCATGTGGTGAACCCTTGCATACCTTTCAGTAAATCAGGAGAAGGTGTTGCGGCATTGGATTCGGGAGGGGGGGTATGGCGAGACCGAGTCGGATGGCCAAAAAAACGAGGGCG